>NZ_RAVT01000005.1 GCF_013464915.1 Stenotrophomonas maltophilia
CCCCCCCCCCCCCCCCSCCCCCCCACCCCCCCCCCCCCCCCCCCGCCCCCCCCCCGCGCCGCCCCCGCCCCCCCCCCCCCCCCCCCCCCCCCCCCCCCGGCACTACCAGACCGCTCTACATCGGCACGCCCACAATCACGCTAGACGCCTTGAACAGTACTGTTGCCGTGCTGCCTACGCGTAGTTCCAGAGCTGCGGTACTGGCGCGGGTGATCACCGCCACCACACTGCAGCCATGGCCGATGTCCACCACCACCTCGTCATTCACCGCGCCCTCGGTGATGCGCTCCACCGTGCCGGCGAACTGGTTGCGCGCCGAGTAGCGCGCGCCCTCGCCCTGCGCCACGATCACCGAGGAAGCTTTCACCAGCGCATAGGCCGGCACGCCCACCGCCAGCCCCAGCGATTCCACGCTGCCATGGGTGATGGTGGCCACCAACGCCAGGCCCGGTGCCACTTCGACCTGCACTTCATCATTCACCGCACCGGTGGCCAGCGCACTGACCCGGCCATGGAACTGGTTGCGTGCACTGGTGATCATGCCGATTCTCCGGATCAGGGCCAGATCCTCGTCCAGCCCGGGGGTGGCCTGCAGCGACTGCAGGAAGGTGCGGTGCGCGCGCTCGACCTCCTCGAAACGGGCGATCAGCTGGTGGCCGCGCTCGGTCAGTCGTGCACCGCCACCACCACGGCCGCCCACGCTGCGCGCGACCAGCGGTTCGCCGGCCGCGGTATTCATCGCGTCCACCGCGTCCCAGGCGTTCTTGTAGGTCATGCCCATGCGCTTGGCGGCCTGGCTGATCGAGCCACACGCATCGATCAGGCCCAGCAGCGCGAAGCGTCCGCGACCGCCCACGCTCTGACCGGCAATGCTCAGCCACAGGTTGCCCTGCAGTTCCAACGGCGGCTCGGCCTCACTCATCGTGCATCGATCCCTGCGTTCGCGAGAGCGACCAGTGTACGGCGTGACCGCCCTGCACCGGGCTTGATATCGATCAAGGTGGCCGTGCCGGCCAGCGCCGAGAATCCCCGGGTCGGTCATCAAGTTGACCCCTGCCAACCGTTATATCATCTTGGATATAACGAACCCGAGGACTCGCGAGGATGCGTACCTGTCGTTTCGTTCTACCCCTGTCCGTCCTGCTGCTCCCGCTTGCCGCCACCGCGGCCGACACTGCCTCGCCGCCGGTGTTCACCCTGGGCACGATCGACGTGCATGCCGAGCGCGGCACGTCGCCCACCGTGGCAGAGCGCAGCCTCGACGCCGAACGCATCCAGCAGCTCGACCGCAACACGGTCGGTGATGCGGTCAGCGTATTGCCGGGCGTGAGCCTGGCGCGCAACTCGCGCAACGAGGACATGGTCTACCTGCGCGGCTTCGACGCACGCCAGGTACCGGTGTTCCTCGATGGCATTCCGCTGTACGTGCCCTATGACGGCTACGTGGACTTCGGCCGTTTCACCACCTTCGACCTGGCCGAGATCCAGGTCGCCAGTGGTGGTGCCTCGCTGCTGTACGGGCCGAACATCCTCGGCGGTGCGATCAACCTGGTCAGCCGCCGCCCGGAGCGTGCGCTGGAAGGCGACGTGCGGCTGGGCATCGCCGATGGCGGCGAGCGCAAGGCGGCGATCAACCTCGGCGGGCGTCGTGGCGACTGGTACTTCCAGCTCGGTGCGTCGATCCTGAAGGCCGATGAGTTCCGGCTGCCGAAGGGCTTCGTCGACTACAAGCGCGTGCCCACCGACACCGGCAAGGACCGCCGCAACGCCTCGCGCGACGATCGCCGCCTGTCGTTCAAGCTGGGCTACACCCCGCGCGAGGGCGACGAGTACGCGATCGGCTACGCGCGCCAGGACGGCGAGAAGGACAACCCGGTCTACACCGGCACTGCGCGCAGCGGCATCCGTTACTGGCGCTGGCCGTGGTGGGACAAGGACAGCCTGTACTTCATCGGCAACACCCGCCTGGGCGAGCACACCACGCTGCGCACCCGCGTCTACCGCGACACCTATGGCAACGGCCTGGATGCCTACACCGACGGCACCTACCAGGTGGCGATGGACAACAGCAGCTTCCCCAGCATCTACGATGACCGCACCGTGGGCGGCTCGGTGACCCTGGCCACCACGGCGCTGCCGCGCCAGGAACTGCAGTTCGCGATCCACTACAAGGAAGACCAGCACAGCGAGCGCAACCCGCACTCGCCCACCAAGGATTTCCGTGATGTCACCACGTCAGTGGCGATCGAGGACCGCATCGCGCTGACCGACACCTCGCACCTGCGCGTGGGCATCGGCCATGACCGCCGCGACGCCAAGCGCGTGTACTTCTGGCCGACCGGCAGCACCGATGCCACCAACGCCGTGCTGGAGTACGTGCAGCAGCTGGCACCGGACCAGCAGTGGTATGCAAGCGCCGCGCGGCGCACGCGTTTCCCGACCATCATGGACCGCTACTCGGCGCGCATGGGTGCGGCACTGCCCAACCCGGATCTGAAAGCCGAGCATGCCACCCACTTCGAGGTGGGCCTGCGTGGCCGCTGGTGGGAAGGTGGCCAGCTGCAGGCGGCAGTGTTCCAGAGCCGCATCGATGACCTGATCCAGAATGCGGTAGTGGCCTCGCGCGAATGCGGCGGCAGCACCTGCAACCAGGCGCAGAACGTCGGCAAGGCCCGCCACCAAGGTGTCGAACTGGGCCTGCGCCAGCGCATCGGCGACGACTGGGACCTGCAGGCCAGCTACACCTGGCTGCGCCGCACCAACCTGGAAGACCGCAGCGTGGCCCTGCTCGACAGCCCGCGCCAACGGCTGTTCATGGCGGTGGGCTGGCAGCTGCTGCCACAGCTGAAGCTGCAGGCCACGCTGGAAGCCGAGCAGGGCCGCAAGGTCAGCTACGCCGATGCCGCACGTCCGGTGCGCGAGCTGCCCGGCTATGGCATCACCGGCCTGAAGGCCAGCTGGAGCCCGCGCGACGCCTGGGATTTCGACCTCGGCGTGCGCAACATCGGTGACACATGGTACGAGCTGGCCGACGGCTACCCGATGCCGGGCCGCACCTGGTTTGCCAACGCCAACTGGAGGTTCTGAGCATGATCGCCATACAGGCCCCGCGCATTGCCGCGATCGTGCATGACCACAGCGGCGAACCCGATGCCCTGCTGGCCGCGTTCGCCGCACGCCAACTGGCCGCCGGCCACCGCGTGCGCGGGCTGGTGCACCTGCCGCACGAACCCACCGCCAACGGCAACAAGCGCATGGCACTGATGGACGTGACCGATCCCGGTTCGCGTTATCCGATCAGCCAGGCGCTGGGCCCGGCCTCCTGTGGCTGCAACCTGGACCCGGGCGGCATCGCCGATGCCAGCGTGGTGCTGCGCCGCGCGTTGCAGGACCGCGCCGCGCTGGCCATCGCCAACCGTTTCGGCACGCTGGAATCGGAAGGGGGCGGCATGGCCGATGAGCTGCTGGCGCTGATGCTGGCCGGCATCCCGTTGTTGACCGCGGTGAAGCTGCCCTACCTCGACGCGTGGCGCCAGTTCACCGGCGGCATGGCCGTCGAGCTGCCCGCCGATGACGCGGCATTGCAGGCCTGGTGGGATGCCTGCCGCACCGCACCGGAGGCCGCCGCATGAGGCGGCGCGCCCTGCTGCAGGCATTCGCGCTGGCACCGTTGCTGGTCGCCAATGCCAAGCTGCTGGCGATGCCGGCGCAGCGCGTGCTGCGGCTGGGTGCGCCCAAGGCCACGCCCAAGCGCGTGTTCGCGGCCGGTCCACCGGCTGCGGTACTGCTTGCCGCGGTGGCACCCGAACGCCTGCTCGGTTGGCCGATGAAGGTATCGCCCGAGGCACTGGCGCAGCTGCCGGCAGCGCTGCGCACGCTGCCGGTGGTCGGTCGCCTGGCCGGGCGCGGCAGCACGGTCAGCCTCGAGCGCCTGCTGGCAATGCAGCCGGACCTGGTACTGGATGCCGGTGACTTCGACGCCAATTACCGCGACTCGGCCGAGCGGGTCTGGAAGCAGACCGCGATTCCGTTCGAGCTGATTGCCGGCCGCCTGCCCGATCATCCGGCGCAGCTGCGCCACGTCGGCAGGCTGCTGGGTGTTGCCGCACGTGGCGAAGCACTGGCGCAGGCGGCCGAAGCGCAGCTGGCACTGGTGCGTGAGGTGCTGGCGACGCGTCCCGCTGCGACGCGGCCCACCGTGTACTACGGGCGTGGCAGCGACGGCCTGGAAAGCGGTCTGTCCGGTTCGATCAACACCGAAGTCATCGAGTTCTGTGGCGGCCGCAACGTGGCCGCCGGTGCCGGCGCCGGGGGCCTTGCCCGCGTGTCATTCGAGCAACTGCTGGCCTGGGATCCGGATGTGATCCTGACCCAGGATGCCGGGTTCGCTGCACGCGCGGCGCAGGATCCACGCTGGCGTGCCCTGCGCGCCGTGCGCGAGCGTCGCCTGCACTGCGCACCCGTACTGCCGTTCGGCTGGCTGGATGGCCCGCCCGGCGTCAACCGCCTGCCCGGCCTGCCGTGGCTGCTATCCAGGCTGCATCCGGGTGCAGTGCCGGCGCTGGCGCCTGCCGCGCTGCGCGCGCGCATCGGTGCGCTGCATCAGCTGCTGTGGGGCCAGCCATTGCCCTCCGCACTGGCACGCAGCCTGGATGCGAACCTCTGAGCATGCGCACGCTTCCACGCTGGGCCTGGCATGCCGGTGGCTGGAGCCTTCTGCTGGCGATGCTGCTGCTGGCGTTCTCGGCCGGCCAGTTTCCGGTGCGTCCGGCGGCGCTGCTGCATGCGATCGGCTGGCAGCTGTTCGGCATCGGCGAACCCAGCCCGCCTGCGGTGCAGGCCGCGCTCTGGCATATCCGACTGCCACGCGTGCTGGCCGCCGTGCTGATCGGGGCAGTGCTGTCGGCGGCCGGCGCGGCCTACCAGGCCATGTTCCGCAATCCGCTGGTGTCGCCGGACATCCTCGGGGTCTCGGCCGGCGCGGGCCTTGGCGCTTCGCTGGGGCTGTTCCTCGGCCTGCCGATGCTGCTGGTGCAGGGCATCGCCTTCGCAGGCGGGCTTAGTGCGGTGGGCCTGGTCTGCCTGGTGGCGGCGCTGGTGCGGCGGCATGATCCGGTACTGGTGCTGGTGCTGGCCGGCGTCGCGGTGTCTGCGTTGCTCGGTGCCGGCATTTCACTGCTGAAGCTGCTGGCTGATCCGTACACCCAGCTGCCGTCCATCACCTTCTGGCTGCTGGGTGGCTTGAACGCGGTGGTCATCGACGACCTCAAGGTCACCGCGCCATTGCTGCTGATCGGGCTGCTGCCGCTGGTGCTGCTGCGCTGGCGAGTGAACCTGCTAGGCCTGGGTGATGAAGAGGCCAGCGCGCTGGGCGTGGCGGTCACCCCGCTGCGCTGGACGCTGATTGCCGCCGCCACGCTGTGCACCGCGGCAGCGGTGTCACTGGCCGGCATCATCGGCTGGGTCGGGTTGGTGGTTCCGCATATCGCGCGGCTGCTGGTCGGTGCTGATTTCCGCCGCCTGCTGCCGGCCAGCCTGCTGCTTGGCGCCAGCTTCCTGCTTGCCGCCGATACGCTGGCGCGCACCCTGGCGCCGATCGAACTGCCACTCGGCATCCTCACCGCCTTCGTCGGCGTGCCGTGTTTCCTGCTGGTGCTGGCACGCAGCGAGCGTCGCCCATGAATGCTGCGGCCCCGCTTCTGGCGGCACGTGGCCTGGTCATCGGCCATGCCGGCGTGGCACTGGGCGTGCCGTTTGCACTGTCGGTGCAGCCCGGCGAGGTGCTGTGCCTGCTTGGCCCGAACGGCTGTGGCAAGACCACCCTGTTCCGCACCCTGCTCGGCCTGCTGCCTGCGGTACGCGGCGAAGTGGACCTGCAGGGCTCGCCGCTACGCGCGCATGATCGCGCCGCCCGCGCCCGCCGCATGGCGTACGTGCCGCAGGCCGCGCCGCTGCCCTTTGCCTGGCGCGTGCGCGAGGTGGTGGCGATGGGCCGTGCCGCGCACCTGGGCCTGCTGTCCGCACCTGGCCGCGCCGACGAGGCCATCGCCGATGACTGCCTGCGCGAACTGGGCCTGCAGGCGCTGGCCGAACGTACCGTCACCACGCTCAGCGGTGGCGAACGCCAGCTGGTACTGATCGCACGTGCACTGGCCCAGCAGGCGCAACTGCTGGTGATGGACGAACCCACCGCCAGCCTCGATTTCGGCAACCAGCTGCGCATCCTCGACACCGTGCGCCGCCTGGCCGAGCGTGGCATCGGCGTGCTGCTGTCCACCCATCAGCCGCAGCACGCGCTGCAGGTGGCCGACCGCATCGCGTTGATGTCCGCTGGCAGCCTGCAGGCGCTCGGCCCTGCCCGCGAGGTCGCAACGCCCGAACACCTCGCCACCCTGTATGGCGTCGATGCCGCACGCGTCGCCGCCGCCCTGCCCGCTTCCGGAACTTCTACATGAATACACCGCTACCGACCCCGATCGACCACAGCGCACGCTATCGCCAACACCTGCAGGCCTGTGGCTTCCGGGCCAAGCCGGCCAGTGCCTGGGACGCGCGTGCCGCACAGTCCAGCTGGAGGCGCCGTCACGACGACTACAGCGAGGCGTTCCTCGCCCGGCTTGATCTTTCTGGCGTGGCCACCGTGCTCGACGTGGGCTGCGGCCCCGGGCTGCTGAGCCTGCCGATCGCTACGCAGGTCGGTCATGTGCATGCGCTCGACTACAGCACCGGCATGCTCGACGGCCTGCGTGCCGCCATCACCCGCGACGGCGTTTCCAACGTCACGCCTTGGGCGCTGTCGTGGACCGACGACTGGCGCGACGTGCCGCGCTGTGATCTGGCCATTGCCTCGCGCTCGCTGATGGTGGCGGATCTGGAGGCCGCGCTGCGCAGGCTGGATGCGCACGCCCGCCAGCGTGCCTGCATCACCTTCGCCACCGGTCCTCGGGCCGGCGTACCGGAGTTGGCCGAGCTGCTTGGCCGTGATTGGGTGCCGATGCCCGATCATCGCTACCCGATCAACATGCTGCTGGACATGGGACGCGAGCCGCAGCTGGACTACCTGCCCGAATCGGTGCGCGACGTCGCGCAGGATGCCGACGGCCTGGTGCGCCAGGCCGTGGAGCTGTTCGGTGCGCTGGATGCGGATGAGGAGGCACGCGTACGTGCATGGCATGCACGCTCGCCACAGCATCGTTTCGGCATGGCGCCGACGCGGCGCTGGGCGTTCATCCAGTGGGCGACGAACGGTTGAACCGGTAGAGCCGGCCGCTGGCCGGCTGCTCCGGAATCCGTGGTTGCCGGCCAGCGGCCGGCACTATCATCAGATGCAACCAACCATCGCCTGTACGTCACGGAACCCCTGAACCGGTAGAGCCGGCCGCTGGCCGGCTGCYCCGGAATCCRTGGTTGCCGGCCHGCGGCCGGCACTACCATCAGATATGGCCATCCATTGCCCGTGCGTCGCGAAACCCCTGAACCGGTAGAGCCGGCCGCTGGCCGGCTGCCCCGGATTCCATGGCTGCCGGCCAGCAGCCGGCACTACCATCAGATGCAACCAACCATCGCCCGCGCGTCCATCACGGATCAACCGCCGACGATGCGGCCGTCCACCACCCGTGCTACCTGCTGGCCGAACATGGCCACATCCTGCGGGTCGTGGCTGATCAACAACAATGGGATGCCGGTCTTGTCCAGCACGGTCTCAAGCTCCTGGCGCAGGTGCTGGCGAAGATCATGGTCAAGCGCAGAGAACGGCTCATCCAGCAGCAGCGCCTGCGGCTGCGTCACCAGGGCCCGCGCCAGCGCCGTGCGCTGGCGTTGGCCACCGGAGACCTGCGAGGGCAGCAGATCGCCCACCGTGTCGATGCGGAATGCGTGCAACCACTGCTCCACTGCGTCGAAGCGCTGGCGGGCGCGCGGATTCAACCAGCCCTTCTGCAGACCGAACGCCACGTTCTGGCGCACGCTCAGATGCGGGAACAACGCATAATCCTGGAACACGTAGCCCAGCCGACGGCGCTGCGGTGGCAGGTCCACGCCGGCCGCCGCGTCAAACAAGGTCTGCCCCTGCAGGCGCACGTGGCCCTGGCCCGGCCGCAGCAGCCCGGCCACTGCCTTCAGGGTCAGGCTCTTGCCGGCACCCGAGGGGCCGAACAGCACTACCTGCCGCTGCGTGCACTGCAAGGCTACGTCCAGCATGAAATCCTGGCTGGCCGCCTGCAGCCGACGCTGCACCTGCAGGTCAAGCCACATCGCGCATCTCCCGGCGACGCCCACCCACCAGCCGCGCGGCCAGCAGCAGGATCACGATGCAGACCACCGAGGTCAGGATCACCAGCGCGTTGGCCTTGCCATCCTGCCCGGCCTGCACCGCCTCGTAGATGGCAATCGACAGCGTCTGCGTGCGGCCAGGAATGCTGCCGGCCACCATCAACGTGGCACCGAATTCGCCCATCGCGCGGGCGAACGCCAGCAGCAGGCCGGCGAGGATGCCGCGCCAGGCCAGCGGCAGCGTGATGCGGAAGAACACCGCCGCTTCGGACACACCCAGCGTGCGTGCGGCCTGCTCAAGCTGACCGTCCACTTCCTCGAACGCCGCGCGTGCCGGCTTGAATACCAGCGGCAGCGAGGCCACCGCCGCAGCGATCACCGCCGCCTGCCAGGTGAACACCAGGTTGATGCCGAACCACGACTGCAGCCAGGCGCCGATCGGGCCGTTGCGGCCGATCAGCACCAGCAGGTAATAGCCCAGCACCGTTGGCGGCAACACCATCGGCAGGGTCAGCAGCGAATCCAGCAGCTCACGGCCGGGAAAGCGCCGCCGCGCCAGCAGCGCGCCCAGTGCCACGCCCAGCACCAGATTGATCGCGGTGGCCCAACCGGCCACCTTCAGCGACAACCCCAGCGCGCTCCAGTCGAGATCCATGCCTCAGGGCTTACCGAACCCGTGCTTGGCCAGGATCGCCTGGCCCTGTGCCGAACGTACGAAGGCGGTGAAGCGCTTGGCTTCGGCCGGCTGCGCACTGGCCTTGGTCACCGCCAACGGATAGGCAATGCGCCCCGACACCGGCACCGCGAAGGCACGGCGCACCCGGTCGGGCATCGCCTGCGCATCGGTGGCGTAGACGAAGCCGGCATCCACCTCACCGCGCGCCACGTAATCCAGCGACTGGCGCACGTTCTGCGTGGTGATGGTCTTGCCCTGCACCGACGGCCACAGGCCCGCCGCTTCCAGCGCGCCCTTGGCATAGCGGCCGACCGGCACGCTGTCCGGGTTGCCCAGTGCGATGCGCTGCACGCCGGCACCAGCCAGGTCCTTCAGGGTACGCGGCGCAGTCTTGGCCTGCGGCGGCACCACCACCCACAGCGCATTCACTGCGAACACCTCGCGGGTACCGGCCGCCAGCAGGTCCTGCTGCTGTGCCTGGTCCATCGTGGTTTCATCGGCCGACGCGAACACATCCACCGGTGCGCCACGGCTGATCTGCTGCAGCAGCACGCCGGACGCGGCGAAGTTGAAATCGACCTTGGTCCCCGGGTGCGCCTTCTCATAGGCGGCGCCCAGTTCGCGGAAGCTCTCGGTCAGGCTCGATGCCGCCGACACCGTCAGGTCGGCCGCCCAGGCCGGCACCGTGGCCAGCAGTCCCAGCAACAACAGTCCAGCTCGCTTCATCGTAGGCTCCCGGCCAGGTTCAGTTCGGATCGGATTCGTCGGCCACCGCCAGCGCCGCCAGGCGCTCGGGCTGCAGCAGCAGGATCTCACGCTGCTTCACCGCGATGATTCCATCATCGCTCAGGCGACGCAGCACGCGGCTGGCGGTTTCCGGCGCCATCCGCAGGTAATTGGCGATCTCGGTACGCGCCATCGTCAGGTTGAAGCGCGTGGCGGAAAAACCACGCCGCGCGTAACGCTCGGACATGTCCAGCAGGAACGCGGCCATGCGCTCTTCGGTACGGTGGTTGGCGGCCAGGGTAGCGACCTTGCCGATCTCCGCACTGAGCAGGCTGAACAGCTTGGCCTGCAGACCCGGCATGCGCGTGGCCAGCGAGCTCAGCTTGGGGAACGAGATGCGGCACAGGTGCACCGTATCCAGCGCCACCGCATTGCAGGGGAAGCGCGAACCGTGGATCGCATTCAGGCCGATCACTTCGCCCGGCAGGCTGAAGCCCAGCACCTGCTCGTTGCCCTGGCTGTCATCGACGAAGGTCTTGACCATGCCGGCGCGTACTGCGGCGATCGAATCGAACGATTCGCCGGCGCGGAAGATGTAGTCACCCGCATGGAACGGACCGACGTGGTCAACCAGCACATGCAGCTCGCCCAGCGCGGTCTTGTCATAGCCCTGCGACATGCAGGCATCGGAAAACGCACAGGTACTGCAGAAGTGCAGCGCGTCGCCGTCATCAGCGGCGGCAGGGTTCGGCGTGGCCCGGCCGAGACGGCCCTGGGAAGGCGGAGTTGAAGACATCGAGGCAGGACTCAAGCGATGGCGGCCGCCGGCCGGAAGCATGCGGCCATCATACGCCACAGCAGCCGCCCTTCTTCGGCCAGCCGCAGTACGCGCCCATCCCAGTGTGCCCAGCCGCGCGCCAGCAACGGTGCCAATGCCGGCAGCTGCTCGGCGAAGCATTCTTCGAACGGTTCATCGTTGCGCCATTCGAAGGCAGCCGCATCGAGCGCGTGATCGCAGGCGATGCTCTGCGCCACCTCGGCCGCCAGTCGCTCGTCTTCGGACAGGATCAATCCGGCAGACACGCCCATGTGCCCGGCCTGCAGCCGCGCACGCCATTCGCCCAGTTCGTCCTCCAGGCGGTAGAACACCTCGCCGATCTGGCTGCAGGCGGACAGGCCAAGCCCGATGAAATCGCTGCGGTCGCGGCGTGGCGCGCCGGCCAGGTCACAATGACGCTGGCCATCGCCCGGGCCATGCGGGTTGGGCAGGTCGCCGCGCTGATAGTGATCGCCACCGATCGGCTCGTAACCTGCTGCGCGCAGCAGGCGCCAGCTCTGCAGCCATCGTGCGGCCGAAGGATGTTCCGGCAGTGCGAACGGCGCCGGCAACAGGATGCGCTCGGGCGCTTCGGCCAGCACCTCATGCAGTCGTTCGATGAAGCCGGTGTCCTCGCTGCCGGGCACCCGCAACTGGTAGTAGCGCGCGGTAAAGCCGACCTGTCGCGCCTGTGCCAGCAGGGTCGGCCCCGGCGCATCGGCACGGTCGATCACGTTCAGGCGGGTACAGCCGACCGCACGCAGCTGCGCCGGTGACAGCGCACTACCCGCGTCCAGCCGCACTTCCACTTGCGGGCGCGCCACGGTGCGCAGGTGCTGCGGCACCGCATCCAGCAGCTGGCCCAGCTGGGGCGGTGGCAGCGTCTCGGCCAGCCCCAGCTGCAGTACCATCGCCGCTACCTCGCGATCTTCAGCCAGCGCGCCGGCCTGCAGGCGCAGCGCCAGCAGCAGGGTGTCCAGATACGCCTGCGCTGGCGCATCGCGTCCACCACGACCAACCTGGAAGCCGAGCGTCAAGCCACGCGGGATCAGGTGCTCGTTGCTGGCGCGCACGGCGCCGCGCCACCCGCTTTCGCCAAAGCCGGTACTGAACTGGTCAGCCGGCGGAAACAGCACGTGTCGGGGCTGCCGCAGCAATGCCGCCTGCAGCGCAGTGTCCTCGCTCTCGTCAACGTGGAAGCTCATGGCAGACATCTTCGGGCGTTCCTCTTCGCGTGGCCCTGATTGAAATCAAGCGTGGCGCATCGGTGGGTTCATGCCGGCCMGCGGCCGGCACTACCCCTTCACCCACCACTTGGTAGTGCCGGCCGCTGGCCGGCAACCCCCTCAGCCACCGCGCACCCGCTCGGCCGCGGCCGCATCAATGGCTTCGGGCAGGTCGGTCTCGCGGTCGATCTGCGGGAAGTGGCGACGTTCCATGCGACGGATCGCGAAGTGCATCCATGCCAGTGCAGCCGCCACCAGCACGAACAGCAGCATGAAGCAGCTGCTCCAGATGCCCACTGCATCGTTCAACGCGCCGAACACGATCGGCAGGATGAAGCCACCCAGGCCACCGATCATGCCGACCACGCCGCCCACGGCACCCACGTGCTGCGGGTAGTACACCGGAATGTGCTTGTAGACCGCGGCCTTGCCCAGCGACATGAAGAAGCCAAGCACGAACACCAGCACGGTGAACATCACCACGCCGATGGCCAGATGGAAGTGGATCGGGCCATGGATGCCCTTCACCACATACTCGGTATCCGGGTAGGCCAGCAGGAAGGTGCAGATGGCCGACACGCCGAAGGTCCAGTACATCACCCGGCGCGCACCCATCCGGTCCGACATCCAGCCACCGACCACGCGGAACAGGCTGGCCGGGATCGAGTAGCACGCCGCCAGCATCCCAGCGTGGCCCACGTCCATGCCATAGGCGCCCACCAGGTAGTGCGGCAGCCACAACGCCAGCGCCACGAAGCCGCCAAACACGAAGAAGTAGTACAGCGAGAACCGCCAGACCTGCAGGTTCTTCAGCGGTGCCATCTGCTCGGCAAACGGCACCGGCTTCACGCCTTCGCGGCGGCGCTGCTCCAGCGACGGATCTTCCTTGCTGAAGAGGAAGAACAGCACCGCAGTGACAGCCAGCGCAACGGCCCAGACCTTGGCAACCATGGTCCAGCCGGCCGCCACCATCACCAGCGGCGCCAGCAGCTTGGTCACCGCCGAGCCGATGTTGCCGGCACCGAAGATGCCCAGTGCGGTGCCCTGCTTGCTGGCCGGGAACCACTTCGATACGTAGGCCACGCCCACCGAAAAGTTGCCGCCAGCGATGCCCACGCACAGCGCGGCAATCAGGAACTGGGTGTAGGTCTGCGCGTAGGTCAGCATCCAGGTGGCCACGGCGCCACACAGCATCACCAGCACCATCACCTTGCGGCCACCGAACTGGTCGGACCAGATGCCCAGGAAGACGCGGCTGACCGAACCGGTCAGCACCGGCGTGGCGATCAACAGGCCGAACTGGGTGTCGTTCAAACCGAGCTGTTGGCTGATCTGGATGCCGATGATCGAAAAGATCATCCACACCGCAAAGCACACGGTGAAGGCGAACGTGCTCAGCCACAGCGCACGTTGCTGCTGCCCGGCACTGGCGGGGGCCTGGTTCATGGGGTCTCCTCGTTCAATGGGGTTCAGCCGATATCCGCGTCGGCTTCAATCTCGTCCAGCCCGCGCACCGGGTAGCGCTCCTGCAGCTGCAGCAGGTAGGCCTGCACCTCGCGCTGCCGCACCTGCAGCTCCAGGTAATCACGCAGCTGTGGCAGCACCGCCTCGAACGGCTGTGGCTGGCCTTCCTCGCGGGCATCGACGCAGACCACGTGGTAGCCCCAGCGCGATTCCACCGGGAAACCGGCCAGGCCCTCGCGCAGGCGGAACACCTGGCGGTCGAACTCCGGCGTGGTCTGCCCGCGCTGCAACCAGCCGAGGTCGCCGCCCTCGCTGCTGGAGGGGCAGCGCGAATGGCGCAGGGCGAAATCGGCGAACAGGTGCGGCGACTCCTTCAGCAGCCCGACCAGCCGCTCGCCTTCGGTGCGTGCGGCGAAGCGCCCGGCCACGTCGTCGGCCGGCGCGGCCAGCAGGATATGGCGCAGGCGCACGCGGTCAGGCGAGCGGAATCGCTCCGGATTCTGCTCGAAGTAGCGGCGGCAGTCTTCGTCGGTCGGCACGCGGTCTTCGATCGCGTCCTCCAGCAGCTGCTGGATCAGCACTTCCTCGTCGCTGACCCGGTTGCCCTCCGGTGCCTGCAGGCCCAGCCGCTGCGCTTCCAGGCGCAGCAGCTCGCGCACCACCAGTGCACGCGCCGCCTCGGCCCGTGACTGTTCCGGGCGCATCGCCCGGTGGTGCTGCATCTCGCGGGCGATGTCAGCCTCGCTGATCGCGGTCTCGTCCACGAACAGCCGGCACGGTGCCGGCTGACCGAGCGAGCGTGGCCCCTGCGCTGCCGCGTCATGGTGATGCGAATGCGCCTCGGCGGGAACCGGTGCGGCGGAGTCGATCACGGTGATCGGTAGGAATTTCGGCAGGCTGCCCATGACTTACTCCCGCGGACCGTAGCGCAGCGTGGCCTGGCGGCGGCGCACCACCTGGTAGGGCCGCCACAGGTAGCTGATCGGAATGCTCCACACGTGCACCAGGCGAGTGAACGGCGCAATCAGGAACAGGGTCAGGCCCAGGAAGATGTGCATCTTGTAGACCCAGCTGACGCCCTCGATGTAATCAGCGGCACCGGCGCGGAAGGTCACGATGTGCTGCGCCCATTCGGCCAGCTGCACCATCACCCCACCGTCAAGGTGGCCGGACGACACCCGGATGCTGTACAGGCCCAGGCACAGCTGGGCGAACAGCAGTACCAGAACCAGGGTGTCACCGAAGCTGCCGGTGGCCCGTACCCGCGCATTGAACAGGCGGCGTACCAGCAGGATGCTGATGCCGATGAAGCACAGCGCGCCGAACACACCACCGACCACCATCGCCAGCACCTGCTTCTGCGACGAGGTGATGAAGTGCTCGTACACCGCGTGCGGGGTCAGCAGGCCGACCAGGTGGCCACCGAGGATGGCCAGGATGCCGATATGGAAGCAGTTGCTGCCGATCCGCATGCCCTTGTCCGACAGCATCTGGCTGGAGCCGGTGCGCCAGGTGTACATGGCCTTGTCATAGCGGGCCCAGCTGCCGATCAGCAGCACTGCCACGGCGATGTACGGGTAGTACTGGAAGGCGAATTGATGCAGGGAGTAACTCATGGCTGGACCTCTCGATGCGAAGGACGGGCCGGCGAACGCACGGGCGGCTTGCAGTCTTCGGCAGGGGCTTCGGCGCCGAAGCGCACCGCCTCCTCCTCCCACAAGCGGTCCATGGCCTCGGCGGTATCGTCGCGGACTTCTTCGCTGGCACGCTGGCGCAGCGCCTGCAGATCGGCCTTGCCGTCACCGGCTTCGACCAGGATCTCGAACAGCACCCGGTGCGGCAGCTCACGCTCTGCAGCACGCGCCGCCAGCATCCCGGCGATGTGGCCGATGTGGTGCAGCCATTCGCGGGCCTCGCTGCCGGGGCGATGGGCCAGGAACTCCAGCAGCAGCGGCAGGTAGTCCGGCAGCTCGCGGGCATCCAGTTCGAAGCCGTTGCGGCGGTAGGTTTCGACCAGATCGACCATGGCCTGGCCGCGGTCGCGCGACTCGCCATGGATGTGTTCGAACAGCAGCAGGCTCATCGAGCGGCCGCGGTCGAAACTGGCCAGCCACGCCGCCTGCGCATCCAGCGCGTCGGTGGCCAGCAGCTGCTGCACGAAGCTGCGCAGCTGCTGGCGGCGGGCGGCGCTCAGCGCCGGGTCGTCACAGGCGGCGAGCAGTTCCTCGCCGTGCTGCCACAGTTCTTCACGGGGGTAGTCCAGCAATACCCCGACCAGCTTGAGCACGCTCATCACACCACCTCCTTGCGGTGGTTCGGGCCCTTGTCCACCACGAAAGTGGTGGTCTTGCGCTGGCCGAACAGATCGGCCGGGCTGTCACCATTGCAGCCGTTGCCGAAGGTGAAGCCGCAGCCGCCGCGCTCGCCGAAGGCATCGTTGGCGTACTCGCGGTGGCCGGTCGGAATCACGAAACGGTCCTCGTAGTTGGCGATGGCCAGGTAGCGGTACATCTCTTCCACCTGGGCGATGCTCAGCCCGGTCTGTTCCAGCACCGCGGTGTCTTCCACGCCGTCCACGTTCTTGGCCCGACGCCAGGCACGCATCGCCATCAGCCGCTCCAGCGCGCGCACCACCGGCGCCTCGTCACCGGCCGTCAGCAGGTTGGCCAGATAGCGCATCGGAATGCGCAACGAAGCCACGTCCGGCAGCTCGCCGCTCATGCCCACGCGGCCACGTTCGGCGGCGGACTGGATCGGCGACAGCGGCGGCACGTACCAGACCATCGGCAGCGTGCGGTATTCCGGGTGCAGCGGCAGCGCCAGCTTCCAGTCGATCGCCAGCTTGTACACCGGCGACTGCCTGGCCGCATCCAGCCAGCTGTCCGGGATGCCCTCCTTGCGCGCAGCGGCGATCACCGCCGGGTCATTCGGGTCCAGGAAGATGTCCAGGTGGGCCTGGTACAGGTCTTTCTCGGCGGCCACCGAAGCCGCATCGGCAATACGGTCGGCGTCGTACAGCATCACACCCAGGTAGCGGATGCGGCCCACGCAGGTTTCCGAGCACACGGTCGGCTCGCCCATCTCGATGCGCGGGTAGCAGAAGATGCACTTCTCCGACTTGCCGCTCTTCCAGTTGTAATAGATCTTCTTGTACGGACAGGCCGACACACACATGCGCCAACCGCGGCACTTGTCCTGGTCGATCAGCACAATGCCATCTTCCTCGCGCTTGTAAATCGCGCCCGACGGGCACGCCGACACGCACGCCGGGTTCAGGCAGTGCTCGCACAGGCGCGGCAGGTACATCATGAAGGTCTTCTCGAAGGCGCCGTAGATCTCCTTCTGCACCTGGTCGAAGTTGTAGTCGCGCGAGCGCTTGCTGAACTCCGAACCCAGGATCTCCTCCCAGTTCGGGCCCCACTCGATCTTCTGCATGCGCTCGCCACTGATCAGCGAGCGCGGCCGCGCGGTGGGCTGGTGCTGGCTGTCCTTGGCGGTGTGCAGGTTCTGGTAGTCGAAATCGAACGGCTCGTAGTAGTCGTCGATCTGCGGCAGGTCCGGGTTGGCGAAGATCTTGGCCAGCATGCGCCAGCGGCCACCGGCGCGTGGCACCAGCTTTCCGGCGCGGGTACGCACCCAGCCGCCGTTCCACTTGTCCTGGTTCTCCCATTCCTTGGGGTAGCCGATGCCCGGCTTGGTTTCCACGTTGTTGAACCAGGCGTACTCGACGCCCTCGCGCGAGGTCCAGACGTTCTTGCAGGTGATCGAGCAGGTATGGCAGCCGATGCACTTGTCCAGGTTCAGCACCATCGCGATCTGTGCACGGACCTTCATCACACCACCTCCTTCGCAGCTGCAGGTACTGACTCGCCGGTCGCTCCTGCGCGTCCTACGCCCGCGACACTCGAACTTCCTTGTTCATCGTCCAGCCAATCGATCTTGTCCATCTTGCGCACGATCACGAACTCATCGCGGTTGGTGCCGCAGGTGCCGTAGTAGTTGAAACCGTAGGCCAGCTGCGCGTAGCCGCCGATCATGTGGGTGGGCTTGAGCACGATGCGGGTCACCGAGTTGTGGATGCCGCCGCGGGTTCCGGAAATCTCCGATCCCGGCACGTTGATGATGCGTTCCTGGGCGTGGTACATCATCGCCATGCCCGGCATCACCCGCTGGCTGACCACCGCTCGCGCAGCGATCGCGCCGTTGACGTTGAACAGCTCGATCCAGTCGTTGTCGACGATGCCGGCGCTGCGTGCGTCATCCTCGCTGATCCATACGATCGGGCCGCCACGCGACAGCGTCTGCATGATCAGGTTGTCGCTGTAGGTGCTGTGGATGCCCCACTTCTGGTGCGGGGTGATCCAGTTCAGCACGATCTCCTTGTTGCCGTTCGGGCGCTGGTTCAACAGCGGTTCCACCGTGCGCGTGTTGACCGGCGGCCGGTAGCCCATGAAGGCCTCGCCGAAGTCGATCATCCACTCGTGGTCCTGGTAGAACTGCTGGCGGCCGGTCACCGTGCGCCACGGAATCAGCTCGTGCACGTTGGTGTAGCCAGCGTTGTAGCTGACGTTGTCGTCTTCCAGCCCGGACCAGATCGGCGAGGAGATGATCTTGCGCGGCTGCGCCTGGATGTCACGGAAGCGGATCGCCTCGTGCTCCTTGCCCACCGCCAGATGGGTGTGCTCGCGGCCGGTGAAGGTGCCCAGCGACGCCCAGGCCTTTACTGCTACATGGCCATTGGTTTCCGGCGCCAGGTGCAGGATGACTTCGGCCGCATCGATCGCAGTCGAGATCGCCGGCCGGCCCTGGCTGACGCCCGCCTCGTGCACGGTGTGGTTGAGCTTGCCGAGGAATTCGACCTCGTGCTTGGTGTCCCAGCTCATGCCCTTGCCGCCGTTGCCCAGCTTGTCCAGCAGCGGGCCCAGCGAGGTGAACTTGCGGTACAGGTTCGGGTAGTCGCGCTCCACCACCGTCATCGACGGCATGGTCTGGCCCGGGACGGCCTCGCACTCGCCCTTCTTCCAGTCGGCCACGCCGAACGGCATGCCCAGTTCGTTGGGGGTGTCGTGCAGGGTCGGCACCAGCACCAGATCCTTCTCCACGCCCAGCACACCGGGCGCCATCTCGCTCACGGTGCGGGCGACCTCCTTGAAGATCTCCCAGTCGCTGCGCGATTCCCAGGCCGGATCCACCGCCTTCGACAGCGGGTGGATGAACGGGTGCATGTCCGAGGTGTTGAGGTCGTCCTTCTCGTACCAGGTCGCGGTCGGCAGCACGATGTCCGAGTACAGCGCGGTGGTGCACATGCGGAAGTCGAGCGTGACCAGCAGGTCCAGCTTGCCTTCCGGCGCCTCGTCACGCCACGTCACTTCCTCCGGCTTGATCGCCCCCATCTCGCCCAGATCCTTGCCCTGCAGCCCATGGCGCGTACCCAGCAGGTGCCGCAGCATGTATTCGTGGCCCTTGCCCGAGGAACCGAGCAGGTTCGAGCGCCAGATGAACATCATCCGCGGGTGGTTCTGCTGTGCATCCGGATCAGCGAAGGCGAAGTCCAGAGAGCCGTCCTTGAACTTGCCCAGCGCGTAGTCGGCCGGGGCAACACCCGCCGCTTCGGCCTCGCGCACCAGCTGCAACGGGTTGCGGTCCAGCTGCGGCGCACACGGCAACCAGCCCATGCGCACCGCGCGCAGGTTCAGGTCGGCCAGGCTGCCGCTGTACTTGCTGGCATCGGCCAGCGGCGACAGCAGCTCATCCACCTGCAGCTTCTCGTAGCGCCACTGCCCGGTGTTGAAGTAGAAGAACGACGTACCGTTCATGTGGCGCGGCGGGCGGCTCCAGTCCAGGCCGAACGCCAGTGGCTGCCAGCCGGTCTGCGGGCGCAGCTTCTCCTGGCCCACGTAGTGCGCCCAACCACCACCGGTCTGGCCCACGCAACCGCACATGATCAGCATGTTGATCAGGCCGCGGTAGTTCATGTCGTTGTGGAACCAGTGATTCATGCCCGCGCCGACGATGATCATCGAACGGCCATGGGTCTTGTCGGCGGTACGTGCGAACTCGCGGGCGATCTCGATCACCTCGGCGCGCGACACGCCGGTGATGCGCTCCTGCCAGGCTGGGGTGCCCGGCACCATGTCGTCGAAGCTCGATGCCACGTTGCCGCCGCCAAAGCCACGGTCCACGCCGTACTGGGCCAGCAGCAGGTCGTAGACAGTGGCCACCAGGGTTTCGCCACCCTCGGCCAGGGCCAGGCGACGCACCGGGATGTTGCGCTCAAGCACGTCGTCGGCCGGCGCGGCAGTCCAGCCATCGGTCTCGATGCCACCGAAGTACGGGAAGCTCACCGCTTCGATGCCTTCATGGCCATCGGCCAGGCTCAGGCGCAGGCGCGTCTCGGCGCCCCTGCTCTCCTTCTCCTCGATGTTCCACTTGCCCTTCTCGCCCCAGCGGAAGCCGATAGAGCCGTTCGGCACCACGATCTGGCCGCTGGTTTCGTCATAGGCCAGGGTCTTCCAGTCGGGGTTGTTGGCTTCGCCCAGCCCGCCCAGTTCACTGGCGCGCAGGAAACGGCCCGGCACCAGGCGGCCATCGTCGCGGCGCTCCAGGCGCACCAGCATCGGCATGTCCGAATACTGGCGGCAGTAGTCCTGGAAGTACTGCGAAGGCGAATCCACATGGAACTCGCGCAGGATAACGTGGCCAAAGGCGAAAGCCAGCGCCGCATCGGTGCCCTGCTTGGGGTGCAGCCAGTGGTCGGTCAACTTCGCCAGCTCGGAATAGTCCGGGCAGATCGCCACCGTCTTGGTGCCGTTGTAGCGCGCCTCGGTGAAGAAGTGCGCATCGGGCGTGCGCGTCTGCGGCACGTTCGAGCCCCAGGCGATGATGTAGCGGCTGTTGTACCAGTCGGCCGATTCGGGCACGTCGGTCTGTTCGCCCCAGATCTGCGGCGATGCCGGCGGCAGATCGCAGTACCAGTCATAGAAGGACAGGCAGGCGCCACCCAGCAGCGACAGGTAACGCGCACCGGCGGCGTAGGACACCATCGACATGGCCGGAATCGGCGAGAAGCCCACCACGCGGTCCGGGCCGTACTGCTTCACCGTGTACAGGTTGGAGGCGGCGATGATCTCGTTGGCCTCTTCCCACTGCAGGCGCACGAAGCCGCCCATGCCACGGCGGGTCTTGTACGAGCGTGCCTTCTCCTTGTCCTCGACGATGCTGGCCCACGCGTCGACCGGGGCCTTGCTCTTGCGCGCCTCGCGCCACAGGCGCAGCAGCGTGCCGCGGATCAGCGGGTACTTCAGCCGGTTGGCGCTGTACAGGTACCAGGAATAGCTGGCGCCACGCGGGCAGCCACGCGGTTCATGGTTGGGCAGGTCCGGGCGCGTGCGCGGGTAATCGGTCTGCTGGGTTTCCCAGGTGACCAGGCCGTTCTTGACGTAGATCTTCCAGCTGCATGAGCCGGTGCAGTTCACGCCGTGGGTGGAACGCACGATCTTGTCGTACTGCCAGCGGGCGCGGTAACTGTTTTCCCAGTCACGGCCTTCGCTCTTGGCGAATCCGTGGCCATCGGCAAAGGTCTGGGGATCACGCTTGAAGAACTGCAAGCGATCGAGGAAATAACTCATCGGGGGTCTCCCTTTGCGGACATCGGCATCGTGGCTGTGTGTGTCATCTGGCTGCGGTGCGTTTTCATGTCGTCAGCAGGGTGTCTCGGCACCGCGCCGGTAGTACCACCACCAGGTCACGGCCAGGCAGGTGACATAGAAAACAACGAATCCGTACAGCGCCATGTCGGGGCTGCCGGTCAACGTAATGGACGAGCCGTAGCTCTTGGGAATGAAGAAACCGCCGTAGGCACCGATCGCACCGGAGAAACCGACCACTGCGGCCGACTCGATGCTGGCCTGGTGTGCGGCCGAGGCCTTGCCTTCGGCATTGTCGTTGGCCGACCAGCGCTCATGCAGGGTGCGGAAGATCACCGGGATCATGCGGAAGGTGGTGCCGTTGCCGATGCCACTGAGCACGAACAGCGCCATGAAGCTGAGCAGGAAGCCATGGAAGTTGCCACCCTGGCCATCGCTGGGCAGGAAGTGCAGCACGCCGAACACTGCCGCGATCATCAGCGCGAACACCCAGAAGGTCAGGCGTGCGCCACCCCAGCGATCGGCCATGCTGCCACCCACCGAACGCATCAGTGCGCCCAGCAGCGGGCCGATGAAGGCGTAGGCCAGCGGGTTCACCTCAGGGAACTGGCTCTTCACCAGCATCGGGAAGCCGGCCGAAAAGCCGATGTAGGAACCGAAGGTGCCGATGTACAACCAGCACATCAGCCAGTTGTGCTTGCGGCGGAAGATCACCGCCTGCTCGGAGAACGACGAGCGGGCGCTGGTCAGGTCGTTCATGCCGAACCAGGCCGCGATGGCGCACAGCGCAATCGCCGGCACCCAGATGAAGCCGGCGTTCTGCAGGAACAGCGGCGCCCCACCCTCCACCGCGGGCTGCGGTGCACCACCCAGCGCACCGAACACGCCCACGGTGATGACCAGCGGAATCACCGCCTGCGCCACCGACACGCCCACATTGCCCAGGCCGGCGTTCAGGCCCAGCGCCAGGCCCTGCTTCTGCTTGGGGTAGAAGAAGGAGATGTTGGACATCGACGACGAGAAGTTCGCGCCACCGAACCCACACAGGATCGCGATGGCCACGAACACCCCGTACGGCGTGGCCGGGTTCTGTACCGCAAAGCCGAGCCAGAGCGTCGGCGCCAGCAGCGAGGCCGTGGACAGCGCGGTCCAGCGGCGGCCGCCGAAGATCGGGATCACGAACGAATAGAAGATGCGCAGCGTGGCGCCGGACAGGCTGGGCAGCGCCACCAGCCAGAACAGCTGGTCGGTGCTGAAGTTGAAGCCGATCTTCGGCAGGCTGATCGACACCGCCGAGAACAGTACCCAGACCGAGAAGGCCAGCAGCAGCGAGGGAATCGAGATGACCAGGTTGCGGGTGGCGACCCGCTTGCCGGTGCGCTCCCAATAGCCGGGATCTTCCGGCGTCCAGTCGCTGATGACGCGACCCGGACGGGCAGTGCTGCGGACAACAGGATCGCTACCGACGGTCATACATGGCTCCAAGGCTGTGGAATGACGTGGGTACTGCGTTTCAAGTTGTGACCCGTCGTCATGCAGCCATTAGGCCGCGCAGCAACAACGACGGGGTTGATCTGGATCAATCAGGGGCCGGTTTCCACCCTGCCCCTGACAAATGTCAAACCGATGAAGCGGTGGTGCGGCGGGACACCCCGCGCTGGCGCACGCTGTCGCGCACGTCCACATCGAACTGCAGCTGAAGCTGGCTGCCATCTTCCAGGGCAATGTCGAACGGCAGGCCCTCCCGACACGGCAGCCGCGCCGCCAAGCCCTCGACTGCCGGGCGCGGCAGTACCAGGCGGCAGAAGGTGCCGCCATCGAGCAGCACCGGTTGATCGCCGCCATGCAGCGACACCGCCATGCCCCAGCCCTCGATCCCGCCGAAGCGGGTCATGTTCTCGACCGATTCACCGGCCAGCAGGCGCGCCAGCTCGGCCTCGTCCAGGCGAAGCCGCACCGATTGGTCCTGCAACTGCACTTTCATGACGCAACATCCTCCCATTGTTCGGGGGTATTGCAGTTGACCAGCCCGGCCTCGTCAACCGGCACCAGCGCCACGGTGTTCACGCCAAGACGACGCTGCAGGGCCTGCAGCGAGCGCGGACCGTCCGGGTCATCCAGCATCGATCCAAGTACATTGCGACAAGCATCGTCTATATCCACCAGCATGGGCAGGGGGTGGCCCGCAAAGATCGTGCATGGACCGCGATGGCCGTCACGCAATTGCTCCAGCAATCGCGGCGGCAGCAGCGGCGTATCCACCGGCACCACCCAGGCAGGGCCATCGGGCATGCGCATCGCCACACTGTAGAGCCCGCCCAGCGGCCCGCAACGTGCCACGCGGTCCGGCACGCCGCCGAATGCCGGGTAATTTCCGCTGACCCAGACCTCGCGTGCGCCGGCCTGCATCAACAGGCCCCGCATGTGTTCCAGCAGGGTTCGACCCTGCCACGGCAGCAGTGCCTTGTCGCGGCCCATCCGGGTGGACAGGCCACCGGCCAGCACGATGCCGTTGATGCTCATCGCAGTAGAGCCACGCCATGCGTGGCTGCGCCGGCCGGATGCGCGGGAAAGGCCTCATCCACGCATGGCGTGGATCTACTGAACCCCGCGCCCCCCTGAAGGGCGGGGTCAATGCTGGTGATCGTGCGCATGGTCATGGGAATGAGCGGGTTCGCTGTCCGCATGGCACAGGCTGCAACCCTCGCTCCACTCGCTGTCGCCGTCCTCGTAATGCTCCTGCTTCCAGATCGGGCACTGGTGCTTCACCACCTCGATCAACTGCCGGCAGGCACGGAACGCCTCGTCACGGTGCGGGCTGCCCGCCGCCACCACCACCGCCACATCGCCAATGCCCAACCGGCCCTTGGCGTGGGCCACATACAGCTTCAGCTTCGGACCAAACGTGGCCTCGACCTCGGCGGCCAAGCGCTTGAACTCGTTCAGCACCAACGGCTCGAACAGGTCGTAGGTGATCCCGGTCACCGGCCGGCCGACGTTGACGTCGCGCACCTTGCCGATGAACACGTCGATGCCACCGAAACCCGGATCGGACACCGCAGCGATGCCCTCGGCCGGATCGATCGCCGCCTGCGCGCGGTCCACCACCTTGGCGATGATCTTCTCGCTCATGGTTCAGCCCCCGCTTACCGGCGGCAGGATCGCCACCCGGCCATCGTCGGGCAGCGCCTCGTGGTCGCGCAGCACACGTTGCTGGTCGGCGAATGCCGAGTAGTCCAGCAGGCCAGCGCGGAAACCCGGCCAACGCACCGGCAGCAGCTCGCGCAGCGCCTGGCGCAGATCGGCCACGGTGCCACCGGCCACATCCACCGCGATCTCGCGGCTGGCATCCAGATCGGAAAACGCACCGAACAACTGCAGATTCACCCGTTTCATCGTGACTCCTGGCTCACCAGCTGCACCGGGTCATGGTGACCCCAGCCCTGTACCTGTACCGGCGTGCCAGCGATGGCCAGGTCACCCTCGGCCTCCAGCACCACCCAGGCGTTGGCCTGCAGCATGGACATCAAACGGAACGACTCCTGCCCGGACAGCACGCGCGCACTCAGGCGCCCCTGACCGTCCACTTCCACCCGCGCACGCGCATGGAAGCGCAGGCCCGGCGGCTTGCGCACGTCGGCCTGCAGCGGCAGCTGCAACACGGCTTCCGGCGCCAACCCCAGCAGGCGCCGCAGCACCGGCTCGACGAAGAAACGCTGGCCCACGGCCGCCGACACCGGGTTGCCCGGCAGCCCGAAGTACAGCGCGCCATTGGGCAGCACCGCGAACAGCAGCGGCTTGCCTGGGCGGATCGCCACCTTGTGGAACACGATGCGCGCACCACGGCCGCGCAGCGCATCGGGAACGAAATCGTAGCGCCCGGCCGACACTGCCCCCGTACTGATCAGCACCTGCGCGCCCGCGGCCAGCGCTTCATCCAGCACCGCATTGAACGCGGCCACGTCGTCGCCCACCGTGCCCTGCCAGACCACCTCGGCACCGGCGGCCTGCAGGCGGCCGACCAGATACGGCCGGTTGCTGTCACGGATCTGCCCGGATTCCAGCGTCTGCGCCGCTTCGGTCACCAGCTCCTTGCCGGTGGCGATCACCGCCGCCTTCGGCCGTGCCACCACCGCCACCTGGCCCACGCCGATGGCATGCAGCAGCGTGCGCGCATTGATATCCAGCACCTGCCCGGCCTGCAGCACGCGCTCGCCTGCGCTCACGTCCTGGCCGCGCAGGCGCACATGCTGGCCCGGCTTCACCGATGCCTTCAGGGCGATGCGGGTCGGGCGTCCCTCCTCGCTGGCGAGGATGTCCACGTTCTCGACCGGTACCACTGTGTCCAGCCCGGACGGCATGCGCGCACCGGTCATGATTTCCCAGGCACCCTCGCCGCCCTCGGCGCCGGCATCGCCGGCCGCCTGCCAGCCCTGCACCGCGAATTCGGTACCGGCCTCGAACGTCGCGCCGTTGGCGCGCAGCGCGAAGCCGTCCATCGCCGAATTGTCGAACGGCGGCAACGACTGCCCGCTGTGGATGTCACTGGCCAGGGTACGGCCGCCGGCCTCATGCAGCGGCAGGCGCTCGGCCGACAGCGGCGTGGCCGCGTCCAGCAGGTGCTGCAAGGCTTCGCTGTAGGCAATCATCAGTGGCCACCACCCTCGACCATCGCCAGGGCGTGGCCCAGTACCGGCGCAAGGATATCCAGGCACTGCGCCGCCGCCTTCGGGCTGCCAGGCAATGCGAACACCAGCATGTTGCCCAGCTGCACCACCTCGGCGCGGCTCAGCCAGGCCATCGGCGTGTGCTGTGCACTCAGTGCCCGCACCATCTGCGCCAGGCCATGCACCGGCCGCGCGTCCAGGGAACGCAGCGCCTCCGGTGTCAGGTCACGCGGGCCCAGCCCGGTACCGCCGGTACACAGGCACAGGCGCACGCCCTCGGCGGCCAGGGCCTGCAGGCGGCCCGCCAATGGTTCGATGCCATCAGGCAACACCTCGGCGGCCACCACCTCGCCGCCCAGCCTTTTCAGGCCGGTCACCAGGGTCGGGCCGGACACATCCTCATAGGTGCCTTCGCTGGCACGATCACTCAGCGTGATCACCGCGCAGGCCGCGCCCTGCAGGCCCTTCGGCGCACGCGGCTTGAAGCGCGCGCGCTCGGCATCGTCCATGCCATCCGGGTGCAGCCACACGCCGCGCTTGCCACCTTCCTTGAACAGCAGGCGGATGCCTTCAATGCGCAGGGCCGGTTCCACCGGCTTGCTCAGGTCGTACAGGGTCAACAGCGCCGCGTTGACGCCGGCCAGTGCCTCCATCTCCACGCCGGTGCGCGCCTCGCTGGCGCACTCGCACCACACGCGGATCGCCTGCCGTTCCGGCACCGCCGCGCAGAACACCTGTACCAGCTCCAGCGGCAGCGGGTGGCACAGCGGCATCAGCATCGAGGCCATCTTGGCGCCCTGCAGGCCGGCAATCTCGGCCATCACCAGCGCATCGCCCTTGGGCAGGCGGCGCTCGACGATCAGCGGATAGGCCACCGGACCGGCATGCAGCTCGCCCACCGCCACCGCACGGCGGCGGGTGATGCGCTTGTCGCGGACATCGGCCATGTGGAAGGCCGCATTCAATTCCCCACTCATCGTGTTGCTCATCCTCCGATGGAGGCCAGGTGCGGGGTCAGCCCGGTCTGGCCCTGGTGCAGTCCATGCCCGGCCGCTTTCAGGCCAAGCTGTGTGGTGATGCGTGCCAGCAGCGCGTCGTGGTCATCGTCGCTCTGCAGCAGCGGGCGCAGCGGCACGCCGAACTCGCCGAACAGGCACAGCCGCAGGTCGCCCTTGGCGGTTACCCGCAGGCGGTTGCAGCCCTTGCAGAAGTCACGCGAATACGGGGCGATGATGCCGATGCTGCCGCGATGGTCGGGGTGGCCGAACTCACGCGCCGGGCCCGCATCGGCCGCGCGCGGCCGCTCGTGCCAGCCGGCCGCCAGCAGCTGCTCGATCACCAGGTCGGCGCGCAGGTGGTGGCGCTGGAAGTAGGCTTCGTTGTCGCCGGTGCGCATCAGCTCGATGAAGCGCACGCTGAAGGGGCGGTCGCGCAGGTAGTCCATCCACTGCGGCAGCTCGTCGTCGTTCAGGCCACGCAGCAGTACCGCGTTGAGCTTGATCGCCGGCAGGCCCAACGCCTGCGCCAGGGCCAGGCCCTGTTCGATCTCCGGCAGGCGGTCATGCCCGGTGATGGTTTTGAAGCGTTCGCGCTGCAGGCTGTCCATGCTCACGTTCAGCGCGGTCAGGCCAGCCCGGTGCCACCCCGGCAGGCGCCGCGGCAGCAGCGTGCCGTTGGTGGTGATGGCCACCTTGCGGATGCCCGGCACCGCCGCAACCGTGGCGATGATCTCGTCCAGGTCCTTGCGCAGGCTGGGCTCACCGCCGGTCAGGCGGATCTTGCTCATGCCCAGCGCGGCAAACGCACGCACCAGACGCGCGATTTCATCCACCTGCAGGAAGCGCGGGCGGCCATCGGCCTGGTAACCGTCGGGCAGGCAGTAGCTGCAACGGAAGTTGCAGGCTTCGGTCAACGACAGGCGCAGGTACGGAAAGCTGCGTCCGAAACCGTCGGTGAGTTGGCTCATGGCTGGTCCACCTTGTTGCTCCACCGTCTTGCCTGTGCCCGGAACGGCCCGGATACCCTCGCCTGCTGGAACGATTGCCAGAGTACGCGGCCTTCAGTTCCATGGGCATGACTTAAATCAATCGCGTTCGGCCCCGCGCGACAGGCGTTGTGGCAGCATGCGGCTTTCCGTGCAGCGGGCGTGTGACAACCCTCATGATGATGAACGATTTCCAGCAGCTGCTGCACGCCGCAGGCCAGCAGGCTGAACCGCAACGCTTGCTGTTCGTGTTCGTACGCGCCGAGCTGCCCGAATCGCCCACCAGCGACCAGCGCGACCGGCATGACCGCCGCGAGGGCGGCACCCTGTCGCCGGTGCTGTGCGTGGACAAGCTGCCGGCCGACGTCCCCAGCTTCCAGGCGCTGGCGGCCGAATCGACCACCACCGGCATCGAGTGGGATCTGGTCTTCGTGGCGGCGCTGGATGGGCGTGGCGGTTTCGCGCCCAACAGCGATGAGGCCGCTCGCCCGCTGCAGCTGATGGTCAACGCCATCCATGACGGTCAGATCGGCCGCTTCGCCGCCTTCGACCGGGGCGGCGAGCCTGTTCAGTTCTATTGAGCCACCAGCTGCAGGGTCAGAAAGAAGATCACCAGCACGGTGTTCAGCCCCCAGGCCACGGTCAGCCCGCGCGCGGCCACGCCCAGATTGGGGTTGTGCGCAGTAGGCGCCGCCCGCCACACCGCCGGGATGATCCAGCCGGTATAGAGCAGCAGCACGGCAAAGACCCCCAACAGCAGCGGGGTGCGCTGGTTGGCCAGGGCCCAGAGGGCCACCGCCCACAGAATGTTGCTGGGAATGACGCCCTGCAGCCAGAACACACTCCAGAGCCGTGAACGCCCCGGGGTATCGGGTGTCGGATGCAGGGAAGCGGCGGCGGTCATAAGTCTCCTTCTGGTTAGGAAACGTGCCGGACCAGCCTGCGCTTGGTGGCTGGGAACGTCAACCCGAGTCGCACGTCACGCTTTGGCGCCGGTTGGGCCCCGCCAGGCTCGACTCAGGCTCGCGCGGAGCCTGTCGCTATCGCCCCTCCCCACCTGCTCCCTCCCACTTCCCAACCTCGACATCTGTCGCAGATTGCACGATGCGGGCGGATCACCACGCCAGCCAGCGCTGGCAGTGCTTAACAGCGTGGGAGAATGCTGAAAGCGTCTTCAATCGAGTGATGTTTGCAACTGTTCTGATTGGCATTGCTCAGCGCCAGGGGCTCAGATGGCGTGCCACCGGAAAAGGGTGGCCGGGTTTCGAATCCCGAGTTGGTCCTGAGTGATTGCGCTTGCCAGTCGGCGTCCACATTCCGTGGCGCCGGCTGGCAATCCGTCTGCCGGCTATGGCGGGCGGTGCGTGGGGGCGTTCGCGCCCACCGGCTTGGGACCAACCCGGATTCGAACCACGTACCGCCCGCCACTTTTATGGGTGGCGGCTACCGATTGCCCTGCACGGAGCCCTGCCATGAACGAATCGGACGTCCCCCACCTGCACGCCTATCGCAGCACCGCCCCTGACGACGGTTCGCCATCGGCTGCGCCTGTGGTGGACCGGAACACCTTCATTGCCAACCTCAACCGCATCGGCTCCGGTGCGGCGGCCGATGGCCAACCCTGGCCGGAGCGGCATCAGCTGCCCGGGCGCTGCCTGGCCCTGGCCGATGCCGATTGCGCGTTGAGCGGGTTGCGGGTGGTGCTGGAAATGCTGCCGGCGGCGGAACGCACCCGGCAGAACGGCGAACCGGAAGAGTACGTGGGCGACCGGGTGATGGAGGGGTTGGTACTAGCCAGCCAGTCGTTGTGCGCGCAGGCGGTGGGGCGGTTGCAGCTTGACGTGTGACGTCGTGCGACGCGACGGCCGACCGGGCAGAGGTATCACGCTGCCTCGTACTTCATTTGTCTGCCATTCGCGGGCGTGCAGCCACCATCACCCGCTCAGGGCTGCTTCGTCACCCACGCCCAGACACGTGTCCAAATCTCCGGTGCGATCGAGATGCGCTTGCCCGGACGGTCTGGATCAGTCACCCGCATCCCGTGGTCGGCCTCCGGATAGACCCAGTAGTCAAGGTTGCTGCGGCCGCGCGACAGGAACGACACCATCGCGAAATCGGTGTTGATGATCGGGGCCTTGTCGTCGTCGCCGCCCTGCACCAGCAGCAAGGGGATCTCCAGCGCCAGCATGTCCTCCACCACGGCATGCGTACCAAATCCCGACCAGCGCCGGTTGGTCTCGCCCATGAACTGTTGCTCCAGACCGAGCGGATTGGCATGGATCGCCTTGATGGCCGCGAAGACCTCCTCGACGGCGGCCTGCGCTTCGGCGCGGGTGATCTCGCCTCGTTCAGCACGCAGCCGTTGCTCGATGATGAAGTCCTGGTACTGCGGCAAGGCCAGTCCGCCCCACCCTACAGCCTTGTCCGCGTGTACCAGGCCTGCCACCGCAAAGACATACTGCGCTCCCTCGGATCCGCCCATGATCACGACCTGGTCAATTCTGTCCCCCAGCGTGCGGCGCGCTGCGGCAACGGCCAGCACCGTGCGCGCGATCAACGTGTCGCGCGCGAGCCCCGCACGGTAGGCGGGCCCATCCAACGGAAGCGGTCGTCCCTTGGCCGGGTCCAGGCGCATCTCGGCTGAAAACGGAACGCCGGGCTTGTCCACCAGCAGGAAGTGCGCGCGGTCGCGAAATGCGAAGAGATCGCGGGGAAAACTGGTTCCCTGGCTGCCGTCGCTGAAACGCTGGAAGTGCGGGAACGCACCTGAGCCTGGCAGCCATACCACCAGCGGACCCTTTTCCTCCGGGTTGACGTTGTCGATGTGCCAGCCAATGTCCCCCAGGGCCGGGTCATGTACCACATGGCTATCGAACTGCGCAGGCGTTGCCGCCTCCAGCGCAGCCGCCGGCATTGCCAGGACAGCCAGCGCCACCGCCAGGATCAACCGCATGTCTTCCCCTTGATCTGCTTATGGAACATTCCCGCAAATTGCACACTGGGGTGCCAGGCCACAAGTGCAGAACGTATCCATGCGTACCACGATGGGGCAGCGCCACGCGTTCAAGCAGGCCGACAGTGCACGCGTGCAGCCAGCTGCCGCCGGTGATGGCCGTCGACTACGCGGTGCTGACCGGACAACTGGATGCACCCGGTGCGGAGACCCCGCGCACGATGGCGGACCTGCCGGTTGCGCTGCTGACTGTGACCCAGCTCGCTGCAGAGCGCTGTTCTTCCCGGCAATGCGTTCACGCAAGCAGTTCCCTGGGGCCAGCAACCCGATACCAAATGTCTGCTCGTGGCGATTGCCACCGGACTGATCATCGTCGCGCTCCATCGCCGAGGCAGCCCGTACATCCGGATAACCACAGGACGGATTATCAGGACCGAGACGCTTTCTTCCGGCGCCGCCTGCGGCCCCGCTTCGCGGCGGGTTGCGCGCCCAGACCCTCCGTCAGGGCGGTATGCCCGGCCAGCAATGCACAACCAAACATCGTCATCGCAGAAGCCACTTCGTAGGCCCGCCAACCGAAGTACTGGCTGATGGCAATTCCCATTCCACACAGCCTTCCACACCGCGTACTGGTCGGGCCCAGACCATGGATAAGCACCAGTACGCCCAACAGGATCGCCAGCGCCGCCATGGCCAAGCATGCGAAGAAAATGAAAGGTCGATGGATGCGCATGGGCGTGCCGCGGTTTCCCGGTGTGAGAGGCAGCGCAACGGGGCAACCAGCCGACAGGGGGCACCCAGCTCCAGCATCATCCTGGACGGCTGCCTCCTTGCGCCACAGCAACGCATCATCCATGCACGCCGCGCTCAACGTCAACGTGCTGGCACCATTGAAGCCGCACTGTTCCGGCCCAGGCCTCCGTGCTAGCGTGCGCCAACAATCTCTTCACGGAGTGCATGGATGCGCAGCGGAGCAGGAACTGGACTGATCATGGCCTGCGTGGCCCTTGCGACGACGGCAGTTGCAACGGCGGCGACACCCACCGCACCCCCTGGTGATCGCAGCCAGGACTTCGTGCAGACACGGGCCATCGAGGCGCGCTGCCAGAAGACACTGCCCGGCCTGGAACTGCAGTTGCAGGAGGGCCGCAAGCACTGGCTGTCGACGCTCGACACCGCGCAGTTGCGGGCCGCCGAGGCCTATGCCAGCAGCAAGGAGGGCAAGGCACTGGAAAAGGGCGTGGAACGCGATGCCTCCCGCGCGTTCGGTCGCAATACCTTGTCCGCCGCGGCGACCTGCGTTGGCCTGCTCGCCGAATATGGCCCGGCTCATCCGCTGCCTGCCGGAACGGCAATGCCGGCCGACCGGGTGCAGCACTACATGCTGCACTTCGCGCCGATGGCGCTGGCCCGGCTGCAATGCGCGCACCTGGAGGGCATCGACGTGACAACCCAGCCCGATGGTTCGGAAACCTGGCAGTACCGGGCCTGCGGCCGGACCGAATCCGTGCGCATGGCCCCGCTCGGGCAGAGCTGGTCGATGAGCGATGCGGACCGCAATCGCCTGTTCGATGCCCTGACCCGATAGGCCCGACGACATTCCACGTGGACGCACGCACGATGTTTCCACTCTGCATCTGGACCAGAATGCGATCCCTCCTTGCATTGACGGTCTGCACGGCGCTCGGCGCCTGCGGACTGGTGATGGACAGCTCGTTCGACACCCAGCAGCAGGCCATCGACGCCGACATGGTGAACAAGGGATGGGTTCCCGGTTGGGTGCCCCACGAGGCGACCAAGCTGAGCGAGGTGCACGACCTCGACTCAAACACCAGCGCGCTGGCGTTCGCCAAGCCCCCTGCGATACCACTGCAGCTGCCTGCGGATTGCCAGGCAACCACATTCAACAACAGTGATCCTGTTGCATTCAATCGACACTGGTGGCCTGGCAACGCGACGCTCAGCGCGTCGTACCGCGTCTTTCGCTGCGCGCCCGAATCCGGGAAATCAGTCTTCGTCGCCATCAACAGGACCGAAGACCACGTGCTTTTCTGGCGAACCTACGCGCGGTGATGCGCGAGCGCCACCCCGCTCCTCCCCAGGAACCCATGATGCCAGACGCACGTGCACGCTTCGCCGCCCTCGCCCTCGCCCTCTTCCTCCCGGCGTGCCTGCCGGCCTACGCCGCGGAGAACACCCCCGCCGACGTCAAAGCGATCGAACAGGTGGTCGAGTCCTTCCGCACCTCGCTGATCAACAAGGACAAGCCGACCTACATGAGCCTGTTCTTCTCTGAAAAACCGGAAGACATCGGCTGGCAGTTTGTCTCCGAGGATGTGCGCCTGCAGGACATCCGCAAGGCCAAGCCCGATGCGATCAAGGCACGGCAGATTCCCGCCAACAACTTCATCGCACTGATCGACGGGGCGGTGGCCTCGCCGAAGCCGAAGGAGGAGACATTCTCCAACACGAAGATCGAGACGGATGGCGATGTAGCCTCGGTGTCGTTTGACTACAGCTTCCACGACGATGGAGTGAAGACCAACTGGGGCAAGGAGATGTGGCAGCTGATCCGCACCGAACAGGGCTGGAAGATCTTCTCGGTGATCTATTCGATCCGCGATTCACGCAGCCCGGCCGAATGAGTGATCTGTCAGACTGGTGCCCACCGTCCGTCCACGCCAGCCAGACCCCGATGACCCGGATTGCCGACCTCAACGCCGACCAGCTCGCCCACCACGCGCTCAACATCTTCATCGCCCAGGGCCGCCATGTGGAAGGCGCCCGCGTGATCTACCGGGCGCTGCAACTGGACCCGCACCATCCCGGTGCGCTGCGCTGCCTGAGCGATTTCCTGGCCCACGAAGGCACCGAACCGTTCGCAGCGGCCACGCTGGAACACGCCCTGTCCGGCACCGTTCCACTGAATGACGATGCGCGCCGGATGCTGGATGACCTGCGTTTCCTCGACATCTGGTCCTGGGGATTTTCGCGGCACGTCTCCGGTGAAGCCAACCTCAGCGGCGAAGCCTTCCAGCAGCGCGAGGACTTCGTCTTCGATGGCCCGGCCTATGCGGCCTTCCTCAACACGGTCACCGAGCCGGCCGGATCGCTGCAGGGCGCCTTCCAGGCCGCGGTCCGCATCTGCGGGCTGATGTCCGGCCTGCTGCGTCATGCGGAGAAGGACAATCCTGCCTTCGATGACGTGCTGCGATCTTCCGCCTTCGTCGAGACCGAGGCGTACCCGGCATGGCTGGCCTCGCCGACTGATGAACTGGACACCCTCGACCAGGCCATCCAGGCGCAGCGCCAGGCCGGCTGAAGGAAAATCCAACGGGCGTCCGACGCTTTCCCGACGCCCGCCTGCACATCCTGTCGTGAGGTCAATTCATGGCAGGACCGGCATGCAGCCACCTCACCCCAGGGACAGCGGCAAGTACCCGCACGGCAAGACCGGGCTTCGCCGCATCTTCCACACGCTGATCCATTCGCGCGATGGCTTCATCGCCACGTTCCGTGGCGAAGCGGCCTTCCGGCAGCTGTTGCTGCTGCATGCACTGCTGATGGTCGCGGCCTTCGTGCTGGACATCAGCACGATCGAGCGGGCCGTGGTGCTGGCCGTCTGCTTCATCAGCCTGCTGGTGGAGCTGCTCAACTCGGCCATCGAAGCGGTGGTCGACCGCATCTCGCTTGACCACCACCCACTGTCCAAGAACGCCAAGGACATGGGCAGCGCCGCACAGACCACCGCACTGCTGATGGTCGGCACGGTGTGGGGCGTGATCCTGCTGGGTTAGGTCACGCCCAAGCCGCCGGGCATGACCCGGCGCTACCTCGTGTTGATACGTTACTGCGCCGCCAGGGCGAAATCCAGGCCCGCACACACCGCCGCCACCTGGGCGTCGTTGCATTCCTGCGGGTTGGTACGCGGGCTGTCCGGGTAGACCTCGGTGGTGGTGGCAAAGCGCGCATCGGTGAAGCCGGCGCAGGCGCCGATCGAACGCGATTCACCCCAGACCACGCCCGGCGACTGCAGCGGCAGGCCGACCAGATTGCCCGCGGCATCGGCCGGGGCGATATGGGTGACCGGGGCTACGGCGGTGATCAACGCTTTCTGGAACTCGGCCTGCGGGTCTTCGCTGTTGCCGATCACATAGAAACCATCCGGGATGGTGTCGCGCTCGAACGGCTTGCCGTCGCGGGCGCAGCGCGCAGGATCGAACTCATGCAGGTCGCTGTCGGTGGTCTCGTGCAGGTCCAGGTGCACCAGCAGGTTCGGCTTGCGCTCGGCCACCCAGGCCATCAGGGCGGCCGCTTCCTCGATCTGGCCACCGTCACGGAAGCTGCGGTTGGGGTCGATGGCATCCGGGTTCCAGCGCTGGATGCGCTCGTAGCCCCACGGGCTGACGCACGGCGCCACGATCAGGTTCAGCCGGCCCAGGTAACGCTCGGCCTGCTGTTCCAGGAACTGCAGTGCGCCGTGCACGCCGCTGGTCTCGTAGCCATGCACGCCACCGGTGATCAGCGCGGTCGGCAGCGCCGGGTTCCAGTCGTGGTTGACCACCGCGAACAGCGGGTAATGGTCCGGCGCGTAGTCCAGCTGGCCGTACTGGATCACGTCGAAGCTGTCGTCCAGGCGTTCGAGCGCGGCCACCACGTCGTCGTGGTAGCTGCGCTGGCGCTGCTGGCGGGCCCGCCACTGTGCGCGTTCCGCGTCGCCCCAGGGCTGTCCGGGGGTGCCGATCGGGTAGAACTGCGCAACAGTCATTGGGGAACTCCAGGGGTCGAACGGATGGGTGCAGCCGGACATTCTAAGCCCTGTCGCGCCTGCGGGTGCCCTCCCCCGGCCCCGCCTTCATCCAGGCAGGGTCATCTGGTTGTAAAATCAACGGTTTTTGGCCCCTCACCCCTTGATGGCGAACGCAGCGCAGCCGGTCCTGGGTGGACCGGAATTCCTCCGCCTGCTCGCCCGTCTCAGCGACGGCGCGATGCCGGCCAGCAGTCCCGCCCTGACCGATCGCCTCGGCCAGTGGGTGGACTGGAGCCGTGCCGTGGCCCTGTCCGGGGCCTTGGGCGGACGCCTGCCCGAGCCGGGTGAGGCCACCGAAGCGGCCGAGGATGTGCTGGCGGACTGCGCCCAGGCCCATGCCAGCCTGCTGGCCTCGATCCGTGAGGATGCAGAGGCCGAGCGCCTGCTCGACCTGGCCGAAGCCGCTGCGGCACCCAATTTCGCCTCGCTGCGCCAGCGCTACCGGGTGCTGCAGCAGGCCATCCAGACCGCCACCGGGCGCCTGCGCGGCCGCCTGCGCGACCAGCTGGTGCAGGTTTCGCCGCAGCTGGCGCGGCTGGCCGAGGTCGACGCGGTGATGGAACAGACCCTCACCCCGCGCGAGCACAGCCTGCTGGCCACTGCGCCGGCGGTGCTCGGCGCCCGTTTTGAACGCGTGCACGGCCAGCCCGGCTGGCGCGCGGCCTTCCGCCATGACATGCGCACCCTGCTGCTTGCCGAGCTGCAGCTGCGCTTCCACCCGATCGAAGGGCTGCAAGACGCCCTGCGCTCCCACTGACCGGAACACCATGTCCAGAACTGCTTTCCATGTCGTTGTTTTCCTTGTCGGCCTGCTGGCCGTGTGCTGGATCGGCATTGGCTACGTTTCGGTGCATCCGCTGGGTGCAGCGGTGGCGGCGATCATCGCGGCCTGCTACATCGCCGGTGGCGTGGAGCTGTACCGCTACCGCCAGGCCAGCAACGGCCTGCGCAGCGCACTGAGTGACCTGTCCAGCGCGAAGGAAAGCCTCGCTCCCTGGCTGGAGCGCGTGCCGATGGGCCTGCGCAACGCCGTGCGCCTGCGCGTGGAAGGCGAGCGCACCGCCCTGCCCGCGCCGGTACTGACTCCGTACCTGGTTGGCCTGCTGGTGCTGCTGGGCATGCTCGGCACCCTGCTGGGCATGATGGACACCCTGCGTGGCACCGGCCTGGCCCTGCAGAGCGCGACCGACATGGCCGCCATCCGCGGCTCGCTGGCGTCACCGGTCCAGGGCCTGGCGGTGGCATTCGGCACCTCGATCGCCGGTGTGGCCAGCTCGGCCATGCTCGGCCTGCTGGCGGCGCTGCTGCGCCGTGACCGCCTGCAGGCCGTGCAGCAGCTGGACCGGGCCATTGCCGGCGACCTGCACCCGTACTCGCAGGCCTGGCAGCGCGCCGAATCGCTGCGACTGCTGCAGGCACAGTCCGCCGCGCTGCCGGCGCTGGTTGATCGCCTGCAGGCGATGACGCAGACCTTTGAACTGCACAGCACGGCCGCCAATGAGCGCCTGCTGGCCGGCCAGGCCGAGTTCCTGACCCAGAGCCAGGCCCTGCAGGAACGCCTGGCGGTCTCGCTGCAGCAGTCGCTGCGCGAAGGCGCCGAAGCCAGTGCCGCCGCCATCGGTGGCGCGCTGCAGCCGATGGCCGAGACAACGCTGGCTGGCCTGGCCCACCATGGTGAGGCGCTGCATGCCCGTGTCGAGCAGGCGGTGCAGCAGCAGTTGTCTGGCCTGAGCGACGGTTTCGAGCGCAGCCGCGTCGCCACCGAAGCCAGCTGGGCCAAGGTGGTGAACGAGCAGACCCAGGCACAACAGGCGCTGGTGAGTGATCTGCGCCAGCACCTGCAGGCCTTCAGCGATGGCCAGGGCACGCAGGCCGAAGCACTGGTCGCGCGCATCGGTGAGCGCCTGCAGGCCGATGCCAGCGGCAATGCCGAGGCCTGGCGCGCCGCCGCCGAACAGCAGCAGGCATTGAATACCGCGCTGGTCGAACGCCAGCAGCAGGCGTTGCTGGCCGTCAGCGAGCATCTGGACGCGCGTGCGCAGGCGCTGCTGCAGGCACTGGAGCAGCACCACAGCGCCAGCCAGGCGCTGCTGCAGGATCATGAAGAGCAGCGCTCGCAGCAGTGGCAGGCCGCGCAGGCCGCCACCGCGACCGCGCACGCGGAACTGCAGGCCAGCCTGGACAGCCGCGAGCAGCAGCGCCAGGCGCGCTGGAACGCGGTCGGCGCCGAACTGCAGCAGGCCCACGCCACGCTGCAGGCGCAGTTGCAGGCCGGCGACGAACAGCGCCTGCAGCGCTGGAGCGATGCCCTGCAGCATGTTTCCACCGATCTGGCCGAGCGCCTGCAGGCCAACGGCGAACGCCTGGCCACCCAGCAGCAGCAGGTCTGCGACACGCTGGCGGCGACCGCGCAGCAGATCGGCGAGAACGGTCGTGCACAGGCCAACGCCACGCTGGCCGAGGTTTCCACCCTGCTGCAGACCGCTGCAGCCGCGCCGAAGGCCGCTGCCGACGTCATCAACGAACTGCGCAGCACCCTGTCCGAAAGCCTGGCGCGCGACAACGCGATGCTGGAAGAACGCGGCCGCCTGCTGGCCACCGTGCAGACCCTGCTCGATGCGATCAACCATGCCTCGCACGAACAGCGCACTGCCGTGGACGCACTGGTCGGCGGTTCGGCCGAGCTGCTGGAACGCGTCGGCAACCGCTTCACCGACCATATCGCCGCCGAGACCGGCAAGCTGGATGGCATTGCGGCCGCACTCAGCGGCAGCGCCGGCGACGTCGGCCAGCTGGCCGGCAGCTTCGGTTCCGCGGTCGAGCAGTTCGGTACGGCCTCGGCTGAGCTGTCCGGCCGCCTGGAACAGATCGGCGGCGCGCTGGACGCTTCGCTGGCCCGCAGCGATGAGCAGCTGGCCTACTACGTGGCGCAGGCGCGCGAAGTGGTCGACCTCAGCCTGCTGTCGCAGAAGCAGGTGATGGAAGAACTGCAGCAGCTGGCCACGCGCCGCGGCAAGGCCGGCAGCGCATGAGCGACGAGCTGGAGGTCGACGGCGGCTCGCATGCCCCGATCTGGGCCGCCTTCGGCGACCTGATGTCGGTGCTGCTGGGCGCGTTCGTGCTGATCCTGGTCGGCGTGGTCGCCGTGCAGCTGGAACTGTCGCAGCGGCTGGACCAGGAAGTGAAGCAGCGCCAGGCCGAAGCCAAGCGCCTGCACACCCTGGAACAGGCACTGGCTGGCCCGTTGGCGGCCGGCCGAGTGACTCTGGTCGATGGCCGCATCGGCATCAGTGGCAGCGTGCTGTTCGCACTGAATTCGGACCAGCTGCAGCCGGAAGGCCAGGAGCTGCTGCGCAGCCTGGCCGCGCCGCTGGCCGCCTACCTGGGCACGCGCGAAGAGATCCTGATGGTCAGCGGCTTCACCGATGACGCACCGGTGCGCGAAGGCAACCGCCGCTTCGCCGACAACTGGGAGCTGTCCGCGCAGCGTTCGCTGACCGTGACCCGCACCCTGATTGCCGATGGCGTGCCCGCCGACGCGGTGTTCGCCGCCGCGTTCGGCAGCGAGCAGCCGGTCAGCTCCAATGCCAGCGAAGACGGCCGCGCGCGCAACCGGCGCGTGGAAATCGCGCCGATTCCCAAGCCCAAGGCCGCTGATGGCAAGTAAGCCGCCCGCACTGGATGGCCTGCGCGCACTGGTGCGCGACCTCGATGCGGGGTCGCGTTCGCTGCCGCATTACCCGCAGGTGCCGATGCTGCAGCAGGTGCAGCGCGAGTGGTCGGAGCTGCGCAGCGAACTGCAGGTGCGCCGCTCGCTGCGCACCGAGGCCCCGGCCGACGGCGGCCCGCTGAACTCGGCGGTGCTGGTGCAACGCATGCTGGACACGATGCAGTCGACCAGCCCTGGCTACCTTCGCCATTTCATCGACTACGTGGACACCCTGTCGTGGCTGCAGGCGCTGCAGGATGGCGCCGCCAGCGGCGGCGATACCGCGAAGCCGAAGCGCACGCGCAAGCCGCGCTGAACACCGATTGGTAGTGCCGGCCGCTGGCCGGCAGCTGCATATTGCCAGATGGGTCCACGTGGCTGCCGGCCAGCGGCCGGCACTACCCGTCCTGGTAGGCGCCTCACAACGGATGAACATGTCACCAGACAGTCATCTGTCTAGCGCACCATTTTCACGTTGACCCACGGCGCCTGCAGCGCCCGCTGGTCGCATCGGTTGTCTCCCCTTCTGAACTCCATGAGCTCCGCGCCCACGCGGTGGCTCGTGCCTGCCTGAGTGTCCGTAACATGACGAAGACTTTGTTGGCCGCCGCGCTGTTGATCGCGCTCGCTCCCGCGGCCTGGGCGCAGGACGCTGCCCCGACCTCCACTGGCACGTCCGCCACCAACCTCGATGCGGTCTCGGTGATCGGCAGCGGTGAAGCGCGCCAGGTCCAGCGCATCACCCGCGAGAACCTCGACATCCTGCCGCCGGGCACCAGCCTGCAGAAGACGCTGAACCTGCTACCGGGCGTCAACGCGCAGTCGGCCGATGCGCTGGGCACCAACGAGCAGTCGATGACGCTGAGCCTGCGCGGCTTCAACTCCACCCGTCTCGGTTACACGCTCGACGGCGTGCCGCTGGGCGATGGCGCGTACAACAACTACAACGGCCTGACCATCAACCGTGCGCTGATCAGCGAGAACATGGCCGGCGCCGAACTGGCGGTGGGCATCGGCAGCCTCGGCACGCCGTCCACCAGCAACCTCGGCGGCACCATTTCCTATACCTCCGACCGCCCGGCGCAGGAACTAGGCGGCCGCGTGGTGCAGACCTTCGGCAGCGATGCCAACCGCCGCACCTTCGTGCGCGTGGACAGCGGCGAGTACAACGGTTTCTCCGGCTACGTTTCCGGCATGAATGCCGCCTCCGATCTGTGGAACAACCAGACCGCCTACAACAAATCCACCACCAAGCAGTTCAACGCCAAGGGCGTGTGGAACTTTGGCCGCGGCCAGATCACCGGTTTCGTCGATACCTCGCGCACCACCCAGGCCGACTACTTCTACCTGTCCAAGGACGAGATGTCGCGTGGCCTCGGCTGGGACTGGGGCGGCTACGCGCCGGACTGGAACAAGGCGGTGGCCAAGGCCTACTGCAACACCGCCAGTTTCAATGCGAAGAAGTGCGACAGCAGCGGCCCGGACAAGGACGCCGATGGCGCCTTCACCGCCGGCCAGATCCTGCGTGACGACAACCTGTACTACCTGGCCGGTGATTTCTTCCTGGCCGATGGCTTCAGCCTGCGTGCCCTGGCCTACCACCACGATGACCGCGGCGAAGGCCACAACTGGAACAGCGGCGCGTGGTCGAACAAGGGCACGGCGCAGGAGATTCCGATCATCTTCCGCAACACCATCTATACCATCGACCGCGATGGCGGCACGCTGTCGTTCGACTGGGAACTGGGCGCGCACCGTATCGAAGGCGGCGTCTGGTACGAGCGCAATACCAGCAGCGCCGAGCGCTACCAGACCGCCGTGGACGGCCCGCGCGACCTTAGCGGCATGAACACCCTGCCCTCCGATGTGGGCGTGTTCGCCCAGCGCACCCGCTGGAAGACCCACCAGTTCTTCCTGAAGGACACCTGGCGCCTGCTCGATGATCGCCTGACCCTCGAGTTCGGCGCCAAGAGCCCGCATGCCGCCTCCGACGCACAGGCGCTGCCGGGCGACGCGAAGACCCCGATCTCGCCGACCTCGAACAACCAGTTCGCCACCGGTTCGCTGAAGGCCAGCAGGAATTTCCTGCCCAGCATCGGCGCCAACTTCCGCCTCAGCGAGCATCACGAGATCTTTGCCAGCTACGCCGAAAACATCGCCATGTTCCAGGGCGGCTTCAAGCTGGGCCCGCAGGCGGTCAGCCAGGCCACCTGGAACGCACAGGGCGACCTGAAGCCGGAGGAATCGCGCTCGCTGGAGGCCGGCTACCGCTTCGTCACCGACACCCTGCAGGCCTCGATCGCGGCCTACAGCGTGCGCTTCGACAACCGGCTGCTGCAGTACAACCCTTGTGACTCGCGGCAGCCGGTCGGCCCGACCTGCGGCAACCGCTTCTACAACGTCGGCGGCGTCGACAGCCGTGGTGCCGAGCTGACCGTGCTGTGGACCCCGAACGAGCACTTCAGCTGGTACACCTCGACCTCGCTGAACCGCTCGACCTATGCATCCAACTACGTGCAGGCGGGCGTCGAGCAGCAGATCAAGGGCAGGATCCAGACCGACACGCCCAAGCAGCTGCTGGCCACCGAGATCACCTGGCGCGACAACGGCTGGTTCGCCAGCCTGCGTGGCAAGTACACCGGCGAGCGCTTCTACACCTACACCAACGACCAGGGCTTCGGTGGCTTCACCGTATTCGATCTGGCCGGTGGCTACGACTTCGGCCAGGTCGGTATTGCCAAGGGCATGCGCGTGTCGTTCAACGTGACCAACCTGACCAACAAGCGCTACGCCAGCAACCTGGACTCGAGCGTGTTCGCGCCCAGCGACCCGGCCGGCAAACTGTACGTGTTCCACGCCTCGGCACCGCGCCAGGTGTTCGGTACGATCGACCTTCGCTTCTGATCGAACGCCCGGAGTCCACCGATGCTCGCAACCGCCCTGCTGCTGGCCACCCTGTCCGCCAGTGGATACTCCGCCCCGCATGAGGCCAGTGGTGCGCCGCCCCGCACGCTGGAACTGGGTGGCCGCACCTACGTGGACAAGGGGCTGGTAGCAGCCGGGCGGCTGCCGGCCGGCACAGTGGACTTCCTTGGCGACACGCTGGGCTCGTTCTCGTCGCTGGCGGTGCAGCCCGGCACCTGGAAGCGCACCGCCAACGGTTACGAAGGCGTGCTGTGGACCCTGCCCGACCGCGGCCGCAACGATCCCGAGGCCGGCCTGTTCTACGACTACGCTGGACGCGTGGAGCGCATGCAGCTGCGTATCGACGTCACCCCGGGCAAGCCCGGTGCGCCCGGCACGCTGACGATGGTGCCGGACAAGGGCGTGGTGCTGAAGGACTTCAACGGACAACCCTTCACAGGCGCTGACCCGGGCGACCACACGATCACCCAGCGCGAGGTGGTGCTGCCCTCGCCGGCCAGCGGCGCCGGTGCAGGCAAGGTCTCGCTGGATGCCGAGTCGCTGCAGTTCACCGCCGATGGCCACTTCTACATCGGCGACGAGTACACCGCCAACGTCTACTACTTCGATGCACGGGGGCAGCTGCAGGGCGTGATCGTGGCGCCGCCTGCGATACGTCCCCAGCGCGATGGCAAGCCCGCCTTCGGTTCGCTGGCGCCGCCACAGACCGGGCGCCGCAACAACCAGGGCGTGGAAGGCATGGGCCTCTCGCCCGACGGCAGCCGCCTGTTCGTGGCCCTGCAGAGCGCGACGCTGCAGGACAGCGCGCAGGGCAATGCGGCCGGTCGCATCAACACGCGTGTGCTGGTCTACGACGTGACGACCTCGCCAACGCCACAGCAGCCGATCGGCCATTACGTGATGGCCTTGCCCGCCTACGCGCACGACGGCAAGGGCAAGCTGGACCGCACCGCCGCGCAGAGCGAGCTGCGCGCATTGGACGACAATCGCTTCCTGCTGCTGGCCCGTGACGGCAATGGCCTGGGCAAGGACGGCGACGATCCGATCGTCTACAAATCGGTGCTGCTGGTGGATGTATCCGGTGCCAGCAACCTGGCCGGCAGCACCTATGAAACCGACACGACCTCGGTGCTGGCTGATGCGGCGGACACCACGTTGAAGGCCGGCATCGTGCCCGCACGCAGCGATGAACTGCTGAACCTGCTCGACCGCCCGCAGCTTGCGCGTGCCGGGCTGGACCTGGACACGAAGCGAGGCCCGCATGCCGGGCTGCTGTCGGAAAAATGGGAAGCCATGGACGTGCTCCCGGCGCTCGACCCGCAGCATCCGAACGACGTGCTGCTGCTGATCGGCAACGACAACGACTTCATCGCCCGCCATTGCCGCATGCAGGGCCAGGCCTGCGACAGCCCGTACGACAACGACAACCGTGTGCTGGTCTACCGCCTGACCCTGCCCTGACTGCAATGGGTAGTGCCGGCCGCTGGCCGGCATCCGTCATGTTCGGAGACCTGGTAGTGCCGGCCGCTGGCCGGCATCACAACCAGACCGACCACGCGTACGGATACTCGCCAATCTGCCCAGCAAGACCGGCGCGTACCGGATTTCCCAGGATGTACAGCGCCTGCCGCGCCAGCGACTCCTCGGCCCTCACGGCATGATCGAAGTAACCAGGCTGCCAGACCGTACATCGACGCGCCGCCAGGCGATTCAGGGCAAGCGCGCTCGACGACTTCATTCGGCGCGCAATGCCTGAAAGGTGACCTGCGCGCAGTTCGAGCATCCAGTGGACGTGATCCGGCATGACGACCCATGCGAGTGACTGCACCAGCCCCCGACGTTCGATGTAATGGAACTGGTCGATTACACATGCCGCTGCAGCTTCGCCTTCAAAGAGCCGGCGGCGCTGATGCGTGGTCGTTGTCAGGACGTAGACCTGACCGACAATGGAACGCCGGCCCAGGCGGAGGCGGTGGCTGCTCATGCCCCATGGTGGAGCGATCATTGCGCGTTGAACGTCAGGCCATGCCTCGATGGATGTTCGGAGATGTCTGAAGTTGAATGAGGTTGCCGGCCAGCGGCCGGCACTACCGGGRRCTATGGGTTGCCGGCCAGCGGCCGGCACTACCGGGGGCTATGGGTTGCCGGCCRGCGGMCGGCATTGGCAGGACTCACCCGCGCAAGGTGGCGCCGCCATCCACGTACAGGTCGCTCATCGCCACATGCCCGGCCTGCTCCGAGAGCAGGAACATCACCGAATGAGCGATGTCTTCCGGGGTAGCCAGCTTGCGCAGTGGAATGCCGGCCTTGTAGGTTTCCAGGCTGCCGGCGATCACGCGTTCTGCGCCGTGCTGGTCCCGCCACATGCCGGTCTGCATCGGCGTCAGTGTTGAACCCGGGGCGACGATGTTGCAACGGATGCCCAACGGCGCCAGCTCCAGCCCGAGGCAGCGGGTGAACATCGTGGCCGCGGCCTTGGACGCGGCATAGGCGGCCATGCCGTGCCGCGGTACGCCCGCCGCATTCGAGCTGACGGTAACCATCGCGCCATGCCGACGCGGTGACATCACCCGCGCCAACGCCCTACCGACGTGGAATACACCATCGGCATTGACCGCGAACACCCGCCGCCAGGCGTCGTCGTCGGTTTCGGTGACGCCGCCCACATGCAGCACACCGGCTACGCTGGCCGCCAGCGAAATCGGCCCGATGCGCGCCTCCACCTGATCCACCAGCGCGTCCACGGCCGCACTGTCGGTCACGTCCAGGGCGAAGGCGTGCACACGTGCATCCACTGCCTCGGGCACTCCGCGGTCGGTCGCCACCACCGTGCAGCCGGCCTCGGCCAACAGCCGTACCAGTGCCTCACCGATGCCGCCGGATGCACCGGTCACCAGCGCTACGCGGCCTTCAAAACCGGTCAACTGCATGTTGCGATCTCCTGTTGCTCGTCCCATTGGCGCAGCCGCGCCGACAACCACGGTGCCAGCTGGGCCACCGCATCGCGGCCGGTCAGTTCGGCGTGCAGGAACGGCAGTTCCAGCGCCTGCACCCTGCGCGCGTGCGTCCGCCACAACGCCGACTGCAGCTGTGGCCGCGCCTGATGATCACGGCCAGCGCGGACGTGCACCAGCGTGCCGTCGAACGGTTGGTGAATGTGTTCTCGGATGAGTCGATTGGTCCCGGTCACCGCGCGCACCACGCCGTCCAGCACCATATCCGGCAAGCTGCCGAGCGCACTGCCACCGCGGCGCAGGAACGCGAGAATGCGTTCACGACTGTCAAGTTCCGGATGTGCGTCCGGGTCGTGGCCGGCAATCGCCAGCAGTGCGCGCAATGCGGCGATGGCATCGGGTTCCGGTTCGGCCCGCCAGCACTCGCTGGGATAGGCGTCCAGCAGCACCAGCTCGCCGACCTCGCGCCCGATCTCATGCAGCCGCACCGCCATTGCCTGGGCGAGGATGCCACCCACCGACCAGCCCAGCAGATGCACCGGTCCCTTCGGTTGCAACGCGACCACCCGCTGCACGTAGTCATTGGCCATGGCTTCGATGCTGGACGGCAACGGCTGCTTCGGGTCCAGCGCGGGCGACTGCAGGCCATACACCGCCCGCGCCGGCTGCAGGGCACGCGCCAGCGTCCGATAGTTCCAGGCGATGCCACCGGCCGGGTGCAGCACGAACAGCGGCGTGGGTCCGGCAGATTCGGTCGCGGCCAGCGCGATCACCGGCCCCAGCGCGTGATCGGCCAGCGCGGGCGGCTCGGCAATGCGTACCGCCAGCGCAGCCACGGTGGGCTGCGCAAACAAGGCCCCCAGACCCAGATCGCAGCGCCAGCGCTGTTCGATCGCCAGCAGCAGATGCACCGCCGACAGCGAGTCGCCGCCAAGGCTGAAGAAGTCCGCATCCACCGCCACCGGCGCTTCACGACCAAGCGCCTGCGCAAACAGCAACGCCAGTTCCTGTTCCAACGGCGTGCGCGGCGCCAAGCCGACAACGTCATGTTGCGGTGGCTTCGGCAACGCGTTGCGGTCGAGCTTGCCATTGGCGGTCACCGGCCAATGATCCACACCAACGAACGCCGAGGGCACCATGTAGTCCGGCACGCGCGTGGCCAGGTGGCTGCGCAGCATCACGGCATCGGCAAGCGCCGGCGACACATAGGCCACCAGCCGCGCATCGCCGGGCAGGTCCTGGCGCAGCAGCACTTCCGCGCGCTCCATTCCGGGCAGTTCGCGCAGTGCCGCCTCGATCTCGCCCAGCTCGATGCGCAGGCCGCGCAGCTTCACCTGATGGTCGCTGCGACCGAGGTATTCGACCGCACCATCGGGGCGCCAGCGCGCCACGTCGCCGGTACGGTAGATGCGCTCGCCCGCCAGGAACGGATCAGCCAGGAAACGCTCGGCAGTCAGGTCATCGCGGCCCAGGTAGCCACGCGCCAGCTGTACGCCGCCCAGGTACAGGTCGCCGGGCACCCCAACCGGGACAGGTTGCATCCGGGCGTCCAGAACGTACAGGCGGGTGTTCCATACCGGGAACCCGATCGGCACCGGTCGCGATCGATCCTGCGCCGAAGCCGGCCAGTAGCTGACGTCCACGGCCGCTTCGGTCGGGCCATACAGGTTGTGCAGCTCGGCGTGCACGCGCGCATGGAAGCGGTCGCGCAGCGCCGCATCCAGCGCCTCTCCACTGGTGAACACCCGACGCAGCTGCAGTCCCGCCGAAGCCGGCGCGGCGAGGAAGGCATCGAGCATCGAGGGCACGAAATGCGCCGTGGTGATGCCCTGGTCGCGGATCAGCCGGGCCAGTTCAGTGGGATCGCGATGCGCGTCCGGCGCAGCGAGCACGAGGGTGGACCCGCACAGCAGCGGCAGGAAGAATTCCCAGACCGAGACATCGAAGGTCGCCGGGGTCTTCTGCAGCACACGATCATCGGCACCGAAGCCATAGTGCTCGCGCATCCACAGCAAGCGGTTGACGATGGCGCGGTGTTCGATGACCACGCCCTTGGGCTCGCCGGTCGAACCGGAGGTGTAGATCACATAGGCCGCATCGCCGGGCGCAGGATCGGCCCACGGTGCGGCAAAACTCAGCGCAGTCCACTGCTCCGGCGCAAGCACCGGCACACCGGCCATACGCGCCGATACGTCCGCCGCTGCCAGTACGCACACCGGCTGCGCCGAGGCGAGAATACGCGCCAGGCGCTCATCGGGATGTGCGAGGTCCAGCGGAAGATAGGCCGCGCCTGCGCGCAGCACCGCAACCAGCGCGATCACCAGTTCCGGCGAGCGCGGCAATGCCACCGCCACCACGCTGCCCGGGCCGACGCCCATCGCGCGCAGCTGTGCGGCCAGCGCGAAACTGCGCGCTTCCAGTGTTGCGTAGTCCAGCGTGGAAACACCGAAGACCAGCGCGGGTGCGTGCGGATCACGGTCCATCCCCTGCTGCAGCAACTCGACCAGCGTGGTCTGCGGCAGCGCGTGCGTGGTGGCATTGAATCCGTGGACCACCGCCTGCGCCTCCTCGGCGGTGGCCAGTGATACGGCCGCGATGTCCTCAGCCTGCAGTGCCGCCGACACGAAATGCAGCAACCGCGCCGCGTGCGCCTGTACATCCTCGCGACTGTACAGCGCGGGGTTGGCCTCGATCTCCAGATCCAGCAGGCTCTGGCCATCACCACGGAAGCCCAGCGTCAGGTCATCGACCGGCCCGGTGCACAGCACCTCCAGCGTCGCCTGCACGCCGGCCAGCGCCAGCGGCTTGTAGAACGGCTGCACGTTCACCAGCGGACCGAGCAGCCGCTGCTGCGCGCCCACCAGGCCCAGGTCCCGGCGCAGCTGCTCGCCCCGGTAGCGGCCGTGCTTGCGACCCTGGCTGAGTTGCCGGCCCAATGCCCGGGTAAACGCCTCGACACTGCCCTCGCCGGCCGCTACCCGCAGCGGCAGCACGTTCATCACCATCGCAGGCACCCGGGCGGACGCATTGCCAAGCCGCCCCATGTAGGGCACGCCCAGCACCACTTCATCGGCGGCGCTCATCCGTCGCAGGTACTCGGCCGACAACGCGGCCAGTACGTCCGGCCAGGGCTGAAGCCAACGCACCGCGGCCTGCAGCAGCTGCCCGCGGAACGCCGCATCGAGCGGCTGCACCCAGCGCAGCGCGTCGTCGCTGGCCGCAAGCGTACCGGCCAGGCCCACGCCTGCCGGCGCGCCCTGCATGTACTCGCGCCACCACTGACCAGCCTGCGCGCGACGCGGATCGGCACGATAGGCGACGTCATCGGCCAGCACGCCCGCCAGCCCCGGTAGTGGCTCATCCGTACGACCTGCGTACAACGCGCACACGCGATCAGTGAACAGCGCCATGCCGTAGCCATCGGCGGCCAGATGGTGCACACGCAGGTACCAGACCCAGCGCTGTCCGCCCAGATCAAGCAGCAGCTGCTGGCTGATCCGGTCGCGGGAGGGATCCACCGGGCTCAGCCGGTCGGCGTGCATCAGGCTACGCGCCGCGGCTGCGGGATCCGCCTCGGCGGAAACATCGCGTACCGAAAGCCGTGGCACGTGAGCCAGATCGTGCCACTGCAGGGGCTGGCCGTCGTCGCCCTCGGCAAAGCGCAGCGCGAAGGCCTCCGCCTCAATTGCGGCCTGGTCTGCCGCTGCGACGAACGCAGCCACATCCAGCGGCCCCTCGATCCACACCGCATGGGCCGTGTTGAACGACGGGTTGTCCGGTGCCAGCCGCTGTGCGAACCACAATCCCGCCTGCGCCTCGGTCAATGCCACCGGCGTGGCCAGCGCGACGGCGTTCATGCGTTCTGTGCGGCCTGCAGCTTCTGCACCACGCCCCACCACTGGCGCAGCGTGGTGTGCTCGGCCAGCTGCGAGAACTCCAGCGGCAGGCCGGTGTTGCCCCACGCCAGGACCAGTCCGAGCATGCGCATCGAATCCAGGTCCAGGTCGATCAGGTTGTCGTCGTCACCGATCTCGGCCGGCGTGCACTCCAGCACGCGCGCCACGTCGGCACGCATCCGCTCCAGATCCAGCGCATCACCCATGGCAGCCATCACAGCACCTCCAGCAGCTGGTCGGTGGTCATCGGCACGCCACTGGTGCGCGCAATCCAGTACAGCGCCTGATCGTGATCGACACGCGAGAAGTCCGCCACCGCATCGGCGGCAATGAACGCTTCGATGTCGCGCTGGAACGCTTCCATCACGGTCGCGGTGCAGCCGATATGCGCGTACACGCCGGTCACCAGCAGCTGGTCGCGCCCACGTACCCGCATCAGCGTCTCAAGGTTGCTGCGCTGGAACGCGCTGTAGCGGTGCTTCACCAGCACGTGCTCGCCCGGCTGCGGTGCCAGCGCCTCGATGATCGGCTCATGATCGGCACTGCGGCGCATGCCCGGGCCCCAGAGGTCGGCCTGCAGGCCACGGTCGCGGCGATCCTGGTCGCCATGCTGGGCGGTGTAGAACACCGGAATGCCGTGTGCGCGGCAATGCGCCAGCAGGCGTGCGACGTTGTCCACGGCCGGCCGCAGCGGTGCATTACCGGCGTCGAATGCGGCCAGGAAGTAACGCTGCATGTCATGCACCAGCAGCGCGATACGATCGCGTTGCGGGCGCCACGGTCCACGCGCCTGCGGCAGTTCGGCGGCGGTCGGCAAGGGATAGTCGGTGATACGGGGCAGCGCCATCAGCGCGTTCCTCCTGTCTGTTGCAGATGACGCGCGCGCAGCTGCGCGCGCAGTTCGCGGCGACTGATCTTGCCGACCGCAGTGGTATCGAAACTGTCGATGAACACGACCTGGTCGGGCACTTTGAATGCGGCCAGGCCGCGCCCGCGCATCCACGCCTTCAGTGCCGGGGCTTTGAACGGTTCGCCCTGCGGGATCACGAAGGCGCAGCTGCGCTCGCCCAGGTACTCGTCGGGAATGGAGACCACGGCCGCATCGAACACGCCGGGATGTGCCATCAGGTGGTCCTCGATCTCCTCGGCGGAGATCTTCTCGCCGGCGCGGTTGATGTGGTCACCCGCACGGCCCTGTACCACCAGGTAGCCACCGCGCAGCTGCTGCACCCGGTCGCCGGTACGGTAGAAGCCGTCGTCGGTGAACGAGCGCGCATTGGCCACCGCATCGTTGTGGTAGCCGCGGATGGTGTAAGGGCCGCGCGTCAGCAGATGCCCCACCTCGCCCTCGGCCACTGGCTGGTCATGGTCATCGACCACGCGCACTTCGTCGTCAGGGCTGATCGGTCGCCCCTGGCAGGCCACGACCAGGTCTTCCGGATCGTCCAGGCGGGTGTAGTTCACCAGCCCTTCGGCCATGCCGAATACCTGCTGCAGGGTGCAGCCGAGGCCGTCGATCACCCGCCGCGCAGCTTCCGGCACCAGCTTGGCGCCGCCCACCTGCAACACCTGCAGGCTGGACAGATCATGCTTGCTGGTAGCGGCCGCCTGCGCCCACAGCAATGCCAGCGGTGGCACCAGGCCACAGCAGGTCACCCGCTCCCGCGCGATCAGCGGGAAGGCCGCATCCGGGCCGGGGCCCGGACTGAGCACCACGCGGGCACCTGCGTACAACGCGCCGAAGAAGCCCGGCGAACTCATCGGGAAGTTGTGCGCGGCCGGCAGCGCGACCAGGTAGACGCTGTCGCGGTCGATGCCACAGATCGCATTGCTGGCGCGGAACGAATAGATGTAGTCGTCGTGGGTGCGCGGAATCAGCTTGGACAGCCCGGTGCTGCCGCCGGAAATCTGCAGGAACGCCACCGACTGCGGGTCCGGGTCGGCCGGCAGCTCGCTGCGATCGCCCTGCAGCGCCTCCAGCGCGGTGAACCCCTGGGCATCGCCATCGATCACCACATGGCGTACTGCGGGCACCTCGGCCTGCAGCACCCGGGCCAGCGTACGGTGATCGAAGCCATCATGCACGTCGGCAGTGATGTAGGCACTGGCCTCGGCCTTGTTGGCGAAATGCACCAGTTCGGTGATGCGATGCGCAGGCAGCGCGTACACCGGCACCAGGCCAGCGCGGAACAGGCCGCAGATCGTAGCGATGAACCCCGCGCTGTTGCCCAGCTGCACCAGCACCCGCTCGCCCGGCTGAAGGCCGAGTGCCAGCAGCCCCGCGCCGATGCGTCCTGCCTCGTGCCATAGCTGCGCGTAGCTCAGGCGGACATCACCGGCGACCACCGCGATATCGTCGGCGTAGCGCTCCGCGCGCTCACGCAGGAACGCCGGAAAGGTCTCGCCGCGCCAATGCCCTGCCTCGCGGTAGCGGGCGACCAGGTCATCAGGCCACACCTGCTGCAGTGGCAGGCGGGAAAAACCGGAGGAAGCGTTCATGCGGCAGGCTCGATGGTGGGCACCGGCTCATGTACGCCGAGCGCATTCAACAGGGCAGCGAACTTGGCTGCGGTTTCGGCAACCTCTGCCTCGGGTTGCGAGTCGGCGACGATGCCGGCACCGGCATACAGGCGCAGCTGCGTGCCCTGCAGGCGCGCGCAGCGGATCGCCACGTACCAGTCGCCATCACCCTGCGCGTCCAACCACCCCACGGCGCCGGCATAGAAGCCACGCGGCACAGGTTCCAGCTCGCGGATGCGCTGCAGCGCCGCCTGCTGCGGCGTTCCGCAGACCGCTGGCGTTGGGTGCAGCTGCGCCAGCAGTTCAGCGGCGGTCGTCTGCGGATCCTTCAGGGTGGCGTGGATGCGGGTACCGAGGTGCCACATGCTTGCGGTGGCATGCAGAACGGGGCGCGGCTGTGCATCGATGTGGCTGCAGTACGGCGCCAGGCCCTCGACGATGGCCTCGACCACATGGCGGTGCTCGTCATGGTCCTTGGTCGAGGCCAGCAGCGCCTGCGCGGCACGCTCGTCCTCTGCGGCATCGGCGCTGCGCCGGGCGGAGCCCGCCAGCGGGTGCGACAACAGCTCGGCGCCGCGCTTGCGCAGCAGCAACTCCGGGGTTGCCCCCACCAGCCAGGCTGGCGCCTGACCCGGCTCCACCGGCAACGGCACCGTGTAGGTTGCCACCGAGGGATCTGCACCAAGGCGTGCCAGCAGCACATCCGGAGACAGTGCCTGGCGGGTGCGTGCCAGCAGGCTGCGCGCCAGCACCACCTTGTGCAGGTTCTGCTCGGGCGCACGCAACGCCTGCACTGCCGCAGCGACTGCAGCGGCATAGTCCTGCGGCGCAGGCTCGGCCAGCAGGGCGCCGTCCATCGGCGGTGCGGCCTGCGGCTGCAGCGGCAGAGCCGGCAGCAGCCGCTCAGGCTGGTAAAGCGCATCGTCCGCACGCGGTTCGAACGGCACAGCGCCAACCAGCAGGCCCGGACCGCCGCGCTGCTGCGCAAAGAACTCCGAAACGCGTTCTGCCAATGTCGCCAGCGCACCGGCCGGCAGCGTGGCGCGGCAACCGCGGGCGTGCACGTGCTGGCCGGCATGCTGCAACAGGAACAGCGACGCGTCGTCGCTGCTCTCCAGCGGCGCTGACGCTGCTTCCGGCCACGCCCCCTGCATCAGGGAATCGTTCATGGGGTCTCCTTCATCCGATGCGCTGCGGCCAGCGCGCACAGCAACAGCAGCAGCGCACCGACCAACAGGTATGGCAGGCTGTGCCCGCCGCGATACAACAGCGTGCCGAGCATCGGCCCGGCCACCATGCCCAATCCCTGCGCGGCAGCGACGGTGCCAGCGGCAGCCCCCTGCTCGTGCGCTTCCACTGCGTCAGCGGCCAGCGCCTGGAACGAGGGGAACACGAAGCCCATGCCGAACGCTGCCAGCGCGTAGGCTGCAGGCAACTGCCAGGCTTGCTGCACGCCTGCCACCGAGGCAAAGCCGATGCCGGAAATCAGGGCGCCCAGGACGATCCAGCGGCGTGGATGTACGTCCAGCTTCATCACCAGCGCCTGCGCCAGGATCAGGCCGACACCGACCGCTGTGAGTGCAATGCCGGCCATGCGCGCGCCCGCCGCCGCGTCCAGGCCCAGGCGATCAATCGCAAAGAAGCCCACCGTGACCTGCGCGATGGTCACCGAGACCATCGCGATGAACGCCGCCAGCTGTGGCAGGCGCAGGCGTGGGTCGAGGCGACTCATGGGCGTGCGACGCTGTGCGTTGCCAGCGGCCACCGGGGGCGTCGCCGGCAGTCGCCAGGCCAGCAGCGCCAACGCCACCAATGGCAGCAGTGCAGCCACGTACAGCGCCAGCGAGAGATTCGTATAGGCCAGCCAGCCAGCGGCGGCCGGGCCCAGCACCATGCCCAATGCATTTGCGCTGCCCAGCCGCGCGAGGAAGCTGGCACGCTGTCCAGTTGGCGACTTGTCGGCGATCAGAGCCGCAGCAGTGGGTGGCACCGCCGCGTAGAACAGGCCGATCAGGCCACGCGCACCCACCAGCACCAGTACCGATACCAGCACCGGCGGCACCGCCTGCAGGGCAACGTCGATGAACACCGCCAGCGCGATGTAGACAACGGTGTAGGCACTCATCGCCAGCATCAACACCCGTTTGCGGCCGATGCGGTCGCTGAGCTGCCCCCACGGGCGTGCAGCCAGCATCCACAACACGCCTGCAGCGGTAACCGACAGGCCGGCATGCCATTCGGACAGGCCGAGCATGCGGACCACCGGGCCGATCACGGCGACGAAGGACATCATCGCCATGGTGCCGATCAGGGCAGCCAACACCAGCGCCGGCAAGCCGGGAACGACGGGACGTGCGTGCATGAAACACCAGCCGTAACAGGAAAGGATGGCCGGGCGCGCCTGCGCGCCCCACCCGGTACCGGCCCTGCTCCGGACCGGATGCCACCCTCAAATGATAACGGCTCGTATTTGCATTTGATACCCATTCTCTTGAATGGGCATGCAACAGCAGGTTCAGCGCATCGCACGCAGGCCCAGCAGGCCACGGCGCTTGAACCACCACTCCAGCGGCAGCGTCACCAGCGGCGGGATGGCCGCCAGCAGCGCCAGGGCACTGGCCCACCACGGCCAGCGCAGGCGCACCGCTGCGAACAGGGTGACTGCCACATAGACCAGGAAGGCCACGCCGTGCAGGGGCCCGAACAGCTTCACCAGCGCCACGTTGGCCATCGGGCCGTACTTCATCCACATGCCGACGAGCAGGCCGGCCCAGGTCACGGCCTCGATGAAAGCGACCGCGGCGAACAGGCGTCCGGTCGGGTGCATGGGGGAACGTTGGGTCACACGGGCTCCGGCATCGGGATATCAAATGCGAATGATACGCAGATGCGAACGTTCCGGACACCGGCGGGTAGCGCCGGGCCATGCCCGGCGAGCGCAACGGTGACAACCAGAGAGCGTATCCACCAGGGTGGACACCTACCGGAGCATATGCGGCAGCACCTGCTCTCCAATCTCGCGCAGCACTGCGTCCATCGGCCGCCCGTTGTCGACCAGGTTGAACATCACATGCACCACACCCTGTGCATGCGCGCGCAGCAGGTAGTCGCGCAGGCCGTCGCGGCCGACCTTCAGCCCCAGCGGCAACGGCTCGGGCGGCGCCTGCGGATCGGCCTGCAGATCCAGCAGCATCGACTGCACGAACGGCTTGGCTGGGCCAGTGCCGTGCGCCTGCGCCTGTTGCCACAGGCCGATACGTCCTTCCTGCGCGGCCTCTTCGCGGTGATAGGTGGCCCAGCCTTCGGCCTCGCGTGCGATCCACTGCAGGCTCTGCCGCGCAGTGCCCACCACCAGCATCGGAATGCGCGTGGCCGGGGCCGGCAGCACGTCGAAGCCACCGGTGGCCTGCACTACTACGGCCCTTTCTTCGGCCTGCGGTGACAACGCCGCGCGCAACAACGTCCAGCGTTCACGGAACGTCGCCGCCCTGCCCTGCAGATCCTCGCCGAATGCGGCGAACTCTTCCGGGCGATCGCCCGAACCCAGGCCCAGCACGAAGCGGCCGCCACTGATCCGGTCCAGGCTCAAGGCCGACTTCGCCACCTGCAGCGGCTGGCGCAACGGCAGCACAATGGCCGCGCTGCCAACCACGATGCGCTCGGTCGCCGCAGCCAGCATGCCCAGCCACAGGAACGGATCGTCCAGCGCGCTGGCTGCCGCATCTGGTCCCTGCGGCACCATCAACGGCACGTCACGCGTCCACAGCGCGGCAAAGCCGAGGTCATCGGCCAGCCGCGCGATGCGCCTCGCCTCGCCCAGGTCGGCCAGCCCGTGCGCTGCCACGGGCGTCATCAGGCCCAGGCTCAGGCCCTGTGCTGGAAACAACGCAGCGTAAGCGGGATTGAAACAACTCATGCCCGCAGCTTAGCGTGCACGCATGGGGCAACGATGACGCGCCGCCCACCACCGGAAGAACACTGCATGCCGAGGATCCGCCCTGCACATGTCGATGACCTGCCCGCGATCAGCGTGGTGTGCCTGGCCGCGTTCAACGCGGCGGTGGCACCGACCCTCGGCGCGGACGGCATCGCCACGTTCGCCAGTGTCGCCACTGCCGATGCATTCGGCGTGCGCCTGCAGGGCGACAACCACATCCTGGTCGCCGAGCTGGGGGACCACATCGTCGGCGTGATCGAACTGAAGGCGGGCCGGCACCTGGCGATGCTGTTCGTCGATCCCGCCTGCCAGGGCCAGGGCATCGGCCATGCCCTGTTCGAAGCTGTGCTGCCGCAGGTGCGCGAGCCGGTCCTGACCGTGCGCGCCTCGCTCAATGCAGTACCAACCTACCTGCGCTACGGCTTCGTGCTGGACGGCGACGTCGGCAAGTTCAATGGGCTGGTGTATCAGCAGATGGTACGGGCGACGGCCTGAGGGCACCCGCCCGGCAATGCCCGGCGGGCGTCATGCCCTGCTGCACGCCCGTCATGAGCAAACTGAATCAGCAGGCTCCCCGGCCGTTCCTACAATGGCCTGTCACCCCGTCCTTCGAGATGCTGCCGATGCGCGTCGCGCTTTCCGTGTTGCTGCTGGCTTCGGCGCTGAGCGCCTGTACCCCGGCCCCGGTTTCCACCGCCAACTCCGCCGAGGCAGCTGCACCGGCCACGGCCATCGCCTGGCGCCAGGGCGATGTGGACGATGCCTTCGCCGAGGCCGCCGACAGCGGCAGGCCGGTGCTGCTGTACTGGGGCGCGGTCTGGTGCCCGCCGTGCAATCAGCTCAAGGCCGGCCTGTTCAAGGACCCCGCCTTCATCGCGCTGACCGGCAAGTTCGTGCCGGTCTATCTGGATGGCGACGAGGAAGGTGCGCAGGCCTGGGGTGAGCGCTTCGGCGTGCGCGGTTACCCGACCCTGATCGTGCTCGACCCGGAGCGCAACGAAATCACCCGTGTGGCCGGTGGCAACGATGCCGCCGAACTGACCCGCGCACTGACCGTGGCCGCTGGCCGTCGCAGTGCGGTCGCCGCTACGCTGGCCACCGCGCTCGCCACGCCGGACAGGCTGGCCGCGGAGGATTGGCAGGTGCTGGGCGACTACGGCTGGGAAGTGGACGCCAATCGCCTGGCCGGTGATCGCAAGAGTGCCGAGGTGCTGCGCCAGCTTGCCAGAACTGCACCGGATGCCGCTCTGCAGCGTCGCTTCGCCCTGCTGGCATTGGCTACCGCGGAAAAGCCGGATGCACCACCCACCGAGGTGCGTGAGCTGCTGCAGGCCGTGCTGGCGCAGCCCGCCGAAGTCCGCCGCAACCGTGAGTTGCTGGGCTATGCAGGCGCGCAGCTGGCCAAGCAGGCCAGCGCCGGACCGGCCACCAGCAACACGCTGGGGCAGCAGCTGCTGGTGGCGCTGGAGCGCGCAGACGCCGAGCGCGGCGACCGCGCCGACGACGCGTTGTCGCGTGCGCTGACCGAAGTATCCCTTGCCCGCCAGCAGCAGCCGAAGGGCGCATTGCCCGCCACACTGGTTGATCGGGTCAAGCAGCGCGTGGCTGCCGCCGACGCTGCCGCCACCGATGCGCATGCGCGCCAGGCGACGATCAGCAGCGCGGTCTACGCGCTGCGCCAGGTCGGCGACGACGCAGGCGCCGAGTCGCTGTTGCTGGCGGAGCTGAAGCGCAGCGAGCAGCCGTACTACTACATGCCCGAACTGGCCGAACTGGCCGAGCAACGCGGCGACACCGCCGGTGCGCTGGAGTGGCTGAAGCGTGCCTACGATGGCGCGCAGGGCCCGGCGACCCGCGTGCAGTGGGGCGTACTGTATGTGGAAGGCCTGCTGAAGCTGGCACCGGACGATGCACCACGCATCGAGCAGGCGACCGCCTCGCTGATCGCTGAACTGGAGGCACAGCCGTCGGGCTACCACCAGCGCACCCGCCAGCGCTTCGAGCGCCTGGCCGGGCAGTTGAAGGCGTGGAGCGGCAAGCACCAGGGCGCGGAAACGCTGGCGCGATTGCAGCAGCGGATGCAGCAGGCTTGCGGTGAACAGGTGGATGGTGCGTGCAAGGATTGGTTGAGTTGATGAAATCGCTGGCGACTGATTCGCCTGCCGGCGCTTTTGTTGATCCGTGTGGGAGGGGGTTCGGAAAGCGGGTTCTGGTAGTGCCGGCCGCTGGCCGGCAACCCGACCTTCGCTGAATGCCGGCCAGCGGCCGGCACTACCACGCCTCCGTCTTGACCTCCTGATCTCTTGACCTCAACCAATGTTGAGGTGCGATAACGATCTCCCCACGGCCAGCCTCTCTGGCCTTCCCCACGGAGATTGCTTCGATGTCGTACTCGCTTCCCCCGCTCCCCTACGCCTACGACGCCCTCGAGCCGCACTTCGATGCGCGCACGATGGAGATCCACCACAGCAAGCACCACCAGACCTACGTCAACAACCTCAATGCCGCCGTCGAGCAGGCTGGCCTCGCCGATCAGCCGGTCGAGGCACTGATCGCCCAGCTCGATGCGGTGCCCGAGGCGCAGCGCGGCGCCATCCGCAACAACGGCGGCGGCCACGCCAACCACAGCCTGTTCTGGACCGTGCTCAGCGCCAGCGGTGGCGAACCCGATGATGAACTGGCAGCGGCCATCAACCGCGACCTCGGCGGTTTCGATGCCTTCAAGGACGCCTTCACCAAGGCCGCGCAGACCCGCTTCGGCAGCGGCTGGGCCTGGCTGACCAGCGATCGCGATGGCCGCCTGCAGGTGGAAAGCAGCGCCAACCAGGACAGCCCGCTGATGGGTGCAGCCGCCGGCCTGTCCGGCAACACCCCGATCCTCGCACTGGATGTCTGGGAACACGCCTACTACCTGCACTACCAGAACCGTCGCCCGGACTACATCGGTGCGTTCTTCAACATCATCAACTGGGCCGAGGTCGGCCGGCGCTACCGCCAGGCCAGGGCCTCATGAGCGGCGAGACACTGCCGTACGCCGGGCCGTGGGCGGGGGTCTTCCCCGCTCCGGCGCCGGTGCCGTCGGTCGAGATGCCGCCGCGTGCACTGCGGCGGCTGCTCGGTCATTTCCCGACCGGCGTGGCCATCGTCTGTGCGCGCGATGCACAGGGCAAGCCGGTCGGCCTGACCATCAATTCGTTCGTGCCGGTGTCATTGCAGCCGCCACTGGTGCTGTGGAACCTGGCGTTGCACGCGCAGAGCCTGTCCACCTTCCAGCGCGCCACCCGCTTTGCGATCAGCGTGCTGGCGGCCGAGCAGGAAGCGCTGGCCCGGCGCTTTGCCGATCCGCAGGTACGCAACCGCTTCGACGGCCTGGCATTGCTGGATGATGACGAGGACGCCCCTCCACGCATCGCCGGTGCGGTAGCCCATCTCACCTGCACCCGGCACGCGATGTGGCCGGTGGGCGATCACCTGCTGCTGGCCGGACGCATCATCGAAGTGCACGAGAGCGGCGGCGCACCGCTGCTGTTCCACCGTGGCCGCTTCCAGCCCGGCCCCACCGAACTGCTGGTGGAGGTGCGCTGATGAACATCGAAGCCCTGGAATGCATGCTTGCCAACGGCAAGGACGGCGCGCTGCTGCGCTTCGGCCTGGGCAAGGGTTGGCTGGATGCCGGCAACCCGGTGCGCGCGGCCACCCACCTGGGCCGTTGCGTGGTCCTTGATCCGCAGTACTCGGCCGCCTGGAAGCTGCTCGGCAAAGCCTGGCTTGCCGGTGGCCAACCGCAGGCGGCGCGCGAGGCGTGGCAGCGTGGGCTGAGCGTGGCCGGCAGCAAGGGTGACCAGCAGGCACGCAAGGAAATGCAGGTGTTCCTGCGCCGCTTGGACCGCGAACAGGCGGCCCTGGCGAAGGCGGGCTGAGTCGATCAGCCCGCGTTGGCCGATGCCGGTGCGGACATGATGTCCGACATCGGCAGGCGGCGCGGCTTGCTCGGGAACGCGTGGCGCAGGATGCGCCAGACCACCTGGCCGAACTGGCGCGGCAGCGAGCCGTTGTTGTAGTGCTGGCCGTAACGGCGGCAGATGTCCTTCACTTCCTTGGCAATGGCCGCATAGCGGTTGGCCGGCAGGTCCGGGTAGAAGTGGTGCTCGATCTGGTGGCTGAGGTTGCCCGACAGCACGTTGATCAGGAAGCCGCCGCTGATGTTGGACGAACCGCGCAGCTGGCGCAGGTACCAGTGGCCACGCGATTCATTGCGCAGGCACTCCTTCGGGAACGTTTCCGATTCGGCGGTGAAGTGGCCGCAGAAGATGATCACGTAGGTCCAGATGTTGCGCAGGCCGTTGGCCACCATGTTGCCCAGCATCACGGTGAGGAAGAACGGGCCGGCCAGCAGCGGGAAGAACACGTAGTCTTTCAGCACCTGGCGGGCCATTTTCCGCGCCACCGGGCGGGTCTGCAGCCACATCGCACGGCCACTGATGCGGCCCTTCAGCCAACGGCCCAGGCGCAGGTCCTGTGCGGCCACGCCCCACTGGAACAGCAGCGCGAAGATCGGCGCGATGATCGGCTGCAGCAGGTAGAACGGCTTCCAGCGCTGTTCCGGGAAGATGCGCAGCAGGCCGTAGCCGATGTCATCGTCCATGCCGCGCACGTTGGTGTAGGTGTGGTGACGGAAATTGTGGGTCTTGCGCCAGTTGTCGGCGGTGGCAACGATGTCCCACTCGTAGGTGTTGCCGTTGAGCTTGGGGTCGCCGGTCCAGTCGAACTGGCCGTGCATCACGTTGTGGCCCAGCTCCATGTTCTCCAGGATCTTCGACAGCGCCAGCAGCAGCGTACCGGTGATCGCGGCCGGCCACAGCAGCGGCATCCAGAACAGCGGCGAGAACGCCGCCAGGAACAGCAGGCCACGGCCGCCCACGCCGAACCAGCGCACGGCGGCGGCCACACGGCGGATATAGCGGGTATCGGAGGCGCCGAGGCTGTCGATCACACGGTCGCGGATCGCGTCGAGTTCCTCGCCGAAGGCATGCATCTCGGCAGTACTCAAGGCACGGTCGGTAGCGCGGGTCATGGCAGGCGTCCTCAGAGATCCAGGGTCAGGTCGGTGGTCGGTGCGCTCACGCAGATCCGCACCGGCTGTGCCGATTCGGACTGCAGGTCGCCGGTGCGCAGGTGGCGGGTGGCGCCACTGACGCGGTCACAGGTGCAGGTGTTGCAGATGCCCATGCGGCAACCGTGCCTGGGCTTGATGCCATGCGCTTCCAGGCTTTCCAGCAGCGAGCGGCCACGTGGCACGCTCAGCTGGCGGCCACTGCGGGCCAGGGTCAGCGACACTTCGCCCTCACTGCTGGCATCGCGCAGCGGCGCCGGCGGGGTGAAGGCTTCGGCCTGGAAGCCGGCCACCTGGTGCGCCAGGCGTTCGCGCGCAGCGGCAACGAACCCATCCGGGCCGCAGGCCAGCACATGGCGCTGCGCCAGCGGCGTGTCATCGCCCGCCACCTGCAGATCGTGGGTATCGATACGCGCGGCCGGCGCCTCACCCTCGCGGGTGGCCAGCAGGTGCACGCGCAGGTTCGGATGTGCCGCGGCCAGCGCCTGCAGCTCATCACGGAACTGCAGATGGGCGGCGGTGCGCTCCCAGTAGAACAGGTCCACCGGTGCTGCCAGCGGACGCTGGCAGGCGTCGCGCAACAGGCTGCGCATCGGCGTGATGCCACTGCCGGCCGCCAGCAGCAGCACCGGCGCCGCGGCCGGCATATGGAATTCGCCGAAGGCGGCATCGAGGCGGAACAGCTCGCCCGGCCGCGCATGATTGACCAGATGCTGGCTGACCCGGCCGCCGTCGATCGCCTTGACGGTGATCGCCAGCTCGCGCGGCCCCAACGTGGTGGGGCTGTAGCTGCGCTGCCACAGGCGCCCCTCAATCTCGACGCCAAGGGTGACGTGCTGGCCGGCGCGCATGCCGGCCCAGTGCCGGTTGGTGCGCAGGACCAGGGTCGCCGCGCCCTCGCCGGCCGGCTCGCGCCGGACCAGGCGGGCCATCGGCTCGCGCAGGGTCCACAGGGGATTGAGCTGGCCCGCCCAGAAATCGAACAACGACGGCGAGACCCAGCGGTATGGAGAGAACAGGGACGGACGGACGACAGCGCTCATGAGCGAACTATACGGGCGCACATACACCTGTGTATACACGTGTATATTGAACCGGATTGGGTATGATTCAGCCTTGCCCCACCGGAACCCCCATGGCCGCCGCCACCGCCTTGTCGCCGCCCGAAGATGCCAACAGCCCGGCCCGCCGTACGGTGAGCCGCGAGGATCTGCTGGCCGCCGCCCTGAAGTTGATCGGGCCGCACCGCAGCCTGTCCACGCTCAGCCTGCGCGAAGTGGCACGCGAGGCCGGCATCGCGCCGAACAGCTTCTACCGGCAGTTCCGCGACATGGACGAGCTGGCCGTGGCGCTGATCGATGCGGCCGGCCGCTCGCTGCGCACTATCATCGGCGAGGCCCGCCAGCGCGCCACCTCTACCGCCACCAGCGTGGTACGCGTTTCCGTGGAGACTTTCATGGAGCAGCTGCGTGCCGACGACAAGCTGCTGCACGTGCTGCTGCGCGAGGGCGCGGTCGGCTCCGACGACTTCAAGCACGCGGTTGAACGCGAGCTGCACTACTTCGAGGAAGAACTGCAGCACGACCTGGTGCGCCTGGCCGCCTTGGATGGCGCGGTGCTGCACGCCCCGGAGCTGGTGGCCAAGGCCATCACCCGGCTGGTGTTCGCGATGGGCGCCACCGCCATGGACCTGCCGCCGGAGAGGGATCCGGAGCTGGTCGAACAGATCTCCACGATGATCCGCATGATCATCGTCGGCGCCCGTACCCCCGCCGCGTTCCGCCGCGGCTGACGATCAGGCCCAGGGTCGGATCCCTTTCCAAAGGAAAGGGCTCTGACCCCGTCTCCCTGCGCCACACGGCAACGCCATCCTCCGTGCATGACCACCGGCAGGGTTGCGGCTGTTTTATGTAATGTTATAACAAACGCATGATCCACCTGGATGGATGCTCCTCACCGAATTGCTGCGGCTTCGTTATATAGCTCTTGCTATATTGATAAGCCACTGCTTTCATATCCGCCAGCCAGGTCGCCCTCGCCGCCCTCCCTCCCCAAGGACGACGCCTCATGCCCGTTGCCACACCCCTTTTCCATCGGCTGCCCTTGGCTGCCGCCATCGCCCTGACCCTGCCGCTACCCGCGCTCGCCGCCACCCCGCGGCCAACCGAACTGGACCGCGTGCAGGTGAAGGTCAGCACTGCCACCCGCAGCGAACGCCTGCTGTCGGACGTGCCCATCCGCACCGAAGTGCTGCGCAAGGAAGACATCGCGCTGCGCGCGGCCACCGACTTCTCGCGGGCCGCCGAGCTGATCAACGGCCTGCGCGTGGAAAGCAACTGCCAGAACTGCAACACCAGCGAAGTACAGCTGCTGGGCCTGCCGGGTGCGTACAACCAGCTGTTGTTCGACGGCATCCCGCTGCTGTCCACACTGGGCAGCGTGTACGGCCTGGAACAGATCCCGGCCGGGTTCGTCGATCGCATCGAAGTGGTCAAGGGCGGTGGCTCGGCGCTGTACGGCCCGGGCGCGGTGGCCGGTGTGATCAACCTGATCCCACCGCTCCCAGCACGCAGCGGTGGCCATGTGCAGGCCGGCGTGGACGTACTGAAGGGCACGCCGCAGAAGAATGCCGACGTGCGCCTGGACCTGGTGGCGAAAGACGCCGATGCAGGACTTTCAGTGATTGCCCAGCGCAACTGGAACAGCGGCATCGACTACAACGGTGACGGCTACACCGAGATCACCCGCAAGAACCTGAAGGTCGGTGGGCTGCAGGCCTGGTATGCGCCCACGCCCGGCACGCGGCTGCGCCTGGACCTGCAGGTGACCGATGAAACCCGGCGCGGCGGCAACCGCCTGGACCAGCCCGAATACCTGGCCAACATCGCCGAATCGCTGGATACGAAATACCGCCGCGGCAGCGTGTCGTGGGACCAGGAAATCAATGCCGACGTCGATTTCCGCCTGGCCTACGCCTTCGCCGATATCGACCGCGACAGTTTCTACGGCGGTCTGGGCGACGTCGTTACCGCCCCCTCAGCGCCCGGCTATGACCCGTCGCAGCTGGACCCCAACGTGGCCGGCAGCGCGGCCTCGCGTTCGTGGCGCCAGTACGGCCGCACCCACAACCCGCTGCACTACATCGACAGCCAGTTGAACTGGCGGCTGGGCGCGCACGCGCTGGCCTTCGGCGTGCAGTACAAGCACGAGGCGCTGCGCGACGACAACCGCACCGGTGCCGGGCAGCGTATTGCGGTACTCGAGGATGCGACCTTCCACAACCTGGGCGCCTTCATCCAGGACGAGTGGAGCCTGCGCGACAACGTCGACCTGGTACTGGGTGCGCGCGTTGACAAGAGCTCGGAGCTGGACAACGCGGTGTTCTCGCCGCGCATCGCACTCGCCTGGCAGGCCACGCCGAACCTGAAGTGGCGGGCCGGTATCGCCACCGGCTTCCGTGCACCGGAGATCTTTGTCGAGGACGTGCATGTCGATACGCTGGGTGGCGAACAGGTGCGCGTGCGCAACACCGACGGCCTGAAGGAAGAACGCGCATTGACCACCCTGTTCGGCTTCGACTGGCGGTCGGACCCGGCCAATCCGGTGTGGAGCTGGGATGCCACCGCCTCCTATGCGCGCATCCGCGACACCTTCGCGCTGGGCGAGATCCAGCGCGGCGATGACGGACAGCTGAGCCAGCTGCGCTACAACGCTTCCGGCTCCAACGTGCTGGGCGCGGAAACCAATCTCGGTTGGCAGCCATCGCCGCAGTGGCGCCTGACTGCCGGGGCTTCGTGGTACCGCTCGCGCTTCCGTGAACCGCAGCGCATCTTTGACGACACCGGCGACGGTGGCGACACCGTCATCGAAAGCCGCGACTACCTGAAGACCCCGCGCTGGACCGGTCTGGCCCAGCTCAGCTGGATGCCCGCCGAGCCGTGGGAAACCTTCGTCGCGCTGCGCCATACCGGCCCGATGTCGGTACTGAACAACCGGCTGGGCGAGCTGCACCGCACGCGTTCGTTCCTGGTGACCGACCTCGGTGCGCGCTGGCACCGCCATCTGGGCGCGCAGGCGCAGCAGGAACTGTCGGTGGCCGCGGGCGTCAAGAACGTGTTCGACCAGCGCCAGAAGGATCTGGAAGTGGGCGCGCTGCGAGACAGCGACTACGTCTACGGACCGCGTTTCGCGCGTTCGTGGTACGTCAACCTGCGCTATGCGTTCTGAAGCACTGCGAACGCTGTTGCTGGCCAGCGCGCTGCTGCTGGCCGTACCGGCGATGGCCACGGACCTGCACGCGCAGGTTTCCGCCTCGTTGATGCGGCCGGAACAGCGCTCGCTGCGGTCGATGCAGTGGGCGCCGCCACCGAGATTGGTCGCGCTGTACTTCGGTGCCGACTGGTGTGCACCCTGCCACGCCTTCGTACCCACGCTGCGCAGCGTGCGCGATGCCCTGCGCGATGCGGGCGCCGATACCGAGGTGGTGTACGTCAGTCTGGATGAGAGCGAGAGTGCGCTGCGCCGCTACATGCACGCGCAGGACATGCCGTGGCCGGTGCTGGACCCGCGGCGCGCCGCGCGCATGCCGGCGCTGCAGGCCCTGGCTGGGCTGGCACCGCCGAATCTGGTGCTGATCGATGCCGACGGCAAGGTACTGGCCAATGGCTGGCAAGGGCGCCGCTATGAGGGCCTGCAGCCGGTGTTGAAGGAATGGACGAAACAGGCATGTGCGCAGGAACAGGCGCGCTGCCCGGATGGCGGCATTCAACCCCGGTAACGCCGGGCCATGCCCGGCGAAATGCGTGATGCGGCGACGCGCCCGCCGGGCATCGCCCGGCGCTACCGCTACGGCGCCCCACCCTCGGCCTTGCGCACGAACGCTTCGAACAGCGCCAGCGTCTGTTCGCTGACATGGTGCTCGATGCCCTCGGCATCGCGCCGCGCGGTATCCGGGTCCACGCCCAGCGCCAGCAGGAAACGCTCCACGGTCTGGTGCCGCTGGCGGCTGGCATGGGCCAGCGCCTCGCCTTCCGGGGTCAGGAACACGCCACGATACGGGCGCTGCACCACCCAGCCATCACGAGCCAGGCGCCGCAGCATCTTCGCCACGGTGGGCTGGGCCACGCCCAGGCGGGTGGCGATATCGACCTGGCGGGCCTCGCCGCCGTCGGCCAGCAGGTCCGAGATCAGCTCGACATAGTCCTCCACCAGCTCCATCCGGTGCGCCTCGCGCACTTGCCGGAAGCTCTCGACCTGGCGCTCGGCCTCGATCAAGGGGGTGCTTTTCAGCGATGTCGAATCGTCGGTCCTGCCCACGCCTGCGCCTGTCCTTCCGGTCTACCCCGGGTTTGAAACTGAATTCTGGACCAGTACCGCGATAAAGACGATTGTTTCACATTGCTAATGACTATAGCAGGAGCTATATTCGGACCCATGAACACCCTGGCGCCCCGCGACCCTTCGGCCTCCACTCCGGCCAGCCTGGGCGCGCTCAATGCTTCGGTGGCGGTCCCTGACAAGGGGCATTGGTGGTTCCGCCTGCTGGCCTTCCTCGGCCCGGGCTACATGATCTCGGTCGGTTACATGGACCCGGGCAACTGGGCCACCGACCTCGCCGGCGGCTCGCGCTTCGGCTACCTGCTGTTGTCGGTCATCCTCATTTCCAACCTGATGGCGGTGATCCTGCAGGCGCTGTCGGCGCGGCTGGGCATCGCCACCGGGATGGACCTGGCCCAGGCCTGTCGCGCGCGTTACCCGAAGCCGGTGAACCTGGCGCTGTGGGCGCTGTGCGAGGCCGCGATCATCGCCTGCGACCTGGCCGAAGTGATCGGTACCGCAATCGCGCTGAAGCTGCTGTTCGACCTGCCCCTGCTGTGGGGCGCAGTGATCACCGCACTGGACACGCTTCTGGTACTGCTGTTGATGAACCGCGGTTTCCGTGCGCTGGAAGCGTTCGTGATCGCATTGCTGATGGTGATCTTCGGCTGCTTCATGGTGCAGATCGCACTGGCCGCGCCACCGGTGATGGAAGTGCTGGGCGGGTTCATTCCGCGCGCCCAGGTGGTGACCGATCCGCACGCGCTGTACATCGCCATCGGCATCATTGGCGCCACGGTGATGCCGCATAACCTGTACCTGCATTCGTCCATCGTACAGACCCGCGCGTATCCGCGCACCGATGAGGGCCGTCGCAGCGCCCTGCGCTGGGCGGTGACCGACAGCACCCTCGCGCTGACCCTGGCGCTGTTCATCAACGCCAGCATCCTGATCCTGGCCGCAGCGGTGTTCCATGCCAATGGCCGCTTTGATGTGGAAGACATCGAGCAGGCGCACCAGCTGCTGGCGCCGATGCTGGGCGTGGGCGCGGCGGCGACGTTGTTCGCGATAGCACTGCTCGCCTCGGGCCTGAATTCGACGGTGACCGCCACGCTCGCCGGCCAGATCGTGATGGAAGGCTTCCTGCACCTGCGCTTGCCGCCGTGGCTGCGGCGGCTGATCACGCGGGCGCTGGCGATCATTCCGGTGGTGGTGGTGATCATGCTGTTCGGCGACCAGGGCGCGGTGAAGCTGCTGGTGCTGAGCCAGGTGGTGCTGTCGATGCAGCTGCCGTTTGCGATCATTCCCCTGGTGCGGATCGTGACCGACAAGGTGACGATGGGCGCGCTGGTGGCGCCACGCTGGCTGGGCGGCATCGCCTGGGTAATCGCGCTGGTGATCGTGGTGCTGAACGTGAAGCTGCTGGTGGATACCTTCAGCGGCGGATGACGCCAATGCCGGGGGTCGGTCCTGCCCCGGTAGATCCACGCCATGCGTGGATGCCTTTGTTCGCAGACCGCGCGAAAAGCAGCCGAGCATGGGCTCGGCTCTACAGTGTCAGAGCCCTCGCCTGCGGAGAAGGATCCGACCTCGGTGGATGCCGCCGCTACAGATGCAACGCGATCGCGGCCTCGATCTGCTGCGGCGACTGGAACCCGGCCAGGCGCGTACGTTCATCACCATCGCGGAACAGCGACAGCGTCGGCGTCTGCCGCAGCCCCAGCTCGCGGAAGAACGCCTCGCCCAGTACCTCCAGCTGCACGCGCAGCAGGGTGGTGCCCTGCCCCGCACTGCTGGCGGCTACCCGGTGCAGCGACATTTCCAGCATCCGGCAGCCGGGACACTGGTCCTTGTGGAAATCCACCAGCACCCGCGGGTGTGCGGCCAGCAGCTGCTGGAACTGCTCAGGCGTGGTGGCGTCGATGATCTGCATGGGTGTTGCTCCAGTATTGGGCCAGGACCGCATCGGTCCAGGCACTGATGGCCGCGGCGTGGCGAACGCCATGCGGCATCTGTTCGATCTCCAGCGGCGGGTAGTCGCTGCGGAAGTAGCGGATCAGCCGGTGCACGGCGCCGCAGTAGTACTCCTGCCCCCATTGCGTCTCACCGGTGCCGAACACCGCCAGCTGCCGCGGCCGCTCACCCCGTTCGGCGATGCCGGCCACCCAGGCCTTCATCTCCGCCGGCGTGCGGCCGGCGTTGTCGGTCCAGCAGCCCAGCAGCACCAGGTCGGCGTCGTCGGCCGCCAATGGGGGGGCCTGGCGCAGGTCGTCGGCCTCGTGCCAGTACACCACATGGCCGGCGGCGCGGCAGCGCTCGGCGATCTGGCGGCCCAGCTCGCGCGTGTTCCCACTCAGCGAGGCGACCACCAGCAGGATGCGCAGCACCGCGCCTGGCTCAGAGGTCGTCGAAGCCGTTGTCGACATTGGTCTTCTTGTAGCTTGCATTGCGCATCTCGAAGAAGTCGGTCTTGGTCTCGGTGAAGTTGTCGGCGTAGGCCTTGATCCACGGCATCACGTTGTCGGTGGTGTCGCTGTACAGGCGCTCGATGCCGAGCATGCCGGCCATCTTGTTGGCCCGGTACTTCACGTAGCGCGTCATCTCCTCGACATCAATGCCGTCGATACCGTCCAGCACTTCCGAGGACCACTGCGTCTCCAGTTCGATCGCATGCTCGAACGCCTGGTGCACGTACGCGGTCAGTTCATTGGTCTGCAGCTCCGGGTTCTCGCCGATGATGGCGCGGATCAGCTCGCTGATGAACTTGGTATGCGCCAGCTCGTCACGGTTGATGAAGCTGATGATCTTGCCGGTGCCGGTCATGCGGTTCTGCCGCACCATGTTGTAGAAGTAGGCAAACCCGGAATAGAAGTTGATGCCTTCCAGGATCGACGACTGGATCAGCGATTTCAGCAGGGTCTCGGCGGTCTTCTCGCGCATGAAATCGTCATACGCCCCCATGATCGGCGCGTTGCGCTTGATGATCGTCGGGTGGGTGCGAGCGATCTCGAAGATGCGGTTCTGGTTCGGCAGGTCGGTGATCGAGGCCAGCACGTAGCTGTAGCTCTCGTTGTGGATCACTTCCTGCTGCCCGATGATCGCCGCATTGGCATGTGCAGCCGGGTCGGTGATGTACTCGGCCACGTTGTAGATGAAACGCGTCTGTGGCGAATCCAGTGTGGCCAGCAGGCCGATGATCGAGTCGTAAGCGTTCTTCTCGCGCCCGGACAGCTCGCCGTACTGGCGGGCATCCAGCTTCATGTCGACCTCGTCGGGAATCCAGAAGTTGGTCGACAGCTCCTTGTAGGCCCGATAGAACGAGGGGTACGGGATGTCGTTCCAGTTCAGGATGCCGCTGGTGCGGCCGTTGATGATGCCGGTGCTGCGGTTGGGATGGCGTGGTTCGAGGATCTTGATGCGGTCGAGGGGGGTTGCCATGGGTTTCTGCCTTCGTATTGCGTGCGTTGCTGTTGTAGAGCCGAGCCCACGCTCGGCTGCCTTGCGCCTGAGCCGAGCATAGGCTCGGCTCTACAGGAGTCGAAGCAATCAGCTGGCGCACCACTCGCATTCGCTGATGTCGATGTCGTTGGAGCGCACGTAGTAGGTGGTCTTCAGGCCTTCGCGCCAGGCCGTCAGATGCAGCTCCAGCAGCGTGCTGGCGCGGATGGTGCTGGGCACGTACAGGTTGAAGCTGATCGACTGGTCGACATGGCGCTGGCGGCGCGCGTTCTGGCGCACGCTGGCGAACTGGTCCACCTTGTAGGCGCCCTTCTCGTAGTACGGCCAGGTTTCCAGCGAGAGACCCGGTGCGGCGACCGGCCGCCGGAAATCCTTCTTTTCCTCGTAGTAGAACGCGCTGTAGATCGGGTCGATGGAGGCCGTGGAGCCGGCAATCTGCGCGGTGCTCATGTTCGGCGCCACCGCCAGCAGCCAGCCATTGCGCAGGCCGTGCGTGGCAACTTCGCGGGCCAGGCTGTCCCATGCCGCACCGCTGTAGTCGCGGTCACGGAAATAGCGGCCGTTGTGCCAGTCGCTGCCGGCGAACATCGGGTAGCTGCCCTTCTCTTTGGCCAGTTGTGCGCTGGCCTGGATGGTCAGGAAATTAATGCGCTCATACAGGCGATCGGCCAACGCCTCGGCGTCCGGCGATTCCCACTGGATCGCCTGCTGTGCCAGCAGGTGGTGCCAGCCGAAGGTGCCCAGGCCGATGGCCCGGTACTTGCGGTTGGTGATCGTGGCCTGCGGCACCGGCAGCGCATTGAGGTCGATCACGTTGTCGAGCATGCGCACCTGGATCGGGATCAGGCGCTCCAGCACATCGGTAGCCAGCAGGTCATCGGGCGCACTGATCGCACGGCCGAGGTTGATCGAGGACAGGTTGCAGACCACGAAGTCGCCGGCGCGACGTGTGGTGACGATCTGGTCGCCGCTGACGATCTCCTGGATCATCCGCGTCGGGCTCATGTTCTGCAGGATTTCGGTGCACAGGTTGCTGGAATAGACCATGCCCGCGTGCTTGTTCGGGTTCCTGCGGTTGACCTCGTCGCGGTAGAACAGGAACGGGTTGCCGGTCTCCAGCTGACTGAGCATGATCCGCTTGAACAGATCGATGGCCTTCACCGTGCGGCGACTGATGCGTTCGTCGGCCACCAGCTCGGCGTAGCGGTCGCGGAAGCTGCCCGATCCGCGCTTCTCATCGTAGAAGTCCTGCAGGTACCAGCCCTTGGCGCTCTTCACTTCGTGCGGGTCGAACAGGTACCAGTCGGCGCGGCGCTCCACCGCCTCCATGAACAGGTCCGGCACGCACACCGAGGTGAACACATCGTGCGCGCGCAGGCGCTGGTCGCCATTGTTCAGGCGCAGATCGAGGAAGGCCTCGATATCGCGGTGCCAGATATCCAGATACACCGCCACCGCACCCTTGCGCTGGCCGAGCTGGTCCACCGACACGGCGGTATTGTTGAGCTGCTTGATCCACGGCACCACGCCACCGGAGGAATTGGGAACGCCACGGATCGGCGCGCCGCTGCTGCGCACGTAGCCCAGGTAGGCCCCCACGCCACCGCCGTGCTTGGACACGCGCGCGATATCGGTGTTGGAGTCATAGATGCCCTGCAGGCTGTCATCCACCGTGTCGATGAAGCAGCTGGACAGCTGGCCACCGACCTTGCCAGCGTTGGCCAGGGTGGGCGTGGCCACCGTCATGTACAGGTTGGACAGCGCCCAGTAGGCCTCGCCCACGAGCTGCATGCGGCGCTCCCGGGGCTTCTCGTCCTGCATCAGGTACAGGGCGATGGTAAGCCATCGCTCCTGCGGCAGTTCGTAGACCTCGCGGCTGCGGTCACTGGCCAGGTAGCGCGTGGCCAGCAGATACAGGCCGTTGTAGGCGAACAGGCGGTCGCGTTCCGGGTCGATCATCTCGCCAGCCTGCTGCAGCTCTTCCTTGGAATAGCAGCGCAGGATGTCGTTGCTGTAGATGCCGCGGTCGGCCAGGCTTTCCTGCAGGCCCACGTAGGAGCCGTACTTCAGGCTGACATCGTAGAAGCGGTTGCGACTGGCGCGCTTGTACAGGCGGCGCAGGTAGATGCGCGCGGCAAACTGCTCCCACTCCGGCGCCACCAGGTCCACGCGCGACTCGGCCTCGCGGATCAGCAGATCGACCAGATCATCGGCACTGAGGCTGGGCTTGCGCTCGACCATCGCCTGCACCACGCGGCGGTAGTCGCTCACGTCCAGCTGCGGGAACTCGGCATGCACGGCATCGATGCTGCGCTGCAGGCGATCGGCCTCGAACGGCAGGCGACGGTTGCCGGCCTCCTTGGTGATCCAGGTCGGCACGCGCTCGCCACCGGCGCGCAGGGCGTCGCCAGCGCCGGCCAGATCGGCCACGCGGAAGGTACTGTCGGTCATGGTGGTGGAACTCCAGGCTCGCACGCGCTGCGGCGGTCGATGCCATGGCGGCCCTGCACGCGATACCGGCGCACGGGGCGGTCGGGGTGGGATGCCAAAGCGCGGGAACACCAGGTCGTCGGCAACTGCCTGCGCCTGCGGCCGGTATCCGGGCCGTGGGGGCGATCTGGGTCCGCGCGATGGCGGCCGCGTCGACACGGCAAGCCTTCAGGGGCGGGCCGCGGGACGTTTGCTGCATGTCCGGCGGCGGCGGCTGACCGGGAGTGACGGCCACAACATAGTGGGGATATTCCAAACCGTCAACACAAGATGCGGTAATCAACGCCTGTCGCGACGATCAGTCGCAGGATGCCGTGTTGCACCTGCGGAGCCTTGTCGACAACACCTGCGTCCCCAGTTCGGTACAACACCAACTTTCCCCGGAACACCGCCCATGCGTGCTGCCCTTTATTCTTCCTTCGGCGATCCGGCCGATGTCCTGGCCGTCGGCGAAACGACCCTGCCCGAGCCCGGCCCGGGCGAGGTGCGCATCCGCACCGTGCTGGCCTCGATCCACAACCACGACCTGCTGACCGTGCGCGGCCTGTACGGCTACAAGCCAACGCTGCCGGCGATCGGTGGCAGTGAAGCACTGGGCGTGGTCGATGCACTTGGCGACGGCGTCGACGGCCTGCAGATCGGCCAGCGGGTTGCCGCCGCCTCGGTGCACGGCACCTGGGCTGAGGCCTTCATCGCACCGGCTCGCATGGTGATTCCGATGCCAGAGGCGATCCCCGACGAAATGGCCGCACAGCTGATCGCGATGCCGCTGAGTGCGCTGATGCTGCTGGAGTTCCTGCACGTCGAGGCGGGCCAGTGGATCGTGCAGAACACCGCCAACGGCGCGGTCGGCAAATCGCTGGCGATGCTGGCGCGGGCGCGTGGCGTGCATGCGGCCAACCTGGTGCGCAATGCCGATGCGGTCGCACAGTTGCAGGCGCTGGGCATCGATCATGTGTTCGACACCTCGGTAGACGGCTGGAAGGATCGCGTGCGTGAGGCGACCGGCGAAGCGCAGGCCGCGGCCGCGGTGGATTCCATTGGCGGCGACGCCAGCGGCGATCTGGTCGACCTGCTTGGCCACCACGGCACGCTGGTGTCGTTCGGGGTGATGAGCGGCGAGCCCATGCGCATTCCCGCCGGCGGCCTGATCTACAAGGAAGCCACGGTGAAGGGCTTCTGGGGCAGCAAGGTCAGCCAGGCGATGGCGGTGGAGGACAAGCGCCGGCTGGTTGGCGAGCTGCTGAAGCGTGCGGCGAGCGGCGAACTGACCCTGCCGGTGGAGCAGGTTTTCGCACTGGACGATATCGCCCAGGCAGCGAAGGCCGGTGCTGGGTCGGGGCGCAATGGCAAGGTGCTGCTGCGGCCGTGATGCCGCAGCAGATGGCGCTGTCCCGGTAGAGTGACTGTCAGTCGACTCTCGCGCGTAGCGCGTCGCGGATGAGGTTGCCGGCGAGGGGCGGAAGAGCGCAAGCGCAGTCGACTGACAGTCGACTCTACCCCTCGCCGGCTTCGGGAACGCCCGGCGCGGCCCCCCCGAACCAGGACGCGCACATGCAGGTCATCCCGGTCGTTAAGAACCTGTGATGTATAACTGAATGCGCTTTCGTCATTGGAAGGCGCACGCGGTCGCATGCGGTACTGACGGCTCCTCCCCCGTTCGGCGTTGTCGCTTCCATGTACCGCACCACCCTGAACCTGCTTGCCGGCGCCATCGCGCTGGGCCTCACCGCTGGCACTGCCAGCGCCGCTGAAACCGCCGATGCCGGCAAGGACAGCACCACCCTCGGCGCCGTGCTGGTGACCGGCTCCAACATCAAGCGCAGCGATACCGCCGGGCCGAATCCGGTGCAGATCGTCAGCCGCGAACAGATCGAGCAGACCGGCCGTTCAACACTTACCGACGTGCTGCGCAACCTGTCGGCCAATGCCGGCAACAGCTTCGACGAGCAGTACACCGGCAGCTTCGCCGCAGGTTCAGCGTCGATCGGCCTGCGTGGCCTGTCGCCGAAGAACACGCTGGTGCTGGTCAATGGCTACCGCGTGTCCAACTTCGGCTTCGCGCTCAACACCCAGGACACTTTCGTCGACCTCAACGCACTGCCGATCAGCGCGGTCGAGCGCATCGAAGTACTCAAGGATGGTGCCTCGGCGGTGTACGGTTCCGATGCCATCGCCGGCGTCATCAACATCATCCTGCGCAAGAACTTCCAGGGCGTGGAAGTGGGCGGCGGCTTCGGTACCGCCACCCAGGGCGGCCTGGACGAACGCAAGGCCAACCTGCTGGCCGGCTTCGGCGACCTCGAGCAGCAGGGCTGGAACGTGCTGTTGGGGTTGGACCTGCTCAAGCGCGACCGCCTGGATGCCGACCAGCGCGCCTACACCCGCAGCGGCGATTTCCGCGACAAGCCCGGCGGACGCCTGGCCGGCTGGTCCACCGCCGGTGGCAACTGGCTGTCCAACCCGCGCGCGCCGCAACCGTTCGCCAGCTGCCCCGACGGCAGCCAGCTGCGCCCATACAGCGATTTCGGCAGCACCCTGCCCGGCCAGGCCTGCGCCTTCAACGCGCAGCCGTTCAAGACCCTGCAGCCCGGCGCAGAGCGCCTGCAGGCGTCGTTGAGTGCGACCTACCGCTTCAATGACAGCGTCGAGGCCTTCGCCGATGTGCTGTACAGCCACAACAAGGCCGACCAGATCTTCAGCGCGCCACTGACCGTCGGCCCTGGCCTGCGAGCCTACAACCCGGCCACCGGCACGCTCATAGACGTACCGGCGGTACTGCCGGTCGGGCACCCGAACAATCCGGGCAGCACGCCGCTGCCGTTCGAGTACACCTTCTTCGACCTCGGCCCGCGCCTGAAGGACAACACCCAGGTGTTCTACCGTGCCCTGGCCGGCGTGCGCGGCAGTGGCGAGCGCTGGGACTGGGAAGTGGCGGCACTGACCTCGCAGAGTGCGCAGCGCGAGTATGTCGACAACTTCATCAACCGCTATGCGTTCGAGCAGATCCTGCGCGACGGCAGCTACAACTTCCTCAACCCGTCCGGCACGCCGGGCGCGCTGGATGCCCTGCGCCTGCAGACCAAGCGCCCGGGCTGGTACAGGCTGCACTCGTTGAACGTGAAGGCCTCGACCTCGCTGTGGGAGCTGCCGGCCGGTGCGGTCGGTTTCGCCTGGGGCGCCGAGTTCCGCAAGGAATCACTGGATGCGCGCACCAGCGCGCAGGTGCTGTCGGGTACCGAGCTGCGCCCGGCCATCAACGTGGTCAACGGCGAGCGCCAGGTCAGTGCCGCCTACGCCGAACTGAGCGTGCCGCTGCACCGCACGCTGGAACTGCAGCTGGCCGGCCGTGGCGACCGCTACGATGACTTCGGCAAGGCGTTCTCGCCGAAGGTGGCATTGCGCTGGCAGCCGCTGGACAGCCTGCTGCTGCGCGGCTCGTTCTCGCGTGGCTTCCGTGCGCCGTCGCTGCCGGAGATCGCGCCGGGCCAGACCGTCAGCTACGGCTCGGTGATCGATCCGTTCGACCCACTGCAACCGGGTGGCAGCCGCGGCGTGACCAACATCCGTACCGGCAATCCGGACCTGAAGGCCGAGCGCTCGCGTAACTTCAACGTGGGTGCGGTGTGGTCGCCGGATGGCGATACCAGCATCGGCCTGGACTGGTACCGCATCGAACAGGACAACCTGGTCAAGCCGGACAGTGCGCAGTTCATCGTCGACAACCCGACCCTGTTCCCGGGCCGCGTACAACGCGAGAACGGACGCATCCAGTTCATCACCAACCAGTACGCCAACCAGGGCGAACTGACCACCTCGGGGCTGGACCTGGACGCCAGCCGCACCTTCCGCACCGACGGTTGGGGCAACTTCACCGTCGCCGGCAGCTGGACCCACCTGCTCAGCTTCAAGCAGCCGCTGGTGGCCGGCCAAGCGCCCTATGACGGGGCCGGCAACAACCGTCACGGCGCACTGCCGCGCACCCGCGGCACCACCTCGCTGAACTGGGCGGTGGGCGACTGGAGCAGCACGCTGAGCCTGCAGTACGTGAGTGGCTACGACCAGCGCGTGGCGACGGCCACCAGCAACCCGGGCCTGCGTGACCGCATCAAGCCGTATCACCAGCTGGACCTGTACGTGGCCTACGAGGGAATTCCGAATACCACGCTGTCGCTGTCGGTGCTGAACCTGACCGACAAGGACCCGCCGTTCGACCCGGCCGGTGGCTCCAATGGTTTCGACATCAGCCAGTACAACCTGCGCGGGCAGTTCGTCTCGCTGGGGGCGCGCTACCGGTTCTGATGCGGTGCCGGGGCGACGGTGATGCGCCGCCCCGTTCGCGTTGCCGGCCAGCGGCCGGCACTACCATCAACGTGCATCAGCGGCTCAGGTGCAGGAACTGCAGGTGCCGTTCGTACTGGCTGATGATGTCGTTGATGATCTGCTTGCGGCTGTAGCCGACCAGATCGTAATCCTGGCTGCCTTCGAACAGGTGCACTTCAGCGCGGTAGTAGCGCTGGTTGCGCAGCTGCTGCGCGGCGAACGACGGGGTCAGGTAGCCACTGAGGATCACCCGGTACAGGAAGTCCTGCTGCTCGCCGTGGTTGACGGTGAGCTCCATGTCGCCCGCTTCGAAACGCGTGGCCACATCCCAGCCCTGGCCGCGCAGCTGCTCGGCCACCGCCTCCATCGCCGGCTTCACCGTGTCATCCATGAAGCGGTAGACCTGGTCGCGCACCGGGAAGTGCATGGCCTGGCTCAGGCGCTGGCGCCAGCCCTGGTGGTGGCGGTCGTCGCCGATCAGCGGCGATGGCCGGTACTGCAGCGCGCGCTTGCGGTGCGACTCGTCACTGAAGGCGCGGGTCAGCCCCCACATCATCAACAACAGGATCGCCGAGAACGGCAACGACGCCAGCACCACCGCGGATTTCAGTGCGTCGATGCTGCCGGCCAGCAACAGGCCCGCCGTCAGCACGGCAATCACGGTGCCCCAGAATACGCGCAACCAGCGCGGGCCATCGTCCTCGGGCGAGCCGCCATGCGACGACAACGTGGACAGCACCACCGCACCCGAATCAGCCGAGGTCACGAAGAAGATGAAACTGACCAGCACGGTCACCGCGATCACGGTGCGGCTCCACGGGTAGCCGTCCAGCAGTGCGTACAGCACCGTCGGTGGATCATCCACCGCCAGCTGTGCCAACTGCTGCTGGCCGTGGTGCAGCACCTGGTCCAGCGCGCTGTTGCCGAAGATCGACAGCCAGGCCAAAGTGAAGCCGAGCGGGATCAGCAGCACGCCGAACACGAATTCGCGGATGGTGCGACCGCGCGAGATGCGCGCGATGAACAGTCCGACAAAGGGCGCCCAGCCGATCCACCAGGCCCAGTAGAACACCGTCCAGCCACCCAGCCATTCGGGCCGGCCGCCGTAGGCATACACATCGAAACTCTTGCCGACCACACTGCCCAGGTAGTCGCCCAGGTTCTGCATCAGCGTGCTGAACAGGTACTGCGTCGGCCCGGCAAACAGCATGAACAGCACCAGCGCGATCGCCAGCAGCATGTTGATGTTGGCCATCCAGCGCACGCCCTTCTCCACGCCGGACACGGCCACCGCCACCGCCGCGCCCATCATCGCCACCACCAGGATGATCTGCACCAGGTTGGAATGCGGGATATTGAAAAGGTGTGCCAGGCCGGCATTGAGGTGCAGCACGCCGAAGCCCATGTCGGCGCCGATGCCGAACACGGTGGCGACGATGCCCAGCGCGTCCACGGTGTAGCCGATCGGGCCGTTGATGCGCTTGCCGATCAGCGGGTACAGCGCCGAGCGCAGCGCCAGCGGCAGGTTGTGGCGGTAGGCGAAGTAGGCCATCGCCATCGCCGCCAGCGCGAACACGCCCCAGCCATGCAGGCCCCAATGCAGGAACAGCAGCTGCATGGCCTGGCGCGCACCGGCCTCGCCCGCGGCCGGATCGCCCTGCGGCGGCTGCAGGTAGTGGGTCAGCGGCTCGGAAACACAGAAGAAGAACAGCGTGATGCTGATGCCCGCAGCGAACAGCATGCCGGCCCAGGAGAGGTAACTGAACTCCGGTTCGTCATGGTCGGCACCGAGCTTGATGCCACCGTACTTGGACAGCGCCACGCCGACCACGAACACCAGGTATAGGGTCATCGCCAGCAGGTAGTACCAGCCGACATTCAGTGCAGCCCAGTCCTGTGCCTTCAGCAGAAGGCGGCCCGCACCGAGCGGGAACAGGCTGACGAACAGCGCGAACGCCACGACAACGATCGCCGCGAAGGCGAACACAGGCCGAAGGGTGCGCACCGGGGATTGTTGCGGCTCCAGTACATCCATGGGGCGGCGTTCTCCGGTAGATCAAGGAATTAGCCGACGGAGTCTGGCTGAACCGCAGTGGACAGAGCATGAAGTTGTGGCCTGCGGTCACGGTCCGCGCGCGCGGTTTCGTGCTATCACGCGCGCGCCGCCCTGCCCACCGTGCGTCACGACATCACATGCACCGCGCACAGCTTGTTGCCATCGGGATCGCGCAGGTAGGCCAGGAACAGCTGGCGCCCGGCCATGTTGCGGATGCCGGCCGGGTCTTCGATGGCGGTACCGCCCTGGGCGACGCCGGCATCCTGCCAATCACGCACGGCCTCGGCACTGTCGAGGGTGAAGCCGATGGTGCCGCCGTTGGCGTGGCACGCCGGTTGCCCGTCGATCGGCGCGGTGACGATGAACATGCGGCCATCCTTGAAGTACACCAGCCTGCCCTTGTCATCGAAGACGCCGGGGCGTGCGCCCAAGGCGGTGAACAACGCATCGTAGAAGCGATGCGCGACATCCATGTTGTTGGTCCCAACGGTGACGTGGCTGAACATGCGGGCACTCCCTGTGGAAAACCCCAGTGTCGGTGAGCGCGCCGGGCATCGCAAATCCGGCGATCTCCCTCTGCCGCCTGCGCAGGATTTGTCGTGCGCCGCTCGATCACCCTATAATGGGAATCATTCTCATTAATGATCCATGCCCATGGCCGTGCCCGCCACCTCCAGCACTGCGCTGGCGGGGTTCTACCGCGAACACCATGGCTGGCTGCTGGGCTGGCTGCGCCGCCGCACCCACAATGCCGACTGCGCCGCCGACCTGACCCAGGACACCTTCCTGCGCCTGCTCAGCCGTCGCGTCGATCCGTCCGAACTGCGGCTGCCACGTGCTTATCTCAGCACCATCGCACACGCCCTGCTGGTCAATCACTGGCAGCGCGCAGACCGGGAGCGCGCCTATCTGTCCGCGCTGGCCGCGCAGCCGGAGCCGGTGCACCCCTCGGCAGAGGAGCGCACGCAGGCATTGCAGCTGCTGCACGCCGTCGCCGACATGCTGGCCGGGCTGGCCGAGCGACCACGACGTGCCTTCCTGCTGGCGCGACTGTCTGGTCTGGGCTATGCGGAGATCGGCCAGCAGCTGGGCGTGTCCGAGCGGATGGTCAAGAAGTACATGGCGCAGGCGATGCTGCATTGCCTGCGCCTGTCCGGCGATGCCACGGCATGAATGCCGCACTGGCCAGCCCGGCGCTGGAGCAGGCGGCAGAGTGGTTCGCGTTGCGCCAACAGGGCTGGAGTGACGACGAGCAACAGCACTGGCACGCCTGGCTGCAGGCCGATCCCCGCCACGCCGATGCATGGCGGCGGGTCGAGTCGGTCTGGCAATCGTTCGCGCCACTGTCGGCCCCTGCGGCCGCGACCGCGCTGGGCGCCGCAGGCCTCCGCCGTCGGCAGGCGCTGCGCGGCCTCGGCGGCGCCCTCGCCATCGGTGGCGTCTCGCTGCTGGGCCTGCGCGCACTGCAGATCCAGCGCGGATTGCAGACCCAGCGCACCGCCGGCGGCCACACCGGGCACTGGACGCTGGCTGATGGCAGCCAGCTCTGGCTCAACGCCGACAGCGAAGCAGCCATCGACATCGGCGGACACCGACGCGCCGTGCACCTGCTGCGCGGCGAACTGCTGCTGCAGACCGGGCACCTCCCCGCCTACGCTGGCCTGCCCTTGACCGTGCACGTTCCGGGCGCACGCCTGCAGCCGATCGGCACCCGCTTCGCGGTCGGACGGGAGGCGCAAGGCAGCCGCCTGGATGTATTTGAAGGTGTCGTGCGCTGCCTGCCGCAGTTCGGCACGGCGCTGGATGCACCCGCAGGCGGTGCGATGCGGATTGGCCCGATGGGCGGGCTCGCTCCGCTTGAAGCGGATCCGCTGCGCGGGGATTGGCAGGACGGACGCCTGCAGGTGCAGGACATGCAGTTGATCCGGGTGATCAACGAGCTGGCCCGCCATCACCACGGCTATCTCGGCTGTGATCCTCGCCTCGCCGCACTGAACGTCACCGCTGTCCTGCCCCGGCTGGACAGCGCCCGGTCCCTGCAGTTGCTGGCGCGCGCCCTGCCGATCCGCGTCGAACAGCGCTGGCCGTGGTGGACCGTCGTGCGCCCGCTCTGAAAACGCGGTTCCCCTTTTTCGCGCTCACCGGGCAGTACAGGGGAACCCATTGCGGATGTTGCCGCCTCCATGAAACTGCCCTGCTCCTCCCCTCGCCCTCTGGCCATTGCCCTGTGCCTGGCCCTGGCCACGCCCGCCCTGCTGCCGGCCGCTGCCCACGCGCAGGCGTCCACCGCAGCGGTGCGCTGGCAGATTGCACCTGGTCCGCTCGACCAGGCCCTGACCGCGTTCGGCCAGCAGTCGGGCCTGTCCATCGCTGCCGATGCCCGCCTGACCCGCGGCCGCCACAGCAAGGGCGTGCAGGCCACGCTCGGTACTGACGCCGCATTGGCGCAGCTGCTGGCCGGCACCGGCCTGACCTTCCAGCGCGATGACAGCGGCGTGGTGCTGCAACCCGCGCCAGCGGCTGAAGCCGGTGTGCGCCAGATCGGCACCCTGCGCGTGGCCGGCCAGGCCAGCGAAGGTGCATCGCCGTGGGGCCTGGCCGATGCCGATGCGGTCTACCGCGACAGCGGCTCGCGCGTGCACCTGGACCGCCAGCAGCTGGAGCGCTTCCGCGGCCAGTCGATCGGTGATGTGCTGGCCGGTGCGGTCGGCGTGCACACCGCTGACGTGCGCAACGGCGGTGCCCTGGACGTGAACATCCGTGGCCTTCAGGGCCAGAACCGGGTGCCGGTGATCATCGACGGCGGCCAGCAGGCCATCGACGTGTACCGCGGCTATGCCGGCGTGCAGCAACGCAGCTACCTCGACCCGGACCTGATCAGTTCGGTCAGCATCGAGAAGGGACCGAGCCTGGCCGCCAACGCTGCCAGTGCGATCGGTGGTGTGGTCTACATGGAAACGCTGAATGTCGATGACATTCTCGACGACGGCCAGGCCTGGGGCCTGCGTGTGCGTGGTGGCCTGGCCGACAACAGCATCGACCGCACCCGCACGTTCAAGCAGATCGCGCGCGGCAGCGACAACCGCAACAGCCTGCGTGATCCGCGCGACTGGAACGGCAGCGTGGCCTTCGCCCAGCGCGGCGAGGACTGGCAGCTGGTGGCCGCCTACGCGCGGCGCCGCCAGGGCAACTACTTCGCTGGCAGCAACGGCGCCCACCGCTACGACGACCAGCACCTGTCCAGCGGTGGTACCGGCATGTCCAGCCAGGCGGTCTCGGACATGTACCACCCGGGCGATGAAGTGCTGAACACGCATACCGACAATGAATCGGCGCTGCTGAAATTCACCTGGACGCCCAACCCCGACCAGCGGCTTGAGCTGAGCCACCGTTACTTCAACTCCAGCTTCGGCGAGATCATGCCATCGGCGATCGGCCGCGTGGGCGAGTCCAACGAATGGGTGACCTATGTGGACAAGGCCAACACCATGTTCCAGTTCGAGCCCGGGAAAATGCGCCTCAACGCCACCTCGCTGCGCCACCGCTACCGCCCCGAAGCGCACCCCTGGCTGGACCTGAGCAGCACGCTGTGGTTCACCACCGCCACCAGCCGCATGTTCAACAGCAACATCGCCAACACGCCGCTGTTCAAGGACGTGCCCAACGACCAGATGCCGGACACGCTGGGCGAAACCTATGGGCCGGGCCTGCAGTCGGACGTGAAAACCCGGCGCTGGGGCGTGGACAGCAGCAACACCACCCGCTTCAACAACAGCCTGGGCGACTGGACGCTGCGCTATGGCGCTGCGCTCCAGCATGAGGACACCGCACCGAATTCGCCGGTGCTGCCGGTGGACTACAACAACAACCGCTACCTGCGCTCCGGCACGCGCCGCGAAGCGAGCGTTGTCGCCTCGCTGCAATGGCAGCCGTGGGACTGGCTGTCGCTGACCGCCGGCGGCCGCTTCATCGACTACCGCACCCGTGACCGCAACCGCGTGGCCTTCGTCAGTGAATCGCGCGACCTGCGCTACACCTTCGCGCGCCTCAGCAAGGGCGGCCAGCTGCTGCCGGGCTGGTACAAGGAGTGGTACCCGGATGCACAGGGCAACTACACCTACGACTCGCTGCGGGCCACGCCCTACGGCGACAGCACGCTGGGCCAGAGCTACGACTTCGATGGCTTCATTCCCGACCCGCGCGGCGCCAACGGTTTCTACACCAAGCAGGTTCCTACCGCATGGGGCTACAAGCCGGCGATCCGCCGTTCCGGCCACGGCTTCGCACCCTATGCCGAGGCTCGCTTCAACCTCGACCAGGACATGTTCTTCTACGTGAAGTACGCGCAGGGCTGGAAGATGCCCAGCCTGTTCGAGTCGACGCTGGGCAACAGCACCTCGGCGCCGGTGGCCGACCTCAAGCCGGAGAAGAACCGTTCCTGGGACATCGGCTTCAGCCTGCTCAAGCAGGACCTGTGGCGCGACGGCGACCGCCTGGCGTTCAAGGTGGCCTGGTTCAAGAACGATATCGACAACGCGATCACCCGCCGCTTCGACTCCAGCAACTGGGCGTTCTACGTCGACAACGTGGACAACTACACGGTGTCCGGCTACGAGCTGCAGTCCGGCTATGACGCCGGCATCGCCTACCTGGACCTGTCGGCGAGCTACTACCAGCGCGCGCGCACCTGCGACGCGGCCACCGCCAAGCGCCTGCGCGAAGACCCCTATGCGAAGTGGAGCAAGCTGGACACCACGCCGGACTGCGTGGACGGCGGCTTCGGTACTTCGTTCGTCAACGCACAGAATCCGCCGAAGTACTCGATCCACAGCACGCTGGGCTTCCGCCTGTTCGACAAGCGGCTGGATACCGGCATCCGCCGCACCTACAACAGCGGCCCCACCCACGAACTGGACAAGCCCTGGAACACCACCGGCTCGACCGGGTTGCAGAACATCTATCTGCCCACCGCGATCTACGACTTCTACGCGCGCTGGCAGTTCACCCCGAAGGCCGAGGTGGAACTGGTGGTCAGCAACCTGCGCAACACCTACTACATGGACACGCTGGCGATGAGCCTGATGCCCGGCCCGGGCCGTACCACGCGGCTGAACTTCACCGCACGCTTCTGACCGCTGCAGAAACCGCAACGCCCCGGGGAGATCATCCCCGGGGCGTCTGCATGCGGCGGCTCACGCGCTGACAGGTGCCAACCTGGGCTGGCACCGCGACTCAGCACCGGTAGGTGCCAACCTTGGTTGGCACAGCGACGCGCTACTTCGCAGTACTCAGCAGCAGCACCGCAACAGTGACCAGACCGATACCGACCCAACCGATCGGGCGCAGGCGGTTGCCGAACAGCAGACGGCCGCAGGTGGCGGTACCGATCACGCCGATCGCACCCCACATCGCATAGGCCGTGGCCAGGTCCATGTAGCGCACCGCCTGGCCCAGCAGGGCGAAGGCGATCCAGACCATGACGATCGCGCCGACACCCCAGCGCCAGCGGTGGAAGCCTTCCGACTTGGCCACCATCATGTTGGCGGCGACGTCGATCAGCGCAGAACAGATCACGAAAAACAGGGCCAGGGTATTCATCAGTGCGCCTCCCCGAGGGTGACACAGACGATGCCGACCACCGCCAGCACCAGACCGGCCAACTGCTGCAACGACAGGCTCTCGCCGAACACGGTGAGGCCGACCACGGTCAGCAGGGTCAGGCCCAGGCCCTCCCACACCGCATAGGCCACGCCCACCGCGATGCGGCGCACCGACAGGGCCAGGAAGTAATAGGACAGCGCCAACGCGCCGGCCATGACCAGGTAGCCGGTCCAGCCGCCGTCGCGGGCGGCATGGGCCATGAACGAGGTGCCGACCACTTCGGCAACGATCGCCACGGTCAGGCAGGCCCAGGCGGCCAGCGCGCCACGGGCGGGAACAGTACGGGACATGTGAAACTCCTTGCGGGACGGGGACCACGCCGCCTCATCAATGGGTCCACGCCGTGCGTGGAGGGTCCGGAACGCCCCGCAGACGGGGGCGACGGAAGCCAGTATCATCGTCTTTTACGGTGGTATCAAAATGGATTCGATCGACAGGAGCGATGGATCAATGCCCTACTCCCCTGAATCCCTGCAGGCCTTCGTGGAAGCTGCCGCGCTGGGCTCGTTCTCGGCGGCGGCACGGCGGTTGCGCAAGACCCAATCGACGGTCAGTACCGCCATCGCCCACCTGGAGGCCGATCTGGGCGTGAGCCTGTTCGATCGCAGTGGGCGCTACCCGCAACTGACCGAGGCCGGGCGCCAGGTACTGGGCCACGCGCAGGAGATCCTTGCCGCCGATGCCCGCCTGCAGCAGTTGAGCGTGCGCCTGGCCGCACCGGTCGAGTCGCGCCTGACCGTGGTGTTTTCCGACGTCTACCAGCTCGATCCCGAGCAACGGATTCTGCAGCGCTTCGCCGAGACGTTCCCGGAGACCGAACTGGAATGGCTGGATGCCGAAGGCAATGACGTACTGGAGCTTGTCGGCAGTGGTCGCGCCGCGCTCGGTCTGCTGCCGCGGCAGGAGCACTATCCGGATGAACTGGTGGCACGGCCGCTGGCGCACCACAGCGAACTGTCGGTGTACGTGGCGCGCGAACATCCGCTGGCCAGTGCCGGCCGTCGCGCCGCCACACAGCTGGCGCGGCATCGGCAGGTGCGCCTGAGCGCGGAAGTCGATCAATCCCGCGTGGTCACCGGCCTGGCCTGGACCGCCACCGACTATCTGATGGTGATGGAGATGGCCGAGGACGGCATCGGCTGGGCCGAACTGCCACGGGCACTGGTGCAGCGCTACGACCGTGGGCGGCTGGTGGAACTGGTGCTGCCCGGCTGGCCGCGGCGCATCCACAGCGACCTGCTGTGGCGCCGCGATACGCCGCCGGGCCCAGCCGCACTCTGGTGGGCTGACGCGTTGGGGTGAGGTGGTGCCGGCCGCTGGCCGGCAATCTCATTGACCCGTGGCTGCCGGCCAGCGGCCGGCACTACCGGACCGATCAGCGATGGGCGAGCGCGTAATCCAGCGCCGAGCACACCGCTGCGACCTGGGCGTCGTTGCACTGCTGCGGGGTGGCGCGCGGGCTGTCCGGGTAGACCTCGGTGGTGGTGGTGTAGGTCGCACCGGTGATACCGGCACACAGGCCCAGCTTCACCAGCGGGTACTCGATCACGCCGTGAGCGACCACCGGCGATCCGATGATCTCGCCCTTGTCGTCGGCCGGGGCGATGTGGGTGACCTTCTCCACCTCGGCAATCACCGCCTGCTGGAAGGCCGGTTGTGGGTTCCCGCTGTCATCCACCAGATAGAAGCCATCCGGAATCAGACCCGGTTCGAACGGCTTGCCGTCGCGCGCCGCCAGCGCCGGGCGGAACTCGCTCTCGTCGCTGTCGGTGGTTTCGTGCAGATCGATGTGCAGCACGAACTGGCCCTTGTAAGGCGCGATCAGCTCGATGACGGCGGTCGATTCACGCGCCGGGCCATCGCTGCGGAAATTGCGGTTCGGATCGATCGCATCGAAGTTCCAGCGGTTGATGCGCTCGAATCCCCACGGGTTCACGCACGGCGCCACCAGCAGATTGGCCTTGCCGGCATAGTCGGCGGCATGCTTCTCAAGGAACTCCAGCGCGCCCATCACGCCGCTGGTTTCGTAGCCGTGCACACCGCCGGTGACCAGCGCGGCCGGCAACGCCGGGTTCCAGTCGCGACTGCGCAGGGCAAACAGGGTGTAGGTCTCGCCAGCGTAGTCGAGCTGCCCATAGGCCACCTTGTCGAAGCGCGAGGCCAGCGCCTCGATGCGTGGCAGCACCTCCTCATCGTAGCGACGCAGGCGCTGCTGGCGACCGCGCCACGCCTCCCGTTCCGCCGCTCCCCACGGCTGGCCAGGGGTTCCGACGGGGTAGAAGGCGGCTTGGGACATGGCGGATCTCAGCGAGTCAGGAAGCAATCTCCCACTCTACCACCGGGGCATCAGCGTGAACCGGCGGCGCATTCCATTGGCGAATGGAATCAGCAATAATTCTCATTTACCACCTTCCACAGCCCGCACCGATGCCCATTCCCGCCCTGCAACCGGCCCGCCTGCCGCTGGCCGCCGCCCTTGTCCTGTGCCTGCTCCCTGCCGCCACCGCCTTCGCCCAGGACGGCGCCACCACGCTGGACAGCATCCAGGTCTCCGGCAGCTGGCTGGGCACCGGCCTGCATGACAGCGTGAAGAGCTTCGCTGGCGCGCGTACCGTGGTCGACCGCCAGCGCATCGAGGCCAGCGGCGCGGCCAGCATCGGCGATGCCATGCGCCGCATCCCCGGCGTGCAGGTCACCGACAACTCCGGCACCGCCGGCAGTTCGGTGTCGCTGAACATCGGCGTGCGTGGCCTGACCGGCCGCTACTCGCCACGCTCGACCGTGCTGCTCGATGGCGTGCCGCTGGCGGTGGCGCCGTATGGCCAGCCGCAGCTGTCGTTCGCACCGACCAGCCTGTCCAACATCGAGTCGATCGACGTGGTGCGCGGCGGCGGCGCGGTGCGCTACGGGCCGCAGAACGTGGGCGGCATCATCAACTTCAGCACCCGCGCCATTCCCACCGGGGCCGGCCTGCACGGCGAAGCGGGCGTGCGCTACACCGCCTACGACCATGGCGGTGGTGACAGCACCCAGTACAACGCCTTCCTCGGCGGCACCGGCGACAACGGGCTGGGTGCCGCCCTGCTCTACTCGGGCCAGGATGGCCGCGGCTGGCGCCAGGGCAGCGATGACCGTTTCAACGATCTCGCGCTGAAGTTCGCCTACGCCATCGACGAACAGCAGGAGCTGCGCGCCAAGCTGTCGTACTACGACGTGCGCTCGCTGACGCCGGGCGGCCTGACCCGCGCGCAGTACGAGGCCGATGCGTTCCAGAACACCCGGCCGACCGATTTCTGGAAGGGCCATCGCACCGGCATCGACCTGGGCTACACCAACACACTGTCGGCCAACAGCGAGTTCGAGGTGCTGGCCTATTACAACGAAAGCACCCGCGCCAGCTCGCTGATCAACGCCGCCAATACCCAGTTGACCGTGCAGCCGCGCGACTACCGCGTGCTTGGCATCGAGCCGCGCTATACCCAGCGCCTGCACTGGGGCAGCACCGTGCATGACATCACCGCCGGCTACCGCTTCCTGCGCGAGCGCGGCAACGACCGCAGCTACACCGTCACCCGCCGCACCGGCGCGGCCAGTGCCACCACCCGCTTCGACAACGCCACCGATGCGCATGCCTTCTACATCGACGATCGCATCGCCATCGGCCAGTGGCGCATCACGCCCGGTGTGCGCATGGAGTGGATCGACATGGACCGCCGCCAGGCCGGTGGCACGGCAACCTTCAGCAGCCGCAACGACAAGGCCCTGCCCTCGATCAACGTCGCCTACCTGCTGACTCCGCAGCTGACCGTGTTCGGCAACTACACCACCTCGTTCGGACCGGTGCAGAACATCCAGCTCAATTCGCAGACCGCCAGCAACCCGCTGAACCCGGAAGTGGCCAGGACCACCGAGCTGGGTGCGCGCTGGCAGGACGGCGCACTGCGCGCGGAATTGACCGTGTTCAAGATGCGCTTCGACAACCAGATCCTGCAGGTGCCGGGCATCACCCCGCCCACCTTCCAGAACATCGGTGCCACCGACCACAAGGGCGTGGAGAGCGCACTGGAGTACCACTTCACCGATGACAGCGCACTGGCCGGCCTGGAGCTGTATGCCAACTACACCTGGACCAAGGCGATCCAGCAGTCCGGCGACAACCGCGGCCTGGACGTGCCGTTCTACTCGCGCGACACCGACAGCATCGGCGCCCGATACGCGCTGGCCGGCTGGACCTTCAACGTCTCCAGCACCCACCAGAGCGGCCAGTTCTCCGACGCCGCCAACACCTGGGCCGAGAGCGCCGATGCGCGCGTGGGCCGCGTGCCGGGCGTACGCCTGTGGAATGCCCAGGTGGCCTGGCAGGTGCCGGGACTGGGTGACAGCGAGATCGCGCTGGGTGTGAACAACCTGGCCGACAAGCGCTGGTACACCCGCAACGTCGATGGCAACGCCGGCCGCATGGTGGCCGCACCGCGCACCTTCTACGTGCAGGGCCGCTACCGCTTCTGAGCCGGTAGCCGCCCGATGCGGTGACGGTGGCGCTCACGGTGGCGGCGTATCATGCCGCCACCATGTCTTCGCCCGTTTCGCCATCGCGCCTGCATCTGGCCTTCCAGGGCCTGCGCCTGCGCCTGCGCGGCAGCGACCTGTGGTTCATCGCGCTGGCGCTGCTGGTCGGCCTGATCGCCGGCTACCTGACCCTGCTGCAGTCGGGCATCGCACGTTGGTTGCAGGGCACGCTGTATGGGCTGGACGAAGGCATGCGCCTGAGCTCCCTGCCCTCGCTGACCTGGACCGCGCTGCTGGTGCTGCCACTGGGCGGTCTGCTGGTCGGCCTGGTCAGCCTTGCGGCGACGCGGCTGAAGCGGCCACTGCTTGATGCGGTCGAAGCCAATGCGCTGCACGGCGGCCGCATGTCGATGCGCGACAACCTGATCGTGCTGACCCAGACCCTGCTGTCCAACGGCTGCGGCGCCTCGGTCGGCCTGGAGGCTTCGTATACGCAGATGGGCGCGGGCAGCGGCTCGCAGCTGGGCCGGGTGATGCGCCTGCGTCGCAACGACGTGCGCATCCTGGTCGGTGCCGGTGCCGCCGGTGCCATTGCCGCCGCCTTCGGTGCGCCGCTGGCCGGTGCGTTCTATGCGTTCGAGATCGTCATCGGCGCCTACACCCCGGCCGCGCTGGCGCCGGTGGCCGTCGCCGCGCTGGCCGGCGCGTTCGTGGCCGACCAGGCCGGCATCGAGGCCTATCTGCTGCCGGCGGCCTCGACCATCGACGTGCGAGCCGCCGACTACGCCATCTACGGCCTGCTTGGCTGCTGCTGCGCGATGGTCGGCATCGCCATCATGCGCCTGATCGCCTCGATTGAAGGCACCGTCAAACGCAGCCCTCTGCCGGCCTGGGGGCGGCCGGTGGTGGGGGGACTGCTGCTGATTCCGCTGGCACTGGCCAGCCCGCAGGTGCTGTCGTCCGGCCACGGTGCCCTGCACCTGGACCTGACCACGCACCTGCCGCTGATCTGGATCGGCAGCCTGCTGACCCTGAAGTGCCTGGCCTCGGGCATCTCGCTCGGTTTTGGTTTCCGTGGTGGCCTGTTCTTCGCCTCGCTGTTCATGGGCACCCTGGTCGGCGCCCTGTTCGCCGGCCTGCTGGCGATGGCCACCGGCGTGCCGGTGATTGATGCAACTTCGGCCGCACTGGCCGGAATGGCCGCACTGGCCGCCGCCGTGGTCGGCGCACCGATGACCATGGCCATGCTGGTGCTGGAAGGCACCCACGACTTCCTGCTGACCAGCGTGGTGATGAGCGCGGTACTGGTGTCCAGCACACTGGTGCGGCAGTGGTTCGGCTACTCGTTCTCGACCTGGCGCATGCACCTGCGCGGTGAAACCATCAAGAGCGCCCGCGACGTCGGCTGGGTGCAGAACCTCAATGCCGGCCGGCTGATGCGCAAGGGCGTGGCCACCGCCCCGGCCGACCTCGATGTGGCCACCTTCCGCCAACGCTTTCCGCTGGGCTCGGGCACCCGGGTGATCCTGATCGACAGCGAGGGGCACTACGCCGGCATCGTGCAGATCCCACGGGTCTACGGCGATGGCGTGAAGCCGGAAGCCCTGATCGGCGAACTGGCCGAGAACCGCGACGTCTCGCTGGCACCGTCCTCCGACGTGGTCAGCGTGATGCAGCGCTTCGACCAGACCCAGGCCGACGAGCTGGCGGTGGTGGCTGCCGACGGTCAGGTGCTGGGCGTGGTCTCCGAGGCCTTCGTGCGCAAGCGCTACGCCGAAGAACTGGACAAGCGCCAGCGCGAGCTGATGGGCGAGCGGGTCGAGGACACCGACTGACCTTCAAAAAAGGGGACGGAGGGGATTAAGTCGTTTCCAGCCCCCTCGAAATCCACGCATGGCGTGGATCTACTGTCACCTCGACCGGGTAGACTCCGGCCATGCGCTTCATTGAAACCTTCCAGGCCGGTCCCTTCGCCGACACCGTGGTGAGCCTGCTGGCCGCCTTCGTGCTGGGCACGCTGATCGGCGCCGAGCGCCAGTACCGGCAACGCACCGCCGGCCTGCGCACCAACGTACTGGTCGCGGTGGGCGCGGCCGCCTTCGTCGACCTGGGCATGCGCATCGCCGGCAGCGCCGAAGCCGTGCGGGTGATCTCCTACGTGGTCTCCGGCGTCGGCTTCCTCGGCGCCGGCGTGATCATGAAGGAAGGCATGAACGTGCGCGGCCTGAACACCGCCGCCACCCTGTGGTGCTCGGCGGCGGTGGGCAGCTGCACCGGCGCGGACATGCTGGCCGAAGGCGTGCTGTTGACCGTACTGATCATCGCCGGCAATACCCTGCTGCGGCCGCTGGTGAATGCGATCAACCGGATCCCGATCAACGAGGCCGCCACCGAAGCGACCTACGAAGTGCGCCTGAGCGTGGATGCCGAAGCGGTGCCGCGGGTGCGCGAGCGCCTGGTCGACGCGCTGGAAGCGGCACAGTACCCGGTTAGCGACGTGCAAGTGGTCGAGCATGCCGACGCACCCTCCGATGTGATCGCCGTGCTGGTCAGTACCGCGGTGAGTGCCGACGAGCTGGATGTGGTGCTGGCGCGGATGGAGCACGTGCCGGGCGTTCTGCACGCCACCTGGGAAGTCAGTACCCGCGATTGATTCATCCACGCCATGCGTGGATGCGCTTCCCTCATCCAGCCATCCGCTGCTGCGCGCGCAACAACTTGCGGAACGAACCGCACTGGCGCGCATCCTGCGCTTCCGGGCAGGCCGCCGCGCGTTGCAGGTGCCGGCGCACCCGCTGCAGCTGGGTGATCTGCCGCTGCAGCACCTCGGCCTGCGCCAGCAGGGCTTCGCGATCCAGCGTAATGCATCCGCGCTGAGGTGGCAGCGACAACCCGATCTGCTGCAGCGACAACCCGGCCGCCTGGCCAAGACCGATCAACGCCAGTCGTTCCAGCACCTGTTCATCGTACTGCCGGCGCAGGCCACGACGGCCCAGCGACTGCAACAACCCGAGCTGCTCGTAGTAACGCAGGGTCGAGGCCGGCACGCCGCTGCGCTTCACCACCTCGCCGATATCCAGTTCACGCATGGGCTTGACCTCAAGTCGCCTTCAAGCATCAACCTATGGGCAACTTCCCGCCAGGACAAGGCCATGGCCAGTACATCCCCCGTTGATCAGAATGCGCTCTGGAATGGCCCTGGCGGCCAGATCTGGGTCGCCCAGCAGGCCATCCTCGACGGCCTGTTCCAGCCGATGGCCGACCTGCTGGTGGCCGAACTTCCGCAGACCGTCACGCAACTGCTCGATATAGGCTGTGGCACCGGCGCCAGCCTGCTGGCATCAACCGCCGCTCGCCCGGCGGCACACAGCACCGGCCTGGACATCTCCGCGCCGATGCTGGCGCTGGCCCGCCAGCGCGCCGGAGCGGCAGGACTGGACGCGGACTTCATCGTCGCCGATGCGCAGCGGCATCCGCTGCCGTCCGCACACTTCGACTGGATCCAGTCGCGGTTGGGTGTGATGTTCTTCGAAGACAGCCAAGCCGCCTTCAGCAACCTGCACCGCGCGGCACAACCTGGCGCGGGGCTGCGTTTCATCGCCTGGCGCAGCGCCGACGAGAATCCGTTCATGACCACGGCTGAACGCGCGATCGGCGATGAACTGGAGCTTCCGCCGCGCGTACCCGGCGCGCCCGGACAGTTCGCCTTTGCCGATGGCGGGCAGGTACAGCGGCTTCTGCAGGCCGCCGGTTGGAAGGATGTGGAGGTGGTTGCGGTAGACCTGCCCTGCTCGATCGCCCGCGAAGACCTGCCGACCTATGTCGGCCAGCTGGGCCCATTGGGACTGGCCCTGCGCGCAATGCCGGAAGACCGTGCCACCGTGCTGCGCGACCAGGCACTGGCCGCATTCGCGCCGTTCATCGAAGGCAACCGCGTACGCGTGGATGCCGCCTGCTGGCTGGTCCGCGCCCGCGCCTAGAAAAAGGGGACGGAGGGGATTAAGTCGTTCTTGCCCCGGGTATGCCGGAAACGACTTAATCCCCTCCGTCCCCTTTTTGTTTTACAGCGCCTCGCCGGCGTCGGCCAGGCGCGATTCGATCAGTGCGTACCACTGCTGCAACACGTCGATCAGCATGTCCAGCTCGGCGTCGGTGCGCTGTGCGCGGCCGCTGCGCAGGCAGGCCTGGGCTTCCTGCAGCTGGGCCAGGAACCCTGCCACGGTATCGGCCTGCAGGATCAGGCCCGGCAGGCGTCGCCCGGGGATGCGCACCACGGCATGGTTGCCGAGCTGGCCGTACACGCTGAGAGTGGCTTCCGTCTTCATGGAGAGGGGCAGGAATTGGGCATTCATCGCGTGCACCGTTTGAAAACCTGAGCCGCCGGCAGGCGTGGTCGACGGGGGAGACGTAACCACGTCCTGCCGGCGGTCAGGGGGGACTCGGGATACCGGGACACTTCCCCGGCGTGGAACTGTCAGCGCGGCTGGGCCATCCCGGCGATCTGCACGCGCCGGTTCGGTGCCAGGCACGCGATCAGCTCGCGACGGTTGCGCTGCTCGCACTGCACGATCGGCTCGGATGCACCCCGCCCCTCGGCACTGATGGCGGTGGCGGGCACCCCGCCCTGCACCAGGGCATTCCGCACCGCCTCGGCGCGGCGCTGCGACAACGTCTGGTTGTAGCTGGCGCTGCCAATGCGATCGGTGAATCCGGTCACCCGGATCGACTGCACCTGCGCGGCCTCGCGCACCTGCGCCAACACCCCCTGTACCGCACGCTGGCCTTCTGCGCTGAGCACGGCGCTGTCAAAGCCGAACAGTGCATCGGCAGACAGTCGCAGCGGCTGTTCCGGTAGCGGTGCCGGCGGCGGGGGGGCGGGTGGCCGTGGTGGCTCGAGCACGGCCGCGCATGATTCCGGCTTCCAGTAGCCGCCCTGGGCGATGCCCTTGCTGTCGAATCGCACCTGGAACTGGCAGGTGAAGTATTCGGCACCCTGCGCCGTCCGGAAGTTGAACAGGTAGTTCCACTCGCGCACGCCCCACATGCCTTCGTTGAAATGCGGCGTGCCCAGCAGGGTGTAGAGCTGGCGCTTGCTCATGCCCGGCGCGAAGCGGCGCAGGTCGGCGACATCGGGATAGATGCCCTCCTTCAGCGAGGCCTTCGAGGCGTCCGGGAAGTGGACAGCGGTGGCTTCGGCCGGACCGTCGGCGGCCGGCGCATGGCTGCGGCACGCGGCCAGCAGCCCCATCCCCAGGATCAGGCCCAGCGTAGCGGCCAGCTGGCCGGTGCGGGCGATGCGATGCTGTTTCATGTCGTTCCCCCTGTAGACGTTTCCGCGATGCCGGGCCGCACCTGCGACCCGGCGGCGGGGATCACCACTGGATGCCGGCACCGACGGCCACGCCGGCCTCGCCACGGCTGTTGGTGGAGCCGCTGAACTTGTAGATCCAGCGACCACCTTCGGAGACACCGGAGATACCGATTGCCACGCCCGACTCACCGTTGTAGCTGCCGGCTGCGACCGAGGCCATGCTGCGGCCCGCTTCGCTGGGCTGCGGCAGGGCTGCGGTGGCCATCGCCGAAGCGATACCGGCCGAGGCGCGGTTGTCGGTCTTGCGCAGGTCGCGCTCGAAGCCGCCCATGCGCTCGTCGGTGTAGGCCTTGGACCAGTCCAGGGTCTGTGCCATGCCCGACTTCAGCTGGTCCACGTTGACCGCATCGGTACCGGCGGTGCCGGCAGCAACATTGCGCACCGTGGTCGGGCCGCTGGTGGTGCTGCCCAGGGTGACGCTGTTGTAGTTGGTCGCACCGTTCACCGTGGTGTCGTAGCGGATCGTGCCCTGCTGCGAGGCCTGCAGCTGGCGCACGTTGACCGCATCGGTGGCCTGCGAACCATCGGCCACATTGACCACCTGGCGTTCGGCACCACTGGCACCGACCGACACCGTATTGGCCCGGTTTGCAACCGAACCTGCGCCCAGGGCCACCGAATTGTCGGCCTGTGCCTGCGACCCATTGCCCAGCGCGGTCGAATTGGCACCAGCAGCGGTGGAGCCTGCGCCACCGGCGGCCGAATTGGCACCGCTGGCGGACGGGTCGGCCAGATTGTTGGTGTTGTTGGCGCGGAAGCTGCCGGCCACATTGGTGATGTTCTGGATCTTCTGGTCGGTGTACTTCTTCGATTCGTCGATGGCGTAGTTCACGCCATTCTTCAGCTGGCCCACATTGGTTGCGTCGTACGTATCGGAGCCGTCGGCGACATGGGTGATCTTGCGCTCGCTGCCGCTGCTGCCGACCGAGACCTCACCGGCCGAGTTGCTGGCGCCGGTCTGCCCGTAGGCACCGGTGTAGCCACTCTGGGCACCGACGCTGGCCACCGAACCGGCACCCAGCGCCACGCTGTTGCCCGCGCTGGCACTGGCACCATTGCCGACTGCCACGCTGCTGGCACCTGCGGCACTGGCCTGCGGGCCGACCGCCACCGCCTCCGCGCCGGCCGCCGTTGCAGCCGCTGCCGTCGAGTTCACCGCCAGGTAGGCACTGCCACCGCCACCGTTGGTGATGCGCTGGTTGAGGATCTTCAGCGAGCCATCCACAGCGGTGAATGCGGCGGTGACGTTGTTGTAGTCACCGCTGGTGAAGGTGCCATCGGTCGCGATGCTGGAGATGCTGAACTTCGGTGCGGTCCACACGTTGGTGGTGCCGTTGTAGGCGGTGGTGCCACCGAAGTAGTTGGCGATGGTGCTGTTCGTGCTGAACAGCTGGTCGCCGGTGATGGCATCACTGCTGCCGGCCAGGATGCTGCCGGCGGCGACGTTGGTCACCTTCACCGCACCGCTGCCAGTGCCCTTCAGCGAGACACTGTTGATCACGTTGCCACTGCCATCGACGTCGTACTTCACGGCCAGCTTGTCGATCTCACCGGTCTGGTCGGCCACATTGGCCAGCGAGTTGCTGACCGCATCGAAGGCCGTACCGACGTCGTTGTAGTTGCCCTTGGTGATCGTGCCGTTGGCGGCCACGTTGTTGATCGAGTAGGTCGGTGCGGTCAGCACACCGCTGGCGTTGACCGCTGCACCACCACCGAGGTGGGTGGCCACGGCCTGGTTGGCGGCGAACAGCTGGGCACCGTTGATGGCTTCACTGCTGGTGGCACTGACCTGGCCCGGGCCGAGGTTGCGCAGCGTGGTGGCGGTGCCGGTCTGGCCAAGCGTGGCGCTGGCGTAGTTGACGCTGCCGTCGCCGTTGAGGTCGTAGCGCAGGGCGCCCTGCTCGGATGCCTGCAGCTGGCCCACGTTCACCGCATCGGTCGCCGCCGTACCGGCGGCCATGTTGGTGACCTGGCGCTCGGCACCGGCCGCGCCGATGGAGACACTGTTGGCACGGTCGGCCAGGCTGCCGGCGCCCACCGCGATGCTGTTGGCGGCGGTGGCGCGGGCGTTGGTGCCGACCGCGATCGAGTCGGTGCCGCTGGCCACGGCCTCGGTGCCGGTGGAGTTCACCCGCAGGTACTTGGTTCCGCCATTGCGGATGTCGGTGATCTGCGTGTTGAGGTTGACCAGCGAGCCATCGACGGCCGCGAACGCGTCGGTGGCGTTCTCATACAGGCCCTTGGCGATGGCGCCACCGGTGGAGATGCTGCTGATCTCGAACAGCGGTGCGGTGAAGACACCACTGGCCGGGTCGAACGCCGCGCGGCCACCGAAGAAGCTGGCGATGGCTGCATTGGTACCGGCCAGCTGGCCACCGTTGACCGCCTCCAGGCTGCCTGCGGTGATCGCGCCGCCGGCCAGGTTGCCGATGGTGGTGGTGCCGGTACCGGCACCGAGGGTGACGCGGCGATAGTTCGGATTGCCGCCGGCATCGAGGTCGTAGGTCACCGCAGCATCGGCCACGCCGTTGATCAGGCTGATCGCACCCTTCAACTGGGCCACGTTGACCGCATCGGTGTTGACGCTGCCGGCAGCCACGTTGGTGATCTGGCGCTCGCCGCCACCGGCGGTGCCCACCGACACTTCGCCGGCCGAGACCTGCGGTGCGGTGAGGCCATACGCGGTGTAGCTGGCCTGAGCACCGCGCAGTGCAGCCGAACGGTAGCCCAGTGCCACCGAGTTGGCCTGGTTGGAGGTGGCTTCAGCACCCAGCAGGGTCTGGCCGTTGGCGGTACCCACGGCACTGTCACCGACGATCACCGAATGGCCCATGCGCGCGGCGTAGTCGGCGGTCGGCACACCGGTCGGGTTGCTCGGGTCGTTGACCCCATCGCCCGGGAAGGCGACGTTGGCATCCACCTTCGGCAGCTCGTGACGTGCATTGGCACCGATCACCACTTCCTTCGAACCGTTGGCGAACGCACCGTCACCCATCAGCACCTGGTAGTCCTGCGCAGCGTTGACCGCCCAGCACGAGATGTCAGCCAGCGCGATGTCCAGGCACTTGGCTGCCCAGGCAGGCGAATCCTTCGGCAACAGCAGGCCCAGCAGGCCGCCCGGATTGCCGTTGTTGATGTTGTAGATGTAGCTGTCGGAGGTGACGCCACCGATCAGGGTCAAGTGCGAGCTGCCGCCGGTAGCGGCGCCGCCGAGGCCATTGAGCGTGCTGCCGACCGGCGACAGGTTCACCACCGGCAGGCCCAGCACGTTGACCGTTGAATAGGTCTGCATCACGTTGGCGTTGCTGAGCTTGAGGTTGCCGTTGCTCAGGTAGCCGTTGCCACCGAACAGGCTGGTGGTGGTCGGGCCGATCAGCTGGCCGACATTGCCGACCAGGCCGCCGGTGCCGATGACCAGGCCCGCATTCGGATCCGCTGCGGCGGGGGCCTTCGGGCTGGTGGGTGGAATCGCAGAAGGCTTGGTCAGGCCCAGGCCGCCCAGCGTGTCACCGACCAGACCGCCGACCGCGCTGCCCAGATTGCCAAGGGTGCCATTGAGGTTGCCGTTGAGCAGGTTGCCCACGGCGCTGCCGACGTTGCCGAGCGTGTTGCCGAGCAGGCCACCCAGGCCAGTGCCGGAGCCGGTGGCGCCATTGAGCAGGCCACCGACGGAACCGACCGTGTTGTTGAGCGTGCCGCCGACCGCGGTGCCGACGCTGCCAACCGTGCCGCCGACGGCGCCTACGGTGTTGTTGAGCGTGCCGCCTACGGCGCCGCCCACACTGCCGACGGTGCCGTTGAGCGCTCCGCCCACCGCGCCGCCGACCGTACCCACGGCGCCATTCAGTGCGCCACCCACGGCGCCCACCGTGTTGTTGAGCGTGCCGCCCACGGCACCGCCGACGCTACCGACCGTGCCATTGAGGGCTCCGCCAACCGCACCTCCGACGGTGCCTGCGGCGCCGTTCAGTRCGCCACCGACGGCACCCACCGTGTTGTTGAGCGTGCCGCCAACGGCGCCGCCCACACTGCCGACCGTGCCATTTAGGGCTCCGCCAACCGCGCCGCCGACCGTACCCACGGCGCCATTCAGTGCGCCACCCACGGCACCCACCGTGTTGTTGAGCGTGCCGCCCACGGCACCGCCGACGCTACCGACCGTGCCATTGAGGGCTCCGCCAACCGCACCTCCGACGGTGCCTGCGGCGCCGTTCAGTGCGCCACCGACGGCACCCACCGTGTTGTTGAGCGTGCCGCCAACCGCGCCGCCCACACTGCCGACCGTGCCGTTGAGCGCTCCACCGACCGTGCTGCCAACCGCACCGACGGTGCCGTTGAGCGCGCCACCGACGGCGTTGCCCGCGGCGCCGACCACGCCACCCACCAGCCCCCCGACACCCAGTGCGCTGTTCTGCGCCGCAACCGTTGCCTGGCCCGCCAGTTTCAGATTGCGATCGGCAACCACTTCCTGGCCATCCGGCGCCTGCACGCGCACCTTGCCCGCTGCGCCGGCATCGAATGCTGCGGTGATCGCGCGATCGTGGGTTTCCCCCGGCAGTTCCTCCTTGGCCGGCAGCGTGATCGCCGTCGTCGCCTTTGCCTGGCCCTGGGCGTCGATCTGATGGCCTGCCACCTTCAGCTTCGAATCCAGCGCCCCATCAACAGAAGCCTTCAGACCCCGCAGTGCGCCTGCCGGCGCGCCGCTGATGCCAGCGGCCGCCTTTGCACCGGTATCGATTGATGCCACCTGCGCACCACCGAGGCCGATGCTGGCTTTCGCACGGACATCGGCGGCAAGCCCCGGGACGGCGACCTGCTTCGGCGCGGTGTTCGCGGCCAGCTTCACCTGCACGGTGGCCGGCAGCACGTCACGCACCACCGGCAGCGACGCGGTGCTCAACTGCAGGCCGACGCGCGCATCCGCGCTGATTGCCGGGCTGCTCTGGGCCTGGCTTGCGGCAGCCGCGAGGGCTACCTCGGCATCGACCTTGACCGGCATGGGTTGGGTGTACTTGGCTGCAAGTGCCTGCAGATCACGCAGCGACTGATTGGATTCGGATGCCCCTGCGTGGCCACTGGCCAGCGCACACAGCAGCGCCAGGGCGAGCGTGGTGGGCATCAGCAGGAAGGCGCGCGGATCCCGCGCGGCACTGCCACCGCTGTCGCCGGTGGCCAGTTCGGAGGCCACGACCAGAGCATTGAGCTGGCGGTTCCATACACGCCGGTAGATGCGATTCATGAGCACTTCCCCCGTAGGCGAACAACTGGAATGTCAGTGGACTTGCCGATTGGCAGGTGATTGACATTTCAGCGCTCGCGGCGGCGGCTGCGCACTTCATTCCGGCACGGCAATCGCGCATTCCGGCAAATCCACGGCCGGAATCGGCAGCGGGTTATGCAGAAGCGGCAACGATATCGGCAAGCGCATGGGCAATTCCGGCAGAAACCACCCCGAAACCCTTGCGGCGCTTGATTCAGGCCGGCTGGCCGATCTGCGCGGGAGCGCGCATGAGCGTATCGCGCGGCAGCTCGCCGAAGACCTTGCGGTAATTGTCGGCAAAGCGGGAGAGGTCCCAGAGGCCGCAGCTGAGGGCGATCGCCTTCACCGAACGGCGGCTGGAATCGGCCATCGACAGGCTGCGGCAGGCAGCGCACAGGCGCAGCATGGACAGATAGCGGTTGGGCGAGGTTCCGAACAGATCCTCGAAGGCATAACGCAGGCCGCGTTCGCTGACACCCGCCGCGTCGCATATCTCGTTCATGTAGATGTTGCGGCGCAGGTTGAGCCGCATGAAGTTCTCCGCCCGCTGCGCGATCAGATAATGCGTGCGCCGCGCGCGGCTGCAACCAGGGCGATCGGCGGCGCCTGCACCGAGCAGGGCCTGCACGTGCTCGTGCAGCAATCGTTCGGTTTCTTCCGGCTGCAGGCCGGCACCCTGGCCGAGCTGAAGATGCAGCTGCTGATAATGATGGGCGAGTGGTGCCGAATCGTTCGCCAGATTGAACAGTGAAAGTGCCTGTCCCGCGGGCGGCGTGCTGCGCAGGCTCAGTTCGGTCAACTTGCGTTGCACCCGTGCGACCGGCACCAGCATCAGGGTCATGTGCGTACCGGGGCTCAGCGTGAACTCGCTGATGCCTTCAGGCATCACCGTCAGCGCCATTCCCGGTGTAAGTGGCACCCCGTGGCACCAGCTCAGTGTTTCATCGGTCGCGTGCAGATAGCCCAGCATCGCCCAGTCGGGCGGCAGCATGAAGCGGCCACGGCAATGGAAGCCGCAACTGATGCTGCAGAACAGTGCTTCCTCATGCACGCGCGAAGCGAAGGCCGCCCGCGGCCCGTTGCCATCGAGCAGCAGCAGTTCGACATCGCACACACGAAGTACGCCGCTCAGCGTCGCCAGATCGATCGATCGCAGGCCGCTGTCGTCGCTGTCTTCTACCCCACCATCGACCATGACAGTGTCGTCCCCCCGTTGATCCGCAACACGCTGCGGCCCCCACTGCCTGACAGGGCCACACCATTCCTCCAGGAACCTTCGCCATTGCCGGGATGGCTGCGGCCGGTGCCGCGCGGCCAACCCGGTTGAAAGCAGCAACTTGAAACCGAGTATGCCCGATAATCATCGAAGGTAAACCCGAACCCTGCATTGAAGAAAATAGATACACAGATGAAGAAAATGTAGCCGTCAGTGGCACGATTTTCGCATGCGCCATTTGCGACATCACATTATCTGCACGTCGATGAATCGTTTTGCCAGCGAACGGATATACGTCACAGAAACAGCCTGAAAGTTTAAGGATCGTCGGGTTTCTGCCGAATTTGCATATAGGTTCCAGTTGCAGCCAACCGCCATTCAGGCAAAGTCGATAACACGGTGATCCGGTCGCTTCAGAGCGACCACACCTGGGGGAGCGCATGACCACGACCGTATCGCAGAACAGTTCGGCCACCGGCGCAGCGCCGCGTGGTTGCGACGTTGCGGCCGGCATCTCCCCCGGGGCCGATTACCCAGCATGAGCACGGCGGGTCATTCCCGTCATGCCACCCCGCCAGGACGTGCGGGGCCCACGGACGAACCCGGCGGAGCCGGGCCACCGCCCAACAGGTGTCCTGCATCTGCAGACAACAAGTAGAGGGAGACAAGGCCATGAACGCATCCATCCGCAAATTCCTGAAGGAAGAAGATGGCGTTACCGCGCTCGAGTACGGGCTGCTGGCCGCCGTCATCGCCGGCATCCTGATCGCGGTAGGCAACAAGGAGATCAAGGGGTTCTTCGAGACGCTGTTCAAGAACCTCTCCGACCTTGCCAACAAGGCCTCCGGGTCGGCACCGGCGACCGGCGGCGGCTGAGCCTGCGTGCATCGCACATCCCTGCAGCGGTGCTGGGATGTGCCCGGTGGCAACTGCAGGCTGTCCAATGACGGACGACGGAGTGTGCGATGACGTTGCTGGGACTCTTGGCCATCGGCGTGTGCCTGCGGATCGCGATCAGCGATCTGTATGCCCGCCGGGTGCCCAATGCCTGGCTGTTGTCCGCATCGGCCATTGCCATCGCATTGATCATCGCAGGGCAGTTCAGCGCGCCGCGCCAGCCGTGGCTTGCCCACGCAACGGGCGCGGCGCTCGGCCTGGTGGCCCTGCTGCCGTTCTATGCCATCCGCTGGATGGGCGCCGGCGACGTCAAGTTCTTCGCGGTACTGGGCCTGATGCTGGGCTGGAAAGCCCTGCTGCCGATCTGGGTGGTGGCCAGTCTCGCGGCCGGCCTGCACGCGGCAGTGATCATTGTTGGCCGCCGTCTGGGCGTGATGCTGCCCACGGGCCTTCAGATGCAGGTCAACCGCGCCAGCAGCCAATGGCAATCGCACCCCGCCCTGCGCGACATGCAGGCCGCCCGCCAGGGACGACACGGCATTCCCTATGCAGCCTACCTGGCCATCGCCGGCATCGGCTGGGTTCTGGCAAGCGTCTACGGAGGTGTGGCATGAACATCCGCAATCCACGGCGTCAACGCGGCGTGGCCAGCATCGAATTTGCCCTGATGCTGATGCTGGGCCTGCTGCCACTGCTGCTGTTCACGTTCTCCGGCGTGATGATCATGGCCGCGCAACAGACACTGGCGACGGCCTCGGCCGAGGGGGCTCGCGCTTCATTGCGCTATGGCAGCGCCAATGAACGGCGTACTGCCGCCTGCGTCGCGGCCCGCAGTTCGATGCAGTGGCTGTTGAAGTTTTCTGGACAGGGTGTCGACTGCAGCAATGGCGGCAGCAACGCCATCGTGGTCTCCGCGCAGGCACCCTGCGCCGGCCTGGCCACTGCCCAGTGCATGACGGTGACGGTCAGCTATGACTACGCCAGCCATCCCTTCCTGCCGGGCACCGCCACGCTTTACAAGTGGGTGATGCAGGCTCCCATCCGTAGTGTCGCGGTCGCCCAGCTCGACCTCGGCAGCGGCAACTGACGATCGGTACAGGAGACGGTTCCATGCTCAAGTTGACCCGCATCGCTGCCGTCGCCCTGATCGGGCTGGCCGTGCTGCTGGCAGTGATCGCCCTGATGATCGGGCGCAAACCGGCCGCGCCGGCGACGGCCGCCCCCGTCGCGCACAGCGAAGCCCAGGCGATCACCGTGGTCGAAGCCGTGGCCCGGCTGCCTGCCGGAGAACCGATCACCGCCAACGGCCTGCGCCTGGCGCAGCGGACCACGGCGGTAGCCGGTGCTGCCACCAGCCTCTCTGCCGTGGTCGGCAAGGTACCGGTGCAGGACATCGCCGAGGGCACCGCCATCAGCAGCAGCGCCCTGGCACAGGGATTCTCCCTGCAGCTGCGCCCGGGCGAACGCGCACTGGCCGTTCCGGTGGATGAACTTGTCGGTGCTGGAAACCGCATCCTGCCGGGTGATTTCGTCGATGTCTTCCTCAACCTGCGCAATGCCCAGCCCAACGCCAGCGGCCCGGCGGAGGCCGCGCAGACCCGCCTGCTGCTGTCACGGCTGCGCGTGCTCAGCTACGGTCAACAGGACATCGCTCCGGTCACCAGCGATGCCGTCGCCGGCAACGAGGGCGATACCCGCAACGACCCCCGCGCCGCAGACATCACCGGCAATGGCAGCAGCCATGGCACGGGCAACGAGGCCACCCAGCCGGCACGCAGCGCGGTGCTGGCAGTGCCGGTGGCCGACGCCAACCGGCTGCTGCTGGGGGCGCAGCAGGGAAAACTGTTCCTGGCCCTGCGCAACCCGGCCGATACAGGCCAACCTGACCTTGCACTGTTTCCACAGGCGCGTGGCGTGATCGATCCTGTGCGTGGCCTCGATGCCGAACAGCAGCTCGCACTGCAGCGGCCGGAGAACCACGCCTTCGCCGGCATCGACGGTGATGCCTTGGCCGGGCGCGGCAACACCGCGGCCCGCAGCACCCCGGAGGCCCCGGCGCGTGCGCCGGCGGCTCGGCGCAGCGCACCGCGTGCGTCGGGCATCGAGATCATCCGTGGCGACAGCTCCGCCCCCCGTGGTTCCCTTTGACCTGCATCGAGCGCATCCATGACCGAACGCCGCCGCCCACGCCCCTCCCCCCGCCAGCGCTGGCTGGCCCTGCTGCTGGTGCTGCTGGCTCCGGCGACAAGCGTGGCCGCCGACGATCTCGTGCTGCAGGCGCGTGAGCAGCGCCCATGGACCCTCCCGGCCGATCTGGAACGGGTCGCCATCGCCGACCCGGGCGTCGCCGACATCGTGATGCTGCGTGGACAGCGCCAGGCGCTGCTGGTCGGAAAGGCGCCGGGTACGACCACCCTCCTGCTGTGGCACCGCAAGCAGGCCGAGCCGCAACGCCTGCAGGTACGCGTACAGAGTGCCGTGCAGGGCGCGGCAGACGCAGGCTCGAATGGGCTGGTGTTCACCCAGCAGGACAACCAGGGCCTGCTGCAGGGAAGCACCGACAGCGTGCTCTCGCACATGCAGGAACAGAAGACCGCCGCCATGGCGCTGGGCAAGGACGGGCTGCTTGCCGATGCGTCGACGGTCAGCAGCGGCGGCGTGGTCCAGGTCGAGGTCAAGGTGGTCGAATTCAACAAGACCGCGTTGAAGCAGATCGGCATCAGCTTCCAGAACCGCAATGGCAACTTCGCCTACGGTTTCGCCCGCCCGGGCGGACAGCTGCCGGGCAATACCGGCATCCTGCCGGGCATGAAGGAAGGCAACTCCGGCAATGAGGCCGAGTCGCCCATTTCTTCGGCGTTCCGGCTGGTGTTCGGCTCGACCAAGGGCTTGTGGAACGCCGATGTCGATCTTCTGCAGAGCAACGGCATGGCGCGCGTGCTGGCCGAACCGACCCTCGTCGCATTGTCCGGCCAGAGCGCCAGCTTCCTGGCCGGCGGCGAGCTGCCGATCCTGGAACCGCAGGGCCTGGGCACCACCACCATCACCTACAAGCCGTTCGGCATCGGCCTGACCGTGACCCCGACGGTGCTGGCCCCCAACCGCATCGCGCTGAAGGTCGCACCCGAAGCCAGTGATCTGGACTACAGCAACGCCATTGCCCTCAATGGCGTGCAGATTCCATCGATCACCACGCGTCGTGCCGACACCACGGTCGAACTGGGTGACGGCGAGAGCTTCGTGATCGGTGGTCTGGTCAGCTCCAACGTCGTCTCCAGCGTTGGCAAGATTCCCCTGCTTGGCGACCTGCCGATCATCGGTTCGTTCTTCCGCAACTTCGACTACAAGCGACAGGACAAGGAGCTGGTGATCATCGTCACGCCGCGGCTGGTGCAGCCGCTGGCGCGCAATACCGAGCTGCCGCTGCCTGGCGAACGCGAAGCCAAGCCGAACCTTCCCGAGTGGGGGTCCTGGCTGCTTGGCCCGATCAGCCAGGATCCGGTACCTGGCTTCTCACGCTGATCCTCATGATGCCTGCGATACCACGCCCATGCCCTACGCCACTGCCCAGCCGCTGCATCCGCAAGGACCGCCGATGAATCTGGTCCTGTACGGAATGGATCGCGAACTGCTGCCCCGGCTGGCGGCGAAACTGCCGCCGACCACCACCCTGCACTGGCAGGACAGCAGCATGCCGACCTCCGCACAGGACCTGCAGCGCGGGCCACAGAGCCTGGTGCTGCTCGACTTCCGCCCGGAACACGCCGCCGCCTCCAGCCTGCTGGCGCAACAGCTGCAGCAGACCCAGCCCGACCTGCCTCTGGTCGCGGTCGGCGCCACCAGCGCCGCCCAGGTCGAAGGCGTGGTGATCGCGCTGCGCGCCGGCCTGCGCGATGTGCTGGACCTGGACAGCGACAACATCGGCATCGAGGCTGCATTGCGCCGCGCCCTTTCGCCGCGTCCAGCCGCCACCGCCCAGCATGCGCACAAGGCGCGCCTGATCGTCCTGCTCGGCGTGCGTGCCGGGGTCGGCACCAGCACCCTTGCCGCGCATCTTTCGGTACTGGCCCAGCAGACCCGCGCACTGGCCCAGGGCGAGGCCCTGCAGCAGGACGGCCTGTTGATGGAACTGGCACAGCCGTCCGGCGACCTGGCGCTGTACCTCAACCTGGACAGCCGCTTCCACTACGAAGATGCACTGCGCAACGCCAGCCGCATCGACGCCACCCTCGCCCGCACCGCGATGGCTCGGCATGACACCGGCCTGGTGCTGCTCGACCGCGCCAGCGGCAGTGATGCCGTGCCGCCATCGGACCCCGGCGCACTGCTGCAGCGCCTGCGCAGCGTGTTCGCCAGCGTGCTGTGCGATGCCGGTGGCTGCCCGCTGCGGCAGCTGCCGCCCCTGCTGCTGGACCAGGCCGACGAGATCTGGCTGGTCACGGACGCTTCGATCGCCACGCTGGTATCGCTCGACCAGGCCTTGAAGCACCTGGCCGGCCAGCGTGAACGCGAGAAGCGCCTGCAGCTGGTGATCAACCGCCACGACGACAGCAGCGGCATGAGCCCCGAGCAGATCGCACGCCGATTCGAAGTGCCACTGCTGGCCACGCTGCCCGAGCGCCCGCGCGTGCGCCTGGCGGCCAGCCAGGGGCATCTGCTGCTGCAGGATGCACCGCGCGACCCCTACCTGCGTGCCCTCGCCCCGCTCGTGTCGCGCCTGGATCCGGCTGCCTGCCCGGTCCAGGCACACGGCCTGCGGGAAAGACTCTCCCTTGCCCTGGGTGGATCGCAATGGAAGACAAGGTAACCCCGTTCCCGCATGCCGCCACCCGCCCGGTGCTGCCCGACAGCACCCCGGGACACCTGCCGTTCGCGCAGACCGAGCAGTACCAGAAGGTGCTGTCGGCCGCGCATGAGCACCTGCTCAACAGCATCGAGGACGAGCGCATCGACATCGATTCCTGGGCGCCTGACACCATCGCCCGCTGGGTGCAGGTGCAGACGGTCGGCTTCATCCAGGAATGGCGCATCCCGATCAACGAGGAGGAAATGCAGGTGGTCGCCGAAGGCCTGGTCAAGGAGCTGACCGGCTTCGGCCCGCTCGACGACCTGCTGCACGACCCGACGATCGAAGACATCCTGATCAACGGATTCAAGGATGTGCACGTCTCGCAGGGAGGGCAGCTCAAGCGCGCCACCCAGCGATTCACCGACGACACCCACCTGCTGCGCATCCTGCGCCGCATCCTCGCGCCGCTGGGCCGCCGCCTGGACGATTCCAACCCGATGGTCGACGCGCGCCTGCCCAACGGCGGCCGCCTCAACGCGATCATCTCGCCACTGGCGGTGGATGGGCCGATGGTCTCCATCCGCAAGTTCCGCAAGGACCCGTTCACCCCCGACGAGCTGCTGGCCAAGGGCACCTTCGATGCACCGATGCAGGCGCTGCTGAAGGCGATGGTGCTGGGCCGCTGCAACATCCTGGTGTCCGGCGGCACCAGCTCGGGCAAGACTTCGCTGCTGAACGCCCTGGCCAGCTACGTGCCGCCGAACGAACGCGTGATCACCGTCGAGGACACCGCCGAGCTGTCACTCAACCATCCGCACGTGGTCCGCCTGGAAAGCCGCATCGGCGGCGCTGAAGGCCATGGTGCGGTGAGCATCCGCGACCTGGTCCGCAACAGCCTGCGCATGCGCCCCGACCGTATCGTGGTCGGCGAGGTGCGTGGTGCCGAAGTACTGGAGATGCTGCAGGCCATGAACACCGGCCATGACGGATCGATGGCGACCATCCACGCCAATTCGCCCCGTGACTGCCTGTACCGCATCGAGATGTTGGCCGGTTTCGCCGGGTTCCAGGGCAGCGAGGACAGCCTGCGCCGGCAGATCGCCAGCGCCATCGACTTCATCGTGCAGATCTCGCGGCTGGGCAGCGGCCGGCGCGTACTGGTCTCCATCACGGAAATCACCGGTGTCAGCGACAACCTGATCACGACCCAGGAAATGTTCCGTCACGAACTGCAGATCGACGGCAACGGCAGGGAAACCGATCGCTGGATCGGACTGGGCTTCCATCCGCATTCGCACAAGCTGGAACCGTTCCGCCAGCAGTTGCGCGAATCGTTGTACGGAGACTTCTGAGCATGGGCACGGGCCTGCTGCTGGGTGTGCTGAGCATCATCTCGGTGCTGCTGGCGCTTGCGGTGTGGCTGTGGGGCACCGCCAGCAACCGCGAACAGCGCCAGGCCTCGCTGCAGCACGCCGAGCAGCAGCTGGCCCGCGGAGGTGCCAGTGGCGGCGCCCCGGCCGGGGCATCCGTGGCCGCCGCCAACGACCCGGCGCGACCGGCAAGTGCCGGGCGCCGGGTGCTGCCGCTGGACGGCCTGCTGCAACGTGCCGGCCTGCAGACGGGCTGGAAGCTGCCGATCATGATGTTGGTGCCGGGACTGGTGCTTTCGGTCGTGGCCATGCTCAGGCTCGGCACGGCGTGGATGTTCCCCCTGACCCTGCTGCTGTACCTGCTGGCCTGTTGGCTGTGGGTCATGCGCCGCACCACGAAACTGCGTGCACAGCTGCTGCATCAGCTGCCCGACTTCCTCGACAACCTGGTGCGGCTGACCGCGCTGGGCAACAGCCTGCAGGCTGCCTTCCAGGTGGCGTCGATGCAGACCAGCGCGCCGTTGCGCGGACTGCTGGACACCACCGTGCGCTACGCACGCAGCGGCATGGACCTGGACCGTGCCCTGAGCCTGGCGGCACAACCCTACCGGATGGATGTGCTCAAGGTGCTGTCCGTGGTGATCGGCGTCAGCGTGCGCATCGGCGGACGCTCCGATCAGATCCTGCAGCGCATGGGCGATTTCATGCGCGACCTGGAGCAGGCCCAGCAGGAGCTGGCCGCGACCACGTCGGAAACGCGCATGTCGGCCTGGGTGCTGGGCCTGCTGCCACCGGCCAGTGCGGTGCTGATGGCCATATCGAGCCCTGAATTCTTCCAGCCGGTGCTGCACGATCCGCTGGGTCACAAGATCCTGTTGATCGCGCTGGGGCTGGAGCTGTTTGGCGCTTTCCTGCTCTACCGCCTGGCCAAGTCGCTATGAACACTGGAATCCGCCACGGAGGTGCCCGATGAGTGCCAGCACCTGGTTTGCACTGTCCCTGCTGGTTCTGGCCGCCGGTATTGCCCTGCTGGGCATTGCCGGGTGGGTACGCAGCCATCGCGAACAGCGCACCTCGGCCACCTTGAAGACCGCACTGCAACCCCGGGACGAGGCACGCGACACGGAAGCCGCGCGCCGTGATTCGCTGGGTTGGCTGGAACGCTTCGGGCGCGCGCTCAGTGGCGGCCGCCTGGAATCTGCATTGCTGGCCAATGAAGACCGGCTGCTGCTGGACCTGGCGGGCTGGAACACACGCCGTGGCACCGCCATCTATCTTGGCCTGCGCCTGCTGCTGGGCGTGCTGGTGCTGGCGCTGGCCCTGGCGTTCAGCAGCGCCCAGGGCCTGGCCAAGGTGATGGTCGTGATCGGTGCCCTCGCAGCGGGCCTGCTGCTGCCGAAGTTCATCCTGTCTTCGTGGGTGAAGCGGCGCCGGCGTGCGGTCGACAACGAGCTGCCCCTGCTGATCGACCTGCTGCGCCTGCTGCAGGGCGTGGGCTTCAGCATGGACCAGAGCCTGCAGACGCTGGGCGACAAGCTGCGCGACGCGTTACCGGTGCTCGGCGGCGAGCTGCAGGAGGCCAACGTCGCGTACACCCATGGCCGTACGCGCGCGCAGTCCCTGCGCCGCCTGAGCGAGGTCTACGCCGATGATGACCTGACCAGCCTGATGCAGTTGATCCTGCAGGTGCACGCGCATGGCGGCGCAGTGCAGGAACCGCTGCGGCAGTTCAGCATCCGGTTGCGGGAACAGCGCCGCAACACCCTGAAGGAAAAGGTCGGCAAGCTCTCGGTGAAGATGACCGTGGTGATGATGCTGACCCTGCTGCCAGCGCTGATGCTGGTTCTTGCCGGACCGGCGCTGGTCGCGCTGGCCACCACCATGTCCAAGATGGGATCGCCCTGATGCCTGCCCTGCGCACCTCCTGCCTGTTGCTCGCCCTCGCCGCCGTCGCCAGTGGTTGTGCGTCGACCACGCCGAAGTACCTGCGCGCCCCCAGCCTGGCCGCGCCCGAACCGGCACCGCAGGACAGCCGCAATGCCTACCTGGAACTGATCGGGCGCATGCAGCAGCAGGGTGCCTGGTATGCCTCGCTGGCCCACGTCGATGCCTTCCGCCAGCGCTATGGCGATCCGCCGGCGCTGCGCCTGCTGCAGGCCGACGCCCTGCGCGAGACCGGCCAGGCCGACGCTGCCATCGCCCTGTACCGCGAGCTCTCCAATGGCCCGCAGGCCGCTGCAGCCGCGCACGGCCTGGGCCTGATCGCTGCGCGCCGTGACGACGATGGCGGCAGCGAGGAGGCACTGGCCCGGGCCACGCAGCTGCAGCCCTTGAACACCGACTACCTGGGCGATCTCGGCTATGCACGCCTGCGTGCAGGCCGGTTCGAACAGGCGCGTGAACCGTTGGCCAAGGCGCTGGAGCTGTCTCCGGGCAACCCCAAGGCCACGGCCAACCTTGCCCTGTGGGCCGTGCTGCGCGGCGACGCCGCCACCGCAGAGCGCCTCGCCGCGCAGGCCAGTCTCAACGAGGACACGCGACGCAGCATCCAGCAGCAGGCCGCGCAGATCCGTGCTCGCCTGCAGCAGCGCCAGGCCGCCGCGGCGCAGGTTGCCCCTGCGTCCCCGTCCACCCGCGCCAACGCCAGTGCCGCCTCCAGCGTGCCGCCAAGCACCACGCGCCTGGCCGCCGAACCACGTCGCGACATCCGTGATGCGCGCGACCCACAGCGCCTGCCGCCCTCGATGCTGGAACGTTTCAGCACCTCCGATCAGCCGAACGGGAACACTCCATGAGCGCAATGCCCCTGACCCGACGCCTGTTGCCTGCACTGGCCTGCCTGCTGATGGCCGGCGGCGCGCAGGCGCAGCAGCAACCCCTGACCGGGCAGATGCTCGGCGGCAGCGCGCCGGTGGCAGCGGCCAGCCAGCCACTGCAGTCCGAGGCATTGGCCACGGTGGACCTTGCAGCCCCTGCTCCATCGTCATCACCGGCCGCCGCCCCGCCGATCATCGCCACCGACCACGTTGCACCAGCGCCCCGCCCTGCACGCACGCAGATCGGCGATACCGCGCGCGACCTGTTCCGCCTGCAGGCATCGGGGCAGCAGGCCGGGCAACGCCTGCCGATCCTCGGCGACCAGGCCACGTTGAGCTATGCCCGGTACCTGAAGAGCTTCGAACACGAGATCCCGGACTTTTTCGAAACCGATGTCGCCAAGTCCAAGGGAACATCCTCATCCGGACGCTGAGGTAGGCCATGAAACGCCCACGCCAGTTCAGTTTCAGCCGCCCACGGGGCGGTATGTCGGTCACCATGATGCTGGTCATGCTGGCGCTGCTCGCCATGCTGGGCCTGATCGAGATCGGCTACCTGTTCTGGGCAAAGCGTGACGCACAGAAGGTCGCAGACCTCGCTGCACTGGCCGGTGCACAACGGCTCGAGCTGTGCACGCCTGACAACAGCGACAACAGCGCAGCACGACAGAGCGCAGTCACCCAGAACAAGTTCGCAGGCACCCTGCAGATCCGCTGCGGCAACTGGAGCGCCGCACGCAGCACGTCGAACCGCTTCGTCACCACCGTCGATGCCAGCAACCCACGCAATGCCGTGCAGGTGGTCGCGCAGCGCAGCGTGCTGCCGTTCTTCGGCCAGAACACCAGCCTGCCCACCGTCAGCGTGGAGGCGGTGGCCCGACGTTCCGAGCCGACTGCGGTGTTCGCGGTCGGTTCGCAGCTGCTGCGCACCAACGGCGACTCGGTACTGCTGTCGACCCTGCGCCTGGTCGGCCTGGATGTCACCAATGCCACCGTGCTCTCCTATGACGGCCTGGCCCAGGCCAACATCACGCCATCGGGCCTGCTCAAGGCGTTGAACATCCCGGTCAGCGCCAACCTCAGCGTGGCCGACTTCAACCGGTTGCTGTCGGTCAACAAGATCTCGCTGGCACAGCTGGTCGATGCCACCGCCACCGTGGTCGGCCGCAATACCACCGTGGGCGTGCAGCTGCGCGCGCTGTCCGACCTGGTCGCCACCCAGCTGGACATCAACAAGCTCAACATCGTGCTGGGCAGCCAGTCCGGCGGCGGTGGCCTGTTCGCCGAGGTCGTCTCACCGGATGGCACCGTCGGCAGCGCGCTGGAAACGAAGGTCAACGTCCTCAACCTGATCAGCACCGCCATCTCCATCGCCAACGACGGCAACGGCGTGGCGGTCAAGGGACTGGACCTGCTGGGCATCAACATCCAGGCCGGCGTGGTCGAGCCGCCCTCGATCGCCATCGGTGGTGTCGGTACACGCGCGTACAACGCGCAGGTGCGGCTGATGGTGGACGTGGACAGCAACAACCTGTTCGCGGTGGGCCCGCTGCTGAACCTGCTCGGCACGCGACTGCACCTGCCGTTGCATGTCGATGTCGCCAATGCGATGGGCACGCTGACCGGCATCCAATGCGGCGCCAGCCCCCAGAAGGCCACCATCAAGGTCGATTCGTCGGTGCTGCGCGCCTGTGTCGGCAATGTCGACCCGGCACAACGCTTTTCCAAGAGCAATGTCTGCGACGCCACACTGAAGAACGAGCAGCTGCTGAAGCTGCTCGGGCAACCCCTGATCAATGACAGGATCACCCTGCCTGCCCTGACCAGCTCGCAGAACCTGACCCTTGCCGCCGGAGAAACCGCTTCGACCCGGATCAATCCACTTGCAGTGGGCAACGCGGTGTCGGACCTGGTCAATGAACTGCTGCGCGTGCTGTCGGGCATGCTCAGCTCACCCAAGCAGGGCATGAGCGCCAACGACACTGCCAAGGCACTGGCCGACCGCTACCTGCAGGCAACCTTCCCACCCAATACGCGCTACGACGTGAACAAGCTGATCCCACTGCTGCGCGATGGCGACCCCAGCCGGCAGCTGGCCCCGCTCAACAGCTGGACCGTACCCGATGGCCTTCCCTATGCCTGTGGCCTGCTGAACCTTGCCACCTGCCACAAGGATGGCCAGGTCTGGGATGCGTTCAAGGTCACCGTCACCGGCCAGGGACTGGGCGTGCTCGATGGGCTGCTCGGATCGCTGGTGGGCGGCCTGCTGATCAACCGCTGCGACAGCCTGCTGGGCAACCTGATCGACTACAACGGCTGCGTGCGCAACAACCTGGCCTCATACATCCAGACCGCGCCGGCCGGCTTCCTCGATGGTACCGGTGGAACCGGCGTCACCAATCCGGATGGCAGCGTGAGCTGCAGCGGCCTGCTGTGCACGCTGCTCAAGCCGATCCTGGCCGCCCTGAGGCCAGTGCTCAACAGCGTCGGCACCCTGCTGACCAACCTGCTGGCGAGCGTGCTGGGCCTGGAACTCGGCCGCACCGACGTCAACGTGCAGTCGATCCAGTGCAGCGCGGCGCAGCTGGTCTACTGACCCGTGACGGGCGCCCTTGGCGGCGCCCGCGCCCATGCTAGACTCCCGGCGGGGAACCACCTTCATCTCAACCCACACTCATCCGTGGATGGTCTAGACATGCGAGAAACTTCAGGGGGCGCGGTCTTCGCCCGGCACGCGCGCGGCGCGGCACTGCTGGCCGTGGCCATGATGCTGGTGGCACCGGCGGCGATGGCTGCCCGTGGCGACCGTGAGGCAGCCGCAGAGCCGGCCGCACGCAGCGCGCCGGTGGTGCGCAACACCGTTGACGAACTCAAGCAGCTGATGGATTCGCGCCAGCTGACCGAGCTGCGCACGACCTACAACGGCAACTACGGCGCCAGCCTGCTGTTCAACGCGAACACCCTGACCTACTACGTCGCCCTGTTCCAGGAGAAGAACTTCTGGCGGGTAATCAAGACCGATGCCGTCGACAACGCCGAGCGGGTCTACCGTACCTTTGCCCAGCAGTCCGAACAGCTGGCCCAGGTCTACATCGATACCACCCGCCTGGAAGCCGGCAAGCGCTACACCGAGCGCCTGGTGGCCTACAACGAGGAACGCCTGCGTACCCTGCAGCAGGAAATGGAACAGCAGCAGGCGCAGTCCGCCCAGGTCAGCGCCGCCCTGCAGCAGGCGCAGCAGCAGGCGGTCAGCCTCAGCACAGACGTGCAGAGCACCAACAGCCAGCTGGACGCCCTGCAGCGCCGAATCCAGATCCTGCAGGCCGAACAGGGCAACCCGGAACTGAGCCTGCCCAAGCCGGAAAGCGTGCCTTCGCCGGCACCGGCTGCCGCCAGCGACAGTCGCTGAGGCCCGGCCATCCGCATCCACGCACAACGGCGCCCCAGGGCGCCGTTGTCGCTTTCGGCCTTTCGAGAGCCACGCTCAGCGGCAGGCGTCGTACACCGCGTCGTCCAGTTGACGACGTTGCACGAAGTCCAGGCGCTTGCTCCTGGCCAGCACGTCCCCGCGGTGCTGTCGTGCACGCTCACAGGCCCCTGGGTCCGTACTGATGGGTATCAGCGCGGCCTGCGCCCGCCCCGAACGCACGGTGCGTGGTGGCGCCAGCGCCGCGCTGCCCGCCCTGGCCGGCTTTGGCACCGCTCCGCGTGACAGCGACTGCTCCTCCGGCACCTCCCAGCGCCATTCCGCGCGCCCCTGGCAGGGTGTCTGCTGATAGACCGGATGCGGCCCGTCCACGCATTTGTAGACGTTGGTCTGCGCGTGAACCGTTGTGGCCAGCAGCAGGCACAACAGTGGGCTGCATCGCACTCTCGACATCGCACCCTCCTGGACAGGACCGCCATCATCGTCGGCGCGGACGCCGCCGGGTTCCAGAGCGATACGCGTCACATCCCGGCCAATCCAGCACAGCCGTGCAAGCCACCCACCGGGCCGTGCGCTGTACTGCCGGCGGTACCGGCATATCCGCCGGCGCCGCCCCTCCCTACCGCCAAGGAAACCGCAATGAGCAACTTCGTCACCGTCGCCGACGGCGCGCGCATCTTCTACAAGGACTGGGGCACCGGCCAGCCGATCGTGTTCGCCCACGGCTGGCCGCTGTCCTCCGATGCCTGGGACCCGCAGATGCTGTTCATGGGCCAGAACGGCTACCGCGTGATCGCCCATGACCGCCGCAGCCACGGCCGTTCCAGCCAGACCTGGGACGGCAACAACATGGACACCTACGCCGACGATCTGGCGGCAGTGATCGAGGCACTGGACCTGAAGGACGCGATCCTGGTCGGCCACTCCACCGGTGGTGGCGAAGTGGCGCACTACATCGGCCGCCATGGCAGCAAGCGCGTGGCCAAGGTGGTACTGGTCGGCGCCGTGCCGCCGTTGATGCTGAAGACCGCCGGCAACCCGGCCGGCACCCCGCTGGAGGTGTTCGATGGCATCCGCAAGGGTACCGGTGGCGACCGCTCGCAGTTCTTCAAGGATCTGACCACGCCGTTCTTCGGCGCCAACCGCGATGGCAACAGCGTCACCCAGGGCATGCGTGATTCGTTCTGGCTGCAGGGCATGCTCGGCGGCGTCAAGGGCCAGTACGACTGCATCCACGAGTTCTCGGAAGTCGACTACACCGAAGACCTCAGGAAGATCGATGTGCCGGCACTGGTGGTGCATGGCGACGACGACCAGATCGTGCCGTTCGATGCCTCGGCCAGGTTGTCTTCGCAGATCATCAAGGACGCCGAGCTGAAGGTGTACGCCGGTGCCCCGCACGGCCTGACCGTCACCCACGCCGACCAGTTCAACGCCGACCTGCTGGCCTTCGCACACAAGTGACGTACCGCGGCGGCGCCACCCAGCGCCGCCGCCGTGGTAGAGCCGGCCGCKGGCCGGCTGCGCAGGATCGGGATGGATTGATCGGGCAGCCGGCCKGCGGCCGGCTCTACCTCCGGCAGGTCAGATATCGCTGTGGTGGTGCGGGACCCCCGTCCTGGGCAGCGGATCGTGGCCACCCACGAAGTGACGCACCACCGGCGCACGCTCGCCGCGATGCAGCCCACGCAGCACTTCCTGGATCGCCTTGTCGTCGGCGGTGATGCGTTCGTGCTGGCGCAGGTGCTCCAGCCACGAGGGGGTCACGAAATACTCGAGGTGGATGCCCGGGCTGGCCACATCCTCGACCACGCCCCAGACCACGGCACCATCGCGACGACGGATCGTTCCCAACGTGCGCATCTGTGCCTGGAACGCGGCACGATCTGCATCGTCGATGCGGTACTCGATGGTGACCAGCACCGGACCTCGATCGTTTGACACCGGCACCGACAGCTCCGGTGCCGGCCAGTGCCCGGCCGGGCGCAGATTCAGGTCTTCGGTACCGGCGATGCGTACGCGCCACACCAGCAGCCCACCCATCACCGCACCTGCGGCGGCCACCAGCAATGCCAGCTCCGGCGAGGTACGCTGTGCCAGCGCGCCCCAGCTCAGGCCACCGGCCGCCATGCCGGCCGAGAACACCATGATGTACAGCGCCAGCGCCCGCGCGCGTACCCATGCCGGAACTGCCGTCTGCGCGGCAATCTGCAGCGACGACAGCACGGTGATCCAGGCAAAACCGTTGATCAGCATCACCAATGGCAGCACGTACCAGCTTCGGGTCAGCGCCAGCCCGACCAGGCTCAGCGCCAGCGACAGCGTGGCCAGCAGCACCAGCAGGTCGCGGTCCATCTGCGCGCGCAGCTTCGGCAGCAGCAACGCACCGCCCACTGCACCGATACCGATGCAGCCGAGCAGCATGCCGTACTGCCCCGCCCCACCCTGCATCTGTCCGCGCACCACCACCGGCAGCAGCGCGTTCATCGCGGCGGCAAAGAAGAAGAAACCCACCGACTTGATCAGTACCGCCTGCAGCCGTCCAGCGCGGCTGGCGTAGCGCAGGCCCGCCTTCAAGCCGGCACCGAAACCTTCGGGCGGCAGGCTGGACTGCTTGGGATCACGCTTCCAGCCCCACACCACGAACAGCATCGCGGCGAAGGTGATGGCATTGAAGCCGAATGCCCATACCGCACCCAGCTGCGCCACGATCACGCCACCAATGGCCGGGCCGATCGAGCGCGCGATATTGATGCCGATCGAGTTCAGTGCCACCGCCGAGGCCAGCATCGGCTGCGGCACCAGCTCGGACACGATCGCCGCCTGCGCCGGCATCGCCATTGCCGCACCGCAGCCCATGCAGAAGGTCAACAGCACCAGCAGCTGCGGGGTCAGAAGGTCCATCGCCGTCAGTGCGGCCATCACTGCCGCCACCAGCAGCATCCACCCCTGGGTCGCCAACAGGTATTTCCGGCGATCGACAATGTCGGCCAGCGTGCCTGCCGCCAGTGCCAACAGCACGATCGGCACCGTGGTGGCCGACTGCACCAGCGCCACCATCAGCGGCGAACCGGTGCGTTCGGCCATGACCCAGGCGGCGGCCACATCATTGACCCAGGTGCCGATGTTGCTGGCCAGGATCGCCAGCCAGATCGAACGGAACATCTGGATCTTCAGCGGGGACCAGGCCCCCGCGGCCTGTGCAGGGGGTTGCGACGTGCTTGCGTTCACCATTGCCATGCTCCAACGATCGAGGCGAACAACGTGTCCTGGCCACCGGCCTGCTTCAGTGCAGGCCCGGCATCGACCCAGGCCAGCTGCAGCTGCCATTGCCAGTGTTCGCTGGCCTGCCAGCGGGTTTCGGATTTGTACTGGGTGCCGATGCGGCGCGCCCCGCCGGCGCTGCCCGGCAATGCCACCAGCGGTGCCGGCGTGGTGTAGACCGCATCAGCGCGACGATGCTTCCAGGCCATCTGTACGCCCAGCTCCGTCGTCACCGCGTCGTGCAGGCGCAGTGCCAGCGTAGGCTGCACGTCCATCAGGTTGGCTGGCGCCAGCAGGCTGGCCTCGCTGAAGTAGGCCGATTTCGGGAACAGCGCGTTGAAAGTGCCCAATCGCCCATCGTGCCGGTCGCCATCGCCGCTGGCGACGTCGGCCTTCAGCCCCAGGCGCGGTTGCAGCGGCACATCGCTCCAGCGCCAGCCGGTATCGGTAGCCAGCGTCCAGGCGCGGATGTCGAGGTTGCCGGTAGCGGTGCGCAGTTCACCGCCCTGCACCACCAGCTCGCTGTTCCAGTCCAGCGAACCCGCCTGGCCGAACCAGCGCGCGCCGAGTGTCTGCCGCCGCTCGTTGCCGGAGCCGGCGGCGAAACGCGCGCCGTCGCGGCGATAGTCCAGCAGGTACAGATCCCATTGCCCGGGCCAGCGGCCGCGCGCTGTGGTGGCATAGGCCCCCCACAGATGCGCCCCGGACTCACCGCGATCATCGAACGCCCCCGGCCGGTTCTCAACCGGTCGCAAGGCCATCAGGTCAAGCGTGCCGAGCCGTCCCTTCCAGCCTGCCCGTGCCCCATCGAAGGCCAACCGGATGTTCGGGCCATCGCGAACCGACAGCAACCGTGAGCTTCCATAGCCGGCTTCCTGCCGCCCCAGCTGCATGTGGAAACCGCCGCGTTGCCAACGCCAGTACGCCTGCTGCACGTCCAGCGCACTGCGGTCGGTCCGGCCTGGGCCGCCCGCCCTGCCCTTTTCGCCGTGCACACCCAGCTGCACTTTCGCCCGCCAGTCATCGCGGGCATACGTGGCCGACGCCAACGCACGCAGCAGACCATAGCCATCCTCGCTGCCGTCGATGCCGAACCGGGTCGGGTCGTAGTACATCCCGCGCACGCGCAGCGACGCGTCCCACTGCAGCTGGCCGTCACCCACGTCACTGCAGCGGCCACTGTCACAGGCCAGCGCCAGCGAGGGCGTGGCCAGCAACGCCAGGCTCAGAACGCGAAGCACGAGCATCCCATCGCGCCCCAGAACGCGGTCAGGTCATTGGTCGGCGCCGCGTGCTGCGCGGCATGCCCATGCGCGCCGTGGGTACTGCAGGCCACGCCGTGATGGTGGCGATGCGCAGCTGCCAACCCGGTGGCGGCGCCCCCGACATGGTAGCCACCGAACCTGTTGACCGGCGACCAGTCGGGCATTGCCGGCGGCAGCTGCGGCGCCAGGCCTGCGTAGTCGCCGTCGGCATGCACGATGCGGCCACCGACCACGGTCAGCACGCTGGTGATGTCGGCGATCTGCGCGTCGTCGACGCGGAAGAAATCGGCCGAGAGCAGGATGAAGTCGGCCAGCTGGCCGGCTTTCAGGGTGCCCTTCACGGCTTCGTCGCCGGAGAACCAGGCGCTGCCCTGGGTCCACAGGCGCAGCGCCTGCTCGCGTTCAAGCAGGTTTTCCTCGCCATACAGGGCCAGACCACCGACGGTGCGCCCGGTCACCAGCCAGGACAGCGCCACCCATGGGTTGTAGCTGGCCACGCGGGTGGCATCGGTGCCCGCGCCCACCGGTACGCCCTCGGCCAGCATGCGCTTGACCGGCGGCGTGTGCCGCGCGGCCTGCACGCCGTAGCGCTCGACGAAGGCTTCACCCTGGTAGGCCATGCGGTGCTGCACGGCGATGCCGCCACCCAGCGCACGGATGCGCTCGATGTTCCGCGGGGTAATGGTCTCGGCGTGGTCGATGAACCAGTGCAGGCCATCGAACGGCACCTCACGGTTGACCTGTTCGTATACATCCAGGATGCGGGTGATGCTCTCGTCGTAGGTGGCGTGGATGCGGAACGGCCAGCGCTTCTCGACCAGCAGCCTGACCACGTCGTGCAGCTGCGGCTCCAGTTCCGGTGGCAGCTCCGGTCGCGGCTCGTTGAACAGCTCGAAATCGGCTGCCGAGAACACCAGCATTTCCCCGGCACCATTGTGGCGCAGCAGGTCATCGCCCTGCCGCGGCTGCAGGATCTCGCTCCAGCCCCGGAAGTCGTCCACTTCCTTGCCCTTGTTCTGGGTGAACAGGTTGTAGGCGATGCGCACCGTCAGCTGGTCATCGCGATGCAGCTGCTCGATGACCTGGTAATCCTCGGGATAGTTCTGGAAACCACCGCCGGCATCGATCACCGAAGTGATGCCGAGCCGGTTCAGTTCACGCATGAAATGGCGCGTCGAGTTGGCCTGGTACTCGATCGGCAGGCGCGGGCCCTTGGCCAGCGTCGCGTACAGGATCAGCGCATTGGGCTTGGCCAGCAGCAGCCCGGTCGGGTTGCCGAGCGAGTCACGCACGATCTGCCCACCCGGCGGATCCGGCGTGTCCTTGGTGTAGCCACAGGCGCGCAACGCGGCACGGTTGAGCAGCGCGCGGTCGTACAGGTGCAGCAGGAATACCGGCGTATCCGGCGCGATGTCATTGAGTTCCTGCAGGGTCGGCAGGCGCTTTTCATTGAATTGCGTAGCAGCGAAGCCACCGACCACGCGCACCCACTGCGGTGCGGGCGTGCGGTCGACCTGGGCCTTCAGCATCGCCATCGCATCGGCGAGCGAGCGCAGGCCATCCCAGCGCAGTTCCAGATTGTAGTTCAGGCCGCCACGGATCAGATGAGTATGGCTGTCGTTGAGGCCGGGCAGCAGGCGCCGGCCCTGTGCGTCGATCAGGGTCGCTTCATTGCCCCACTCGCGCATGATCTCCGCGTCGCTGCCAACGGCGACGATGCGCCCTTCCTGCACGGCCAGCGCCTGCGCGTGCGGCTGCTGACGATCAAGGGTGGTGATGCGGGCATTGCGGATGACCAGCGTGCTCATGCGACGCTCCTTGGAAGTGGAATCGAGTGCGGCACCGGCACGGCCGGCCAGGCCCAGCGCCACCGCGGCGCCGCCGGCCAGCACCACGTTGCGGCGGCCGTGGTCGAGTGGATCGTGACTCATGCGAGATCTCCCGGAAGGCGTTGGCCGTCCAGTGCCCAGGCGCCGGGCCCGGCCAGCGCGAGGGCCAGCAGTACCGTGGTCCACATCAACGGGTACTCGCTGCCGCCGCGCATCCAGAACCAGCCCTTGGGCAGGGCCAACAGTACGGTGAAGCCGATGAAGGCCGCTGCCGCAAGCGCGGCGATGCGGGTCTGCCAACCGATCAGCACAGCCAGGCCGGACGCTACCTGTGCCAACGCCAGCAGCAGCGGCAACGGCGCTGCCGACGGCAACCCGAAGCCGCGCAGTTCGGTGGCGAAACCGGACAGCCCGGGACCGCCGAACCAGCCGAACAGCTTGCCCAGCGCGTGTGGCAGCAGGAATCCTCCGGCGGCCACGCGCAGCATCAGCAGGGCCAGGTCGAGGCCATGGCCAGCCAGCATGCTCAGTGCCCGCCTTCCTGCGCGCCGAACATGCGCTTGGCGTACTGGATGCCGATGCCGTAGCCACCGGCGTGATCGCGCGCGATGCCGGTGGTCAGATCGTAGGTCTCACCGCGTGCCCAGTCGCGCTGCAGCTCCAGCAGGTACTGCACGCTGGTCATCGGTACCGCGCCGGCCTGCACCATGCGGGTGATCGCACGCTCGTGTGCTTCCTCGCTGACATCACCGCAGGCATCGGTGATCACATGGACCTCGAAGCCCTGCGCCAGTGCCGACAGGGCCGGGCCGACGATGCAGACGCTGGTCCACAGCCCGGCCATCACCAACCGACGCTTGCCGATACGGTTGATTTCGTCGATCACCAGCGGGTCCTCCCAGGTATTCATCGAGGTGCGATCGAACACCGGCTGGCCCGGGAAGATCGCCGGCAGCTCCGGGAACATCGGGCCGGAGAACGAGGCTTCCGCCACCGTGGTCAGCAGCACCGGCACGTTGAAGCCCTTGGCGCCCTTGCCGATCAGGGACACGTTGTTGCGCAGCGCGGAGATGTCGATGGTGTGGGTAGCAAACGCCATCTGCGACTGGAAGTCGATCAGCACCAGCGCATGGTCGGTCGGCGACAGCAGGGACGGGGCGGGCGTGGCGGTGGCAAGGTTCATGCGTGGACTCCGTTGGAATCAAGGTCTGGTGGAAGCAGGAGGGCGGCATCGCCGGCCAGGTACTGGCCGGGACTGCAGCCCGTCTCTGCGCGGAAGCTGCGGACGAAATGGCTCTGGTCAAAGAAGCCGAGCTGCTGCGCCAGGCAGGACATCGGCAGATGCTGGGCCGACAACAGCTGGCGCGCGCGTTCGATACGGCGGCGGCGTACATAGCGCAGCGGGCTGGCGCCGGTACCGCTGCGGAACAGGCGCACCAGATGGAAGCGGCTGACGCAGGCGACGGCCGCCAGTTCGGTCACCCGCAGCGGCTGTGACAGGTGTTCGTCGACATAGCGCAATGCACGCTGCAATGCGGCGACCTGCTGCGGTGCCAGCGACGCAGCGGGGGATTCCTGTGCAGTAACAGTGGCCATCGAGGACGCCGCGAGGGGGTGGCCCATGGTGCAGGGCCCCTGCGCGATGCCCTACCCCCGTCGGTCGAGGCCAGCACCTACCCGAATGGGGGAGGCCGGCGGCCGATCACGCGGCGACCGAACAGCCGTGCGTCCAGCGAATAGGCGCCTGGCCCCAGCGCCAGCAGGGCCAGAGGCAGCAGCGCCAGTGGCCACGGCCCGGGCAGCGTGGACAGACCTGCGGCCGCCATCACTGCCGCCAGTGGAGTCAGCACACCAAGTGCGAGCATCGCCATAGCCAGCAGGCACAAGGCCGACAACCAGCCCCCTGTCATGCCGGGCGCGCAAAGTGCGGCCGCAATGCACAGCCGCAACCAGAGCAGACCGACGCCCGGGCCACGGTCGGGAAACATCACGAACAGGCGCTGCATGGCCGGGCTCCACGGGGCATGCCGGCGTGATACCGGATGGGGCCGCGTGCCGCCTACCCCGTTCGGGTCACCCTGGCCTGCCCCGCACCTGCCAGAATGCGCACCATGCGTGGCCGCCCCTTCCCGTTCCTGCGTCGCCTGCCGGCGCTGCTGACGTGCCTGCTGTTGATGACCGCCCTGCCCGCGCTCGCCGTGCAGCATCCCGCGCTGAGCAGCGGACTGCCCGGCTACGAGCACACCGCATGGCGGGTCGGCCAGGGTGCGCCGGGCGATATCTGGGACATTGCGCAGGACCGTGATGGCCTGCTGTGGCTGGCGACCGGTTCGGGCCTGTACCGCTTCGACGGCCGCCGTTTTGAACGCCAGGCGCCACCACCGGGCAGCAGCTTCCCGTCCACCAACATGGTCACCCTGGCGGTCGGGCGCGATGATGCAATGTGGATCGGCTACTTCCAGGCCGGCATCAGCCAACTCGCACGCGGCCAACTGCACAACTACGGTCGGCAACAGGGCGTACCGGTCGGCGTGGTGCCGCACTTCAGCCAGGACCGCGAGGGCCGCCTCTGGGCAGCGATCAATGGTGGGCTGCGCTGGTTCGATGGCCGGCGCTGGCAACCCCCACCGGCCTCTGCCGGGCTGCCGGAACACCGCGTGCAATGGGTGTTGCATGACAGCCGTGGCACGTTCTGGGTACTGGCCGATCTGAAGATATGGATGCGCGGACCGCACCAGGCGGCCTTCATCGATACCGGCATCGCCGTCTCCCAGATGGCAACACTGGTGGAGAACCCGCAGGGCGAGGTGTGGCTGGCCGACCGCGTGCGTGGCGCCTCGCCACTGGCAAACGCACACGGGCTGCTGGCCGAGCCCGAACGTGAGGCGCGGCGCCTGCCCGACCTGGTTGCTGCCCGCATGCAGTTCACCGCCGATGGCGCGCTGTGGGCGACGATGAGCCCGCATGGAGGCGTCGCCCGTGTCACGTTCGACGGCACCCGCGCCGTGCGCATGGAGCGCTTCGATTCACCGCACGGCCTGACTGCCACCTCGGCGGTGCCGATCATCGCCGACCGCGAAGGCAACCTCTGGGTAGGCACCAATCTTGGCCTCAACCGCTTCCGCGCGCGCAGCGTGCATACCCTGGCGGTCGGCCCCAGTGATCCGTACCGCTCGCTGGTGCGCACCCCTGACGGACGGGTGTACGGCTACGGTGAAGACCTCAGGCCCTACGACCTGCGGCGCTCCCTGCTGGAAGGCAGCGCCGCACAGCTGCAGGCCGCGGCGCGGCAGGCACCTGCACCGATCTGGCAGTTCGATTGGGTCAATCTGGCGCGCACCGTCGAAGGCCGCACCACGCTGATTCCGCTGCCCGCACCGTTCACCGGGCAGCCCCTGCACGCCCTGCTGTTCCCCGACCAGACGCAGGCCTGGGTATGTACGGGCGAACGCGGTGTGCTGCATTACCGGGACGACCACTGGCAGCGCGCGAGTCGCCTGCCCGAGCAGGCCTGCTCCTCGCTGGCGCTGGACGCCCATGGCCAGCTGCTGCTCGGCTACGCCGATGGTCGCGTGCGCCGGATGGGCACGACGGCCATCGATACCTTCGGCGCAGCGCAGGGCCTTTCTGTAGGGCCGGTAACCGCCCTGCTGCAGCATCAGGACCTGCTGCTGGTAGCCGGCGAAGCCGGACTCGCCGCTCGCATCGGCGAGGGGCCCTTCGTTGCGGTGCGCACCGACATGGCCGGCGTCCTCGAAGGCATCACCGGCATGGTGGCCGATGCGGGCGGGCATCTGTGGCTCAATGGCAGCCGTGGCCTGGTGCGGCTTGAGAGCAGCCTGCTGCGCCGAGCACTGCAGTCAGGGCAGCAGGTGACGCCCCGCCTGTTCGATGCGGTGGACGGCATGCCCGGCATCGCCCTGCAGAGCGGGCCGATCGCTACCGCCGCGCTGGCCGACGACGGTCTTCTGTGGCTGGCCACCAACCAGGGCCTGGCCTGGCTGGACACCACGCGTTCGCATGTCAACACGCTGGCGCCCAGCGTTCGCATCGGTGACGTGCTGCATGGCAGCGAACAGCAACCACTGCGGGACGGCCTGCGCCTGCCGGCCGGCACCAGCCAGCTGCAGATCGACTACGTGGCCCTTTCACTGGCCCGTCCCGAGCGCAACCGCTATCGCTATCGCTTGTCCGGCGTCGATGACGGCTGGCAGGACGCAGGCAGCAGCACCCGCGCCTATTACACCAATCTGGCGCCGGGAAGCTATCGCTTCGACGTGGAAGCCGCCAATGAGGACGGCATCTGGAGCTCGGTCCCGGCCAGCCGCAGCTTCCGCATCGCGCCCACCTTCTTCCAGACCGTGTGGTTCAAGCTGCTGTGCGTGGCCGCCGTGCTGGCGCTGCTCGTACTGGCCGTGCGCATCCGCAGTGGCCAGCTCGCCGCGCTGTTCCGCGCCCGCCTGCAGGAGCGCAATGGCGAACGTGAACGCATTGCGCGCGACCTGCACGACACCCTGCTGCAGGGCAGCCAGGGCCTGATCCTGCGCCTGCATGCAATCAGCCAGTCCGCGCAGACGCCAGAAGCAGTGCGCGGCCAGCTGGAATCGGCGATGCAGCTGGCCGAGCGCAATCTGGCCGAGGGCCGCGAACGCGTCAACGCATTGCGCGACGGCCCTTTCGCCGGTCGCGACCTGGCTTCGGCATTGGCCGATGTGCATGCCGAGTACGCGGGGCACGGCACCAATCCACTGCGTCTTACCGTGGAAGGCGCAACGCCACCACTGCAGGCCGATGCCGCGGAGGAAGTGTTCCTGATTGGTCGCGAGGCCATCCGCAACGCATTGCGCCACGCCAATGCCAGTGCCATTGAGGTGGAACTGTCCTACGGCACGCGCTGCTTCCTGCTGCACGTACGGGATGACGGTGTCGGCATTGCCGATGAAGACGCTGGACACGGCCATTGGGGACTGCAGGGGATGCGTGAGCGCGCACAGCGGCTCGGGGCCGAGCTGCAGTTGTGGACCCGCCCCGGACTGGGTACCGAAGTAGCGCTGGCGGTTCCCGCACGGCGCCTGTATCACCGCCGCGCGCCACGCTGGCGATGGCCCTGGAGCAGACCCGAGCATGACTGAATTCCCTTCCCCGATCGGCGTACTGGTGGTCGACGACCATCCCCTGCTGCGCGACGGGCTGGCGGCATTGCTGGGCGCGCAGGCCGATCTGCGCCTGCTTGGCGAGGCCGCCGACGGCGAGGAGGCCATCGCGCGTTACCAGCAGCTGCAGCCGGACGTGGTGCTGATGGACCTGCAGATGCCGCGCCTGGATGGTGTGGAGGCGATCGTACGGATCCGTGCACTGGACCCGCGCGCGCGCATCATCGTGCTGACCACCTACCGCGGCGATGTGCGCGCGGTGCGGGCCCTGCAGGCGGGTGCCAGCGCTTATCTGCTGAAGGACATGCTGCGCCACGAACTGGTCGACACCATCCGCATGGTGGCCGGTGGCCGGCGTGCGCCGATTCCACCCGCGGTGGCCGCCAGCATCGCCGCGCATGTGATCGAAGACCGCCTGTCACCGCGCGAGACCGAGGTACTGCGGCACGTGGCAGGCGGACTGTCGAACAAACGCATCGGCGAGCGCATGCAGATTTCCGAACAGACCGTGAAGGCGCACATGAAGAGCCTGATGGACAAGCTCGGCGTCGGCGACCGAACGCATGCGGTCACCCAGGCACTGCGGCGCGGCATCATCAGCCTGGATGACAGCGGGCTGGATTGACGCGCGGATCCCGGTGGTCCACCCGGTCGGATCCGTTCTTCTTCGCAGAACGGATCTGCCCCCTCGGTAGAGTGGCGCCGTGCGTGGATGAAGCCGGCCAAGCATCGTCACAATGCCTCGGCCAGGAACGCCAGCACCGCCGGCCCCACCTCGCGATCAGCGCGTGCGTGTCCTTCAGGTGTTCCACCCACCTGCAGATACGGGCCGACATCGTGGCGATGGGTGGTCGGCTGCAGGATGGGCGTGATCAGGTGTCCCGCATCGCCGTAGTACAGGAAGCGATCGCGTTCACCCCGCCCCGACAGTGCAAGCCTGCGCTGGGCCACCGCCAGCATCACCCCGGAATCGCCAAGGCGGTCGTCGCCTCCCCCCACCCACAACGTGCGCGCAGCGATCCTTTCGATCGGCAGCATGGCGTGCTCCAACGCCGGCTGCCACTGCGGACCGGGCCGCCCCCAGTCCACATCTTCCCGGTACGGCAGCCAGGGCAACGGCATGCCGTTCCAGCTCAATGGCGAGCGGTCTACGGCGCGGAAGTCTGCAGGGGCGACATCACGGGCAATGCCGCGGAATGGTGCCGGCGTACCAACCCATGACACTGCAGCACGCAGTTGTGGCATATGCACGGCGGTCGCCATGGTTACGATGCCGCCCCATGAGCCGCCCATCAGCCCGACCCGCTGAGGGTCCACCCGCGGCTGCTGCTGCAGCCAGAGCACTGCATCACGCACGGTCTCCAACGGCACCTCGATCAGGTCCTTCGGCACACCGGGCCCCCGGTACCACGCCACCGACAGCGCAACGTAGCCATGGCTGGCCAACCATGCGGCGTAGGCATCACCGCCGTCGAATCCGCCTTCGGCCCCTCCCAGCGCCACCAGTGCAGGGCCACGCGTTCCAGGCGCCCTTTCCACCGGCAGATACAGGTGCGCCTCGCGACCGCCAACCTCCACCCGTTGCACCTGCACGCCGGGCAGCATCAGGTGGCGTTGCAGGGTACGGCGTGCCACCACGCTGCCGGCGCGTTCCACTTCCAGTTCGAACGACTGCGGCCGGAAGCCCAGGCCATCGGCACTGCGCTGCCACTGCAAGGGCAGCGCGGTGGCCCGCCCGTCCTGTGGCTGCATCGACCAGATCAGGCCAGCAGCGTCGATGCCGCGATAGCTGCCCCGTTCCGATCCGCTGCGTGCGGTGTCGACGATGCCCTTCGGATCGGCACGCAGCAGGGCCTGCGACTGCCAGCGCTGGCCACGGCTGTCCTGCAGGGACAACCGCAACTGCACCGGCTCGGCGGCCGCCAGGCCCTCGACCGTGATCGAAGGAACGAGGTCGGCGCGCCCCTGGTGATCCTGGACTTCAACGCGCACCTCGGCCATCGCCGGCAGCGCCAATACCCCCAGCAACCAGCCCCAACAATTGCGCATGCCCTGCTCCCGCCTGGAAAACCGCAGGGTGCCGCAGCACTGTCCCAGGCGGCGCACGCCGTGCTGCCGATGGCATGAGCCGTGCCAGCGCTGGCACCGGTCGTGATTCAGGCCCGTGCCGCCAGCGCCGCCTCCAAGGTGGATCGATAGCTTCGGCTGACCGGCACGCATGCGCCGCCGGCCAGTTCAAGCAACGCATCGCCGTTGTGACGTTCGATCAGTGACTGCACGCGCAGCGGATTGACCATCACCGAGCGATGCACGCGCAGCAGACCGCCATCGGCCAACCGATCGGCCAGCTGCGCCAGCGATTCGCGCAGGAGATGCAGCTGTGTTCCCACGTGCACGCATGCATAGTGACCGGCCATGTCGATGTAATCGATCTGCGCCAGCGGCAGGTACTGCACACCACCTGCTCCCGGCACCGCCAGCGTCCTTGCGCGGTCCGCCCCAGGCCCGACCAACCCGGCCAGCCGGCGCACCCGCCCGATCGCCTCCTGCAGCCGGGGCAGTGCCACCGGCTTGAGCAGGTAGTCGGCCACACCCAGCTCGAAGGCACGCAACGCATGCTGCGGCAGCGCAGTCACGAAGAGGGTGTGCGCAGCCAATGCCGGCTGCTGCGCCGGCAGCTCCCAGCCGCGTCCATCCGGCAGCACCAGATCCAGCAGCAGCAGGTCGAAGCGCCGCCCCTGCAGGTGCTGGCGTGCCTCGGCCAGGCTGGCCGCCTCGGCGTCGACCCGCACTTCCGGGATGCCCGCCATCAGCGCACGCAGGCGATCACGTGCCAGCGCTACATCGTCCACCAGCAGCACGCTCAATGGGCGCGTCACGCGGCGCGCTCCGGCAGACGCACGCGGGCGCGATAGAACGCCCCTTCGTGCCCACTCTGCAACCGCCCTCCCGCCGCCGCCAGGCGACGCTGCAGGGTCACCAGGCCAGTGCCAAGGCCGCCTCCGCGTGAAGGCCGCAAGCAGGGATTGCACACGGTCACATCCAGTCCGCCACCGCCCACTTCAGCCTGAAGATCAATCCGCAAGCGCCCATCACCGGGTTGCCAGCCGCTGTGTACCACCGCATTTTCGATCAGCGGTTGCAGCAGCAGGCCCGGCACCTGCCACGCCAGCGCTTCAGCACTGGCCTGCAGGTGCAGATGCAGGGCTTCGTCGTGCAGCAGCGAGTGCAGCGCGACATGATCCTGCGCCGCTGCCAGCTCGTCGGCCAGGGCGCGCTGCGCCGGGCATTGCAGGGTATCGCGCAACAGCGACGACAACTGCACCAGCGCGCTGTCCGCTACCATCGGCCGCTGCAACGCCAGTCCACCGATGGCATTGAGTGCGTTGAACAGGAAGTGGTGCTGCAGATGCTGGCGCAGCGCTACCTCGCGCGCCAGCTGGAGGGCCTGCGACTGTGCCTTCAGCCGCTGCAGCCACGACAGTCCGTGGCCGACGCCCGCCACAGCGATGAATGTCGGCAACGCGAACAATGCCGTAATGCCGATCGCGCGTGCCGCGTGGCGCAGCGAGGTCGGTGGTTGCGGTTGCCACAGTTGCAGCAGCAGGTGCCCCAGGCCCCAGCCCAACGCGGTCAGCAGCGGGGTCAGCAGCAGGCACAGCAGCAACCACGCGACCAGGTGCCTGCGTCCGGGAAGCGGCCAGCGCGTGCAGGCCGCCCACAACAACGGCGTCGCCAGCATCCATGGCAGTTCGGCGCCCAGAATGAACAACGCCGCCGGAAGCACACCACCGGGTTGCTGGCTCAGATGCACCGCCGGCACTGCAGTTGCGATCAACAGACCCCACAGGCCCAGCATCACCCAGTGCGGTCGTGGCAGGGACAGCCCCGCTTCGGGGGCGGGCAGCAGGCAGGCGGGGGCAACGGACATGTGTGGCGTCGAACAGGAACCGGACACCATGCTAGGTGTCCGGCACCCATCCTTACCGTGCCGGAAGCAAGGGGATCATCCACGCATGGCGTGGATCCGTGCTGACCAGCTGTCGGTAGATCCACGCCATGCGTGGATTCCGTCCAACCCCGCAATCAGTCAGCTTTCGCCGCCTCTGCATTCCACGCCGCGACCTTGGCCTTGGTATCAGCCAGCATCCTGTCCAGCGCGGCACGGTCATACACGTTGCCGCGCAGGATCACGCTGTCGATCTTTTCAGTGGCCGCGATGTCCTGCAGCGGGTTGGCGGCCAGCAGCACCAGATCGGCGGCCTTGCCCTGCGCGACACCACCATAGCGGTCCATCTGGCCGAACCAGGCCGGTCCGGAACGGGTTGCCGCCGACAATGCCTGCGGCGCGCTCAGCCCCTCCTTCACGAACAACTGCAGTTCCTGGTGCAGCGCGATGCCCGGGAAGTTGAACGAATTGAGGAAGCCCGCATCGGTGCCGGCAATGATCGTCACACCCGCTTCCTGCAGCAGCGGCAGCACCGCCGCCACCTGGTGGTACTGCGCGTGTCGCGCCTCGATCTGTGCCGGCGTCGCCTTCGCTGCACGGTCCACGCGCCACTGGTAGGTCGCGCGCAGGCCCGGACCGATGTAGGCCAGGTACGGATCGTTGGCATGGTCGTCCTGGTCAAGGAAATCCAGGATGCGGCCACCGTTGAGGGTCGGAGTCACGAACACACCGCGCCTGGCGAAATCACGGTAGGCGTGCATCGCGGTACCACGGTCGAAGCTGGCATCGAGGCGGCGGTTGGCTTCGGCGCGGTCGATGCGGCCGGCACCGAAGTCGGCGGCGATCTGCGCCTCGTCCTTGCTGCCGGCCTTGAACGCGTAGTCCAGATGCTCGATCGAGGCCAGGCCGGCATCGACCGCCTGCTCCACGGTCAGCGCCATCGGAATATGGCCCGAGGCCTTGAAGCCCGCCTTGCGCGCCGCGCTGGCCGAGTACAGGAACAGCTCCGGCTTCAGCGTGCTGTCGGTGATCTTCACGAAATCGACCTTGTCGTGCTGCAGGCGGGTGATGGCCTTGTCGACGTCGGCCTCGCTGCCCACCTCGATCGTCCCCTTCCAGACCGGCTTGATGCCTTCGATCTTCGCACCCGAACTGAGCAGGCGCGGGCCGAACAACGTGCCCTTGGCGATCTCGCCGCGCCACTGCAGCACCTGTTCGGGCAGGTCGCCGGAACAGTCGCGCACGGTGGTGATGCCGTGCGCGATGTACAGCGGCAGCAGCGCCTTGTTCTCCTCGATCAGCGCCGGGCCGCCGCCGAAGTGCACGTGCATGTCCCACAGACCGGGGATCAGGTACTTGCCCTTGGCGTCGATCTGGCGGGCAGCACTCCACTGGCTGCGCAGCTGCGCGTCCGGGCCGACCGCGACGATGTCCTCGCCACGGATCACCACACTCTGCCCAGCCAGGGTGCTGGCGTGCTCGACATCGACCACGGTGGCGTTGCGGATCAACAGGTCAGCACGCTCGGCGGCGGAAGCCGGCAGCGGTGCCACCGCAAGAAGGATGGCAAGGGACAACGGACGGGAACGGAACATGGACAGCATCCTGGTGGGCACGACCAGCGTGCGGGGTGGAAGGGGCGCTGTATCAGCGCGTCGCGCCGTGCTGGCGCAGCAGGGTTTCAATGTCGGCATGGCCGCGCTGACGGGCATGGGCCAGCGGTGTAACACCATCGCCATCGGCCAGCTCCGGGTCGGCACCGGCCTCCAGCAGCAGCTGCACAATCTGTACATGGCGCGCACCGCCGTCGCCGAGCAGGATCGCTTCCAGCAGCGCGGTCCAATGCAGGCGGTTGACATGGTCCACCGCCACACCGGCCCGCAGCAGGGTGCGCACGGTGGCGACATGGCCGCGCTCGGCGGCGGGAATCAGCGCGGTTCCGCCATAGCGGTTGGTGCTGCGCAGATCGGCGCCGTGCGCCAGGGTCATCGCCAGGATCTCGTCCAGGCCGCGCGCACCGGCATACAGGTAGGCGCTGTCCTGCAGAGCATCCTTGGCGTTGACGTCGGCACCGGCTTCGATCAGTTCACGCGCGGCATCCACGTTGTTGCCGTGCGTGGCCAGCAGCAGCGCGGTGCGGCCCTGGCCATCGCGCGCCTCCAGATCGGCCCCCTGCTCGATCGCCTCGCGTACGGCATCGGCGTCGCCACGGCTGGCGGCATCACGCAGGCGCGCACCCCCATCAGCCTTGGGGGTCGCAGTGCAGGCAGGGGTGACCATGGCCAGAAGGCACAGCAGCAGCATGCCCGCCAGAGGCGCGGGCCAGCGAAGGGAACAACGGAAGCGCATGGCAGTGTCTCCTCATGTCCGTCGCCACGGAGCGCCGCGTGACGGTAGCAACAGCCGGGCATTGCCGGCTCCTGCCCTGCATGGTAGAAGTCCCCCCGGGCATCCAGAAGTGAAATGTTCAAATGCAAGACAGTGCCAAATCGAATAGAACCCTGTTCGAGCTGGACCTGCTTCGGGCGCTGGTGATGGTGGCCGACTGCGGCAGCTTCACCACTGCGGCTACGCGCCTGCATTCAACCCAGTCCACGGTCAGCCAGAAGGTGCGACGGCTGGAAGAGATGGCCGGACACCGTCTGCTTGAACGCGGCCACCGCGACGTGCATCCCACCGACGCCGGCCATACCCTGCTCGGTTACGCGCGGCGGATGCTGGATCTGAACGACGAAATGGCCCAGGCCCTGGCCGGGGCTACGGTGGAAACCGCCGTGAGAATCGGCGTGCCGGAGGACTTCGTCAACCCGCAGACCACACGCATGCTGGCCGCCTTCAGCCGCCGCCACCCGCAGGTGAAGCTGGAGATCAGCAGCGGCCTAAGCCGCGACCTGGCGCACGGCTTCGACCACGGCGAACTGGATCTTGTGCTGGTCAAGCAGCGGCGCAACAGCCGCCAGGCGGTGCACTGCCGCCGCGAGCCGATGCACTGGATCGACAGCCTGCGCAGCAGCTGCCTGCAACAGGATCCGCTGCCGCTGGTCACGTTCCCGCCGCGCGGGCTGTACCGCGACGAGATGATCCACGCCGTGGAAGCGTTGGGCCTGCGCTGGCGCATCGCCTTCACCAGCTCGTCGCTGAGCGGCATCCAGGGCGCCGTCGCCGACGGCATCGGCATCAGCCTGCTGCCGCGCCGTGCGGTCACCCGCGAGCACCGCATCATCGATGGCGAGCATGGCCTGCCGGTGATCGACAACTACGAGATCGGCCTCCTGCATCGCGCCGACGCTGATGACGCGGTGCGTGCGCTGGCCAGCGAGCTGTGGCGGCAGGTGCAGCGCGAACCGGATTGAGCACGGTGGATCCACGCCATGCGTGGATGCAACTCGCGCATTCGTCATCGGAATCTGATCAGAGCGGCCGCGCGGGGGCTTCCCTCTCCGGCTAGAGTGCGTGCTGTCTCCGTGCTCCACGGCGCCTTGCCATGTCCGACGCAACCCCGACCCGCTTCGATCCCCTGCCTGCGGCGCTGCAGACGCACCTGCAGCACCAGCGTTCGCTGATCGCCGCGCGCGTGGCCGCCGGATTCCCGACGTTGCCGGTACAGTGGCCGCTGGCGGCCACCACCCTGCAGCGCGTGATCGATGCCGAGCTGATCGATCGTGACGACTGTGATGGCTGGGAAGCGCTGGGCGTGGCGTTCGGTGACACCCTGGCCCAGCGCGTGCCGGGCCTGGCATGGATGCAGGTCACCGATGCCTGGGGCATCGACGCGGTGCTGCGCTATGCCGACAGCAGCCTGCAGATCGGCGCCAGCACGCTGCTGCTCAAGCGCATCGAACAGGGCGAGATCATCGACATCGCCCACCTGCTGGCGTGGCTTGAGGAATTCGTCGCCACCCGCGCCGACGATTACGCCTGACGGCCCATCGGGGTAGATCCACGCCGTGCGTGGATGAATGAGACCACGCGATGGTGCCATCCACGCATGGCGTGGATCTACAGCCAGCGGCCGTCGACCACCACGCGTCGCTCCAGCGGCACCGCTGCCACCGCGGCCGGGCCGTGGTCGGCGCGCACCGCCACGAACGTGGCCGGCAGGCCTTCGGCAAGACCGTAGCGCGGCAGACCGATCACCTGCGCGGCATGGGTGGTGACCATGTCCAGCGCCAGCATCAGGTCGGCATCGGTGTAGAAACCCGAGCGATAGCCGAGCAGCATCGCCCGCTGCAGCAGGTCGCCATTGCCATAGGGCCACCAGCAGTCGCGGATGTTGTCGTTGCCTGCGAACACGCGCACACCGGCATCATGCAGCGCACGCAGCGGCGGGAACGGATGATCGCCGGGTGCATTGCTCATGATCGCCACGCCGGCCGTGGCCAGCGCTTCGCCCACCTGCAGCGCACGCGCCAGCGGCACCTCGCCCAGCGAATACGCATGGCTGACCGCTACGCGCCCCTGCAGACCGGCAGCCCGGGTACGCGCGGCGATGCGCAGCAGCTGGGCCAGACCGGTTTCGCCGGGCTCATGCAGATGGATGTCCAGCAGCGCGCCGTAGCGTTCGGCCAGGCCGAACAGCAGTGCCAGCTGGCCTTCGGCGTCGCCGTCCAGGGTCGTCGGATCGATGCCGCCCAGCACTTCCACGCCGGCGGCAAGAGCCTGCTCCAGCACAGCCGCGGTGCCCGCACAGGACATCACACCCGCCTGCGGGAATGCCACCAGCTGGATGCGCATGATGTCGGCGCAGCGCAGTGCAGCCTCGCGTACTGCCTCAAGGTGGCGCAGGCCGGTGCTGCCATCGATATCCACATGGCAGCGCATCGCCACCGTGCCGAAGCCGCTGCACTGGCGGATCAAGGCTTCGGCGCGATCCACCATCGGTGCTGCGCCGGCCACCGCTGCCTTTTCCACCGCCAGCCGTTCACGCAGGCTGTTTACCGGCTGGTGCGGATGCCAGCGATCGCCGACAAAGCTCTTGTCCAGGTGGATATGGCCATCCACCAACCCCGGGAGCACCGCAAAGCCCTGCAGGTCGATGCGGTCAGCCCCCTCGGCCGGCACGGCATCGCCATTGAGGCCGCTGATGCGACCATCACGGATATGGAAATGCAGCGGCGCACCGTTGCGGTCGACACCGCCATGGACAAACTGGAGGGTCATCGGGAGCTCCCGGAAAGCCAATATGGGCGCCATCGTGCGCCTCACCACAGCCATCAACCAACGAAATATCTGGATGGCATGCATTCACCAGAACGATCGATGCCGCTGCGACCACCGGCCGCAGCTACGCCGTACACACCCCTGAACGGGTACCATAGGCGCCTGTTTCCGCTGTGATGCCGCATGGGCCCGTCCGACCGCCACGATCGCCTCCGCCGCTGGCAGGCCGCGTCCCTGCTTGCCGCCGCCCCGATCGCCAGCCTGTCCGCCACCGATGCAGCGGCTGCCGCGCCGCTGCAGTCGCCGCCGGGCCAACAGCGCATCGCTCCGGCGGCGCTGGTCGAACGCCTGCACCAGCGCGTGCTGTCCGGGCAGAGCGCCACCGCCACGCTGGAACACTGGTGCGCCGAACATGGCCTGGCTGAACAGGCTCGTGTACGCGCGGTGCGCATACACGGCCACGACAAACCGGCCCCGGCCGACGTACTGCAGGCACTGGCTGCAGCACCCGGCGCCGAACTGCGCTATCGCCGCGTGCAGCTGGTCTGCGGCAGCCGCGTGCTGTCCGAGGCGGACAACTGGTACCTGCCCGGCCATCTCAGCCCGGCCATGAACCAGGTGCTGGACAGCACCGATGAACCCTTCGGTCGCGTGGTCGGTCCGCTCGGCTTCCAACGCCAGACCCTGGCCGACCAGACGTTCTGGCCGCCACGTGGCGAAGGCGACCACGGCGTGATCCTGGAAGTGCGCGCCCTGCTGCGCGACCGCCAGCAGCAGCCTTTCAGCTACGTCATCGAGTCGTACCTGGTGCAAGTGTTGCCCTGATCGAGGCAGCGCCGGCCCAGGTGCGGGCGCTGCCCAACCATGCCAGCCTATTGGTTGGCGATCATCGAACGGGCAGCAGGATCGGTGGAAAACACGAACCTTCCCTCATGGTTCCGCTGGTCGAGCTTCTTGCTCAGGCCCGAGAAACTGTAGGTGGGCGCAGCAGTGTCCAATCCAAACTTTTCGGTCCAGGCTTCGTACTCTTCAGCCGATCCGATACGCACCGAACCGATGCACAGGCTGTATCCACACGCAAATTCACCCAGGGATTCGTCCTTTCCGAGGCTGCGTGCAATCGCCTGCCTGTAGTGGGCGGTCAGGTCCTGCGCTTCAGGACGCTTCCCGGCATCATCGGCAAATGCCCGGACTGTCTTTTCGAAAACCTTGTCCGATGTGAGGATGGCATCGCTTTGCTCCACGGACAGTGCACCGTCCTGCATCAATACACTTTCTGCAGCCAGATAAGGCGAATCCCCTGCGGACATGCCTCCGCCAGCAGATGACGGAATCGTTCCGCGTGCGCTCGCAGCCGTTGCAGGCGCCACTTCCTGGCCACTGCCCTGGCCACTGGCCGCGTTGCGTACGGCGGCAGATGACGATCCGGCGTTCGCCCGTGCGGCTCCACCCGCTGCCACATCATCCTGCGCGCACCCCGTTACAAATACTGCTGCCATCGTGATCAAAAGTACCCGTGCATCCATGTTCCATTCCTCCTTCACGCTCGTTGTCCGGCCCCCGTAGAGGCCGGATTCAAACCGGTACTACCTGTCGCGCAGGCTGCAGTTACTCTTCGGGCGGAGGCGTGCGGACCACGCGGGTTACGCGCCCGCCACAACAATCCGTTATGGTGTAGCCACCGTTGCCAGTGTTCTGCACGACACACCTTGACGTGCAGGTATAGCGCGCGCCACCGACGGTTACCGAATCTCCCGCCGATGCCGTTCCACTGGCCATGGCGAGTCCACCCAACAGGATCGGACTTACGATGAGGCTTGCCTTCATTGATCTCTCCTTGACTCTGGCAGTCTGCAATGCTGGGTCACTCCAGCAGCCGAAAACTAGCAGCGGTTAATGCGACGGTCAATTACATAAATGCGAATCGGAAACCATCAATGGAATACAAATAAACCTGCGGATGATTCTTTCGATTTCATCAGGCCCGATATCGAAACATGCATCTCGATAATACTTTCGATAATTGTGTTTCCAATGCGCCCCATGCGTCGTGCATGATGTCGGTCATTCGCATTTCCTTGCCTGACCGACCCGAGAAAATCGAAGATGGATCTTCCAGCAAGCCTGTTCGTCCAGATACCCAGTTATCGCGATCCGCAACTGATTCCAACACTCATCGATCTCGTGCGGCGCGCGGCCGCGCCGGCCGCACTTCACGTGGTGGTGTGCTGGCAGCATGGTGATGAAGCAACCCTTCAGGATTTCCTGGCTGCGGGCTTCCAGCTGGAATCGAGCTGCATCGGCGATCAGCATCCGATTCATCGCCTGCGCCTGAACGAGGCCGAAGTTGAACTGATCGAGGTGGGCTTCATGCATGCCCGCGGCTGTGGCTGGGCACGAAGGCTGGCGCAGGAGCGCTATCGCGACGAGCGCTACAACCTGCAGATCGACTCGCACCACCGTTTCTCGGATGCATGGGACGGTTTACTGGTGGAGATGCTCGAATCCCTGCGTGCACGTTCATGCAAACCGCTGCTGACCGGATACCCGCCCGCGTTTCAACCCGAGAGCTATCCCGATACCCGGCAGAACCATGTTGGTCAGATGCTGGTCCGCGGCTTCAATAGTGTAGGTGTGGTCAGCTACAAGGCAGTGCGCATGCCCCAGGATCCCGTACGCCACGAACCGATGCGAGCTCGATTCATCAGTGGCGGGTTCCTGTTCTCCGACGGGGAGTTCGTGCGGGAAGTCATGAACGATGCAGACCATTTCTTCTCGACGGAAGAGATCGTCATGGCGGTCAGGGCTTATACACATGGCTACGACTTCTTCCACCCCCATCGGCCGCTGCTGTGGCACCAGTACAACTCGGATGCGAACAGGGTGTGGGATGATCACTCCGACGAGCGCCGGTCACGCGGGGAAATCGAAGCCAGTGCCTTTGATCGCTCGCTGACGGCGTCGGGCAAGGCAGTGAGCATGCTTGCAGCAGCCGGATCAGGAGATGCGACCGCACTGGCCATGCACGGGCTCGGCTGCAAGCGCTCCCTGCAACAGTACGAGCGCTACGCCGGGTTGAGCTTTGCTCACCGGGGCGTGCACGAGGAGGCGACACGTGCAACCGAGCCTGACAATGCTCATTTCGCGACGGATGAGCAGCACTGGCTGGACAAACTGATCTGCCGACGTGTCTTTCAGGTACAGGTCAAGCGGTTGGGCGCAGAAATCGGCTCTGCCGATGATCTCGAGTCGCTGGTGCTGACCGCCCAGGCCGAGGACGGCACCACCGTCGGCCGGCGCGAGTTGTCACCGGAAGATCTCCAACAACTGATCACCCGGGGTGAATATGTCTGCATCGACCATTTCAGCAGCTGCCCGTCGCGTCTTCCTGCCTGCTACCAGATGCAGGTTGGCGGCAATTCCCAGGATGATGCCAACCGGTTCCAGGTGATCGTAGGGGAAATTGAGGAAGACCTGATTGCCTGAGCGCTGGGATCCCGACGAAAAGCCCGGCATTGCCGGGCCTTTCGTTCGCCTGCCGGATCAGCGGAACCGGTAATCCAGTTGCACCCAGTACTGGCGGCCGTACGGGTCGTAGTTGCCGACCGGGTAGAACGGCCAGCCGCCTCCGTTCTTGTCCGCCGGCGGGCGGCTGTCACGCAGGTTGTTGACGATCACGCCCACCGACAGGTTCTCGCCGAACTGGCGGAAGACGCTGGCGTTGTAGGTCATGTACGGCGCGATGCGGCCACTGCCATCGGTCTTCGGCAGCGAGCCGAAACGATTGCCGTACAGGGTGGTGGTCCAGTCACCCTGGTTCCAGGTGATGCTGCCGTTGGCCTTGCTGCGCCACTGGTAGACATCCAGCGAATTGCGGATGTCACGCTCGGGGTCGTCGGTGAACTGCCGGTATTTATGCTCCAGCACCACCGTATAGGCCAGGCGCGTGGTGAAGCGGCCATAACGGCCGGCATCGAAACGCCAGTTTCCCTTCAGGTCCAGCCCGCGAACCGATTCAGAGGCGGCGTTGATCGGGTTGATCAGCACACGGGTGACCTGGTCCGGCTGCACCGTGGCATTGGACGGGTTGCGGATCACACGCGACAGCGCGTCCTGGCACAGCGGTGAACCGATATCACGCGCCTCGCCGCCCAGCGTCTTTCCCAGCCGGCAATCGGCCTCGTCTCGCAGGATGCGGCTGGTATCCAGGCTGGTCACCTCGTTGTCGATGCGGATGTCGTAATAGTCGGCACTGAAGTCCAGGCCGGCCAGCGGCGACCAGACCACGCCGAACCCATAGGACTTGGCCGATTCCGGCTGCAGCTGCGCGTTGGCACGGTTGCTGTAGTCGATCGACAGGCCGTTGTAGTCGCAGTTGTCGTACGACTGGCCAGCAGTCCGGCAGCGCCAGTAGTCGGTCATGCCCGGGTTGTAGCCGCGGGTCTCGGTCGCGAACACGTAGTTCATATCCGGCGCCCGGAAGCTGGTGGCAGCCGTACCACGGATCAACAGGCTCTCGAACGGGCGGAACTCGACGCCGAAGCTCCAGGTTGCCTTGCCGATGTGCTCGCCGCCGGCACGGTACTGGTCATAGCGACCGGCCAGAGTGGTGGTCAGCGACTGCAGCAACGGCAGCTGCAGCTCCACGCCAGCGGCATAGCGGTCGCGCTCACCACCGGCACCGATACCGGCGCTGGTGTTCCAGAACTCGCCGGTACCCAGGCGCGGGTCCGGGCGATTGCGGTAACCCTGGCTGCCGGCCTCGACCACGGCGGCCAGCGCGGCGTCGCCACCGGGCAGTGCGAACAGCCGGCCGTTGACGCTGGCGCTGAAAGTCTGCAGCCACGCCGCGTTGCGGCTCTCCTGGTAGCCGGACAGGCCCTGGTACTCGGTCGGGTTCAGCGGCTGGAACAGGCGGGCCGGGTCCGGCGCATAGACCTCTACGCCATTGCGCACGCCCAGCTTCGGGCCAAGCAGGTACTCGTTGATGCCGGCCAGCAGCACCGGGCGACGGGTGCGGTTCTCGTAGCGGGAGCGGCTGTAGACCACTTCATAATCCCAGCCACTGTCACCGATCTGGCCGCGCGCGCCGACGTTGAACGACCAGGAGTTTTCCAGGAAACGGTTGGCATTGCGCGGCAGGCCGCCGACTTCCTCGGGCGCAAAGCGGCGGTACCAGCTTTCCAGGTTGCCGGTGGTCTGGTTGTAGAAGTAGTTGCGGGCCGAGGTCCAGGTGGGCGCACGGGTGTTGTTGGTGATGCGTGCGCTGCCCACGGCAAGATCGGCGAACAGGTCGGTGCTGTCGTTGACGTGGAAGGTCAGCAGGCCGTAGCCGTTGAGGTTGCGCTTCTCGGTCTGCACCGTCCAGTAGCTGGCGGCGGCCTCATTGCTGCCGCAGTACCAGCCCTGGCGCGGATTGAAGGCGCGGAACACGCTGCCGCCATAGATGTCCGACGCCGCGTCGCAGCCATCGACGCCCGGATCGATGTTGCGACCGGTGGCGGCGTTGCGGCGATAGGCGATCGCGGTCGCCTGCGGCGCCTTGCCGGCCGGATCATCCTCCAGCGAATCCATGAAGTCGCGCTGCCGCGCATGGATCGCCTTGCGCACGTCGAACTCGAAGCCGAACAGGGCATCCCAACGCTCGCCGGAACTACCACCGACCACCTGCGCGCGCTGGTTGTCGCCACCGCCCTGCTGGGTGCCGCCGGCGCGCACGTTCACGTCCACCCCTTCAAAGCGGTCCTTGAGAATGATGTTGACCACACCGGCAATGGCATCCGAGCCGTACACCGCCGAGGCGCCGGCAGCCAGCACCTCGATGCGCTCGATCAGGGCGCTGGGAATGTTGGCCAGGTTGACCACGTTCACCGAGCCCTCGTAGGCCAACGGGTAGTCGGCCTGGCGGCGTCCGTTGACCAGCACCAGCGTGCGGTTCGGGCCAAGTCCGCGCAGGTTGATGGTGTTGGCCGCCGGAGTGAAGGTGTTGCCGAAGTCCTCGCCCTGCACGTTGCCGGTGTTTTCGGTCAGGGCGCTCAGCGCGTCGAACGCATTGCGGTAGCCCTGCGCGTCGATCTGCTCGCGGCTGATCACGGTCACCGGAGACGGCCCTTCGACGCTGGCGCGCGGAATGCGCGAGCCGGTGACCTTCACTTCCTGCAACGAGGTGGGTGCGCTTTCCTGCGCGAAGGCCGGCAACGAGACCAGCATCAGGGACGACAGCGCGAGCACCAGCGGACGCGGGCGCAGCGCCTTGTGAGAGGCGGACATGGGCTTCCTGGGGGAGTGGGTGGTGGTACGGGAGCAGCGGCCTGAGCGGCGCATAACGATCCCGTAACGAAAGTGTCCTGAATGGGTGGTTTCAACGGAAATGACCAGCCCTGATGGACTTATGCCTGAACCGAATCAGGCTCCGCCCGGTGATCGTCGCGTTTTTGCAATCTTTTGAATGGTCTGGCGAACCGGGCATTGCCATCGTTCCGGGGATGATGACCCCGAACCCCGCACCCCGCCTTACCCCTTTGCGCCCTGTGTCGCGCCGCCACCTGCTGCAGCTGCAGGTGGCACCGGTCACGCTGCGCCCGTTCCAGCGGGCCGACCTGCCGGCCTGGCGCCTGTTCGACGACCGACGCCGGCGCGGTCGGCATCTTCACTCGGGCATCGACGAAGAAGCACGTTTCCTCGCCCACATGCACCGCTCGCGCCTTGAGCAGGACAACGACCAGCTGATGCTGGGTGTCTTCGATGACCAGCACGGCATCGTGCTGGACCAGTTGCACGTCCGCCTGCATTCGCTGCACTCGCGCTGTGCCGAGCTGCTGTCACTGCAGCATTGGCATGCACACACCGATGCGATGCTGCAGGCCCTGTGCCCGTTCCTGTTCGAGGATGTCGGCCTGCACCGCCTGTTCGTGATGCTGCCGCCGGACTGCAACGCGCCGTTCACCCAGGCATTGCGAACGCGGGGCTTCGAGCAGGAAGGCGTACTGCGCGATCAACATTTTGGGCTGGATGGCTGGCAGGATCGCCAGCTGCTGGCGCTGACCGCACCGATCTGGCGCAGCCAGCACCAGGCGGGGGATTAGCGCACCCGCTCCATCGCATCGCGGGCACCGGTCAGGACCGTGCAGGCATGGTCCTGCAGCTCTTCGCCGCTGGCCTCGTTGCCGCTGCCTGCGTCGACGCGGGTGGCGAGCAGGATGAAGCCAGGGCCAGCCTGCACGTTGTCCCGGCCAGCCACCACCAGGCTCCATTGGCCGACATCGCCCACGCCGCTCAGGTCATAGGCGAGCAGGTTGAGCGGATTGGCAGTCAACGCTGCACCCGGCAGCAGCCGGGCCTGGTACTGATGGCCGCGCAGCAGCACCGGCAGTGGCGTCCACCGGGTGCCCAGGGCACCGGCATGTGCATCCAGGGCCTGCAGCACATCGGCGCGCAGGCAGTCGACATGGATATGCAGCTGGTGCTGCGAGCGGCCATGCGGTGAATTCAGCGCCAGGCTGGCGACGCTGCGTGGCAGCGGCTGGCCAAGGGCCCGCTCGGTATGGCTGCGGGCCTGCCAGGCTGCGGCAAAGTAATTCGGCGCACCGCGCTGGTACAGGGCCCGGTTCTCGATCCCGCTGACCTTGTCCAGCGGCATCAGCAGGAACTGGTAGTCACCATGCGCATCCTTGACCAGCACATCGCGACGGTCCGCCGCTGCCTCCACCCGCAGGCAATCACCCCGCGGGCCTTCGGCGCCACGGCAGTCACGTTCGATCAACCGCCACAGCGCATCGGAATGGGCCGGCGGCGGCGGCGGCGGCGCGCTGGCACAGGCGGACAACAGCAGCAGGGATGGCAACAGGAAGGGGCGCAGGGACACGGCAACGGCTCACGGAACAGGCACGGCAGACGGCGCCGCGCTGCATTCTAGCCAGTGCAGTGCTGCAATCAGTAGGTGCCGAACGGCACTTCAACCACGATCGGAGCGGCGCCCTCGCCTGTCTGCAGGGTGTAGCGGTCCAGCGCACCATCGTCGTCGGCATGCGGCTGGCGCTGGAAATGCAGCGGGTAGCGGGTGTCGCCCAGGCGCAGGGCGCTGCCATCGGCCTCCAGCGCGGCACCTTCCGGAATCAACAGCCCGCCCAGGTCGCTGTAGGCGCCCGGCACATCGGCGAAGCTGTAGTCGGCCAGTTCGTCCACCCGCTGCATCGCGTAAACGTGCGGAACATAGGGACGCGCCGGGCTGCGGCCATTGCTCAGGTCGGTCACCCAGGCCTGTGGCAGGTGGTACTGCTCGCGCAGCGCGGCCACGCCCAGCGATGGACTGGCCACCTGCAGGCAGCACACCGTGCGCTTGCCCTCGCGGTCGAGAATGGCGAAGCGATCTCCACGGGTGGCGGCCCGCGGCAGCATGGCGAAGGCCAGGTTGCGCTGGGCCGGTACGTAGCCGGCCTCGGTCTGCAGGTTGCGCCAGGCACCGAACACCGGGGGGTCTACCGGCGCAGGTTCCGGTTCGGCGGCGGTGGCGGCAAACGCCATGCCCAGCATGGACAGCGCCAGTGCCATCATCGTCCTGCCCTTTTCGCGGATACTGCCTGCCGTCATACCGTGTCCAGCACCTGCACCGGAATGGCCCGGCCCGCCCGCTGGCGTGCTGCCAGTCATCCCTCCCACTATGCAACGACCACGCTGTGCCGGCAATGACCAGGGTGCTGACGCCTTTTGCACGCCGGGTGCTATCGTTCCCGCCATCTCCCCTGCGCAGGAGCGCTCGCATGTCCACCTTCCGTCTGTTCCTGTTGCTGCCCGCCTCGGCCCTGCTGCTGTCGGCCTGCGTCAGCACGCCTGGCCCGGAAGTCAAAGGCAGCGGCCGCTGCGACGCCAGCCAGCTGGGCTGGGCGATCGGCCAGCCAGCCAACGAACCCAACATCCGCCGCCTGTCTGCCGAAAGCGGTGCCGGCCTGGTCAACCCGATCGGCCCCAGCACCATCACCACCAAGGACATCCGCCAGGACCGCCTGCGCGTGTTCGTGGACAAGGACAACATCATCACCGCCACCCGTTGCGAGTAAGCGCCGCGGGGGGGTCTGTAGAGCCGAGCCCACGCTCGGCTGCTCTCCGGTCAGGCCGCACGGAAAGCCAGCCGAGCGTAGGCTCGGCTCTACAGGGTTCAGGGTTCGGTATAGCCGGCACAATCCGGCAGTGGCTGGTCGGGGAGGAACATCCCATCACTGAAGCGGAACAGCCGCGTATAGGTGCACGCCGGATCCTGCTCGGTGCGCAGGTCCTTCTTCTTCAGCGGCCCCTTGGCCAGCGAATCCTCGAAACGTGAGACGCCGGCCGGGAACCGCGTCGCCACCGTCTGGTAGCGCAGCACCGGCATGCCCTGCCCTGCAACGTCCAGCCCCAGCTTCGCCGAGAAGCCGTACTCGTCGTGGCAGGCGCCTGCGCGCTGCTTGCTGTCCTGTTCACTGAAGCAGGCACGGATCATCGCGTTGCCCAGCCATGGCAGGGTCAGCACATCATCGTCCACCTGGATGTCGTCCTGCAGGTGGCGCACCCGTGCCAACTGCAGCGTGGATGCGTCGGCACCTCCACCGGAATACATGGCGTTGAACGTGACGATGCCGCCCACCAGCACGTTCTGGCGGGCGCGCTGCTGCGGGTCGGTCACCGGTTCATCGCTGCCGACACCCGGAGCCAGGCGCACAATCCAGGGCCACAGCTTCAGCTCGCTTTCCTGCGGCACATCGATGCTGACGTGATAGCTGTGGAGCTTGCCTTGGTCCTGCGCCTTTTCCAGCACTTCAAGCATGGTGGGCCGGTCACCCTCCTCGGAGACCGGCTGCACGCGCACGCACCAGTTGCCGTCCCGGGTGCAGTCATAAAGCCCGGACGGTCCAGTCTCATTCGCGATCAGCACCTGCCCCAGCGGCTCCATCACGTTGCCGGCGGCATCATGCTGTTGCGGCAGGATCGAGCCCTGGGCCAGCACCAGCAGCGGGGTCGCCAGCAGTGCAGCGCTCAGGGTGGCGCGGGCGGCAGCGGTGGGCATGGATGGCTCCTGCATACGGGCTTCCGATGGTAACCGTTGACCGGGCGGCGTCGAGCCATGCTCGACTGCTGTCTATCGGGAAGAGCAGCCGAGCATCGGCTCGGCTCTACAGTAAAGCCGCGTTGTATCCGTCAATGCCCATTGCAGTCGCAGCCACCCCATCCCTTCGCCTTCGACGTCTGGCCAATACCCGGGTTGAAGGTATTGCTCGGATCAAGCTGCCTGTAGAAGCCCGCCAGCGCCGGCTTGGCCGGGTACAGGTGACCGACATTGTGCTCGGCCGGATACTCGGCGCCACGCTGGTCCAGCAGCGCCCACATCGCATGCTCGATCGCCATCGGGTCTTCGCCCTTGCGCGCGATGTAGTCCTGGTGGAACACGTGGCACAGGAAGTGGCCGTAATACAGCTTGTGCAGCAGGCGGCCGTCTATATCGGCCGGCAACTGCTCGAACCAATCGGCATCATCCCGGCGCAGGGCAATATCCAGCGCGACGATGTCCTGCACCTGGTCGCGATGCACCTCGCGGTAGCGCACCGCGGCACCTGCCACGGCGAAGCGATGCAGGAAGGCCTTGCGCCCCTCCTCCGCCGTGCAGTGGAAATAGCCGCCTTCGTGGCCAGCGAAGAAGTCGCGCAGCCAGGCTTCGGTGTCCGCTGCGTCCTGCGCGGACACCTTCAGCAGCAGGTGATGCTCATAGCGCTGGCGGAACTCGCCCATGCGCTTGGGCAGGTGCGAGGGCAGCAGGCCTGTCAGCACCTGCATCACCCGGTCGGTCACCCCGCGCAGGCCCAGCCGCTCGAACCAGCCGTCAACCCGGCTCTTCAATGCAAACGCGGCCGGCACGCGCGCGGTGCCGAGGCGGTCGATCAGCAGGAAGCTGTCCTTGCCGTAGCGTTCGCCGATGTCATAGGCATCGCGGTGGATGTATTCGCCGGCAATCGGCAGGCGTTCGAAGCCGGTCAGCAGCTGGCGTCGGATCGCGGTGAGGCTGTCGGTGCGGTTGCTGCCGATATAGAAGACCTCGGCCACCTCTTTTTCGAAGGTGTCCAGGCGCACCGCGAACACTGCCAGCTTGCCGGCAGATCCCGCTGCCTCGAAGTGGCGGCTGGGGTCGGCATTGAATCGCGCCGGAGTATCGGCATCGACCCGGCGCACTTCCTCGGCATAGCGCGGATCGGAGGCGGCGCGGCCGTCACCGTCACCCACGTCGGCAGCACGGTAGTCACCTGCCTGCAGGCGCTGCAGGATCTGCTCGGGCGTATCGCCCAGCGCGATGCCCAGATGGTTGACCAGCTGCAGCCGGCCCTGCGCATCGACCTGCGCGTACAGTGCCAGTTCGGTATAGGCTGGGCCACGGCGCACCAGCGCGCCGCCGGAGTTGTTGCAGATGCCGCCGAGTACCGACGCACCGATGCAGGACGAGCCGATCACCGAATGCGGCTCGCGGCCGAGCGGTGCCAGCGTCTGCTCCAGCCGGTCCAGCGTCGCGCCAGGCAGGCACAGCACCTGGCGGCCCTCGTTCAACAGCTGGATGCCGGTCAGCCGCAGCGTGCTGACCAGTACGATCGGACGCCCGTAGTCGTTGCCATCCGGGGTCGAGCCACCGGTCAGGCCGGTGTTGGCCGCCTGCAGGATGATCGCTGCCCCACCCTGCACCGCCGCCTGCAGCACGCGCCACAGTTCCAGCAGCGTACCCGGGCGCACCACCGCCAGCACCGGCCCTTCGCCGAAGCGATAGCCGCGGCGGAAGCGGCGCGTGGCCTTGTCGCCGGTCAGCACATGGCGACTGCCGACCGCGTCGCGCAACTGCGCCAGCACGGCATCGTGGCCGCTCACGGCAGGCTGACCAGTGAATCGCGGCCGATATCGGCGATGCGACGCGCGCCGGTCAGCGTCATCGCCACCCGCATTTCCTTGGCGATCAGGTCCAGCAGGTTGGCCACGCCGGCCTCGCCCTGCGCGGCCAGCGCGTAGACGAACGCGCGGCCCAACAGCACGGTGTCGGCCCCCAGCGCCAGCATGCGCACCACGTCCAGGCCGGTGCGGATGCCCGAATCGGCGAGGATCTTCAGGTCGCCCTGCACGGCATCGGCAATCGCCGGCAGTGCGCGTGCGGTGGACAGCACGCCGTCCAGCTGGCGGCCACCGTGGTTGGAGACCACGATGCCATCGGCGCCGAACTTCACCGCATCCCGTGCGTCATCCGGGTCGAGGATGCCCTTGATCACCATCGGGCCCTTCCAGAACTCGCGGATCCATTCCAGATCCTTCCACGAAATGGACGGATCGAAGTTGCTGCCAAGCCAGCCGATATAGTCCTCCAGCCCGGTCGGGTTGCCGCGATAGGTGGAGATGTTGCCGAGGTCATGTGGGCGGCCGAACAGGCCCACGTCCCATGCCCAGTGCGGGTGGGTGATGGCCTGGCCGATGCGGCGCAGCGAGGCGTTCGGGCCGCTCATGCCGGAGTGCGCATCGCGGTAACGCGCGCCCGGCACCGGCATGTCCACGGTGAACACCAGCGTGGTCACGCCGGCGGCCTGCGCCCGCTCCAGCGCGTTGCGCATGAAGCCACGGTCGCGCAGCACATACAGCTGGAACCACATCGGCCGCTGGATGGCCGGCGCCACTTCTTCGATCGGGCACACCGACACGGTGGACAGGGTGAACGGGATGCCCCGGCTGTCGGCCGCGCGCGCCGCCTGTACTTCGCCGCGCCGTGCGTACATGCCGGTCAGCCCGACCGGCGCCAGCGCCACCGGCATCGCCAGTTTTTCGCCGAACAGCTCGGTTTCCAGGCTCAGGTCGGACATGTTGCGCAGGATGCGCTGGCGCAGCGCGATGTCGGACAGGTCGGAAACGTTGCGCTTCAGCGTGTGCTCGGCATACGCGCCGCCATCGATGTAGTGGAACAGGAACGGCGGCAGCCGGCGTTGCGCTGCGGCACGGTAATCGGTGGAGGCGGAGATGATCATGGGGTCAACCGTGTGGGGAAGGTAGACGCGAGGCCCGCGCACGCCGGGCTTCGTTGTCATCGAGGGTGCGCAGCGTGGTGTGCACGAACTCGAGGTGGGCATGCGCGGCGGCGCGCGCGCGTTCCGGGTCGCCGGCCAGCACCGCGTCCATCATCTCGCGGTGCTGGTCGGACAGCGGCGAAAAGGTTCTCGCCGACGTATAGAGCTTCTCGCGGCTCTGCGAGATGTTGGTCTGCAGCAGCTCGAACAGGCCGCGCATCACCTGCAGCAGCACCAGGTTGTGCGAGGCCTCGGCGATGGACAGGTGGAAGGCCGCATCGGCCTCGGCTTCACCGGTGGGGTCATCCTTGCCATGCGCATCCATCATGGTCTGGAAGGCCTGCGCGATGCGCGTGCGGTCCTCGTCGGTGGCACGCAGCGCTGCATGCCAGGCAGTGGCACCTTCCAGCGCGTGACGGATCTCCAGCACGTCGAAGCGATACTCCGGGTCGCCCTGGAACAGCGGCAGGTACGGCGCCAGCGGTTCATCCAGGGCCTGCCGCGCGCGCGCCGCCGGTTCGGCCACGTAGGTGCCGCCACCAACCCGTGCGGTCAGCAGACCCTGGCTGGCCAGCTGCGCGATGGCCTCGCGCAGTGCCGTGCGCGAGACCCCCAGCTGCACTGCCAGCGTGCGCTCGGCCGGCAGCCGGTCGCCCGGCTGCAGCCGCTGTTCCTGCACCAGGCCGCGCAGCTGTGCGGCCACCTTATCGGAAATACGTTGCGTGCTCATGGCGCCATTGTGGCCCGAAGCGCGCAGCGGATGGTCAGCTGACCGTGCATGGCTCAGGGAATCATCCAGGTCAGCCAGTAGGCCTGCGCCAGGGTGATCAGGCCGACCATCGTAGTGAAGATCAGGCTGTGCTTCACCGTGAAGCGGAACAGGTCCGATTCCTTGCCGGCCAGGCCGACCGCCGCACAGGCAATGGCGATCGACTGCGGCGAGATCATCTTGCCGGTGACACCGCCGGTGGTGTTGGCCGCGACCAGCAGCACGTCGGACACGCCGATCTGCTGTGCGGTGGTGGCCTGCAGTGCCGAGAACAGCGCATTGGACGAGGTATCCGAACCGGTCAGGAACACGCCCAGCCAACCCAGGAACGGCGAGAAGAACGGGAACGCGTCGCCGGTATGCGCCAGTGCCAGCGCAAGCGTTGCCGACAGGCCCGAATAGTTGGCGATGAAGGCAAAGGCCAGCACCATCCCAATCGAGTAGATCGGCATGCGCAGCTCACGCACTGTCTCGCCGAAGGTCTGCAGCGCCGAACGGGCCGGCATGCGCAGCGCGATGATGGCGATCACCGCGGCCAGGATGATCGAGGTGCCGGTGGCCGAGAACCAGTCGAACTTGTAGATGGCCTCGTAGCTGAGCGGCGCATCCACGATCGGCGGCATCTTCTGCACCATCTGGTCCAGGCCCGGCACCGGGATCTTCAGCACCCAGCTTTCCAGTGGACCGCCGGCCGCGAACAGCGACTTGAACGGCTTGATGCTCCACAACGTGACCATTGCTGTGAGGATCAGGAACGGCGACCACGCCTTGGCGATCTGGCCGACGCTGTAGCGCGGCGCTTCCAGTGCCTGTGCGGCCGCCTCGGCGCTGGTTTCGGTATCGAAGCGGAAGATCCGCACCGGTTTCCAGCGGCGCAGGAACAGGGTCAGGCACACCAGCGACGCCAGCGACGCGGTGATGTCCGGCAGTTCCGGGCCGATGAAATTGGAGGTCAGGTACTGGGCGATGGCGAACGAGCCACCGGCCACCAGCACCGCCGGCCAGGTTTCCTTGATGCCGCGCCAGCCATCCATGATCGCCATGATCCAGAACAGCACGATGAGGGTCAGGAACGGCAGCTGGCGGCCGGCCATCTGGCCGATCTCGAATGCATCCAGGCCGGTGACCTGCCCGGCCACGATGATCGGAATGCCCATCGCACCGAACGCCACCGGCGCGGTGTTGACGATCAGGCACAGGCCGGCGGCATACAGCGGCTTGAAGCCCAGCCCGACCAGCAGCGCCGCGGTGATCGCCACCGGCGCGCCGAAACCTGCCGCGCCTTCCAGGAAGGCACCGAAGGCGAAGCCGACCATCAGCATCTGCAGGCGCTGGTCTTCGGTGACCGACAGGATGGAGGCACGGATGATGTCGAACTGCCCGGTCTTGACCGAGACCTTGTAGAGGAACACCGCGCCGATGATGATCCAGGCGATCGGCCACAGCCCATAGACGAAGCCGAAGCCGGCCGCGCCCAGCGCCTGGGTCAACGGCATGCGGTAGAACAGCAGGGCCACACCCAGCGCGATGGCCACGGTGATGGTGCCGGCCAGCCAACCCTTCATGCGCAGCACGGCCAGGGCAACGAAGAAGAACGCGATCGGCAGCAGCGCGATCAGGCTCGACAACCACAGGTTGCCGGCGGGGTCGTACAGGTGTTGCCAGGGCTGCATGGAAGCTCTCGACTGGGGGCGGGATGTGCCCCACCGCAGGCGGTGGGTCGCCGTGCCTGTCGATTATTGGTCGTACCAATATCAATCTGGATCAGGCCACGTGGAGCGGATTTAACCGCCACTCCGACGAAGTGCCTATTAGACCATAGGGCTAGATCACATATTGGTCGTACCACTACAGCCACCCGTGGTAGTGCCGGCCGCTGGCCGGCAACCTCGTCCGCCCCCWCCCCTACGAGATCTTCTTCTCCAACCGCCGCATCACCGCCAGCACCAGCACGCACAGCACGCTGACACCAATCGCAATCACGTATTTGCCGATACCCACGGCAATGCCGATGGCAGCCGCCATGATCAGCGAGCTGGCCGTGGTCAACCCGCTGACCTGGTCCTCGCGCGAGCCGCGCAGGATGGTGCCGGCGGCCACGAATCCCACGCAGGCCACCACCGCTTCGATAAGACGTACCGGGTCAACCTGCAGCAGGTCGCGGTAACGCTCCTGCTGGAAATGCTCTGCCACTGAATCGCCGAGTCCAACAATCAGCGCAGCAGCGCCGGCAATCAGCATGTGGGTGCGCAGGCCGGCGGCGTGCTTGCCCATTTCGCGCTCGACGCCGAGTACGCCGCCGAACAGCATCGCTGCAGCCACGCGCAGCAGGATCGAGACATCCTGGGTAAGTTCCATGGGCAAGACTCCGGTAACTTCCCGGAGCGTCGCGTGGCACCCGTGGCACAGAGGTGAAGACCACGCCACAGTCCGTTCACCTGGCAGCGCCGGGCCATGCCCGGCGTCACCGCACCCTGCGTTCAACGCATCACTGCGCCAGGTAGCCACCATCGATGGCGTAGTACGCGCCGGTCGCGAACGAGGCATCGTCACTGGCCAGCCAGGCCACCAGTGCTGCCACTTCTTCGGCCGTACCCAGCCGCTTCAGTGCATGCCGCCCTTCCAGCGTGGCGCGTACCTTCGGGTCCATTTTCTCCAGCAGCGGCGTGCTGATGAAGCCCGGGCCGACCGCGTTGACGCGGATGCCGTCTGCTGCATGCTCCCAGGCTGCGGTCTGGGTCAGCCCGACCACGCCGTGCTTGGCCGCCACGTACGCGGTGGAACCGGCATAACCCACCTGGCCCAGGATCGAGGCCATGTTGATGATGCTGCCACCCGTGCCGGCGGCACGCATGGCCTGGATCTGCGCACGCTGGCACAGGAACACGCTGGTGAGGTTGACGTCGATCACGCGCTGCCATCCTTCCACCGGATAGTCACCACTGCTGGCCGCCGGTCCACTGATGCCCGCGTTGTTGACCGCGATATGCACGCCGCCCAGCTCCTTTACCGTGCGCTGCACCGCCGCCTCGACGGCGGCATCGTCAGTCACGTCCAGCGCGATGCCGATGGCCTGCGCACCACTGCCCTGCAGCCATGCCACCGTGGCATCCACCGCGTCCTGCTTCAGGTCCCATACCGAAACGCGCGCACCGGAAGCGGCCAGGGTCTGCGCGACCGCCAGGCCGATGCCGGATACGCCGCCGGTCACGATCGCGGTCTTGCCGGTGAGCTGGTAATCGATCATCTGCATTCTCCATCTGTGGGGGTATCGATGCGGCGTGTCGCCGCGAACCCGTCACGCTACGCCTTCATCCGTGATGACCCGGCAGACAGCCCGTCCGCGGGTGATCGTTCCACGCGTAAAACCTCAACTCAAGTTGATGTATGGAATTGCGTACGGATATGCATGCAAAACGCTGGCGTATGTTCAGCAGCATTTTCACTTTGGCCGTAATCGTCAATCGTTTTGACCATCTCGAAATCAAATGCAGATGAATCAAGGCGACAATGGGAAACGTTTCCAGTTTCTTCGACACACTCATTCCAATCTGGCGTTTCCCCAGCCATCCAGCGTGCCATCGCCACCGCATCGCAGCGGGTCCGCACAGGCCACGACCGGAACTGCATCTGCAATGCAGAGCGCATGGGCGAGGTACTGCCAGTGTCCACCTCCTGCGCACATGCCGAGCAATGTCCCGATACTTCACTTTTGCCGATTACCGCCGCTTCGGCCACCGCCACGGCTTCGATTACCGCGCTGACCCGGAACACCTGCGCGACGACCAGTGGGCCGGCCATGGCGAAGTCAACGAGCAGTTCCTGCGCGGTGGCATGAGCCTGATCGCATCCGACGTCCACAATCGCTTTCCATACGTCGCCACTGCCCAGCAGAGTCCCGGGCTGGCCATCCGCGTGATGCTGCAGGGGCAGGTGGATGTACGCATTCCCCGGCGCAGCGGCTTCACCCTGCGCGCGGGCACTGCGATGACCGCGCACCACCGCGAACAGGTCGAAATGACCGGTGCACATCCCGGCGAAACGCGCATGCGCGGCGTCAGCGTGATGGTACCGGCGGAGATCGATCCGGATCTGTTCCAGCTGCCGCAGCTGCACACGGCGCTCAGCACTCACCTGGAGTGCCGCCACTGGGCGATTCCGCACACCCTGCTGCCGGTGCTGGGCCAGCTGTTCGACAGTCCCTGGCAGGACGGCATCGATGCGCTGTGGCGCGAGGGCGTCGCCCTGCAGTTGCTCGCCGTCGGCCTGCAGGCCGAGGACCTGCAGACCGAGCAGGTGCGCACCCTGCGTGCTGGCCAGCGCGAACGGCTGGAGCGGGTGCGCGCCTACCTGCATGATGACCCCAGCCATGCCCACAGCCTGGTCGAACTGGCGCAGCTGGCCTGCATGAGCCCCAGCTCGCTGCGCCGTCACTTCGCCCAGCAGTACGGGAGTTCGGTGTTCGACTACCTGCACGAGCAGCGCATGCGCCACGCCGAGCAGGGCCTGCGCGAAGACGGCTGGACGGTCGAGCAGGCCGCTGCCGCCAGTGGTTACCGTCACCCCAGTAATTTCGCCGCCGCGTTCCGCAAGCGCTTCGGCCTGGTGCCCAGCCGCTGGCGCACGGGCCCCTCGAAGGTGGGCTGAAGGCCCAGGCCCTGGTAGGCGTCGATCTTGGTCGATCGGCATGCCATGGCCCAGCCTTGGTAGGTGTCGACCTTGGTCGACACGCTCTCGCGCCATCGCGGATGCCGGCCAGCGGCCGGCACTACCAAAGCCGTCGTGCATCGCGCGGGCCCAGGTAGCGCCGGGCCATGCCCGGCGTCACCCTGTGGGCCTCAATACACCGGCAGATCGATGTAACTGGCCTGCGCCGCGCTGTGCCAGACCTGCTGCGTGGCCTTCTGGTAATCACCCGGCTTGGCCAGGTAGATGTTCGGCACGTAGGTCTGCGGGTTGCGGTCGTACAGCGGGAACAGGCTGGACTGCACCTGCACCATCACCCGGTGCCCCTTCTGGAAGGTGTGGTTGGCGTTGGGCAGGTCGAAGCGGTACGGCAGTACCTGGTTCGCAGCCAGCGGCTTCGGATCGCTGAAACTTTCGCGGTAGCGGCCACGGAAGATCGCCAACGACACCGGCAGCTCGTAGCCACCCATCTCCGGCGTCGACGCTTCCTGGTCCGGATACACATCGATCAGCTTCACCACCCAGTCGCTGTCGGTGCCGCTGGTCGAAGCCTGCAGGTGCACTACCGGCGTGCCGCCGATGCGCAGTGGCGCGGTCAACGGCTCGGTGATGAAGGTCAGCACGTCCGGGCGGCCATCGACAAAGCGCTGGTCCTTGACCAGCCAGGTGGTCCACATGTCGCGGTCACCGAAGCGGACCGGGCGCGGCACGAACGGCACCGGCTTGGCCGGGTCGGACACGTACTCCTCGAAGTCGCCCTCGCCCGCCGCCGGCGCCTGGAAAGCCAGCTTGCCACCAGCCCGCAGGTACAGCGGCTTGCTGCTGGCGGCACAGCCCTTGTCGCAGCTGCGCGGCCACCCCTTCAAGCGGTCCCAGTGGTTCTCGCCAGTGTTGTAGATCAGCACCGGCGGCGTATCGGCCTTTGGCGCGCCGTCCACCAGGTACTGGTCGAAGAACGGCTTGAGCACATCGCGGCGGAACTGCAGCGCGGTATCGCCATCGAACTTCAGCGCGCCCAGCTCGCTGCCGCTGTAGTTCACCTGGCTGTGCCGCCACGGGCCCATCACCAGGTAATTGCGGTTGTTGCCGCTGTCGCGCCCTTCCATCGCCTGGTAGGCGTGGTTGGCACCCCACATGTCCTCCTGGTCCCACAGGCCCTGCAGCCACATGGTCGGCACCTTCAGCGGTGTCTTCGCCATCACCGCGTCCAGCGCCTGGCCCTGCCAGAAGCCGTCATAGGCCGGATGTTCGACCAGCTTCTTCCACCAGGTCAGCTGGTCCACGCCGGTGAAACGCGCGTAGTCGCCAGCCGAACCGATGCGCAGGAAGGTGCTGTAGTCGTCGTAACCGAGGCTGGGCAGCGGCGTACCCTTGCCGCGCTTCTCGGTCTGCATTGCGAAGTAGTTGAAGTTGACCTGGCGGAACGCACCGTAGTTGAGCCAGTCGTCACCCATCCAGCCATCGACCATCGGGCTCTGCGGCGCAGCCACCTTCAGCGCCGGGTGCGGGTCGGTCAGCGCCATCACCACGGTGAAGCCCTCGTACGACGAGCCGAGCATGCCGACCTTGCCGTTGCTCTCCGGCACGTTCTTCACCAGCCAGTCGATGGTGTCCCAGGCATCGGTCGAATGGTCAACTTTGGTGTTGTTCAACGGCCCACGCAGCGGCCGGGTCATCACGTAATCGCCTTCGGAGCCGTACTTGCCACGAATGTCCTGGAACACGCGGATGTAACCGCCGTCGACGAACACCTCGTCGCCCTGCGGCAGCAGGTCGCGCATGCGCGGCGAATCACTGCGGCTGGCGCGACCGGCAGCGTCGTAAGGAGTGCGGGTCAGCAGGATCGGGGCATTGCGGGCGCCCTTGGGCACCACGATCACCGTATACAGCCGGGTGCCATCACGCATCGGCACCATCACCACGCGCTTGTCGTAGTCGCGGCCGACATCCGGCGCAACGAAGGGCTTGCCGCTGATGTCCGGGGTCATCGGCGGGGTATCGGCAGCCAGCACGCTGCTGGACAGGCAAAGGGCGATGGCTACTGCAACGGCACGCACACGCATGGACAACCCTCCCGGCAGGAAAGACCCCAGCCTACTCCTGCCTTGCACGGTGAAGTGTGGGTAGGCTTTGCATTCTGCGGCGGAAGCAGGCAGGACTGATGGCACATGTGCCCGCCGGTGCCGCTGCGCTCGCCGGCGACCGGTAGTGCCGGCCGCTGGCCGGCAACTTCATCCATCCCGGGCACGGTACGCGATTGCCGGCCAGCGGCCGGCACTACCGATCAGGCTGCCGCTACTTCATGCAGCGCCAGCCAGCGCCAACGGCCCTCTTCCTGCCGCAGCACGGCCAACGATTCCCGCCAGGCAACCGTCCCTTCGCCCACTGAATGCCCTTCGCGATAGCGCAGCACCGCCAGCGGTGGAGGCGCTTCTACCGCCTGCACGGCCTCGACGGAAATCTGCAGCCCTGGACGCGCACCATGGCCGCCCGCAAACAGTGCCTGCACGGCAATCCGGTCCAGCCTGCGTCCCGCGATGCCGACCATGCTGAAGTCCGCACAGAAATGCCTCATCAGATCATCGAGCGCATCGGCGCTGAGGTCGGCACGGAACCAGGCCTGCAGCTTGTCGTGCAGGTGGTGTATTTCATGTTCTGCGGTGATATCCATCAGGCATTCTCGGGTTGGGAAAGAGAAACAGAGTGCGACCGGCGCAGCAGCGCCAGCGGCAGCAGGGTCAGTACGGCGGCCAGCCCCAACGCCACGCGCGTGGCGTTTTCCGGCAGCCATTGCATGGCCAATGCCAGCAGCAGCGCGATGGCGGCGGTGCCAAGGCAGAAACTGAGCTGGCGGTTGAGGTTCCAGAGTGCGCTGGCATCACCCAGCGCCTCGCCCTCGATCCCATGGAAGGCCAGCGTCTGCGCGGTGCTGCTGCACAGGCTGCCGCCGGCGCCCATCAAGGCAAACAGCAATGCTGCAATGGCAAAGACCGGCTGCGGCAGCAGTGCCATCAACAACAGACCGCTGGCCTGAAGCAACATGCCGATACGGAGCACCATGACTGGACCGACGCCGGCCAGCAGGCGCTTGCTTGCCGTGATCGCAATGGCCGAGGCCAGCGCCCACGGCAGCATCAGCGCGCCGATGCGCGCGGCACTGTAGCCGGCCTGATGCAACTGCAGGGTACTGACCAGCTGGCTGCCGATGAACACGCCCGGCACTGCCAGATACACCAGCATTGCCAGCCGCAGCCCGCGATGGGACAGCAGCGACCAGCGCAGCAACGGATGCGCCTGCTGCCGTGCATGCCGCAGGTGAACCGCCGCCAGCAGCAATGCGATCAGCAGCAGCATGGCACCGGCGGCCCGATGGCCGGGTTCGCCCAGCCAGGTCAGCGCCAGCAGCAGCGCGCCCAGCGCCGCCATCGCGGTGGACAGCGCATAGGCCTGCAGGCGTGGCGCACTACGCGCGCCGTCGGCCGGCATCCACGCCAGCACCAGGCCGATCGCCACCACGGCCAGCGGCAGGCTGGCCCAGAGCACACCGCGCCAGGACAGCCACTGCACCAGCAACCCGCCCAGCGCGGGCGCCAGTGCCGGCACCAGCAACGCCACCAGCAGGATGCGCCGGGTCAGCGCGCCACGCTGCTCGGGCGTGCACTGGCGGTAGGCCGCCGCTTGCGCCACTGGAATCAGCAAACCGCCGGCCAGCCCCTGCAGCAGGCGCCATCCCAGCAGCCAGCCGATACCCGGCGCGGCACCGGCCAGCATGGCAGCGGCGGCGAACACCAGCAGCGCCGCCAGCAGCAACCGGCGCTCGCCACAGCGCGCGGCCAGCCAGGGCGCCAGCGGAATCACCACGCTCAGGCCCAGCATGTAGGCGGTGCCGACCCAGGCCAGGGTACCGACATCGGCATGCAGGTCCGCCGCCAATGCCGGATAGGCCACCGTGGCGATGAACATGTTGACCAGGTCCAGGGCGAACACCAGCAGGAAGATCGCCTCATGGCGCAGGCGGGGGGACGACATCGGCGGCGCTCCAGCGGGGAAGCGGGCAGCATGCCGTGCGGGCCTTGTTGGAAAAACACGACGGCAGCTGCAACACTGTCAAATCTTTTTTGACAATAGGCCGCCATGGTCAGCCTCGATCGCTTCGACATCTTCCGCGCCGTGGTCGAGGCGGGCAGCCTGACTGCTGCAGCCGATCGCCTCGGCCTCAGCCGCGCGGTGGTCAGCTTCAACCTGAAGCGGCTGGAGCAGGAGCTGGGCGTGACCCTGCTGCTGCGCAGTACCCGCTACCTGGCCCTGACCGAGGCCGGCGAGCAGTTCCTGCAGCACTGCGTGCAGGCGCTGGACGCCGCCCAGGCGGCAATCGATGCCGCGCGCCGCGACCAGCACCAGCTGCAGGGCATGCTGCGCCTGACCACCACGCCGGAGTATGCACAGCTGCGCTTGATTCCCGCGTTGGAGGCGTTCCGTGCGCGGCACCCGGCCCTGCAGTTGCACCTTTCAACCTCTCCGGCGCCAGCGGACCTGATTCCTGAACGCTTCGACCTGGCGATCCGCCTCGGCCGCCTGCCGGACTCGGGCCTGCATGCCAGCGAACTGGAGCGCCACCCGCTGTGCGCGGTGGCGGCTCCGTCGCTGCTGGCACGCCTGCCCTCCGCCGATGCTGCCGATGACCCCGTACAGCTGGGCACCCTGCCCCGCCTCGGTTATCCACGCCTGTCCGACGTGCCGGTGGTGGCTCCGGATGGCAGCGATGCGTTGTTCGCCACCAACCCCGGCAATGCAGTCGTGCGCGTAGATGGCGCCAGCAGCCTGCGCGCGTTCGCCGTGGCCGGCGCCGGGGTTACCGTGCTGCCCCGCTGGCTGATCGAGGACGACCTGGCCCACGACCGCCTGCGGCAAGTGCTGCGCCATCATCGCTTTCCGCAGCAGAGCGTGTACGCGGTCTATCCGCACAGCACGCAGCCCTCACCGAAGGTGCGGCAGCTGATTGATTTCCTGCGCGGGTGGTTCGCCACATGAAAAAAGGGGACGGAGGGGATTAAGTCGTTTATGCATAAACGACTTAATCCCCTCCGTCCCCTTTTTTGCATGGCCCCTTGCGGGGCCATGCCTTCAAGCTTCAGCGCAGCACCTGCTCCAGCAGCTGCACATCCACCGTCTGCAGCGGCTCGGCAGCGTTGCGCGACAGCTGCACCTGGTAGGTGCCGCCGTCGATCTTCCACTGGCGGGCCTGCGCATCGTAGTGGGCCAGGGTCTTCGGCTCGGCTTCGATGCGGATGCGGCGCTGTTCGCCCGGCTGCAGGGTCACCTTGTCGTAGCCGATCAGGCGGATCGGCGTGGTGCTGCCGGCCGGCAGCTTCAGGTACAGCTGGGCGACGTCGGCACCGGGGCGCTTGCCGGTGTTGCGGATGTCGACGCTGGCGACCAGGCGCGAGCCTTCCACGCTCACCTTCAGGTTTTCATAGGCGAACGAGGTGTAGGACAGGCCGTGGCCGAAGGCGAAGGTGGGGGTCAGGCCCTTGGCCGCCATCCACTTGTAGCCGACGTTGGCGCCTTCGATATCGAAATCGAACACATCACCGAACGGCTTGGCCGGCTTGAAGCCGAGGCCGTCGATGTGCGGCCGCGGCAGCTGCGATTCGTCCACCACCCAGGTCACCGGCAGGCGGCCCGACGGGTTGACCTGGCCGGTCAGCAGCGCGGCAATGCCTTCGCCACCGCGGATGCCCGGGTACCAGGCCTGCAGCATCGCCGGCACCTGCGCCAGCCACGGCGTGCGTACCGGGCCATTGGTTTCCAGTACGAGCACGGTCTTCGGGTTGGCCTTGGCCACCGCCGAAATCAGCGCGTCCTGGTTGTCCGGCAGCTGCATGTCCGGCAGGTCCACCGATTCGGCCGCCCACTGGGTGGCGAAAACGATGGCCACGTCGGCCTGCGCGGCTGCCTTGGCCGCAGCGGCGGCGTTGCTGCCATCCACATACTCGAAAGTTGCATCCGGACGCACCGCACGCAGCGATTCCAGCGGCGAGGACGGGTGGAAGATCACCGGGCCTGGCCAGGTAGTCGGCAGCACGCCCGGCACCGCATTGGTGCCCTTGGCGGTCACGCCCACCATCGATGAACCACCACCGCCGATCACGCCCTTGTCGGCATGGCCGCCGATGATGACGATGCGCTTCACGCTGTCAGCCAGCGGCAACAGGTTGCCTTCATTGCGCAGCAGCACGCTGCCTTCTTCCACCGTGCGCTGGGCCACGGCGAAACCGGCCTCGGCGTCGACCCTCTGGTGCTGCGGCGGGTTGTCGAAATTGCCGTGCAGGAACATCGTGCGCAGGATGCGCGCCACCATGTCATTCAGGCGCGCCTGCGGCACCACGCCGCCATGCACGGCCAGGCGCAGCGGTTCATCGAAGAACACCGCCGCGTCGAACACTTCACCGGCCGACTGCTGGTCCAGGCCGGCCAGCGCCGCCTTCGAGCCACTGTGCACGCCGCCCCAGTCGGACATCACGAAACCGGGGAACTTCCATTCCTGCTTCAGCACCTGGTTCATCAGGTAGCCGTTCTCGCAGCCGTAGGTGCCGTTGATCTTGTTGTACGAGCACATCGCCACGCCCGGGCGACCGGCGTCCAGCGCGATCTCGAACGCCAGCAGGTCCGACTCGTGCATGGCCTGTTCGCCGATGCGCACGTCGTGGAAGTTGCGGCGGGTCTCCATATCGTTCAGCGCGAAGTGCTTCATCGAGGAGATCACGTGCTGGCTCTGCACGCCCTGGATCAGTGCGCCGACCATCGAACCGGCCAGCAGCGGGTCTTCACCGGCGTATTCGAAGTTGCGGCCATTGCGCGGGTCGCGCTGCAGGTTGACGCTGCCCGACAGCAGGATGTTGAAGCGCTGCTGCCACGCTTCCCGGCCCATCGTCGCGCCGCCTGCGAAGGCGACTTCGCGGTTCCAGCTGGAGGCGGTGGACGGGCCGGACGGCATCGCGGTTGCAAAGTCACCCGGACGGATGCCACCCGGATTGGTCACGCCCACGCCGGCATCGGCCGACTGCTGCGACGGAATGCCCAACCGCGCCACGCCCGGCACGAAGCCCGCCGAACCGACCGCACCTTCCGGCAGCGGGCCACCGTCCTTGCCCAGCCCGAAGTAGCTGTGCAGCATCTGGAACTTCTCATCCTCGGTCATCGCCTTCAGCAGCAACGCAGCGCGCGCATCGGCGTTGAGGGTGGTGTCCATCCACGGCCTGTCGCCATGTTTATCGGCGGCATAGGCCAGGGTCAGCAGGGTGGCGCGCAGGGTGCTGCCTTCCACCTTGAACGGTGCACTGCTGGCCGCCTGGAAGCCATCGCTGAAGTAGCTGGCATCGGCTTCCAGCGCGACACGCGCCGGATCGAAGCCAGCGGCCTTGGCCGATTCACCGGCCACCGCACCGAGCAGCACCGCCGGTGCGCCCAGCCGCGAACGGGTGACCAGCGCCGGCAACTGAGCGGCACCCGCGCCAGCGTCGGTATAGACCGCGACGGTGTGGCGGCCATCGTCCAGGCGCAGGTAATTCAGGCCCGGCTGGTCCGGACCGGACTCGGCAGCGATCGGCAGCCGGGTCAGCACGGCCTGGCCGCGCTGGGTCTGGCCATCGTCCTTGCCGGCGGCGATGAAGCGGTATTCGTAACCCAGTCCGTCGGCCAGCACCTGCAGCGGATCGACCTGGCCAATGCCGCGCTGCACCTGACGCACGCTCACCGCGTCCACCTTCAGGCTCTTCAGCTGCGCAGCCAGGGCCGGCATCGCCTCGGCGCTGGGCGCCTGTTCCAGGGTCAGCACAGTGAACGCGGCGGGGTCGGCCCAGGCCGGGGCGGCCAGTGCGGCAGACAGGGCCAGGGACAGTGCAAGCGGCTTTGTAAACGTTTTCATCGGCAGGCGTAATTCCGTTGCCAAGGCAATCGGTCCAGGGAAAGTGCCGCCGAAGGGTGCAGCGTTCATGCCGCGCAGGGGTTGCCAGGCAACGTCCCGCAGGCCGAAGGACGGGCCGGTCTGCGCGCGGGACCCTCCTCCCGGCGTGACAACCTGCCTGCCCAGGCCGCGCAGGGCGACCCAATCCTGTGAAGATTGTGCGAGGGCGTTCACACCTGTCAACAGGACCTAAGTCACAGGCGCATCCCGCGGCCGGTTATCAGGCCATCACCGGCGGTCATCAGCGCGCCGTGCGAGGCTGCCGATAATGAGGGTCCCTGGCCACGAACCGAGCCCATGACCGTACATCGCGACTTCGACCATCTCTGGCGCGACCGCTGTGACACCTCCAGCCAGCGCGCGCCGCGCGTGCTGATCCGGGTGTTCGTGGCGCCGGGCGAGCTGGAGCGCAGCGTGGCCTTCTACGAGCAGCTGCAGGGCGTGGTGGCCGATGCAGGGTTCCCGTTCCCGGAGGCAGGGCTTCGCCTGGCGATGGTCGGCGCCTTCCTGCTGATCGAGGGCAGCGAGACTTCGCTGGCGCCGTTCACCTCGACCACCGGGACACTGCTGGTCGATGACGTTCGGCCCTATCACGACAAACTGGTCGCGGCCGGTGCCGAGATCATCTTCCCGTTGCAGGTGGTGCCGACCGGGGCGGCGTTCAATGCGGTGCATCCCGATGGCACCGTGGTCGAGTACGTGCATCACCGGCCGGATCCGCAGGGGCGGTGAGGTGACGGCGGGGCTGCGCCCGGCACCCGCGGTAGTGCCGGCCGCTGGCCGGCAACCTCAGAAGCAACAGCCGAAGCAACAGCGGGCTTCCTGTGGGGTGGCGGAGTGGGTCCGGTTGCGGGGGACGGCGCAAGTCCCCCTCCGGGGCCCGGCCCAGCCGCTGGCGGCTGTGCGTTCGGGCGCTTGCGAAGCAGTGCTTGGCAAGCAAAGCGCCCTCACCCATGTAAGCTCGGTCGCCGCTTGCTCGTGTGCGCAGTCCTGCGCACACGGCAAGACCGGGGTTGGGCGTCCTGCCCAACCCGCCGGGCGCATGCGCCCGACCCATGCGGCTCACGCCCCCGCAACCGGACCCACCCCGCCTTCGACAATTCCCTGCACGGCCTGCTGTAGAGCCGAGCCCATGCTCGGCTGCTCTTCGTTCAACTGTCGGAACATTCGATTTCGATGGAGATTCATCCCCGCATGGCGTGGATCTACAATCCCTCCATGTCCTCTCCCGCCCTGCCCTGGAATGGCACGCTGCTGCTGGATGCTCACGTGGCCGTGCTGCAGGGCCACGCCGGTGGCAGCGATACGCACGCGCACTACGCCCATCAACTGTTGCTGAGCGAAGCCGCGCCCTGGCAGGTCGAGGTTGATGGTGTACGGCAGCAGGGCCAACGGCTGTGGCTGCCGTCATTCCAGCCGCACGCAATCCTGTCAGCGCCGGAAGCGGGCTGCACGGTGTTCCTTGAGCCGGCGCATGCCGACCTCGAACAGATCAAGCAGCACCTGCACGTGCTGCCCGGCACTGCGATGGAACTGCAGGACTGGCTGCCGCGATTGAGCCGCGCGCAGCCATTGGACCGGCGGGTGCAGGCAGCGCTGGCCCGTATCGCCGAGCACCTTCCCGGCCCGGTGCCGGCCGTCGACATCGCCGGGGCGGCGCATCTGTCCACCAGTCAGCTGCACCGGCGCTTCCAGGCCGATCTGGCAGTGACCCTGCGCGGCTGGGTGCTGTGGCAACGGCTGCGCAACGCGCTCATGCATCATCTGCGCGGACACAGCCTGACCGACAGTGCACATGCCGCCGGCTTCGCCGACCTGTCCCATCTCTCGCGCAACCTGCGCCGCATGTTCGGCATCGGTGCCGCGCAGCTGCAGGGCCTGCAGCTGCACGCGGCCTGACACGGCCGATCATCCGCGCCTGCGCAGGCCTTCGGGCAGCTCCGGCACCTCGCCATGCGGCAGTTCGCGGAACGGCGCCAGCAGCTGCCCAGGGTAATCGCGCGGATAGTCCGGCTGGCTGCCGATGCCGAGGTCGTGCTGCCGCAGCCGATAGCCCGGCGCATCGAACGCGGTCCCCAGCAGGTGATCCCAGACGGTCAGGAACAGGCCGAAGTTGACGTCGCCGGCGGTGCCGTAACGCATGTGGTGGAAGCGGTGCAGCGGCGCCCAGGCCATCACCCGGCCCAGCACACCGGGACGCATGTCCACGTTGGAGTGCTGCAGCAGCAGCTGGATGGCGATGGCGAACGCCAGCACCGCCGCCACCGGCATCGGCAGGCCCAGCAGCAGCAGCGGCAGCACACCGCCCACCGCTTCGGCGGCCTGGTGCAGTGGGTGTTTCATCAGCCCGTTGAAACCGTACATGCGGGTAACGCTGTGATGCACGGCATGCAGGCGCCACAACCAGCCGATGCGATGGCTGGCGTAGTGCACCAGGGTGATGCCGAGATCGGCAGCGATGATGGCAACCAGTACCTGCACCGCGAACGGCCACTGCACCGGCCAGACCTGCCACGGAATGATCGCCGCCAGCAGCGGCACCGCCGCGATCGACAGCAGGTTCAGGCCTTCGTTGACCAGCGCATGCAGGGTGTCACGCATACGGTCGCCGTGGTCGTGGTTGAACGCAGGGTCATACGGCCACGCACGTTCGGCGACGAACGAAGCCGCGATGGCGACCGCCAGCAAGGCCAGAAGCCACAGCGGGTCACCGTGGCGGTGCCCCACCCAGACGATGGCGGCGGCGACGAAACCCAGCAGGAACAGCGGGGCATACAGGCGGAGCATCCAGTGCTTCATGGGCAATCCGAAACGTAAGGGGCCTGCATGCTGGCGCGGCGCGATGGTTGAGGGCTTGAACAAACGGCGCAACCCGGCGCGCTCCCCGGTGGATGACCATCGTGGACGGCACCGCATTTCCCCCATCCACGCAGGGCGTGGATCTACAATGGCGCCCTCATCGCGCCCGGGACCGGTATGGATTCCTTCAACCTGATGCGCGCCTTCCGCCGCATCGTCGAACGCGGCGGGCTGGCCCGCGCCGCCGAAGACCTGGGCATGTCGCCGGCCGGGCTGAGCAAGCAGCTGCGCACGCTGGAAACCCACCTGGGCGTGGTGCTGCTGCAGCGGACCACGCGGCGCATGAGCCTGACCGAGACCGGCCATGCCTATTACCGCGAATGCTGCCGCCTGCTCGACGAACTGGACGCATTGGAACGTGGCATCGCCGAGCAGCGTGGCGAGGTGGCCGGGCGCCTGCGCGTGAACGCGCCGCAGTCGTTCGCGCTGAGCACGCTGTCGCCGCTGCTGCCACGGTTCCTGCAGCAGCATTCGCAGCTGTCGCTGGACCTGGTGATGGAAGACCGCCTGCTCGATGCGGTTGGCGAAGGTTTCGATGTATCGCTGCGGCTGCGTGCCGAGCTGGATGATTCACGGCTGGTGGCACGCCGGCTGGCCTCGCTGCAGCAGGTGCTGTGCGCGGCGCCGTCCTACCTGCAGCAGCACCCGGCACCACAGACAGTGGACGATCTGCGGGCCCACAGCGTGCTGGCCTACAGCCTGTCCGACTCCCCCGGCAGCTGGCCGCTGCTCGGTCCCGATGGCCAGGTGACGATCACCCTGCCGGCGCGCGTGACCGTGAACAACAGCCTGCTGCTGCGCGACCTGCTGGTTGCCGGCATGGGCATCGGCGCGCTGCCTTCGTTCCTGGCGGCACCAGCGCTGGCCCGGGGCGAACTGCAGCAGGTGCTGCCCGACCACCGCTATCCACCGCGCTTCGTGCATGCGGTCTACCCCACCTCGCGCCACCTGCAGCCCAAGGTGCGTGCCTTCATCGATTTCCTGCACGCCGAGCTGCCCGGCTGCGCCGGCCTGGATTCGTAACCGCCAGCGAAAACTGAGCTGCCTGCGGGGCGCTGTTTCAGCCACGCCGCGCTGCCTACTCTGCCGCCTCCCCTCTCACCGATGGCAGGCAGATGTCTTCCGTTCCGTCCCCCACCACCGCCGCGCCGGTGGTCGATTTCTTCCACGACGTGGTCTGCGGCTGGTGCTTCGTGCTGGCCCCGCGCCTTCAGCAGGTCTCGGCCGAACTCGGCATCCAGGTGCGCCATCGCAGTTTCGTGCTGCAGGACTCACGCGCGCAGATGGTCGAGGTGTTCGGTTCGATGGAGCGCGCCAAGGCCATCATCCTGCGCCACTGGACCGACTGCGCCGCGCATGAAGACACCGCGCGCATCGATATCGAAGGCATGCGCGCACAGGACTTCGAATACCCCTCCGGCTGGCTCGGCGCACTGGCCTGCCAGGCCGCCGGGCGGATGGGCGGCAACGACGCCCATGGCGCGATGTTCGATGCCGTGCAGTGGGCGCACCTGCACCAGCACCGCAACATCGGCGATGCCGAAGTATTGCTGGATATCGCCGAATCGCTGGGGCATCCACGTGGCGCCTTCGCCGACCACATGCACAGCGATGCAGTGCGCCAGCGCGTGCAGGCCGATCGTGCCGAAGCCGCTGCCCTCGGCATCCGTTCCATTCCCACCGTGATCGGCGGCAACGGCCTGCGCCTGCAGACCCTGCCGCTGCCGCAACTGCGCCAGGCCCTGGCGCACCTGGTCGCGGCCTGAGCCGCGCCCTCCCCCACCCTGCAAGGAGATTTCCCATGACCCCACGTACCCTGGCCACCGCGCTGGCCCTGCTGCTGGCCGGCACCGCCGCTTCCACCACCGTGTCCGCGCACGAACGCGTTCCCTCGGGCCAGCAGGTCGGCACCAGCCCCTGGGGACCGAAGGACGAGATCGGTCGCCTCAACCTGATCACCGAGGCCTCGCGTGCGGCGATCCTGTCGCGGGTCAGCGGCGGCAAGGCCTATGACCTGGCCACCGACTACTACGTCGGCATGCCCAGCTGGCAGGATGCCGGCGACCCGCACTACCAGTTCTGGATGACCCACACCCCGCGCGGCACGGTGATGGATGATCCGATGGGCGTGGGCGAGACCATGAACCTCACCCGCAGCTACACCGGCACCGCATTCTCGATGTACAGCCACACCGGTACCCACATCGATGCGCTGAACCATTTCGGCATCCACGGAAAGATCTGGAACGGCTTCGAGGCCGACAAGCATCTTGGCGACCGTGGCTGGAATGTCACCGGCATCGAGAAATTCCCGCCGCTGATCGCGCGTGGCGTGCTGATCGACGTGGCCGGCGCCAAGGGCGTGGACATGCTGCCGGACAGCTACCGCGTCACCCGCCAGGACCTGAAGGATGCGCTGGCACGCCAGCAGGTGAAGCTGCAGCAGGGTGACGTGGTGCTGATCCGCACCGGCCGCATGCGCCTGTTCGAACAGCCCAAGGCCTACATGGCCAACCCGCCGGGCATGGGCCTGGACGCGGCGCGCTTCCTGGTCGAGGACAGCGGCGCGATGATCGTCGGCGCCGACAACCTCAGCTTCGAGACCTTCCCCTCGGAGGTGTCCGACGACTACGTGCCGCTGCACACCTACCTGCTGGCCCAGCAGGGCGCGCCGATCATCGAGCTGGTGGCGCTGGACGACCTGGCCCGCGACAAGGTCTACGAGTTCGCCTTCATCGGCGGCCCGCTGAAGATCCGTGGCGGCGATGCCGCACCGCTGCGCCCGGTGGCGTTGCCGGTGCGCCCGTAACCGGGGCCTGTGGGTGCCGACCTTGGTCGGCACCGCGCTTTACCGCTATCCACGCATGGCGTGGATCTACCAGGCTGCGGCATGGATTTGCCGGGGCTCTGTCCAGTAGATCCACTCCATGCGTGGATGCTTTACCCCTTCAGCAACCTGAAACCCGACCCGCCGATTTCATTAGTAATTCTACTTACAACGCGAGTAGCATGTCCGGTCTCAGCCCCTGATACCGGCCTGTCGATACTCGCTCCATGCCAGCCGTTTCCGCCCGTTCCTGCCGCTTCCAGCCTACCCGGCGCCTCCCCAGGAGGACCGGCTGATGGGTGCCGTCGTCGCCCTCGACCGGCTGCTGGACGGCCGCCAGCTGTGGCGCGGCCCGGCCCGCCAAGGGCCCGCCAGCGACCACCTGGCCAGCGGCCACCCGGCACTGGATGCGCGCCTGCCCGGCGGCGGCTGGCCGGCCAGCGGGCTGTGCGAGGTACTGCAGGCCGCGCCCGGGGTGGGCGAGCTGGCCCTGGTCTGGCCGGCACTGGCGAAACTGAGCCAGCGCGGCCGCCCGATCGTACTCGTCGCCCCGCCCTATCGCCCGCATGCCCCGGCCTGGGCCGCAGCCGGGCTGGAGCTGGCCCAGCTGCAGATCATCCATGCCGCGCCGAAGCAGGCACTGTGGGCCACCGAGCAATGCCTGCGTTCTGCCGCCTGCGCGGCGGTGCTGTGCTGGCCACACCAGGCCGACGACCGCTCACTGCGCCGCCTGCAGGTGGCTGCCGACAGCGGCCAGTGCCTGGGCTTCGTGTTCCGCGAGGCGCAGGCAGCGCGCAACCCCTCCCCGGCCAGCCTGCGCCTGCAGCTCGATCATGGCCAGGTACGGGTGCTGAAGTGCCGTGGCGGCCTGCCACCGGCGCAGCCGTTGCCACTGGCCATCGCCCACTGAGGCCGCGCCATGCATTGGGCCTGCCTGTTGTTGCCGCAGCTGGCGCTGGACAGCGTGCTTCGCCTGCAGCCGGACCCGCAGCGGCCACTGGTGCTGCTGCAGGGACCGGCACAGCGTCGCGTGCTGCGAGCGGTCAGCCCGTCCGCACGCGCAGCGGGGCTGCGCCCGGGCATGCTGTTGTCGGCCGCGCAGGTGCTGGTGCAGGACATGCACCTGCATGACTACGACCCGAACGCGGAACAGCACACCCGGCAGCTGCTGGCCAGTTGGGCCTACGCCTACAGCTCGCAGGTCAGCCTCGATTTCCCGCATGCACTGGTGCTGGAGATCGGCGCCAGCCGCGCCCTGTTCGGTGACTGGTTGACGATCGAAAAGCGCCTGCGTGGTGAACTGCATGAGCTCGGTTTCCGCCACCGCCTGGTGGCTGCACCCACCGCGCATGCCGCGCGCGTGCTGGCCAACGTCCACGACGGCCTCGGCATCGATGCGCAGCAGCTGCCAGCGGCGCTGGCACAACTGCCGTTGCAGCGCTGCGGCCTGCCCAGCGAAGCGGTGACCGTACTGGCACGCTCCGGGCTGCGCACGCTGGGCGCGGTGCTCGAGCTGCCGCGCGACAGCCTGGCCCGGCGCTTTGCCCCCGAGGTCCTGCAGCAGCTGGATGCATTGCGTGGCCTGCCCACCGCGCCACTGCGCTACTACCAGCCACCGGACCGGTTCGATGCGCGCATCGAGTTCGAATACGAGATCGAATCCAGCCAGGCCCTGTTGTTTCCGCTGCGCCGCCTGCTGCTGGACCTGGCCGCCTTCCTGTGTTCGCGCGATGGCGGCGTGCAGCGCTTCGACCTGCATTTCGAGCATGACCTGCTGCCGGCCAGCGTGCTGACCATCGGCCTGCTGGCACCCGAACGCGATCCCGCGCTGCTGTTCGAGATCGCGCGCAACCGCATGGAAGCCTTCGCCCTGCCGGCCGGCAGCCGCGCACTGCGCCTGCAGGCCGAGCAACTGCCACCGTTCGTGCCCGCCGCGCGTGACCTGTTCGACACCCGGCCGGCGCAGGCGATGCCCTGGAACCAGCTGCGCGAGCGCCTGCGCGCACGGCTGGGCGATGACGCCGTGCAGCCGCTGGCGGTACAGGCCGACCATCGCCCTGAACGCGCCAGTGGTATCCAGCCCCCGACCAAACCGCCCGCTTACTGGCCACTGCGCCCAGGCTGGCTGCTGGACACCCCGCAACCACTGCGTGACCCGCGCCTGCGCATCATCGCCGGGCCGGAGCGGATCGAATCGGGTTGGTGGGACCAGGCCGACGCGCGCCGCGACTATTACGTGGTGGAAACCGCGCACGGTCAGCGTGGCTGGGCCTTCCGCACACGCAATGACCCGCATGCGCCGTGGATGCTGCATGGCTGGTTCGGCTGAGCCGCGATGCACAGTGAACTGCCCGGCTACGCTGAACTGCACTGCCTGTCGGCCTTCAGTTTCCAGCGTGGCGCCTCGATCGCCGAAGAACTGTTCGCGCGCGCCGCCGGCCAGGGCTACCGCGCGTTGGCGATCACCGACGAATGTTCGCTGGCCGGCATCGTGCGCGCCTGGCAGGCCGCGAAGACGCATGGCGTGGCGCTGATCATCGGCGCCGAATTCCAGGTCGAGGATGGGCCGAAACTGGCCCTGCTGTGCACCGATCAGGCCGCCTATGTCGGGCTGTGCCAGTTGATCACCACCTGCCGGCGGCGCGCGCCCAAAGGCGAGTACCGCTGCCTGCGCGAGGACCTGCTCGGCCTGCCCGAGGGCCTGCTGTGCCTGTGGCTGGACCGGCAGCCGGCCGCTACTGACCTGGAACTGCTGCGCACCGGCTTCGATGACCGCCTGTGGCTGGCGGTGGAGCTGCATCACGAACACGACGATGCACGCCGGCTGCAGCAGCTGCAGGCCTTCGGCGAACGCCACCGCCTGCCGCTGGTGGCCAGTGGTGATGTGCACATGCACGTGCGCCGCCGCCGCGCCCTGCAGGACACGCTGACCGCGATCCGCCACCGCTGCAGCGTGGCCGAGGCCGGCTGGCGCCTGTTCCCCAACGGCGAGCGCCACCTGCGCCCGCGCAGCGCGCTGGCCCAGCTTTATCCACCCGATTTGCTGGCCGAGACGCTGCGCATCGCCGAGCGTTGCCACTTCACGCTGGAGCAGCTGCAGTACACCTATCCGCGTGAGCTGGTGCCGGAGGGCCACGACCCGGACAGCTGGCTGCGCGTGCTGGTCGAGCGCGGCATTCCGTGGCGCTGGAAAGACGGCATCAAGCCGGCACAACGCACGCAGATCGAGCACGAACTGGCGTTGATCAAGCAGAAGAACTACGCCTCCTATTTCCTCACCGTGCAGGACATCGTGCGCTTCGCCCGCAGCCAGGACATCCTCTGCCAAGGGCGTGGCTCGGCGGCCAACTCGGCGGTGTGCTTCGTGCTGGGCGTGACCGAGATCGACCCGGCGCGCAGCAACCTGCTGTTCGAGCGCTTCATCTCCGCCGAGCGCGACGAGCCGCCGGATATCGACATCGACTTCGAGCACGAGCGCCGCGAGGAAGTACTGCAGTACGTGTTCAAGCGCTATGGCCGCGAGCGTGCTGCATTGACTGCGGTGGCAATCAGCTACCGTGGCCGCAGCGCGATCCGCGACGTGGCCCGCGCACTCGGCCTGCCGATGGACCAGGTCAACGAACTGGGCGCGGCGATGGACCATTGGGGCGGCCACGTGCCGCTGCCGGAGACCCTGCGCGAGCGCGGCTTCGATCCGGAAACCCCGCTGATGCGGCGGCTGCTGGCGCTGACCGCCGAGCTGATCGACTTCCCGCGCCACCTGTCGCAGCACCCGGGCGGCTTCGTGATCTCCGAGCACCCGCTGTCGACGCTGGTACCGGTGGAAAACGCGGCGATGGCCGACCGCACCGTCATCCAGTGGGACAAGGACGACCTCGATGCCACCGGCCTGATGAAGGTCGACTGCCTGGCGCTGGGCATGCTCACCGCCATCCGCAAATGCCTGGCGATGCTGAAGCAGCATGGCCTGCACAGTGGACGCATGGATGCGATCGAGGATGACGACAAGCCCACCTACGACATGATCAGCGCCGCCGACACCATCGGCGTCTTCCAGATCGAGTCGCGCGCACAGATGGCAATGCTGCCGCGCATGCAGCCGCGCAATTTCTACGATCTGGTGATCGAAGTGGCGATCGTGCGTCCCGGCCCGATCCAGGGCGACATGGTGCACCCCTACCTGGAGCGACGCCGGCTGCTGCGCGAACAGGGTCCAGAGGCGTTGGACAACCTGGAGGAGCCGCTGTACCCGCCGCAGCTGGAGCGCGTGTTCGCGCGCACCCTGGGCGTGCCTTTGTTCCAGGAACAGGTAATGCAGCTGGCCGTGGATGCGGCCGGATACACCCCCGGCGAGGCCGATACCCTGCGCCGCTCGATGGCCGCGTGGAAACGGCGTGGCGGGCTGGAACCGCATCGCGAAAAACTGCTGGCCGGCATGCTGAAGAACAACTTCAGCCGCGAGTACGGCGAACACCTGTTCGAGCAGATCAAGGGCTTCGGTGATTACGGTTTCCCGGAAAGCCACGCCGCCAGTTTCGCCCTGCTGACCTATGCCAGCTGCTGGCTGAAGTGCCACCACCCGGCTGCGTTCACCGCCAGCCTGATCAACAGCCAGCCGCTGGGTTTCTACAGCCCCGACCAGTTGCTGCAGGACGCACGCCGCCATGGCATCCGCGTGCTGCCGGTGGACGTGCGCCACAGCGACTGGGACTGCACCCTGGATTTCAGCAAGGGCGCGGCGGCGATCCGGCTTGGCCTGCGCCTGATCGACGGCTGCAACGAAGCGGCCGTGCAGGCCATCATGCACGAGCGTGCACGGCGACCGTTCGACGATGTCGGCGACCTGTGCCAGCGCACCGCCCTGGACCGTCGCCATCAAGGCCTGCTGGCCGATGCCGGTGCGCTGCGCGGGCTCAGTGGCCATCGCCATCGTGCGCGCTGGGATATCTCGGGCGTAGAGAACCGATTGCCACTGTTCGACCAGGCCCGGGCCACCGCCGAGGCCCGCGTGCCATTGCCACTGCCCAGCGCATGGGACGACATGCAGGCTGACTACCGCAGTACCGGCACCACCCTTGGCCGCCACCCGATCTCGTTCCTGCGTGCACAGCTGCGCAGCCGTGGCTGCCTGGATGCCGCACAGCTGGCCGGGCACGGGCACGGCCACCGCGTGCGCATCGCTGGCCTGGTGCGCATGCGCCAGCGCCCGCAGACCGCCAGTGGCGTTACCTTCCTCACCCTCGAGGACGAGACCGGCATGGTCAATGCCGTGGTCTGGCGCCACCTTGCCGACCGCCAGCACCGGGTGCTGGTCGACACCCAGCTGATGCAGATCGATGGCCGCCTGGAGCGCGTCGATGGCGTGCAGCATGTCATCGTGCAACGCATGCACTGCCTGGATGAGCTGCTGCAGGGACTGCGCAGCCACAGCCGCGATTTCCATTGACACCGGATCAGGTGATGTCGACTGGGTAAAGTCGACGGCATCCCGATAGGGCGACAGCATTCCGGTAGAGTCGACTGTCAGTCGACTTGCGCGCGCCAGCGCGGGAATTTCCGCGACCCGAGCGAGGGGCAGTCGACCAACAGCCGACTCTACCCATCCCCTTTTGCATCCGCTATCGTCGGCACATCCAAGGAAGGACGACCCGATGCCCCGTGTGCTGCTGCTGACCACCCTGGTGGTCTCGACCCTTGCCCTGCTCGTTTCCGGCTGGACCGCCTGGAACCTGCATCGCAGCCAATCGCCAGAGCGGATCATCGAAGCGCGCGGGCTGGTCATCCACGATGCAGGCGGCCAGCCGCGGGTGATCCTCGGCGCACCGGTTCCCGATCCACTCAGCCAGGGCCGCCCCCAGGGGCCGCGTGCCACTGCCCTGTCCGGCCTGATCCTGCTTGGCCCCGACGGTTCCGAGCGCGGCGGTTATGGCACCAGCGACCGCGGCGGCGAAGCCCTGCTCACCCTCGACGATGCCACCGGCACCACCGAAGTCTTCAAGGTCGTCGCCAACCCGGACCGCGGCGCCAGCCTGATGGTCAAGCACCAGAACAACACCGGCGCCATGCTCACGTCCTGGCAGGGCAAGCCGGAGCTGATGTTCGTCGATGACAGTGGCCAGTCCTACTACGTGCGCCCGGGCGCGAACGCCGCGCCCTGATCTGTCTTTGTAGAGCCGAGCCATGCTCGGCTGCACGTCGCTCCAACGCCGCGATGCCTGATCGAAAAGCAGTCGAGCATGGCTCGACGCTACATAACCGGCAGTCGAGCATGGCTCGACGCTACACCCCACACACCACCGCCAGGTCATCGGCCAGCTGCCGCAGCTGCGCCCCCCCCAGCGCCGCGCAGGTGATGCGCAGGCCATGCCCCGGTGCTGACACCGCGAACACTTCACCCGCGCGCACATGCCATCCGCGCGAAGCCAGCGCCAGCACCTGCGGATGACTGTCGCCCTGCAGCGGCAGCCACAGGTTCAATCCTTCCATCGGCTGTGGCGTCGGCACGCCACGTGCGCGCAGCAGTTCCTGCAGCGACTGCAACCGCTGCTGGTAGCGCTCGCCCGCCGAGGCGATCTTCGCCCGCTGCGATGCCGACGCCAGCACAGACGTCGCCGCATCCTGCAGCAGATGACTGACCCAGCCGGTACCGGACGCCAACCGCAACCGCAGCCGCATCGCGGTCTCTTCATCGCAGGCCAGCCAGGCCAGCCGCAGGTCCGGGCCCAGCGGTTTGGACAACGAACGCAGCAGCGCCCAGCGCCGGCCATCCAGCGGCAGCACCGAGTGATAGACCTGCTGCGAGAGCAGCGCGTAGTGATCGTCGATCAACACCGCCACCTGCGGATAGGCGGCCAGCAGCTGGCGCAATGCGCGTGCCCGCTTCGCATCCAGGCTGGCACCTGTCGGGTTGTGCGCCCGCGGGGTCAACAGCACCGCGCGTGCGCCGCTTTCGAGTGCCTGCCGCAGCAATTCGACCTGCATGCCATGTTCATCCACCGCCACCGGCAACGGCGCGTGGCCCACGGCGTTGAGCACGTTCAGGCTGCCAAGAAAGCACGGATCTTCCACCGCGATGCGATCGCCCGGCAGCAGCCATGCCGCCAGCAGGCGTTCGATGCCATCGACCGCGCCGTGGGTCAGTTCCAGCGCATAGCCTTCGGGGCAGTCCACATCCAGCGAGGCGCGCGCCAGCGCCTGCAGCCGCGGATCGACCGTGCCCACGCCGTACAGCCGTGGCGCGGCCGGCGCCAGCCGCAGACTGGGCAGCAGGCGTGGGTCCGGATTGCCACCGGCCAGGTCATGCAGGGCCAACCCTGGCGTACTGCCCTCGCGTGCCAGCGTCGGCGGCAGGCCACGCACCACCGTGCCGCGCCGGCCCGCGGTGCTGGCCAGGCCCGCCGCATCCAGGCGCTTGTAGGCAGCGGCCACGGTGTTGCGATTGACCCCCAGCTGATCGGCCAACTCGCGCACCGGCGGCAGCACGCTGCCGGCAGGCAGACGGCCCTTGCCGATGCCATCGCGGATGCTGTCGAAGATCGACTCGGCGCTATGCCCGGTGATTTTCATTTTGTCCTATGCCAAAATAATTCTTGTCCTGTGCCAGTGTATCCCACCCTGGCCGCCCTGCATTGGAGGTGCCCGCATGCCCCTTGCCGCCGCCGACTGGCCCGTCGCCCAGTCCGTTGAACAGATCGCCGCCAACCTGGTCACGGTGCGCCAACGCATCGCCGAGGCCTGCGCGCGCGTAGGCCGTGACCCGGCCAGCGTGCGCCTGCTGCCGGTCAGCAAGACCGTGGATGACACCCGCATCCGCATGGCGGTGGCCGCCGGCTGCCACGAACTGGGCGAGAACAAGGTGCAGGAGGCACAGCGCAAGGCCGAGACAATGGCCGACCTGGGCGTGCACTGGTCGGTGATCGGGCACCTGCAGACCAACAAGGCACGCTACGTGGCGCGCTTCGCCAGCGAATTCCAGGCGCTGGACAGCCTGCGTGTAGCCGAGGTGCTGCAGCAGCGCCTGCAGCTGGAAGACCGCACGCTGGATGTGTTCGTGCAGGTCAACACCTCCGCCGAGCCCAGCAAGTACGGCCTGGAACCCGATGCTGTCGGGGCCTTCGTGCAGCAGCTGCCAGTCTTCGACCGGCTACGCGTGCGTGGCCTGATGACCCTGGCCATCTTCACCCCCGAAGTCGAACGTGTGCGCGCGTGCTTCGTGCGCCTGCGTGAACTGCGCGATCAGCTGCAACACAGCGCCCCACCCGGCCTCGACCTGTCGCAGCTGTCGATGGGCATGTCCGGGGACTTCGAAGTGGCCATCGAGGAAGGCGCCACCGTAGTCCGCGTCGGCCAGGCCATCTTCGGCGCCCGCGCCACTCCGGACAGCTTCTACTGGCCAAACAAGGGAGCCCCGGCATGAAGAACGCGGTTGTCCTGCAACACGTTGCCTTTGAAGACCTCGGCACCCTGCAGCCACTGCTGTTGGCACAGGGCTGGCAGCTGCAGGTGCTGCAGGCGGGTGTAGATGCACTCGATCCGGCCGAAGCGGCTGACCTGCTGGTGGTGCTGGGGGGTCCGATCAGCGTCAACGATGTTGATCTCTACCCGTTCCTCAACGACAGCATCGCGCTGTTGAAGGCGCGGTTGCAGCAGCAGCGGCCCACGCTGGGCATCTGCCTCGGCGCGCAGCTGATGGCGCGTGCGCTTGGCGCCAGCGTTGCTCCCAGTGGCGGCAAGGAGATCGGTTTTGCGCCGCTGCTGCTCACCGATGAGGGCCAGCGCTCGCCGCTGCAGGCACTGCAGGGCATTCCGGTGCTGCACTGGCACGGCGAGGCGTTCGAACTTCCAGTCGTTGCACGCCGCCTGGCCAGCACGCCGGCCTGCCGCCACCAGGCCTTTGCCGTCGGCCACCACGCGTTGGCCCTGCAATGCCATCCGGAACTGGATGCCCGCCAGTTCGAGCGTTGGCTGATCGGCCACACGCTGGAGCTGGCCCAGGCCGCTATCGACCCGAACGACCTGCGTGCACAGGCGCGCCGCTATGGCGCACCACTGGCCGCAGCTGCTACCGCGATGTTCGACCACTGGCTGCAGGACCTGCCGGAGATACCGCGATGAACTACCGGTTGCAGATCCACCGCGACGGCGCCTACTGGGGCCACTTCGACTGCAGCGGACCCGATGCCCTGCAGCGCATGGACAGCATCGCCGCACAGCTGCCTGCCGACCAGGGCTTCCAGTTGAAGCGGCAGAAGGGGATCGGCGAAGAGCGCATCCTGTCCAGCAATGCCGATGGACTGCGCGTGCTGGCCGCGCAGATCCAGTACCGCGACATCTGATGATCGTCACGGTAGTGCCGGCCGCTGGCCGGTACTCGAATCTGCCGGCCAGCGGCCGGCACTACCCCGGCTGTTCGGCCGCGTGCGAAGCTTCACCGATGCTGACCCTGCAACGCGGCAACCACCACGGGCTGCTTGTCGCCCCGCGCTGGCCCTCCACCCATATCCAGATCGAAGCAGAGGTGCTGCAACGATTGCTCGACGCGCAGGCACGCCTGCCTGCTGAACTGCGCCTGCTGCTCACACGCGGCTTCGAATCCCGCCACAGTCGCCTCGGCGGGTTCCGCCGCGCGGTGCGGAGGCTCGGCATCGCGGTGTTCCGCACCTGCTACCCGCAGCGCCGCGATGAAGTCGATGCCATCTTCGGTGCCAACGGTCACGACATCGATGGCCGTCACGTCGATGTTTCCATGGTGCTGCACGGCCGGCGTCTACGGCTGCTGCCACTGGGCGTGTTCACGCCAACCGGCTGGCAGGCGCGCCGCGTCGCCCGCCATGCCGAGGCGATCGCGCGGGTGAAGCACAGCCTGCAGCAGTGCGGCTTCCAGCTGCACCACAACCCAACCGAAGCGCTGCAGATCCATTGTGACTACCGCGGGAACAACCAGCGGGGCGGCGGTAGAGTCGACTGACAGTCGACTACCGCGCGAAGCGCGGGATTCTGCAGTTGTTACGGAAGGAGCGGTCGCTCAGAAAAGCAGTCGACTGACAGTCGACTCTACAGTCCGCCCGTCGACGCACATCGCCCATGGATGCAAATGATTCTCTTTTGCTGTAAGGTGCAGCCGCTGCCCTTGCCGCCGCGGGCTGTTCCCTTTCCCAGTTGTCGCCCGCCCCGTGTCCACGCCTGTCGAACCGACGGATGTCGCGCATCTGTGCGCGGCCCATTACCGGCCGCTGCACGCCCATGTCCGCCGCAAACTCCCGCAACGCAGCGACGCCGATGACGTCGTCCAGGAAACCTGGCTGCGTGTCGTCAAGGTCGCCGCCAGCGGCCTGCTGAGCAATGGCCGCGCGTACCTGTACCGCGTCGCCCACAACCTGATCGCCGACCACTATCGGCAACGCCAGCGTCGTCGCGAAGAGGCGCTGGAGGACGCGCAGCTGCATGCCATCTCCGATCCAGCGCCCCTGCCGGAACAGCGCCTGCTCGATGCCGAACAGCTGCGCCATCTCGATGCCATCATCGCCGCGCTGCCACCGCGCTCGCGCCAGGTCTTCCTGCTGGCCCGCGTGGAACAGATGGCATTGGCTGAAATCGGCCGCCAGCTCGGTATCAGCCGGCAGACCGCGCATGGCCATCTGCTGCGCGCGCTGGTCGCCCTGCAGCAGGTACCCGGCACATGAGCCAGGAGGGCATTGCACGCGAAGCTGCCCGCTGGTGGCTGGATGGGCACGACGGCGACCGCGACGAGAACGCGTTCGAGCAGTGGTGCCGGGCCGATCCACGCCATGCCGCGCAGTACCTGCACCTGCAGCAGCTGTGGCAGGCCGGTGCGACGATGCCCAGCCTGCAGCGGCAGCTGCAACGACGGCAGCGTCGGCGCCTGGGTGAAGCCGGCCTTGCCGTGCTGCTGCTGTGCGCGCTCGGCCTTTACAGCCGCCATGCCTCGCCGCCCGCCGCGCAGGTATTGCGCACTGCGTCCGGTGAGATCCGCGACGAGGCACTGCCGGACGGCTCGCATGTGCTGCTGTCGCCGGGCAGCGAAGTGCACGTCCGCATCGACGCACAGCGCCGCCAGCTGCAGCTGGATCGCGGCCAGGCCTGGTTCCAGGTCACTGCCGATGCGCAACGACCGTTCCAGGTGCATACACCGCATGGCACGGTCACCGCGTTGGGCACCGCGTTCGACCTTGCTGTGCAGGACGACAGCAGCGTGGTGACGGTCACCGAACATCGCGTCAGCGTGGAGTCCGGCAGCGCCACCCACCAAGCGTCCGAAGGACAACAGATGCGCTTCGACGGGCAGGCATCCGCCACGCTGCTCACAGCGGATGCTGCTGCGATGGTCTGGCGCGAGCGACGGCTGCACTGGGTATCCGCGCCGCTGATCGAGGTCACCCAGGGCCTGGACCGCTGGCATGGCGGGCGTACCTGGATCATCGGGTCGCGACTGCGGCAACAACCGGTCACCCTGCTGGGCAGTGCAGACGGCGCCGCCGGCAACCGCGACCAGTTGGCCACACAGCTGCAGGTGCGCGTGCTTCGCCTTGGCAATGGCGTACAGGTGTGGATGCCGCCGCGCGGGGACCATCGTGATGGACCCTGACAACCGGCCCATGACTGCGTCTACCCAGGATGACGACGCTCTGCGTCAGCCCCTGGAGCCCCCGATGCTGTGCCCCCGCCCCCTTGTCCTTGCCCTGTCGCTGGCCTGCGCCAGCACCGTCCCACTGCTGCCCAGCAGTGCCCATGCGCAGGCCGCCACGCGCACCTATGACCTGCCCGCCCAGCCACTGCCTGCCGCGCTGGATGCCTACAGCCGGCTGACCGGTATCGATCTGGTCGTTGGCGCGGCGCTTCCCGCTGGCCATGCCGCGCCCGCCCTGCATGGCGATTTCGACGATGTGCAGGCGCTGTCACGCCTGCTGGCCGGTAGTGGCCTGCGCCCACGCTTCATCGATGCTCGCCGCGCCACCCTCGAGCCGGCGCCGGCCGAGCGCGGCGATGGCAGCCGCCGCACCGGGCCCCTGCGGGTGCAGGGCGATACTGCGCAGGGCCACGTACCAGGCGCCGGCGCCAGCCAGTACGTGCCGGCCACCCGCGATGGCTTCGCACCCACGGTCGGCAGCGAACGCGTGGCGATGGCCGAACGCCAGGACGGCAACAGCCTGCTGCGCTCGATGCCCGGCACCCACAGCTTCCACTCGCGCAGCCAGCCGGGCCTGCAGGTCAACATCCGAGGCATGACCGGTGCCGGCCGGGTCAACACCATGATCGACGGTGTCACCCAGACCTTCCGCAACAATGCCGGGCATGGCTCGGGTGGTCCCTTCGCCTACGTCGATCCGTTCCTGCTGGCCGGTGTAGACGTGCAGCGCGGTGCGGTTGCCGGGGGTGACGGCGCTGGCACGCTGGCCGGCAGTGCCAACTTCCGCACGCTCGATATCGACGATCTGCTCGGCGAGGGCCGCGACTGGGGCCTGCGTGCAGGCTACCGCCACGGTAACAACGGCTACGGCAGTGGCCGTACCTTCGCCGGTGCCTGGCGCCACAGCGAGGACGGCGGTGACCGCCAGTTCGGCCTGCTGGCCGCTGCCAGCAGCAGCCGCAGCAGCGAATACGCCACCGCCCGAGGGCAGAAGAACAACGCCGATCCTGGCAGCCAGCAGCCCAGCAGCTGGCTGCTGAAAGCGCGCCTGCAGCCCAGCGACCAGCATCGGCTCGACCTGAGCCACATGCGTTACGAAAACGACTTCTACCACAACTACCCGTGGCAGATCTCCGCGCGCAACCAGCGCGCCAGCTATCACTACACGCCCTATACGCCTTGGATCGACCTGCGTGCGACGTTCGCCAGCAACAAGACCCGGCTGTTCTACCCGCCTGTGGAGGATTCGAACTACATCGGTCGCCGCACCCACAGCAGCCTGAGCAGCTGGACGCTCGACAACACCAGCCGCTTCGATATCGGCGCAGTGCAGGCGCGCTGGAACACCGGCATCAAGCACCAGTCGGACATCTACGTGGCCGACACCCCCATCCTGCGCGGTGCCAACCCGCAGGGCCGCAGCCAGCTGGACAGCGTGTTCAGCACCCTGGAACTGCAGTACGACATCTACGCGCTGAGCGCTGGCCTGCGCCAGGATCGCTATGGCATCCGCGGCCATATCCCGGTGTGTTCCGATGTGCCGGGCCAATGCGCGGAGATCAATGGCGGCGACATCGACGTGCGCCGCAGCGAGCGCGCACTCAGCCCCAGCCTGGCGCTTTCACTGCAGGCCACCGACTGGCTGCAACTGTTCGCTGAAGTCTCGCGCACCTCGCGGCCGCCACGCGTGCAGGAGATGTTCTTCGAGAAGATCCCGCTGGAGGACGCCAGCGTCGCCGACGGTATCGGTGCCAATCCGTTCCTGCGCCGCGAGCGCTCACGCAACCTGCAGTTCGGTGCCAACCTCAGCACCGATTCGCTGCTGGTCGACGGTGACCTGGCGCAGCTGCGCATCACCCGCTTCGACAACCGCATCCGCGACTACATCAAGCCGCAGTACCTGCTGATCGTGCATCCGCCGGAAGTGGAGCCGTTCGTGGTGCCGATCGACAGCGATCCGCAGCTCAATGCCTGGACCGATGTGCTGGATGCAGACGACTTCAGTGCCACCACCCGCTGGATGAACCATCCCGGCGTGGTGCGCATGCGCGGCATCGAGCTGGAGGCGCACTACGCCAGCGAGCACTACCACGCCACGCTCAGCTGGACCCGCTCGCGCACCAGTGCGCCGGCCATCGAGTTCGTCAACCTGGAAGACATCACTGCCCTGCCCGACCGCTACTGGACCCTGGACGTGGGCGGCCGCTGGTGGCAGCAGCGCGTGCAGGCCGGCCTGCGCGCCGAATACTCCGGGCCCACCGAGGAAGGCTACGACTTCTTCCAGACCCGCAAGACCGGCGGCACCGGCGTGCTGCTGGACTTCTACGCCAGCTTCAAGCCACAGGCCAATACCACGCTGTGGCTGAACATCGAAAACCTGCAGAACAAGTCCTATGACAACAATGCCTCGATCGACAGCATCTTCAGTCCGATCCTGGACCGCGGCAACGGCCGTGGCCGCACCGTCTCGATGGGCATCAATGTGGCGTTCTAGCCGTCGCTGGTTGCCACTGTGCCTGCTGGCGCTGGCGGGCATGGCTGGCGCGCAGCCGATGCCCGGCACGGTGACCGACCTGGCCAGCGGCCGGCATCTGGACGAGGCTGCATTCGTGCAGCGCGCGGCCAATGCGCAGCGGCTGCTGCTGGGTGAACGCCATGATCTCGGCGGAGACCATGCGGCCCAGCGCTGGCTGCTGCAGGCCCTGCAGCGGCAGCGCCCTCAGGGTTCACTGGTGCTGGAAATGATCGCCAGCGAGCGCCAGCCACGCCTGCAGCGGGTGCAGCGCTGGCTGGCCAAGGGCAACCACGCCGAGGGGGCCCGCCTGCAGGAACTGCTGGGCTGGGATGCGCGCTGGCCGTGGATGGCCTATGGCGGACTGGTGCAGGACGCGACGGATGCGGGCGTTCCACTGTTCGGTGGCAACCTGTCGCGCACCGAGGTCAACGCGTTGCTGGCCTCTACCGGAACCGTCCAGTTCCCGGTGGCCTCTGCAAAGCAACGCCTGTCTGCGGTGGTGCTGGCCCAGCACGCAGACGCCGCGCCGATGCTGGACGGCATGCTGGCCGTGCAGCACGCCCGCGACAGGCGCATGGCGCAGGTCCTTGCCGATGCACCCGCGCCGGCATTGCTGGTGGCCGGCCGCTGGCACGTGCTGCGGGGCACCGGCGTACCTGGCTACCTGCCGGCAGACGCTCCGGCGCTGGTGATCGCATTGGCCTCGCCGGGTGAAACCGTCGATGCGATTGATGCCGATCTGCTGTGGGTGCTGGACGATGAGTGAACGCGGCCAACACTGGCAGGCGATTGCCATCACCATCGGCCTGCATCTGCTGCCCTTGCTGCTGCTGTTGCATTGGGTCGCCACGCCCCCCATGCTCCCGCCACCCGAGCAGGACGTGCGTATCAGCCTGCGCCTGCTGGCACCGGCCACGCCGCCACAGCCGGTGGAGGAACGCCAGGCCGATACCCCCAGCCAGGCGCAGCAGGCGCGTGCTTCGCAACCGACGAAGTCGCCCCCCCCGCCGACGCCCACCGCAGCGCGCGAAGGCGAGTTGGCCGCCAGCGAGGCGGGGGGGACTGGCCGAAAGCCGTTGCCGGTCGCCCCGCCTGCGGCCGCGACCGATGCAAGTCCCGCACCGGCATCGATCACGGCCGCGCCGCCCGCTCCGGACGCGCCGCCGGCGGACTTCCAGGCCGGCGCCGCCAGCGACCAGTGGGAAGCCCGCCTGATGGCGCGGCTGGAACGTTACCGCTATTACCCCGCTGCCGCGCGCTCGCGCCGGCAGCAGGGCACTGCCTGGGTCAGGGCCAGCATCGACCGCGAAGGTCGCCTGCTGGCCCTGCGGCTGGAGCAGTCCAGTGGCCAGCCGATGCTCGATGATGCGGCCCTGCAGACCTTCCGCCGCGCCCAGCCACTACCGCCCATTCCCGATGAACTGAAGGCGCCGCAGGAACTGGTGGTGCCGGTGGAGTACTACCTGCGCTAGGCGCTGTGGAACTGCGAGGCAGTCTGCGACCTCAACCCGGGTTGAGGTCAAATACACCCGGCGCAACAGAGCAGTCCGCCATGCGCAACGATCGCGGCGTGTTGTGTCACCGCGTCGATGCTGGGCCGCCCACGTGATCGGCCGTTGTAGAGCCGAGCCCATGCTCGGCTGCTCCATGCGAACGGCAGCCGAGCATGGGCTCGGCTCTACAGGGAAGAGGAAGGCAGCCGGGCGTGGCGGCCGGGCCAAAGAAGCAGGGCTACGTCCACGCCGGGTCGGCGGTGAAATCGATGGTCAGCCAGAACGTGCTGCCACGTGCATCCAGGCGTACCGCGATCTCGTCGCGCATCGCATCGACCTCGCCCACCGAACCCAGCGGCGTCGTCGGCTCAGCCAGCACATGGATCTCGATGAACCGCATGCGCCCCATCTTCGCCACATGGCTGGTGAATCCGGCATAGCCGTGCTCGGCCACGAACGCCTGCATCACCTGCTGCACGCGCCGGTCCAGATCATCCGGGGCCACCTGCAGCACCTCGCGCATGGCTTTCCAGGCGCTGCGCGCCGGCACCGGCAGCACCGCCAGGCTGATCAACGCCAGCACGATCGAATCAAGGTACGGCACCCAGTGGTGCCACTCGCCGCCGTGCAACGCCAGCGCCAGCACGAAAGCCAGCACCACCGCCAGGCTCATCAGCCCGCCCAGCAGCCAGCCATGCACGTCCAGCCACAGCAACGCCGAGCGCAGGCGCCGCGCACGCTGCGCGACGAACGCGGCCATCGCCAGGTTGCTGGCACTCAGCAATGCCGCCCACCACAGCGCAGGCCCGAACTTCACCTCGTGCCCACCCGTGGTCAAACCGATCACCGCGTTGGCCAACGCATAGACGCAGGCCAACGACAGGATCACCCCGCCGAGTGCCTCGACCATCGGCTCCAGGTGCCAGTAGCCATACTGGAAGCGCGGGCTCTGTTCCCGCGCCACCAGTCGCAGCACCGACAATGACACCAGGGTCAAGGCAACGTCGACCAGGCTGTACACGCCGTCGAACAGGATGGCCTGCGATCCCACCAGCAGGCCACCGCTGAAACCGACCGCGCTGACCGCGATGGTGACCCCGATCGAGAACTTCAGGATGCGTTGCTCGCGCGCGGTATCCATCGTTCGCCGAAGGGCCGACCGTCGCCGGTCAGGCCTTCAGCACCTCCACCTTGTACGAGGTCACATCGCCGTCGTGCTCGATGATCAGCCCATGCACGTCCGACTCGAAGCCCGGGAAGCGGGCATTCTGCTCGCGGGCGATGCGTAGCGACTGGATGATCGGCTCGTCGCTGTCGCCGAAACGCTCGCCCGGCATGATGGTGGGAATGCCCGGCGGGTACGGAACCAGCATGGTCGCCGCGACGCGGCCACTGAGCTGCTCGATGTCGACCCGCTCGATCTCGCCCTTGACCAGGTGGTTGTAGGCATCGGCCGGGGTCATCACCGGCGTCGGCAGGTCCACGTACATCTCGCGCATCACCTTGGCCACCGAGAACTCCTGGTTGAACGCATGCAGCGCGTCGCACAGGTCGCGCAGGCCCCAGCCGGCGTAGGCATTGGGATAGTCGGCCGCCAGCGACGGCAGCGCCTGGCTCAGCGGCGCATTGCGGTCGTACAGTTCCTTGAATGCCATCAGTTCGGTGACCAGCGTGCTCCACTTGCCCTTGGTGATGCCCATCGAGAACAGGAACAGCACCGAGTACAGGTTGGTCTTCTCTACGGTGATGCCGCGGCCCCACAGGAACTTGCTCAGCACTGCCGCCGGGATGCCCAGCTTGCCCATGCTGCCGTCCATCGCCAGGCCCGGGGTCAGCAGGGTCACCTTGATCGGGTCGATCAGCACATAGTCATCAACCAGGTTCTCGAAGCCATGCCAGTGCGCATCCGGCTGCAGGTACCACTCCTCGCGCTTGGCCACCAGCGGTGCCGGCGTATCGCCCTTGTCCAGGCTGCGCTCGACCTTGGTGGGCTGCCACACGCTGAACCACCAGTCGTCGCGGCCGAGGTCGTCACGCACGTGCAGCATCGCGCGGCGGAACGCGATCGCCTCGTCATGCATTTCCTGCACCAGCGAACGGCCGGCGTCGCCCTCCATCATCTTCGAGGCCACATCACAGGCCGCGATCACCCCGTAATGCGGGCTGGTCGAGGTGTGCATCATGAACGACTCGTTGAAGCGCTCGGCATCCAGGTCGCGCTGCGCCGAGTTGCGCACGTGGATCATCGAAGCCTGCGAGAACGCGGCCAGCAGCTTGTGCGTGGAATGCGTGGTGAAGATGATCGCATCCTGCTCGCGCGGCTTGCCCTTGGCCATGCCGTAGTGGTTCTCGTAGAACGGATGGAACGCGGCATAGGCGTACCAGGCTTCATCGAAGTGCAGGAAGTCGACCGCGCTGCCGATCTCGTCGGCGATTTTCTCGGCGTTGTAGCACAGGCCATCGTAGGTGGAATTGGTCACCACTGCGATGCGCGGCTTGGAGCCGGCCTGGTAGGCCTTGCTGGCCAGCGGGTTGGCGGCGATGCGCTGCTGCAGCGACTCGGGCGTGAACTGGTCCAGGCTGATCGGGCCGATGATGCCGTGCGCGTTGCGGCTGGGGGTGAAGTACACCGGCACCGCGCCGGTCATAATCAGCGCGTGCAGCAGCGACTTGTGGCAGTTGCGGTCGACGAACACCACGTCGCCGCGGGCCACCGTGCCGTGCCAGACGATCTTGTTGGCGGTGGAAGTGCCGTTGGTGACGAAGAACGTATGGTCGGCACCGAAGTTGCGCGCCGCCTCTTCCTCGGCGTCCTTGATCGGGCCGGTGTGGTCAAGCAGCGAGCCCAGCTCCGGCACCGAGATCGACAGATCGCTGCGCAGGGTGTTCTCGCCGTAGAACTGATGGAATGCACGGCCGACCGGCGACTTGGTGAAGGCCACGCCGCCGGCGTGGCCCGGCGTGTGCCAGGAGTAGTTCGACTCGGCCGCATGGTGGATCAGCGCCTTGAAGAACGGCGGCAGCAGGTTCTTCATGTAGTCTTCGGCCGCGCGCATCACCTGCCGCGAGATGAAGCTCTTGGTGTCTTCGAACAGGAAGATGAAGCCGTGGATGTACTTGAGCAGCTTGCTCGGCACCTTCTCGATGGTGCGGCGCTCGCCGTACAGGAACACCGGCAGGTTGGCGCGGCGCGCGCTCTGCTCGCGCAGGAAGGCGGTCAGGCGCTGGAACTCGCCATCCACCTCTTCGCTGCCATCGATCGAGATCAGCACCGCCGAGGCCGCCACGTAGGTGCGGGCACCGGCGCGGGCATCATCCAGGTTCAGGCCGCACAGCACGCGCTGGTCGTTGCTGCGCAGCTCTTCCACCAGGGCGCGGATCAGGATGCCACCGATGCGCGGCGACTCGTAGTCGTTGTCGATGACAATGACCGGGTAGTCCAGGGACTTGAAGTACACGTTGATTCTCCTTGTCGAACTCAGGAATGCTGGGCGCCGGCGCTGATGGCCGATGCCTCGCGGGCGCGCTGCCGCTGCTGGCGGCGCTCCTCGCTGAAGAAGGGATAGAACACGGTGATGAACAGCACGAACAGGAAGGCGTACTGCACGATGGTTCCCGACGAGCCGTAGATCGCCCACAGGCAGTACACGACGGTCAGGCTGGTCAGGGTCCAGAACGCGCCGGTATGGATGATCGTGTGCGAGCGCTCGACCACGAAGTAGCAGGCCACGCACGAGTAGATGTAGGGCAGCAGGGTCAGCACCACCGCCGCCGACGTGATCACGTCGAACTGCGCCGATGCGGTTTCCGAGGTGGAGGTGACCAGCACCGCCAGGGTCATCAGCACGGCCACGATCAACACGCCCTTGACCGGCACGTCATCCTTGTTGGTCTTGCTGAAGATGCTCGGGAACAGGCCATCATCGGACGCCGCCTTGGCACTCTGTGCGGTCAGCAGGATCCAGCCACCCAGCGAACCGGCAGCACCGATGAAAGCACACAGGCTGACCAGCGCACCGCCCCAGCCACCCACTGCCTTGGCCGCGGCCAGCGCGAACGGCGCATCGGAGGTCTGCAGTTCGCCATTGGGCACCATGCCCATGATCACCGAGGAGCTGGCAATGTAGGCGATCGCGGCCAGGAACACGCCGGCGAGGGTGGCACGGGCCACGTTCTTTTCCGGGTTCTCGACCACACCTGCGGTCACCGAGGCCGACTCGACACCGATGAAGGCCCACAGGGTCAGTGCTGCAGCGCTGGAGATCGCGCCGAAGTTGGATTCGCCGGACACGTTGTAGGCGCCCTTGAAGATGTCGGCATCGAAGAAGAACCAGCCGAAGATCGCGATACCCAGGATCGGCACCAGCGCGAAGCTGGTGGTGACCGTCTGCACGCGGCTGACGAAGGCCGGACCGATCATGTTGGCGAAGCTCAGCGCCCACACCAGCACCAGCACCGCGATGCAGCGCACCAGCGGCTCGGACAGGATCGGGAAGAAGTAGCTGAAGTAGCCGACCGCCGCAATCGGGATGGCGACGTTGCCGATCCAGTTGGCGAACCAGTAGATGGTGTTGGTCTGGAAGCCCATGTAGGGTCCGAACCAGTCACGCGCATAGGCATAGGGACCACCCGCCTTGGGTGCCAGCTTGCCCAGCTTGGCGAACACGAAGGCCAGCAGCAGCGCGCCCGCGGTGGTGATCAGCCAGCCCCAGATCGAGGCGGTGCCGATCTTGGCCAGGCTGGATGGCAGCAGGAACACGCCTGAGCCCATCATGTTGCCGGCGACGAGGAAGGTGGCTCCGACCACCCCGATTTTCTTTGCTTCTGCCATGACAATCTCCTGTACTGGCATGAGCCCGGTGCGGCCGGGCGTGGGGACGGTTGCGCTGGCGTAACGCCGCTGGCGCTTACTTGATGAAGTTGTATTGCAGGCTGCCCTGCACCCGGACCGTGTCGCCGCGCGCGCCGCTCTGCTGTTCCAGGCGGCCGTACAGCAGCTCCATGCCCATCGTCCACGAAGGCGCCGGGCTCCAGATCAGGTTGAACACGCCGTAGCGGCTCTGCCGGAACGCGTCGGCCGCCAGTGCCGCGTTCCGCTCCAGGGTCAGCTGGCCGAAGATCAGGTTCGAACGCCACAGCTCGGACCAGTAATGGGTGTAACCCACGAAACCGCCGTGCAGGTCCAGCGCATCCAGGCGCCCATCGGCACCGACCACCGCGTCCAGCCCGGAGCCGGTCAGGTCGGCGGTGTAACGGCTGAGGCCGCGTCCGCCGAGTGCACCGAACAGCAGCAGGTCGCGCTCGCCCACCGAGGCCGAGCCACTCAGCTGCAGGCCACCGGCCATGCGCCGGTCGCGCTCGCCATCGCCGTCGTAGGCCAGGCTGCGCGCCACCGCGCCCAGCTGCAGATGGCCCCAGTCACGCTCCATGCGCGCGGTCACGGTCACATCCGGCAGACGGTTCACCGCAGCCCGCTCATCGCTGGCACCGGCCAGTTCGGTCTTCGGGTCTTCGGCCGCCACGGTCAGGGTGTTGCCCTTTCCCATCGCGAAGCTGTGGTGGATGCCGGCCACCAGCAGATAGCCGGCACCGCCCGGCCCTGCGAAGTCCAGTGTGTCAGGCAGGCTGTCCGGGTCCATGAAGCTGGAGTAGCCATAACCGGCATAGGTATTACCGAGCTGGCCATAGGCATGGCGCAGGCGGAACTCGTAGCCGTCACTGCTGCCGAAGAAGTCGTTCTCCAGGTAGAAGCGCAGGTTGCCGTGCGTGGTCGGACGCCGCGCCTCGAAGCTGAAGCGGGTCTGCTTGGCGTGGATGTTGAAGTTGGAGACATCGCGGTGGCTGCCGCCGACCGGCATCGACGAGGGAATGAACTGATCCTCGTCGCCGGCCGCACGCGAATCGGCGATGGCATCCAGCTTGGCGTAGCCGCCGATGCGGATCACCGTATCGGTGCCGGGAATGGCAAAGAACCCCTTCAGATCGGGATCGGTCGGGCCTGCCGCACTGTCCGGTCGCGATGCGGCAGTGGACGGATCAGCGACCGAGTCGCGCTGCGGCAGCACCGGCTGCGCCACACCCGGCACCTGGGTGCGATGGATCACGTCGGAAGGGGCGGCGGAGGCAATCGGCGCCGTTGCAGGCACGGCTGTTGCCTGCGCAGGCGCAGCATCGCGCTGCTCCAGCCGGTCCAACCGTTGCTGCATGCCTTCCAGCGCCTGGCGCATTGCGGCAATCTCACGCCGCAATGCCTGCGCATCCTCCGCGTCACCCTGTTGGGCGTACGCCGGCGTGATCGCCAGTACACCCAGACACGCCAGACTCAGTACCGCCAAACGCATTGCATCCTCCCCGGACGAACACTCGCATCACGGTTCCGGAGCGCACGCATGCGCCGCCCTGGCTTCGCGTTGCCGTTGCTGGAAATGCGGGTACTGCGCCGACGACATCGGCCAGCCTGCGCGTGGCAGGCAACAGGACGATGACACTGTCCCGCCCGCACCCATGTCGACTCCATCAAGGCCGCGCTGCCAGAGAGGTGGCGACCGCAGCGGTCTGGGTAACAAGCAGGGAGTGAGAGTGTCGTGAATGGCTGTGCCGACCTGCCCGGATCCGGGCAGCCGCGGCGCGGCATCCATGGCGCGTTGACGCTGTATTCCATGCGTCAAAGGCTAGTCCGTTTGTCGTTTTTGGCCTTGATTGGAATCAAGGCACGATGCTTGATCTCAGTCACGATTCAGACGTGACGACGAACAGACAATGCGCAAGCGGTTGTGTTCGCCTGGGGTACGGAACGCAACAGGCCCGCATGTCCACCATGCGGGCCTGTGGTCTACATCATCATGCAGGCATGGATCAACGCGGACCGAGCACCGTCTGCAGGTCATCGCCCTGCGGCAATCCGGCCCGGCGCTGCACCTGGCCCTGTGCATCCTGGAACAGGATACCCGGGGTGCCCTGGAACCCCATCTCCAGCATCAATACCTGGTTGGCATCGAGCTTGCCGGCGATCTCGCGGCTGATGCTCGGCAGCGCCTTGATGCCGCCACGGTCGAACTGGTGCTCGTTCTCCAGCAGCGCCGCGCTCGGATCACGTGCGGCGAGGATGGCTGCGGCCTTGGCCGGGCTGTCCTCGCGGATCACACCCACCATGATGTGGCGCAGCTGCACCTTGCCGGCGTCGACCCACGGACGGGCCGCCTCCCAGAACCTGTGGCAATACGGGCAGTTGGCGTCACTGAAGGTATAGACCACGCGCGGCGCGTCGGCCTTGCCGTCACGCACCCAGGCGCTGGCTTCGAGCTTGGTCCACATTTTGGCCGACATCGGTGCGGCGACCAGCTTTTCGACCGCTTCGGCAGCCACATCATTGCCTTCGGCATCGAACAGGCTGCCCACCAGTACGTGCTTTCCATCGGCAGTGACATAAGCCGCTGCAGGCTGCTGACCACCCACCACACCAGCGAAACCGCGCAGGCCACCGGGCGCATCGAATTCGGCAACGACCTCGAAGCCGTGCTTCTCGATGCCTTTCAGCACTGCAGGGCGGTCACCCTTGGCGGCAGAGGCCGCAGCACTCGTCGCCGGTGCCGTGGCGGCCTTGCCCGGCGGCGTCTGTGCCTGGCTGCAGGCGGCCAATGCCAGCATGACCGGCAGCAACAGCACCGCCGGGGCGGTGCGCAGGGAAGTCGACAACATGGGAGCTCCGTAGTGAGATGCCCGCGCAGGCTACCGCAGCCGGCGCAGTTTGTGTTCAAGGCCGGCCGCGGTCAGCTCGCCCAGGTGCAGTTCACGCAGGCGCCCATCGGCATCGAAGAAGAGTGTCGAAGGATAGGCCTGTACTCCCAGCACTGTTGAAGCAGCCGCTTCTTCGTCCAGCAATACGTTGCCCAGCATCAGTCGCTCACCGGCAAGAAAACCCTGGACCTCATCCAGGGTTTCGCCCTGATTGAGGAATACGAACTGCACGTTGCCATGTGCCTGCTGTGCCGCTGCGAGCACCGGCATCTCCCGTCGGCAGGGGCCGCACCATGTGGCCCACAGGTTCATCACCACCGGCCTGCCCCGGAACTGCTGCAGGTCAACCGTTCCGCCCTGCAGGTCCGCGACCTGCAGCGTTGGCAATGGCATCTGCCGCGCCTGCCAGGCCGACAGCAGCTGACCCCCAGCGGCCCAGAGCAGCACTCCCACCAGTGCGCTCGTCAGTACCGGTGCACGCAACTGACGCCACGGCCGCAGACGCCATAGTCCCCACGCCAGCCCGGCCACCAGCACCACCATCAGGTGATAGCCGCCATCGGTGACCTGCAGAATGCTCCAGGGCTCCGATCGATAGAGCGCGAAATTCAGCACAACAAAACTGATACGACCACACAACAGGCCGATCAGCAGCATGTCCAGCACCATGCTTGCTGCAGACGGCAGCGGCATTCCTACTTCCTTGCGCGGCCAAAGACGGGCAACGATCATGGCCAGCAACGTGCACATGAGGATCAACACCACCGGCATCGGTACCGGTCCAACACTCGACATCAGCCCACCTGTTCAAGTTCCACTTGCCTGCATGGTCAAAGCGACAGGCCCAGGTTGCAAGCGCTCGCCCGCCGCCCGGCGTCAGGCCGCGCTCCGCCCCAACTGCAAGCCGGGGGGCGTCTGCAGGCCGCGAAGACTTCCGGCCACTGACGGCATCAACGGTCGCTCCCGCCGCTTGCAGTTGACGTGGCGACGATAGTTGGCCGGTGTCATGCCCACGATGCGAAGGAACAGACGCCGGAACGCGCTCTGATCAGCGTAGCCCACCCCCCAGGCCACCTCCTCGATGCCTGCGCCCTGCTGCAGCAGGGTCTGCGCCTTGGCAATGCGCAGCCGTTGGCAGTATTCGATCGGCCGCAGACCGGTGGCTCGGAGGAAGCGCCGCTGCAAGGTACGTGGCTCCAATCCGGAAACCTCGCAGATTGCGGCCAGAGTGGCCCCTCTTGCCGCAGTGGTATGCAGCCAGCGCTGGGCCTTCAGTACATCGCGGTCACCGTGGGCGAAGTTGGCACTGAAACGCTCAAGATCCTGCTGGATCCCTGCGGGCACGACGATCCCGAGCTGTTGCGCGACCGCACTCGCCACGCCCTGCCCGTGCAGCCGGTACAGCAGACGCAGCCCGAGGAAACGCCAGGCCTGCGATCCGCCAACGGTCAGCAGATCACCATCGTCGACCAGCGCCCGCTCACTGGGCACCCAGCTCACCGCCTGCGCCTGCAACCCTGGATGTCGCCCCAGATCGGGGCCGCTGACCGTTCTTCCGGCCAGCAGTCCCGCGCGGGCCAGTACACCGACCCCGTCGCTGGCAGCAGCCAGCAGGCTGCCACCGTCATAGTGGGCCCGCAACCAGTCCAGCAGGACCTCCTCGGCGCGCAGACAGGCGCCAGGGCTGATCTGACCGGGAACCGCGATGACCGCAGGAATGGCGGCGTCAAGCATTTCAGCACCTGCGATGCGATGCACACCGGTCTGGCTGGCGGGCACGATCCAGCGGGTGACAAGCACACGCTTGTACGGCCGGCGCTGCTGTTGGGCCAGGCGGTTGGCGACGTGGGCCATTTCGGCCAGTACCGAGGCGGCGGAGGGGTCCCCTCCCGGGTATTCCACCACTGCAACCTCGACGAATGCTTCGTTCCTGACTCCCTCCACAGACCACCTCCTCGGTTCGTTGCAGGCCATCGAACGGCCGGTTCAGGCGAAGGGTAGGAACGGCCCATCTGCGGGGCTATGAAGAAAGTTGCAAAGTGGGCTGAATACGCGCGCCAGGCTGAAGCCTTGACTCTCGACCAGACTCCAGCCTTCACAATGGTCGGCAGCATCCGCAGGGAAACTGCCATGAACATTGGACAACTGGCCCGTCAGGCGGGCGTTCCGATCGATACGGTCCGCTATTACGAGCGGCAGCAGCTGCTGCCGACAGCGGCGCGCTCGGCTGGCGGCTACCGCATCTTCGGCGAGCCGGACCTGCGCCGGTTGCGCTTCATCCGCCGCGCCAAGGCGCTGGGCTTCAGCCTCGAGGAAATCGGCGAACTGCTGGCGCTCAGCGATCACCACCGGCAGGACATGGGAAGCGTGCGCGACACCGCCCAGGCCCGCCTGCAGGACATTGCACAACGGATGGCGGAACTGCAGCGCATGCATACCGCGCTTTCACAGCTTGTCGATGCATGCCCTGGTCATGGCACCCTCGACCAATGCCCGATCCTGGCCGCGCTGACCGATGGCAACGCCTAGACATCCCATGCGCAGATCGGCATTGCAACGCACGTGAAGAAAAGTGCAACAAATGCTTGCCAACCCCCTGGGGCAAGGCTATTATTTCGCTCCTCAGCGACGTGGGGCCATAGCTCAGCTGGGAGAGCGCCTGCATGGCATGCAGGAGGTCAGCGGTTCGATCCCGCTTGGCTCCACCAYTTCGRCATTAGGCCGTCGAARSWTCTACAACTTGAAGTTTTCGTGCGTCCCCATCGTCTAGAGGCCTAGGACATCACCCTTTCACGGTGGCGACCGGGGTTCGAATCCCCGTGGGGACGCCAGTTTCAAAACGGACTCTGCTCCCGGCAGATCATCCGGAGTTTCATGGGGCCATAGCTCAGCTGGGAGAGCGCCTGCATGGCATGCAGGAGGTCAGCGGTTCGATCCCGCTTGGCTCCACCACTTCGACATTAGGCCGTCGAAGCATCTACAACTTGAAGTTTTCGTGCGTCCCCATCGTCTAGAGGCCTAGGACATCACCCTTTCACGGTGGCGACCGGGGTTCGAATCCCCGTGGGGACGCCACTCATCACGAACAACGAGGACCCGGCCGATAACCGGGTCTTTTTGTTCACCGCCTACCGGCATTCAGGTTGTGGCGTTGCGGTTCCCCTGCCCTCGTGGCTGCGGTTGAACCGGAACGAAAAAAGTTGAAAAAAAGCTTCCACAAACGTGAACACGCAGGTATGATAGGCGGCTCGGTAACACGGGGCCATAGCTCAGCTGGGAGAGCGCCTGCATGGCATGCAGGAGGTCAGCGGTTCGATCCCGCTTGGCTCCACCAC
>NZ_RAVT01000033.1 GCF_013464915.1 Stenotrophomonas maltophilia
AGCCCCCATGGGTGAGGGCGCTTTGCTTGCGAAGCACTGCTTCGCAAGCGCCCGAACGCACAGCCGCCAGCGGCTGGGCCGGTCTGGGGGTTTACGGCGTCTCCCGCAACCGGACCCACCCCGCCAACCCACAGGAACCCGGCTTTTGATCTTGCTCCGGCCTTGGCTCTGGCCTCTGCGGGTGCAGGGCTGCAAGCCCTGCAGGCAGAACCCCTACCTGAACAGGCCTTTTTGCGTGAAGTCTCAAACATCGTTTAGACTTGCAGGGTCTGCAGCGGCCGTCCGTTTCCCTCCGGGATCGCCGGCGACCAGGGTCCGCCCTCTTCGCCCGCCCCCACTCCGACGCCGTTCGTCACGCATTCCAGCCTGCGCTCCGTGCCGGCTGCACCCAATTCTCGCAGCGCGGTTCACGGGAACGCTCCGAGTCAGCCGATCAGTTTGATCTGCCCCCGTCTGTCCAGTCGGACAGGCGTTTCTTGTACTTGGAGCAAACTCAATGTCTTTTGAATCGCTGGGCCTGGCGCCCTTCCTGCTGCGTGCGCTTGCCGAGCAGGGCTATGAAAACCCGACCCCGATCCAGCAGCAGGCGATCCCGCTGGCGCTGGCCGGTCGCGACCTGCTGGCCGGTGCACAGACCGGTACCGGCAAGACCGCCGCCTTCGGCCTGCCGCTGCTGCAGCACCTGGGCACCGCCTCGCAGGAAGTGCGCAGCGGCCCGCGCAAGCCGCGTGCGCTGATCCTGGCCCCGACCCGCGAACTGGCCACCCAGGTACACGACAGCCTGCGCGGCTACAGCAAGTACCTGCGCATCCCCAGCGCCTGCATCTACGGCGGCGTCGGCATGGGCAACCAGCTGGACATCCTGCGCCGCGGCGTGGACCTGCTGGTGGCCTGCCCGGGCCGCCTGATCGACCATCTGGAGCGTCGCAGCATCGACCTGTCCGGCATTGAACTGCTGGTGCTGGACGAGGCCGACCGCATGCTCGACATGGGCTTCCTGCCGTCGATCAAGCGCATCCTGGCCAAGCTGCCGAAGCAGAACCGCCAGACCCTGCTGTTCTCGGCCACCTTCGAGGACAACATCCGCCAGCTGGCGCTGGAGTTCATGCGCAACCCGGAACAGATCCAGGTGACGCCGAAGAACACCGTGGCCGAAACCATCACCCACCGCGTGCACCCGGTCGATGCCGGCCGCAAGCGTGACCTGCTGCTGCACCTGCTGGCGCAGGACAGCCGCGAGCAGACCCTGGTGTTCGCCCGCACCAAGCACGGCAGCGACAAGCTGGCCACGTTCCTGGAAAAGTCGGGCATCAAGACCGCGGCGATCCATGGCAACAAGAGCCAGGGCCAGCGCCTGCGTGCGCTGGGCGACTTCAAGGCTGGCCGCGTGACCGTGCTGGTGGCCACCGATATCGCTGCGCGTGGCATCGACATCAACGAGCTGCCGAAGGTGATCAACTTTGATCTGCCGATGGTGGCCGAGGACTACGTGCACCGCATCGGCCGTACCGGCCGCAACGGCGCCACCGGCCAGGCGATTTCGCTGGTCGCACAGGACGAAGTGAAGCTGCTGCGCGCGATCGTGCGCCTGCTGGGCCGCGACATGGACATCCGTGATGTGCCGGGCTTCGAACTGCAGACGCCGATCCGCTGGGGCAACAGTGCGCCGGGCAAGGCCGAGCACGATACCGGCGAGCGCGCGCCGCGCAAGAGCCACGCGCGCCGTCCGCACGGTGATGCGCCGCGCCATGCGCACGCGGGCCCGAAGAAGGCCGGTGGCGGCCGTCGTGAGGGCAGTGGCAATGGCCAGCAGCGTGCCGGTGCAGGTGCCGGTCAGGGCCAGCGTCGTGGCGGTGGTGGCAATGGTGGCGGCCGTGGCCGCGGCCAGGGCGGCAACGGCGGCGGTCGCGCCGGCTGATCCCGGCTGACATGGATGGTGCTTCCCGCTGCGCGGGGGGCTTATCGAGGGACGGCGCTGACGCGCCGTCCTTTTTTTTGTTGCGGGCTACTGGGTGATGAAGCACGCGGTGGCAGTACCGAGGGCGGATGGGCATGGGGGCAGCGCAGAACACGCTGTAAATACGTCCATGTAAGCTCGATGGCGCCATCCATGGCGCCAACGGTTCTGCGCTGCCCCCATGCCCATCCGCTTCAAGCATTGCCTGCGCCCTCTTCTCCCGCCGGGTAGCCGGGAGAAGAAAGATCAAATTCAAATTCAAATTCAAATTCAAAGGCAAAAGCCGAAGTCGCAATTCCTGGCTTTGCTTTTGCTTTTGCGTTTGCTTTTGCCCTTGCTCCCGCCTTGGCGGTCTGATGCGTCCGCGCCCGCAGGAAACTGTCGAGGGGAGGCCGGGCGGGCTGCGCAGGACCGTGAGGCGCATGGATGCGCCGATCGAGCTTACATGGACGTATTTACAGCGTGTCCTGCGCAGCCCGCCCGACCTCCCCCACACGCATCAATCAAGGCGCGCAAAGCCTCAACCCCGCGCTTTACTCGGATTCACCAGATTCCCGAAGAAGATCGCGTTGATCAGCAGCCGATCCGTCCCGTGCCAGTACTTGCGGTGCGCCGGATCATCCGCGAACAACACCACGTTGCCCTGCCCCTGCGCCGACACCAGCAGCCACGCGCTGCCTGCTACCCGCGCGCGGTTGCGCTCGGACAGGTAACCATTCACCCGCGGCGGCGTGTCGATGCGTACCACCGTCGAGAAGGGATTCGCGCTCGGCTGCAGCGTCACCGTGTTCTCCTTGTTGATCGACAACTGCCGACGCGGCACCCCGAATGCCAGTGGATGACTGGTGTCCACATCTGCGCTGAGGATGTTGCCGCTGACCCGCTCGATCGCGGCGATGTCGCGCTGGTCGCCGAACGCACGGCGGCTCTCGTCAGCAGCTTCTTCGTCCTTGCCAAGCTTCTCGCCGTCGGCCAGCTTCTGCTCGATCGCCCACTTCGAAGCACTACCGTAGGTCACCAGCGAGCCGCCGCCCTGCACCCAGCGCTTCAGTGCGGCCACTGCCGTGGCATCGACGCCGGTGTAAGTGCCGCCGGCCAGCACGATGGTGGTGTAGCGGTCCAACGGCACCTTGCCCAGCTGCTGCGGATCCAGCTTGCTGGCCGGCAGCCGCAGCTGCTGGTCGAGCAGGAACCAGGCCGAGCCGATCTCGGTGGGGGCCACGCCCTCACCCATCACCAGCGCTACGACTGGCTTGCGCAGCGCCTTGACGCCGTCACTGCCGAGGTCGATGCCTTCGCGGCTGCGGCCGCTGGACAGCGCATGCACCTGCGCCCCCGCCTCGCGCGCGGCAGACGTCACCGCTTCAAGCAGTGCTGTGTCCTGAAGCGGTTGCCCAGCCACCGGAATCACCAGGCTGCCAGCGGCGAAGCTGACCTCGCCCTGTGCGGTCGCGGTAGTGAACGGCTGGAATGCGGCGCGCACGTTCAATCCCTTCTGCTGTAGCACCGCCAGTGCGCGTCCGGCGTTGTAGTCGCGCCAGTCGATGGCGTAGGCGAATCCGGCCTGCCCACCGACGACCGTCCCCTGTTCCGCAGGCAGCGTGGTCACGCGCACACCGCCCTCAACACGGCTGCGGCTGCCGGCGAACGCCACGCCATACGCCGGTGCAATCGCATAGCTGGTGCTGCCGTAGAAAACATCGCCCTTGATCGGCGGCGTCTCGGCGAAGATCGAATGCACCAGCCGGAACTGCGCCTGCTGCACCGGCACCACGTAGGCACTGCCCGGTGCGAAGTGCTGGCCATCCACGGTCACCGCGCGATCCAGCGCGCGCACCTCGATGCGATGCAGCAGCAACAGTTCCAGCAGGCGACGGGTCAACGCCGGGTCATGCGCATCACCAAACACGAAACTCTTCACAGGCTGTTGCGCGGCCTGCTTCAGCGCGCTCTGGAAGAACTGCTTCTGCAGGTCGAACAGGCCGCCGCGCTCGGTCACCGCGCCACGCACCGTGCCCAGGCCGGTCGCGACCTGGTTGCGGATGGTGAACGGGAAGGTCAGCAGGCCATTCACCGATTCCTGCACGCGGCCACGCGAGCTGGCCTGCTCGACGGTCACGCCGACCGCGCCGTGGAAATCAGGATAGGTCGAGCCGTACACCGGCGAGAAATTGTCGAAGTTCTCGCCGGTGTAGTACAGCGAGCCCAGCGCATCCAATGCCTGCGCGTGGTATTTCGCCAGGGTCTTGTTGAAGTCGTATGACGCCGCCGGAATCAGCGGGCTGTGCATGCTCTTCGGCGAAGGTTCGAAGTAATAGGTGCTGTCCTTGCCCATCTCGTGGAAGTCGATCTGCACGTTCGGGTACCACTGGTGGAACACCTCCACCTTCGGCCGCGAGTCCTGCTGGGTCAGCGCCAGCCAGTCGCGGTTGAGATCGGTGAAGTAGTGGTTGGTGCGGCCCTGCGGGAACGGCTCGACGTGCTCCTTGTCGGCGGGATCGGCCGAGGCCGGGTCGGACGCCCACGCGTTGTGCCAGTTGGCGGCACGATCGCGGCCGTCCGGATTCTGCGCCGGGTCGAACAGCACCACCGCCTGCTGCAGCCATTGCTGGGTTTCGGCGCTGCGGTTGGCCACCAGGTAGTAGGCGGTCAGCATCGCGGCTTCGGCACTGGATGTCTCGTTGCCGTGCACGCTGTAGCCCAGCCAAACCACCACCGGGCTGTTACCGGCGGCGCTGCGCGGCTGCGCCGGATCGACCAGGGTCGCGTGCTGCTGGCGGATCTGCTCCAGCCGCGCGTGGTTGCCCGCCGCGGTGACGGTGGCGATCAGCAGCGGGCGCCCCTCATAGCTGCGGCCGATCTCGCGCACGCTGATTTTGTCGGAACGCTTCGCCAGTTCCTGGAAGTACGCCACCAGCTGGTCGTGCCGGGTGTAACGACTGCCGATCGGATAGCCAAGGAACTGTTCCGGCGTGGGAATGGACGTTTCGAACGCGGCCGCCTCGGTGGACTGCGGGAAGAAGTACGCACTCTGCGCCTGCGCCGGCTGCGGCGAGGACAGCGCGGTGGCGGCGGCGATCAGCAGCGGAAGAACGGCACGGCGATGCAAGGACACGGTGACTCCCCTGGAACTCAACGGCAGACAGTCGCGSGGCCGGCCCCCGAWGGTGACCGGCCGCGGCGGATGGATCAGAAGCGGTAATCGAAGCCCAGCGTGAAGTAGCGGCCACGCAGGTCATACTGGCTGAAGTCGTACGGCGCGCGGATGCCCGGGAATGAGGCGTCATACGGCGGCGTCTTGTCGGCCAGGTTCTGCACCTTGGCGTACACGGTCAGCTTGTCGATGCCGGTGTAGGCCAGGTACAGGTCGTACTGGCTGTAGCTGCCGACACGCTGCTGCACGGCCTTGGCCGCGGTACTGGCTTCCTGGCGGTAGCTGCTGGTGTAATACCAGGTCACGGCCGCGTTGAAATCGCCGTACTTCCAGTCCAGCGTGGTGGTGGCCTTGTCCTTGGGCAGGGTCGCGCCGAGGTTGCTGCCGGCGTAGTCCACCAGCGGGCCACCGACCACGGTCGGGCGACGGTAGTCGCGCACGTGGGTGTAGGCCGAGGAGACGGTGAAGTCGCCCAGCGCGGCGGTCGGGATGCGCTGGCGCAGTTCGACATCGATGCCCGAGGTCTTCAGCTCGCTCAGGTTCTGGTAGCGGTTGTAGACCGCCTGCAGCTTGCCGCGCTCATCACGCTGCACGGCACCGGCCACGTTGTCGTTGACCAGGGTCTGGGTGTTGTTGGTGCCGACCAGGTTGTCCAGCTGGATGCGGTAGTAGTCCACGCTCAGGTTGGTGTTGGCCCACGGCGACAGCACCACGCCGAAGTTCACGCTCCTGGTGCGCTCGGGCTTCAGTTCGTTGTTGCCGACGGTGAAGAAGGTCGGGTTCTGGCGCGAGCCCGGCACGTCCGGATCACGCGGGTCGACCACGCTGCCGTAAGCGATGCTGGTGCTGTTGGAGTTCTCCGACAGCGACGGAGCACGGAAGCCCTTCGAGGCCGACGCACGCACCAGCAGGACGTCCAGCGGCTGCCAGCGCAGGCCGATCTTCGGCGAGAAGGCATCGCCGAAATCGTCGTAGTGGTCGGCGCGCGCGGCGGCGGACAGCTCCAGCGTCGCGGCCAGCGGCACGTTCACTTCGGCGTAGGCCGCACTGACCTGTCGCTTGCCGTGCACTTCGGCGATCGCCGGGCGCACCTGCAGGCCGGCGTCGATCTGCCACGGGTTGTTGGAATCGAGCTTCTCGCGGCGCCACTCGGCACCCGCAGCGAAGCCGATCTCGCCGGCCCAGGTGTGGCCCAGGCTGCCGGAGATCTTCGCGTCGATGCCCTGCAGCTTGGACTCGGCCGGACGCAGGGTGGCGATGTTGATCGAGTCACGCACCGACTGCGGCGTGGCCGCCGGGTTCAGCAGGTTGTAACTGCCGGTGGCCAGCGCATCGGCCAGCGCCCAGCGGTTGGCGAAGCCGCCGGACACGCTCTCGCGCTCGCTGCTGCGTGCACCGAACGCAGCCACTTCCCAGTCCCACGACGCGGTGGTGCCGCGCAGGCCGAACACACCGCGGTAGGCCGTGGAGCGGTTGGTCTTGATCGTGCCGCCGAGGTCGAAGAAGGTGTACTCGATCGGGATCGCACGGCCGTACGGGTTGTAGGGATTGTTGGCCGGCAGCAGCGACGACACCGGCTCGGCCAGGCCGCTGTTCGCGTTCAGTGCGAAGCGGCCGCTCTCCAGGGTGAAGAACGGGCTGCTGCCGAACCACGCGGCACTCTTGATCTGGCTGTACAGCACTTCGCCGAAGGCTTCGACGTTGTCGTTCAGTCGGAAGGTACCGTTGGCATAGGCCTGGTAGCGCTTTGTCGAGGGGATCAGCGTGGTGAACGGTGCCTGGTTGAAGCCGCAGGTATCGCCGGCCAGGCCATCGATCGGCGCGCTGGCAACGCGGGTGGTGCCGGCCGGGCAGTTGCCGTTGGCGTCGAGCATCGGCACCGACACGCCGTTGACCAGGTAGCGCGCGCCCTTGGCCGACCAGCCGTTCCAGCGGCCACCGGGCTTGTCGGTGTAGATGCCGCTCCTGGTCAGGTTGCGCTCGTCCTGGTCCAGGCGCTCGCGGTTGTAGCCCTGCAGGCTGAAGAGGATGTTGTAGCCATCGGTGTCGAGATCACCCAGGCCACCGACGAACTTCAGGTTCTGCTCGTGCAGCCCCCCCTGGTCGGCACCACCGAAGCTGCCACCGATTTCGGCACCTTCGAAGTTCTGCCGGGTGATGATGTTGACCACGCCGGCCACGGCGTCGGAGCCGTACACCGCCGAGGCGCCGTCCTTGAGCACTTCGATGCGCTCGACCGCGACCAGCGGCAGCGCGTTGAGATCGACGAAGGTGTCGGACAGGCCACCGGCCGGGAAACCGTAGTTGGCCAGGCGACGGCCGTTGAGCAGCACCAGCGTGTTCTTCTGCGACAGGCCACGCAGGCCGATGCCGGCAGAGCCGGAGGCCCAGCCATTGTTGGTGGTTTCGTTGCTGGCGTTGCCGGTATTGGCCGAGATCGAACGCAGCACGTCAGCCACGGTGGCCTTGCCGGTCTGTTCCAGCTGCTGGCGGCCGATCACCTGCACCGGGTTGGAGGCCTCGGTATCGGCGCGCTTGATGTTGGAACCGGTGACGCGCACGGCGGCCAGGGTGCTGGCTTCGCCACTGGCGTCGGCGGAGGTTTCGGCGGCGGCGGACAAAGGCGCGGCCAGAGCGACGGCCAGGGCCGCCACGAGCAGGGTGTGCTTGGGCATGACGATGTGGGGGAGGTGGTAAGGGCGATGAAGTCCCGCAGTAGTCCATGCCTGGCCGGGGTCCGGCCAATAACATCTCTTCATACGGATATAAGAGAAGCTATCATCTCTTCATCCGGATGAAAAGACTTTCTTCACGAATGCCCAACATCCACTCAGGCTGCCGGGCCGCCCGCGGCGTACAATCGCGCCATGGAAATCTTCAAAGTCTTCATGCTCGAAGCGGCGCATCGCCTCCCCAACGTGCCACCGGGGCACAAGTGCGCGCGCCTGCACGGCCACTCGTTCCGGGTGGAACTGAAGGTCGAGGGCGAACCGGGTGCGCAGACCGGCTGGATCATGGACTTCGGCGACGTGAAGGCGGCCTTCCAGCCGATCTACGACCGCCTGGACCATCACTACCTCAATGACATTCCCGGTCTGGAGAACCCCACCAGCGAGAACCTGGCGGTGTGGATCTGGAACGAACTCAAGCCCAGCCTGCCGGCGCTGAGCGAGATCACCGTGCACGAAACCTGCACTTCGGGCTGCCGCTACCGCGGCCCTGCGATCTGATCAAACCATTGATCTGAAAGGTTTTTCAAAGGCGCCTTGGGCGCCTTTGTTATTTTTGTTGCAATGCGGCATCAAGGGCGTATGCTGCAATGCATCAAGCCACTTCCTGATGCCCCATGGCCGCCGCCTTCAGCGATCGCTTCAGTGATGCCACCCGCCAGCTCGCCGCCGCGGCAACGCGCGCGAACCGGTTGGCGTTGGAGAACGCGGAAAGCATGTTCGGCGTGCAGCTGAAGGCGATGGAACGCAACCTGACCGCCACCAGCGGCTGGCTGGGCGAACTGGCCCGCAGTGAAGACGCGGCCGGTACGCTCTCCAAGGGCGCGCAACTGTGGCAGGACAACCTGCAACGATTGGGCCAGGCCCAGCAGGACATGGTCGGGCTCGGCCTGCAGGCCAGCAAGGCCTGGTCCGAACTGGCGCAGGGTTACAACGCATCAACGGCGGACGCGAACAGTCACTGACGCGACGCAACGCTCATTGCATGGGTCCCTCCCCCCATGCAATCCGGACCCGGCAGATCCCTCCCTCTGCCGGGTCTTTTTTTGCCTGGCGCTTGGATTCCGAAGTACGTCTTCGTTCGAGATCTCCGCGAGCTGAAGGGCCCCGCCGGTGCGGGCAGGGATCTGGGCAAATGTCCCCCGGCGCCGGCCGTTGGCCGTCACCTCCTCCTTTACTTTGCCCAGACCCCTGCCCGCCCCGACGAGGCTYGGCTTGCGGCAGGAAAAGCGCAGCGCTCGYGGCAGCCWYTCAAYGAGGCGCCGACRAACTCCGAACGCAGGGCGRAGGCCCTTGCGTACGAAGTAAAGGGGGAGGTGACGGCCAACGGCCGGCGCCGGAGGACATTCGTACGCAAGGGCCTCCGCCCTGCGCCGCGCAGAAAGAATCCGCCACACGCCATGCTGGGACGGCTCAGCGCCCGCGGCCACCGTGCCAATGCTGGTGCCACGCCTGGAACATCAACACATTCCACAGGTGCGTGTGCCACTTGCGCTCACCGCGCAGGAACGCCTCCCAGATACCGCGCACGCGCGCCGCATCGAAGCAGCCCTGGTTGCGCAGCAGCTGCGGGTCCAGCAGCGCCTCCGCCCAATCGCGCAGCGGGCCGGCCAACCAGCGCGCCATCGGCGGCCCGAAGCCACGCTTGGGGCGATACACCAGCGGTTCGGGCAGGTAACGCGCCAGCAGGTGCTTCAGGATCAGCTTGTGCTCGCCATCGTGGTACTTCAGGTGCTGCGGCAGGCGCCAGGCCAACCGCACCACCTCCATGTCCAGCAGCGGTGCACGCGTTTCCACACCCGCCGCCATGCCCGCACGATCGACCTTGGCGAGGATGCCCTCGGCCAGGTCCATGCGGAAATCCAGCAGCTGGATGCGCGCCTCGGCCGGCAACGCGGTGTCCTGCTGCTGGAAGATCGTCATCGGCTCGCGCGCGCCCAGCACCACCTGCGCCGGCTGCCGCCAGCGCGTCACGCGCTGCAGGTAGTGGCCTTCCACGTCGTTGGCAGCGACCTCGGCCACCAGTGCGCGCCAGCCGCCGAGGCGGCCACGCTCCACGTTCATGCGGTTGCCGCTGCGCCGTGCCAGGTCACGCACCCAGTCCGGCAGGCCACCGCACAGGCGTGCATTGCGCAGCGCGCGGCCGTAGCTGGGGTGACCGAAGAACAGTTCATCGCCACCGTCACCGGTCAGTGCAACCGGCTTGCGAGCGCCCAGCAGTTCGCTGGCCAGCAGGGTCGGCAGCTGCGAGGCATCGGCGAACGGCTCGCACCAGACCTGCGGCAGGCGCTGCAGCAGGTCCAGGCCCTGGCGCGCGTCCATGCGGTGCAGGTGATGCTGCACGCCCAGGTGGCGCGCGACCTGCGAGGCCCAGTCGCTCTCATCATGGCCGGGATCGTCGAAACCGACCGTCCAGGCTTCGATCGGCAGGGTCGACTGCGCCTGCATCATTGCGGTTACCAATGAAGAATCGGTGCCACCGGACAGGAACGCGCCGCAGGCCAGCGGCGAGTGCATGCGTGCGGCAATGGCCTTCTGCAGTACCGCTTCCAGCTGGTCGGTGGCCTGCTCCAGGCTGGGGGCCGGCTGCAGCGGTTCCTGCAGTGCGCTCTGCATCGCATCGCGTGCGCACCAGTAGCGTGAGCCGCCCTGCGCGGCCTGGCTGGAACCGCCAGCCGCATGGTCATTCAGATCGATGCGCAGCATCGCACCTGCCACCAGCTTGTGGATGCCGCGGTAGATGGTGTGTGGTGCCGGCACGTAGTCATGGCGCAGCAGCAGGCTCAGCGCATCCTGGTCGATGCTCGGGGCAAAGCCGGCGAAGGCCTGAAGCGCCTTCATTTCCGAGGCGAACAGGAACTGGCCCTGGTACCAGCCGTAGTACAGCGGCCGCTCGCCGACCGGGTCGCGGGCCAGCCACAGTTCGCGCGACTCGCGGTCCCATACGCTGAAACCGAACGCGCCCTCGATGCGGGAGAGTGCCCGCTCCACGCCCCATTCGACGATCGCCTGCAGCAGCAGCCGCGCATCGCTGCAGCTGCGTGGAAGATCGCGCAGCTGCGACTGCAGGTCGGCCCGGTTGTACAACCGGCCATCCAGGCACAGCACGTAGCGGCCACAGTCCGAACTCAGGGGCTGCAGCGGGGTATCGGTCGGCGCCCGGCAATGGCCCAGCGCCAGGCCGGCCTCGGCGTCGGTCCAGTAGCCGATGCGGCCCCGGCCGCGCTGCTGCAGGGCGCGCAGCATCGGCGCCAGCTGCTGCAGCAGGTGTTCGTCCTCGGCGGGGGGCAGCCAGGCCCCGACCACGCCGCTCATCGGGCACCTCCGCAGCGGCAGCGGCGGGACGGGTTCAGCAGGCAGGCGGCGGCGGGCGACATGGGAACGGCACGCGGAGCGGAGGAGACTCCATGCTCGGCCCGCCCCCGGCCCCGCGTCAGTCGCTTTGCTGTCAGCGATGGTCACCGTACGTATCACGAAGGTAACGTTTTGTAACAGCAACAGGCTATGCTGGACGCCAAGTTGTTGCCGGGCCTGAGGCCCGGCCCGTGCGCCAGCAACCCCGGCTGAATGGCGCCCGCCCCCGGGACCCGGGCGGCCCGAAGGCTGGGATAGCATCGCCGCGCTCGTGCCGTGGCGGTACGTTTGCGTCCACGGAGGCCTTGAGAATGCTGGATATCGTACTGGTCGAAGACGATGCCCGCCTGGGTACGATGGTCAGCGACTATCTGCAGCGGCATGGCTACCAGGTGGCCCACGAGCGCAGCGGTGAGCGTGCGGTGACCCGGATCCTGGCCGAGAAGCCCGCCCTGGTCCTGCTCGATGTCGGCCTGCCCGACCAGGATGGTTTCGAAGTGTGTCGGCAGATCCGGCCCCACTATGACGGGATCATCTGCGTGCTGACCGCCCGCACCGACAACATCGACCAGGTGCTGGGACTGGAACTGGGCGCCGACGATTACATCGGCAAGCCGATCGAACCACGAGTGCTGCTGGCCCGCCTGCGCGCCCACCTGCGCCGCCACCGCCGGGTTGAACCACGCGACGGCAGCCTGCGCTTCGGCGAGCTGAACATCGACCCGTCCACGCGCAACGTCCACCTGCAGGGCGCCCAGCTGGAACTGACCACCGCCGAGTTCGACCTGCTGTTCCTGCTGGCCAGCAACGCGGGGCAGATCCTCGACCGCGACGCGTTGCTGCGCGGCCTGCGCGGGATCGCCTTCGACGGCCTGGACCGCTCGATCGATGCCCGCATCTCGCGCCTGCGTCGCAAGCTGGGCGACAACCCGGAGCAGCCGGAACGGATCAAGACCGTACGCGGCCGCGGCTACCTGTTCAGCCGATCGGCATGGGGATGAAGCGTACGCCCTCGGCGATGCGCGGCCACGCCTTCCACTTCCTGCGCTACGGCATCGGCTTCCTGGTCGCCCATCTGCTGCTGATCGTGCTCGGCCTGTGGGCCTGGGACGCGCTGCTGGAAGACCGCACCGAAGCCGGGCTCCAGGCCGAAATGCGTGGCACCCATGCCCTGCTGCAGCACCGCTTCGCCGAAACCCCGCGCGAGCAGTGGCCGGCGCTGGCGCGCGAACTGGATGCCGACTTCGCCTACGCCCTGCGCATGGTGCCGTTGGCCGAGGCGACGAAGGAGCTGCCGGCCAGCCAGCGTCCCCCCTTCAACAACGGCCGCGTGCAGATCGACCTGGAGCACATGCGCAGCCTGCAGCGGATCGGCGACAGTGACTACGCGGTGATGCTGGGGCCGTTGGACGAAGCGCTGCCCGACGAAGGCTGGCAGGACAGCGAAGTATCCGGCGTGGCCATCCTGCTGCTGATCCTGATGGTGGCGGTGGCACTGCCGATGTACGTGATGGTCTACCGCCTGTGGCGGGACGTCTCGCAATTGGCACAGGCGGCGCGGCAGATGCGCGACGGACAGCTGGACACGCGTGCGCCACGCGCCGGCACCGCGCTGGTGCGGCCGCTGGCCAATGCCTTCAACCATATGGCCGAGCAGCTGCAGCAGCTGCTGGAAAGCCAGCGCGTGCTGGCCCAGGCGGTGGCGCACGAGGTGCGCACCCCATTGGCGCGGATGCGCTTCGGCCTGGCCGACCTGGAGGACACCGCGCTTGATGAGGTGCAGCGCGATGCGCTGGGTGGCCTGCGCACCGACGTTGATCGCCTGCAGCACCTGACCGATGCGGGCGTCGAGTACGCCGCACTCGGTCGCTGCCATCAGCTGACCCGGCAGCGCCTGCAGCTGGCGGCACTGGTGCGCGGCGTGGTCGCCCAGTTCGCGCCGTTGCCGATGCCCGTGCAGCAGGCGCTGTCGCCGGTGGGACTGGTCAACGTCAACCGGCACATGCTGGAACTGGCATTGCGCAACCTGCTCGGCAATGCCCTGCGCTACGCGCGACGCCAGATCCGCATCGCCAGCACCGTCAACGATGGCTGGCTGTGCCTGCAGGTGGAGGACGATGGCCCCGGCATCGCGCCCGAACTGCGCGGCCAGGTACTGCAACCGTATGTGCGGCTTGACCCGGGCAGCCCCGGTTTCGGCCTCGGCCTGGCCCTGGTGCAGGTGGTGGCCGACAAGCATGGCGGCCACGTCGAGGTGACCGATTCGGAGTTGGGCGGTGCCTGCATCCGCCTGCACCTGCCGCTGGAAAGCAGCGGCGTGGTGGAGTGCGAGGCGGCCTGCTAGGCCGCCGGTTCCGCGCGCGGCAACGCAAACACGAACAGCGCGCCGCGCTCGCTGTCACGCAGTTCGATGCGACGGCCGTGCAGCTGCACGATGCGCTGCACGATCAGCAGGCCCAGTCCGCCGTTCTCGCCACGTCGCGCGCCCAGCGCGGCCGGTGCCTGGAACAGCTGCGTGCGCAGTGCAGGGGCAACACCAGGACCATCATCGGCTACGCTCACCTCCACGCTGTCGGGCGTCGCGCGCAGGCGCACCTCGATCCGGCCACCGTCGGGCGCATGCCGCAGCGCGTTGTCGAGCAGGTTGGTCAGCACGCGCTCGACCAGGCCCAGGTCGGCGCGTACCAACGGCAGGCCTGGCGGGAAGTCCGCGTGCAGGCACTGGTTGCGCGCCTGCGCCGCCAACTCGAATTTCTGCAGCACGTCCTGCAGCAGCTCCGGCAGCGCGAACACCTCCCACTCCAGCCGTACTTCGCCGTGCTCCAGCCGCGCCAGCTCGAACAGCGCGCGTGCCAGCCGACCGACCTTGGCACTCTGCGCCAGGGCGATACCGAGATAGCGGCGGCGCTCGTCCGGCGACAGCGTGGCATCCTTCAACGCCAGCGTTTCCAGGTAGCCGTGCAGCGACGACAGCGGCGTGCGCAGGTCGTGCGAAATATTGGCCACCAGCTCGCGCCGCTGCAGATCCTGCTGGCGCAGCTGCTGCCATTGCTCACCCAGCCGCTGCGCCATCTGCGCGTGCGCGTGTTCCAGGATCACCAGTTCGTCGCGCTCACCGGGGCGCAGCGGCTCGGGCGGCGGCAGCGGCGTCGGCGCATCGATGTCGAAGGCCTGGATGCGCCGGGTCAGCCGCCGCAACGGGCGGGTCACCCAATAGAACGCTACCAGCCCGGCCAGCAGGCCCAGGCTGCCGACCAGCATCACCGACCACAGCGTGGTGTTCCACTGGCTGCCGGCGGCGAGGTCGTCGGACAGCATCTGGCGGTGTTCGCCGACCAGCACCACGTACACGTAGCCGGCCTGGCGGCCCTGCACGATCAACGGTGCGGCACTGAACACCTTGCGGCCATCGGCACTGCGCGGGTCATCGCCGAGGATCGGCAGTGGCGCACCGGCCAGCAGCCGGCGCAGCGGTGCCACGTCCACCTTGTTGCGCACCAGATGGCCTGTGGGCGCGTCGTGGCCGAGGATGCGGCCCTGGTCGTCCAGCAGGTAGACCTCGACGCTGGGATTGACCGCCATCAGCTGGCCGAACAACGCGCGCACCGCGGCGTCACGCATGCCACTGGTGTCCATCAGTTCGCTGCGCTGGGCGATGTGCTCCGCCAGGCCCAGCGACAACCGCTGCACCACTTCCTGCTCGTGGCGGGTATTGGCGCGCATCTGCAGCGCCAGCAGCGCCATGCAGCACATCAGCATCAGCGCGGCGATCACCGCCGCCAGCTTCTGCCACAGGTTCGGCTTGATCATGCCACCGCCCCGGCCGGATCGACCAGCTTGTAGCCGCGTCCCCACACCGTCAGCAGCCGCCGCGGGTTGGCCGGGTCCGGCTCGATCTTGCTGCGCAGGCGATTGATGTGGGTGTTGACCGTGTGCTCGTAACCGTCGTGCTGGTAGCCCCAGACCTGGTTGAGCAGCTCCATGCGCGCGAACACCTGGTCCGGATGACGGGCAAAGAACAACAGCAGGTCGAACTCGCGCGGGGTCAGCTCCAGCGCGTTGCCATCCACCGACGCGGTGCGCGCGACCGGGTCCAGCTGCAAGCCCCCCAGCTCGATCGCACCGGCATCGATGCGCGCGCTCTGCGCCATCGCCTCGGCCCGGCGCAGCAGCGCACGCACGCGGGCCACCAGTTCCGGCATCGAGAACGGCTTTGCCAGGTAGTCGTCCGCGCCCAGTTCCAGGCCGACGATGCGCTGCGTTTCGCTGCCACGCGCACTGATGATGATGATCGGCACGTAACGCGCCATCGCGCGTGCGCGCTGGCAGACCTGCAGGCCGTCCACGCCGGGCAGCATCACGTCCAGCACCAGCGCATCCCATGGCCCTTCCTGCTCAAGCAGGCGCAGGCCGGCATCGCCGCTGGCGGCATGGGCGACGTCGTAGCCCTCATCGCCCAGATGCATGCGCAGCAGGTCGGCGATGTGGGCATCGTCTTCAACGATCAGCACGCGTTTGGTGGACATCGGCAGCTCGGGGCCAGTGGGGAGGCTGGCTGCATTGTGGCGCGGGACGGCTGCCGATACCTCACGAAAAATTGAATCCTGCGTGAGGATTCGTTGACCCGGGCGGGCGCAGCATGGCCCCGTCGCCCCTTCCCGGAGTCCGCCATGTCCCTGTCCCGCCGCCATCTGCTGGGCCTGGGCGGTGTTGCCACCGCCGCCGGCCTGCTCGGCCTGGGGGCCTGCAGCCGCGCCGCCCCGGCCGCCGCCGAAGCGCGCCCGTCGCGACAGTTCGAGGTCATGCACAGCGATGCGCAGTGGCGCCAGCAGCTAACCCCGGCGCAGTACGCGGTGCTGCGCCAGCAGGCCACCGAGCGCCCGTACAGCAGCCCGCTCAACAAGGAGCACCGGCAAGGCACCTTTGCCTGCGCCGGCTGTGCACTGCCGCTGTTCTCCTCCTCCACCAAGTTCGAGAGCGGCACCGGCTGGCCCAGCTTCTGGGCGCCGCTGCACAACGCCATCGGCGAAGACCGCGACGTCACCTTCGGCATGCTGCGGGTGGAGGTGCACTGCCGTCGCTGCGGCGGCCATCTCGGCCACGTGTTCAACGATGGCCCGCGCCCGACCGGGCTGCGCTACTGCATGAACGGTGCGGCGATGGTGTTCGTTCCCGGTGCCGGGGATGGCACCGCCGACGGCTGGCGCGTGCCGGTCGGTTCTTCCACCCTTTCCGGAGCCTGACCATGCTGCTGTTGCTGCTTGCCTACCTGGGGGGCGCGCTGACCCTGCTCAGTCCGTGCATCCTGCCGGTACTGCCGTTCGTGTTCGCACGTGCCGACCGCCCCTTCCTGCGCAGCACGCTGCCGCTGCTGCTGGGCATGGCACTCACCTTCACCGTGGTCGCCAGCCTGGCTGCGGTGGGCAGCCAGTGGGTGGCACAGGCCAACCAGATCGGACGCTGGATCGCCCTGCTGCTGATGGCACTGTTCGCGCTGGCACTGCTGTGGCCGCGGTTGGCCGACCATCTGCTGGCGCCGTTCCAGCGCGTGGGTGCGCGGCTGAGCGCACGCGCCGATGCGGCCGATGCCGCCGGGCGTGGCGGCGCGTGGACATCATTGCTGATCGGCATCGCCACCGGCCTGCTGTGGGCACCGTGTGCCGGGCCGATACTTGGCCTGGTACTGACCGGTGCCGCCCTCCACGGCGCCAGCGTCGGCACCAGCACGCTGCTGCTGGCCTATGCATTGGGTGCGATCACCGCGCTGGCGCTGGCGGTATGGGTGGGTGGCCGCGTGTTCCGCGCCCTGCAGGCGCGGCTCGGCCTCGGCGACGTGCTGCGCAAGGTGCTGGGCGTGGCCGCGCTGCTGGCGGTGGTGGCGATCGGGCTGGGCTGGGATACCGGCCTGCTGACCCGCCTGTCCACGGTCAGCACCGCGCGCATCGAACAGGGCCTGCTGGATGCGGTACCTGGTGCGCAACCGGCGGCACCGCCGATGATGATGATGGCCGGCGCCAATGCCGGGGCCGATGCACCGCTGCCGGTGGAAGGCACCCTGCCAGCACTCGATGGCGCCACCGGCTGGCTCAACAGCCCGCCGCTGACGGCCCAGCAGCTGCGCGGCAAGGTGGTGCTGGTCGATTTCTGGACGTATTCCTGCATCAACTGCCTGCGTGCGATGCCGTTCGTGCACGAATGGGAGCGCCGCTACCGCGACCATGGCCTGGTAGTGATCGGCGTGCACACGCCGGAGTTCGCCTTCGAGCGTGACCCGCGCAACGTCATGAAGGCGGTGCAGCAGCTGAAGGTCGCGTACCCGGTGGCGCTGGACAACCAGTACACGATCTGGCGCGCGTTCAACAACCGCTACTGGCCGGCGCAGTACTTCGTCGATGCACAGGGCAACATCCGTGGCCACCAGTTCGGCGAAGGCAACTACGCGCGCTCGGAACAGGTGATCCGCCGCCTGCTGACCGAGGCCGGCCAGACCCATCTGCCGCCGCCGGCCGATCCGGCCGCCGCAGACCTGCAGGGCGTAGCCGCGCAGGCCGACATGGGCAATCTGCGCTCGCCGGAAACCTACCTGGGCCACGCGCGTGCCGAGCAGTTCGCCTCACCCGGTGGGCAGCGCAGCGACACCGCGTTCGACTACAACCTGCCGGCCACCCTGGCGTTGAACCGGTGGGGACTGTCGGGGCGCTGGACCGTTACCGACGAAGCCGCACAGCTGCAGCAGGCCGGTGGCCGCATTGCCTTCCAGTTCCATGCGCGCGACCTGCACCTGGTGCTGGCACCGGGCCAGGAAGGAAAGCCGGTGCGCTTCCGCGTCCTGTTGGATGGCAAGCCGCTGCCCGCCGCCGATGCCGGCACTGATGTCGGTGCCGATGGCAGCGGCGTGGTCGACGAGCACCGTCTGTACCAGCTGGTACGCCAACGCGGCACGGTCGGCCCGCACCGCTTCGAGATCGAGTTCCTCGACGCGGGCGTGCAGGCCTATGCCTTCACCTTCGGTTGAACCGGGAGGACACGATGAAACTCTCCTTTGAACAGGGCATTGCCGCCGGTGTTGCCGGACTGGTGGCCACCGCACTCATCGCTGGCGTGCTGCTGGTCGATCACCGCGCAGTGGCGGCGCCGGTCGAAGCCAGCGCTCAGACCAGCGCGCTGCCCGCACCCAGCGGCGATGCCGCGTTCCGCGATGACGCCACCCACGCCAGCGTGGTGTTGGCCGGTGGCTGCTTCTGGGGGGTGCAGGGCGTGTTCCAGCACGTGAAGGGCGTGAGCAATGCGGTCTCCGGTTACATCGGCGGCAGCGCCGCCAACGCGCGTTACGAGCGGGTCAGCAGTGGCCAGACCGGCCATGCCGAGGCGGTGAAGATCGACTATGACCCGCGCCAGGTCAGCTACGGACAGTTGCTGCAGGTGTTCTTCTCGGTGGCACACGACCCGACCCAGCTCAACCGCCAGGGGCCGGACCACGGCAGCCAGTACCGCTCGGCGATCTTCACCGACGACGCCCGCCAGCAGGCGGCCAGCCGCGCCTACATCGCCCAGCTCGGCCAGGCCGGCAGCTACCGCGCACCGATCGTCACCCAGCTGGTCAGCGGCCAGCGTTTCTACCCGGCCGAGAGCTACCACCAGAACTACATGACCAATTACCCGCAAGCGGCCTACATCCGCTACTACGACGCACCGAAGCTGGCCGCGCTGGGCAGGCAGTTCCCGGCCTTGTACCGGCGCGATGCGGCGCTGGTGCCCATGCGCTGACGGCATCTTCCCTGGGCCTGACCGGCGCTCGGCGGCACTCTTCTGTAGAGCCGAGCCCGCGCTCGGCTGCTGTTGGCGGAAGCGCAGCCGAGCATGGGCTCGGCTCTACACAAAAAAAGGCGCACGGCCATCCAGCCGTGCGCTTGGAAAGTACCGGCCGTGCCCCGATCAGGCCCGGCCGACAACGACATGCTAGGCTCGTCATCATCATGGGTACAGCACCAGATGGCGGGATATTCGATGGATACAGATGACCAGACCTCGATGATTCCCCCCCGCTACCAGCGGCTGTCCGATGAACTGGCCGAGGCCATCCACGGCGGCCGGCTTCCGGTAGGCAGCCGCCTGCCCTCGCTGCGGCAGATGGCGTCGCAGCGCCGGCTCAGCCTGAACACGGTGATCGCCGCCTACCGCCAGCTGGAAGACGCCGGCCTGGTGATTCCTCGGCCCAAGGCCGGCTTCGAGGTCGCGCCACGGCTGTCGGTGCCGGAACGGTCGTTGCGCGATGTGCCCTCGGCACCCACCGCACCGCTGCAGCAGGTGTTGATGGCCCGGGTGCTTGAAGCACAGCGCCGCCCGGGCGTGATCGATCTGGCCTTCGCCGGCCCGCGCGGTCGCCAGTTCTACCCCGGCGCGCAGCTGGCCAAGCACACCGCGCAGGTACTGCGCCATGGCCAGCAGACCGTGGAGACCTACGCGCGCCCGAATGGTTCGCCGCGGCTGCTGGCACAGATCGTGCGCCGCGGTCCGCGCATGGGCCTGCACACCCATGCCGAGCGCCTGCTGCTGACCCACGGTGCAATGGAAGCGCTGCAGCTGGCATTACGTGCAGTGACCCAGCCCGGCGACGCGGTCGGCGTCGAAGCACCGTCCTACTTCAATCTGTACCCATTGCTGGCCAACCTCGGCCTGCAGGCCATCGAACTGCCCACCCATCCGCAGCACGGCCTGGATGTCGATGCGCTGGACGCGATGCTGGAACACACACCGCTGGCCGCGCTGGTGGTGATGCCCACCGTGCACAACCCGCTGGGCTGCACCATGCCGATGGGCGCCAAGCAGCGCCTCGCCGAGCTGGTCAATGCCCGCCAGCTGCCGTTGATCGAGGATGCGGTGTACGCCGAGCTGCAGTTCTGCGAGCCGCCAGCGCCACTGCTGAAGGCGTTTGATCGCGACGGCTGGGTGATGGTGGTGGGCGGGTTCTCCAAGACGCTGGCGCCGGACTATCGCATCGGTTGGCTGGATGGCGGCCGCTTCGCCGAGCGCATCGCGCTGCTGAAGTTCCAATCCACCGGCGGCGAGCCGCAGCTGCTTGGCGACGCGGTGGCGGCGTACCTGGAAGCGGGCAGCTACGAACACCATCTGCACCGCATGCGTCGCCTCTATCGCGAGCAGGTCGGGCGGCTGCGCCAGCTGGTGGCCGAACACTTCCCGGCCGGCACCCGTGCCACCGAGCCGCAGGGCGGCTTCCTGCTGTGGCTGGAACTGCCGGGCATCGATACGCGCGAGCTGTTCGAGCGTGCACTGCGGGAGGACATCGTGTTCATGCCTGGCCAGGTGTATTCACGCGGCGCGCGCTACCGGCATTGCCTGCGGCTGTCGTGCTGCCAGACGCTGGATGCGCGCTTCACTGGTGCAGTGGAACGGCTGGGTGCGATCGCGCGGGAGCTGGCGCGGGCTGATTGATTGGTAGAGTCGACTGTCAGTCGACTGCTCTGCACCGGATGCCCGAAAATCCCGCGCTGCGCGCGCGAGTCGACTGACAGTCGACTCTACCCTCTCCGGCATCGATTTCGCGTTTCAGCAATTCAGGCGTCGAACAGGTGTGCCGCCAGCGCCTCACCGCTCGCTCCCGGCAGAAATGGCAGCCGCCCCCAGCACGGCATCGGCAGGCGCTGCCGCAGCGTGGCGAAGTTCTCGTCCTGGCGCTGCATGGCCGGATCGATGTGGTTGCCGATCCAGCCCAGGCAATCCACGCCGCTGGCCTGCAGTGATTGCGCGGTCAGCCGCGCATGGTTCACGCAGCCCAGCCGCATGCCCACCACCAGCAGCACCGGCAACTGCAGCGCCCGCACCAGGTCGAGCTGGTCCAGCGAAGCCGAGACCGGTGCCAGCCAGCCGCCCACACCCTCCACCACCACGATGTCGGCCTGCGCACGCAGCCGCGCGAACGCGGCCACGATCGGCGCCAGCTCCACCTGCACGCCATCCTCGGCAGCGGCAAGTTCCGGTGCCAGCGGCTGCCGCAGCGCGTACGGGTTAAGGTCCGCGTAGTCCGGTACCGGCCAGCTGGCCGCCTGCAGCGCCAGCGCGTCCTCATTGCGCAGGCCCTGCCCCAGGTCTTCGCTGCCGCTGGCCACCGGCTTCATGCCCACCGCGCGCAGGCCGCGCCGGCGCAGCGCGTGCAGCAGCGCGGTGCTGGCCGCGGTCTTGCCGATCTCGGTATCGGTGCCGGTGATGAACAGGGCCGGCGGCAGCGGGGTGGGCAACGGCATCGAGGGCTCCAACAGGGCAACAGTGCGTGCATTATCGCCGGCCCGGCGCGCTTGCTAGACTGCGGGCATGTTCGCCAATGCCTCGCTCACCGGCAGCAAGCCGGAACAATACGCCCAGCTGCTGGAACAGGCCCGTGGCCTGGTCTACGGCGAGTCCGACCGCGTCGCCAACGCGGCCAACCTCTCTGCGCTGGTCTACCATGCCCTGCCCGACCTGAACTGGGTGGGCTTCTATCTGTACGACGGCAAGGAACTGGTGGTCGGCCCGTTCCAGGGCCTGCCGGCCTGCGTGCGCATCCCGCTGGACAAAGGCGTGTGCGGTGCCGCCGCCAGCCAGCGCGTGACCCAGCGCGTGGAGGACGTCGACGCCTTCCCCGGCCATATCGCCTGCGATTCGGCCTCGCGCTCGGAACTGGTGGTGCCGCTACTGCGCGGCGATGAACTGATCGGCGTGTTCGACATCGACAGCCCGAAGGTCGGCCGCTTCGACGCAGAAGATCAGGCCGGCCTGGAAGCCATCGCCCGCGTGTTCGTCGAGGCGTTGGGATGAGCGCACCGAAGCTGCGCAACATCGGCCCGAAAAGTGCGGCGTGGCTGCGCCAGGTCGGCCTGCGAAGCCGCGACGACCTGGTCGCGATCGGAGCCGTCGGCGCCTTCGTGAAGGTCAAGCGCGCTGGCTTCAAGCCCAGCCTGAACCTGCTGTACTCGCTGGAAGGCGCATTGCTGGACTGCCATTGGCAGGAGCTGAGCGAGCCACAGCGTGAAGCACTGGTGCAGGATTACGAAGCGCGCATCGCTGCGCATCCGCTGAAGGCAGCTGGCCCGGCCTCGGGCCCGGTGCATGAGCAGCGCTTCGATGCCGATGATGACGCGGAAGACAGCGTGGCCGAGCACGCCGACGAGGATTGAAGCCTCCGCGTTCCTGGGGATGCCGGCCAGCGGCCGGCACTACCACTGTGATGAGGGATCGGTAGCGCCGGGCCATGCCCGGCGAGTGCCATCAGGGCTGCTGCAGCTCCAGCAGCTCACCCACCAGCCCGACCTCGCCACGCTCCAGCCACACCCGCAGGCGCGTGCCGTGGTCGATGCGCAGCGCCCAGCACAGCGACATCGGCAGACCGCAGACCTGCGACAGCACCATGCGCAACGGGCCACCGTGGCTGACCACCAGCGTCGGCACCGGGTCATCGTCATCAAGCAGGCGATCCAGCGCGCGCGCGATGCGCCGCTCGAAATGGCCCCAGCTCTCGCCGTTCGGCGGCGGGAACGCATGCGGATCGGCGTGGAAGGCGGCCAGCGCATCTTCCGGCAGGTCGAACAGCGATTGCCCGTCCCAGTCGCCGAAATCCAGCTCTTCCCATTCCTCGTCCGCTTCAACGTCCAGCCCGCGCGGGGTGGCGAGCGCCATGGCGGTATGCAGCGAACGCAGCCGCGGCGAACTGATCACCCGCTCCCAGCGTTGCCCGGCATAGGCCTCGACCAGCTCCTGCGGCAGGCCGGCCAGCTGCGGTGGGTCGCTGCGGCCATCAAGGAACTCATCACGGCCGTTGCCGGCATGGCGGACCAGGTCGAGGATCATGCGCGCGTCCCGGACGGGCAACGCAGGTACAGCGGAAAACGGGCGGACATCGGCAACGGCACCACGGGATCGAGCAACCATTCTAAAGGCACAGCAAAGGCAGTCGCGCAGGCGCGACGCAACGGGACGGCCTGCGATGCCGTAGACTGCGCCCACTTCCAGGTGACCTGCGGCCGTGGCCGGCAGGTTGAAACGGGAAGCCGGTGACGCGTGATTCCACGCCATGCCGGCGCTGCCCCCGCAACGGTAAGCACGTCAGTTCCAGGCAATACCGCCACTGTGCCGCAGGCATGGGAAGGCGCCTGGACGGTGGCCTCGCGCCACCCGGCGGCGAGCCCGGAGACCGGCCCGGAAGCCTCAGGTCGCGATGCGGTGGGCATGGCGCTGGATGACCGTGGCGTGCGCTGCGGCATCGGCGCGTGCCTGCCTTCGCGGCTCCTCCCCTTCGCCACGCGGGCGTGCGTGGCACCTGGAGTCCCCCATGAAGCTGCAGTCCCGAATGCTGTCCCTGGCCGTGCTGGCCGCCCTGCCCGCGCTGGCACAGGCCAACGAGGACACCACCGCGCTCGACCAGATCCTGGTCACCGCCACCCGCACCCCGATCGCCCTGCAGGACAGCATCGCGCCGGCACAGGTGATCGACCGCGCGCAGATCGAATCCAGCCAGGCGACCTCGCTGCAGGAACTGCTGCGTGGCCGCGCCGGCATCAACCTGACCAACTCCGGCGGGCTCGGCAAGCAGAGCTCGCTGTTCCTGCGCGGCACCAACTCGGGCCACACCGTGGTGCTGGTTGACGGCGTGCGCATCAACAGCGCCGACCTCGGCCTGGCCATGTACCAGGACCTGCCGCTGGCGCAGATCGAACGCGTGGAAATCGTGCGCGGCCCGCAGTCCAGCCTGTACGGCGCCGACGCCATCGGTGGCGTGATCCAGATCTTCACCCGCCGCAACCAGGGTGACTTCGCCCCGCACTTCCAGCTTGGCGGTGGCAGCAACGGCCTGCGCGAAGCCAGCGGTGGCATTGGCGGTGGTACCGAGCGCGGCTGGTTCGGTGCCGACATCGCCTACCAGCATTCCGACGGCATCGATGCCTGCCGCGGTTCGGCCACGCTGTTCGCCGGCTGCTTCGCCGACGAGCCCGACCGCGACGGCTACCGCAACCTGTCCAAGAGCCTGCGCGGTGGCTACACCTTCAACGACCAGTGGAACGTGGAAGGCAGCGCCCTGCGCGCCGACGGCAGGAACCATTACGACGGTTACTACAACTATTCGGAAACCCGCCAGCAGGTGCTGGCCGGCAAAGTGCGCTACACCCCGTCCGAGCGCCTGGCATTCACCGCCAACGTCGGCCGCAGTGACAACGAGTCGGACAACTTCGGCGACTTCGGTGCACGTGGCAGCGCACAGACCCACCGCGACAGCGCCTCGCTGCAGGGCGACTTCGGCGTGGCCGAAGGCCAGCTGCTGAGCGCAGGCGTGGACTGGAGCGAAGACAACCTGGATGGCAGCAGCGCGGGCTACCTCGTCGACAGCCGCCGCAACACCGGCGTGTTCGTGCAGTACCAGGGCCGCTTCGGCCGCCACCAGCTGCAGGCCAGCGCACGCAACGACGACAACCAGCAGTTCGGCAACCACGCCACCGGCAGCGTTGGCTGGGCCATGGACCTGGGCCACGGTCTGCGCGTCAATGCCAGCTACGGCACGGCCTTCAAGGCACCGACCTTCAGCGACCTGTACGACCCGTGGAGCGGCGTGCCGACGTTGAACCCGGAGAAGTCCAAGAGTGCCAACCTGGGCGTTTCGCAGCAGGGCCAGGGCTGGCACTGGGGCCTGGACGTGTATGAAACCCGCATCGATGACCTGATCACCTACGATGCGGCGACCTTCAAGATGCAGCAGGTGGAGAAGGCCCGCATCCGCGGTGCCGAACTGACCGGTGGCGTGCTGCTGGCCGGCTTCGACATCAACGCGCAGCTTAGCTATACCGACCCGCGCAACCGCACCGGCGGCAGCACCCAGTTCGACAACTGGCTGCCGCGCCGCGCGCAGCAGACCGCGCGCCTGGACATCGACCGCCGCTTCGGCGACTTCCGCGCCGGCCTTACCGTGCAGGGTGCGGGCAAGCGCTATGACGATGCCGCCAACGCAGTGAAGGTCGGCGGCTACGGTACGCTGGACCTGCGCGCCGAGTACGCGTTGACGCCGGAATGGTCGCTGCTGGCGCGTGCCGCCAACGTGTTCGACCGCAGGTATGAGACCGTGGCGTGGTTCAACCAGCCCGGCCGCGAGTACCAGTTGAGCGTGCGTTACCAGCCGAAGTGAGCGCGACGGTCATGGTAGTGCCGGCCGCDGGCCGGCAACATCGTGATCTTCGGCAACGCATTCCAGATTGCCGGCCGGCGGCCGGCACTACCCATTGCGTCGGCCCGGGTTACCGCCCGGCGACCAGGAATGTCCGTTGCATCAGCCCTGCAACCCCGGCAACTCACGCAGGTCGTCGATCACCGCCACCGCATGCGCGGTGGCCAGGTCCAGGCCGCGCGGATAGCCGTAGCGCACCAGTGCGATCGGCATGCCGGCATCTTCGGCGGCGCGGTAGTCGGTCAACGAATCACCCACCATCAGGCAGGACTCCACCGGCAGCCCGAAGTGCGCGGCGATGTGCCGCAGTGGCTCACCGCTGGGCTTGCGCTGCGGCAGCGAATCCCCCCCCAGTACCAGCGCGAATGCATCACCGATGCCCAGGTGCTGCAGCAGCGGCGGCACCAGTGCTTCGGGCTTGTTGGTGCAGATCGCCAGCGGCACGTTGCGCGCACGCAGTTGCGCCAGCGCTTCGCCCACGCCATCGAACAGCCGCGGGCTGCGCAGCAGGCATTCGCGGTAGTGCACCATGAATACCGGCATCACCTCGGCCAGGTCGACCTCACGACCAGCGGCATGCACCGCCTGTTCGACCAGGCGGCGCACACCGTCGCCGATCCAGCCCAGCACGGTGGCTTCCGGCACGCGCGCCACGCCGATGTCCTCCAGCGTGCGGTTCAGCGCTTCGGCAATATCGGCAGCGCTGTCGACCAGCGTGCCATCGAGGTCGAACACGACCAGCGGATACGGATACGACAAGGGACAGCACCTGCATGACGTGGGGCCGTCCATTGTACGCCGCAGTGTTTTGGGCAGCCCTGCCTCAACCGATCCTGCGCGCGCGCGTGGCCAGGAACGTGGGCAGGTAACGGTCGATCAGGAAGCGCGGCTGCGGCTGCCAGTCTTCCATGAAGCGATCGATGACGAAGCCGGCATCGAGCTGGCCACCGATCAGTTCGGTCAGGCTGTGGCCGAAGGTCAGCGCATCGCCCCGCGCCAGTTTCGCCTCGCGCTCGGCCGGTGGCAGATCTTCCAGATCCGAATAGGGAATGGCGTACTGCGGCCGGATCAGGCCCTGTGCATCCAGCTGCGGATCGCGCGCACCGACGAACAGCACCGGGTTGTAGAAGCTGGCCATCAGCATGCCATCGCGCGCCAGCACGCGGCGGCATTCGGTCCACACCGGCCGGACGTCAGGCACGTACAGGTTGGAGATCGGGTGGAACACCACATCGAAGCTGTCGTTGGCGAAGGCGTGCAGATCGCGCATGTCGCCCTGCACCGTGCGCAGTTGCAGGCCATCACGCGCCGCCACCTGACGATCCTGCTCGAGCTGGCCATCGGACAGATCGAACACGGTCACCTCCGCCCCGGCCGCCGCCAGCACCGGGGCCTGCTGGCCACCGCCCGAGGCCAGGCAGAGGATGCGGCGGCCGCGCACATCACCCAGCCAGTCCAGCGGCAGCGCGCGCGGGGTCAGGTGCACCTGCCAGCGGCCATCGCGCGCGGCGGCAATCGTTGAGCTTTCCACCGGGCGCGACCATTCGCGCACTTCGCTGGCCTGGCGGTCCCAGGCAGCACGGTTGTGGTCGATCAAGGCCTGTCCATGGTTCATGTGTTCTCCTTGCCCGGTGGGCGCCAATCCAGATCCTGGAAGGCCGGGCTGGCGAAGCACTCGCCCAGGAAATCCAGGAATCGCCGCATGATAGCGGGCTGCTGGCGCCGTGATGCGTACACGGCATGAATGCCGAGTTCGTCCAGACTGAATCCGGGCAGCAGTTCGATCAGCTCGCCACTGCGCAGCAGCGGCGCCACCTGGTAGGTCGGCAGCATGGCGATGCCGGCGCCGGCACGCACCGCTTCCAGCAGCAGCGAGGCTTCGTTGGCGCTGATGTTGCCGCCCACCGCCACCGACAGTGAACGGCCATCGCGGTGCAGCTGCCACAGGCTCTTGCCCACGTAGTGATGGGTCAGGCAGTTGTGCGCGGCCAGGTGTTCCGGTGCGGTAGGCGTACCGCGTGCCTGCAGGTAGGACGGCGTCGCGCACAGCACCGAGCGGCAGGTGGCCAGCCGTCGTGCGATCAGGCTGGGGTCGATCTGGCGGGCGATGCGCACCGCAAGGTCCACGCGCTCCTCCACCAGGTTCACGGTGCGGTCGACCAGCAGCAGTTCGATGCGCGCCGCCGGGTGGCGTGCGACGAAAGCGGCCACCGCCCGCGCCAGGTGGCTCTGCCCGAACGACACGCTGGCGGTCACCCGCAACGTGCCGTGCGGTTCGGGATCGTCGCTGGCCAGCTCACCCTGCAGTTCCTCGCCGATGGCCAGCATCTGCCGGAATCGCACCAGCGCCGCCTCGCCGGGCCCGGTCAGGCTGACCCGGCGCGTGGTCCGGTGCAGCAGGCGCGCGCCCAGCCAACCCTCGACCTCGGCCAGGTAGCGGGTGACCATCGCCCGCGACATGTCCAGCACCTCGGCGGCGGCGGTGAGACTGCCGCGCTCGGCCACCTCGACGAACACGGTCATGGCGGTCAATCGGTCCATATGCTCGATCCATGCAACAAACAAGCGCGTTATACGCTGTTTTTCGAGCGACTGCAGCGGCCTAGAGTGGCCCCATTCCCACCCCACACCGCCCCACGGAGTCCTGCCATGAAGATCGCCCTCGTTGGTTCCACCGGCAACATCGGCCGCCAGATCGCCCGCCACGCGCTGGCCCGCGGCCACGAACTCACCGTCATCGTGCGCAGCGCGCAGGATCTTCCGGCCGAACTGGCCGGTGCCCATCCGGTGATCGCCTCGCTGGATGACCCGGATGCCCTGGTCGCCGCCATCGCCGGCCACGACGTGCTGGCCAGCGCCTATGGCCCGCGTCCGGGCGATGACATCGGCCGCGTCGGCGAAGTGGCCGCGCAGCTGGCCGCCGCCGCGCGCAAGGCCGGTGTACCGCGCCTGGTGGTGGTCGGTGGCGCCGGCAGCCTGGAAGTCGCGCCGGGCGTGCAGCTGGTCGATACCCCCAACTTCCCGGAGGCCTACAAGCCGTACGCGCTGGCCCATCGTGAAGCCTTCAATCGCCTGCAGGCGGTGGACGACCTGGACTGGACCTTCTTCTCGCCGGCCGCCGAAATCGGCCCGGGCGAAGAGCGCGGCCAGTACCGCGTGCAGCCCAGGGCCTTCCTGGCCGACGCCAGCGGCCACAGCCGCATCAGCTACGCCGACTACGGCGCCGCGTTCGTCGCCGAGCTGGAAGCGCACCAGTACCCGAAGCAGATCATCACCGCGGCGTATTGATGCCAGGCCGCCGGGCATGGCCCGGCGCTACCCACCTGTAGAGCCAGGCCCACGCTCGGCTCGCCGTCCGCCACAAGGAATGCCCCATGCGTACCGCTGCCCTGCTGCTTCCCCTCGCCCTGGCCGCCACCTTCACCAGTGCGCCGTTGCTTGCTGCATCGGCCTCGTCCCCGACGCCGGCCACGGCGACCAGATCCCAGCTGCACCTGCAGACCTTCCATCCGGGCCCGCAGGCGATGTTCTCGGTGTCTTCGGTGCTGATCGAAGGCCGCCATGACGCGATCCTGGTCGATGCGCAGTTCGGCGCCAGCGACGCGCGCAAGCTGGTCGGGCTGATCCGTGCCAGCGGCAAGCAGCTGACCACGATCTACATCAGCCACGGCGATCCGGATTACTACTTCGGCCTGGCCACGCTGCAGGATGCCTTCCCGCAGGCACGCATCGTCGCCACCGCGCAGACCGTTGCCCACATCCAGCAGAGCCAGGCCGGCAAGCTGGCCTACTGGGGGCCGAAGATGGGTGCAGACGTGCCGGCACGCATCGTGGTGCCGCAGGTGCTGGACGGTGACGCCCTGCAGCTGGAAGGCCAGCGCCTGCCGCTGATCGGCCTGGACGGCCCGACCCCGGACCGCACGGTGCTGTGGGTGCCGTCGCTGCGCGCGATCGTCGGTGGTATTCCAGTGGTGGCCGGCGAACACGTGTGGATGGCCGATACGCAGACACCGAAATCGCATGCCGACTGGCTGCAGACCCTGCAGCGGTTGCAGGCGCTGAAGCCGAAGGTGGTGGTGCCGGGGCATTACGCGCCGGGTGCGGCGCTGGATGCCAGTGCGCTGCGCTTCACCGCAGACTACATCCGCGCCTTCGATGTTGAAACGGCCAAGGCCAAGGACAGTGCGGCGCTGGTGAAGGCGATGCAGGCCCGCTACCCGAAGCTGGCAGGCGTGGCGTCGCTGGAGTTGAGTGCGAAGGTGGCCAAGGGCGAGATGCAGTGGCCATGAAGTAGGGAGTTTTCTTTTGCAGGGCTGCGCCCTGCACCCGCAGAGGCAACAGCAACGGCAGAAGCTGGTTTCCTGAGGGTGGGCGAGGTGGGGCCGGTTGCGGGGGACGCCGTGAATCCGTCCATGGAGGCTCGGTCGCGCCATCCATGGCGCTCACGCCGCCGCAACCGGACCCACCCCGCCTTCGACAGATTTTCGCGATCTGCTGGGGTCGGATCCCGTTGCTGCGCAACGGGCTCTGACCCCGTCTTTGACGATCAGATGGATGTGGAATCGTTCGTTTCGTGCTCGAACAATTCCCCCTGCACCACCGGCTCCTTTTCGCGGAAGCCACCTAGCCCGACGCCGACCAGGCGGTAGCGGGTCTCTGCGGGCAGGTCCACCCTCGCGCGCAGCGCCAGGGCGATGTCGCGCAGTTCTTCCATCGATTCCGGCGGGCGCTCCGGGGTGAAGCTGCGGGTCAGTATCCGGAACTGCGCGGTCTTCAGTTTCAGCACCACGGTGTGGCCGATGCGCTCGGTCTTGCGCGTGGCGTTCCAGGTCTTCCCGGCCAGCTGCACGATGGCCTCGGTCAGGTCTTCCAGCAGCAGGTCCTCGGCGAAGGTGTCCTCCGAGGAAATCGACTGCACCTGCTGGTCCGGTTCCACCGGCCGCTCGTCGATGCCGCGTGCGCGGTTGTACAGGCTGCGGCCGAAGCTGCCGAATGCTTCTTCCAGGTCGATCAGCGCCCACTGCCGCAGGTCACCGCAGGTGACGATGCCGCGCGCGGCCAGCTTGCCTTCCATGACCTTGCCGACACCGGGCACGCGGTTCACCGGCAGCGGTGCCAGGAACGCATCCACGCGCTGCGGCGGAATCACGAACTGGCCGTCGGGCTTGCGCCAGTCCGAGGCGATCTTGGCCAGGAACTTGTTTGGCGCGATGTCGGCTGAAGCAGTCAGGTTCGTTTCCTCGCGGATCTGCGCGCGGATGGTGCGGGCGATGTCGGTGGCCAGTTCGATGCCACTCTTCGGCTCGGTCACGTCCAGGTAGGCCTCGTCCAGCGACAGCGGCTCGACCAGGTCGGTATGGCGCAGGAAGATCGCGCGTACCTGCTGTGACACCGCCTTGTAACGCGCGAAGTCCGGCGGCACGAAGATCGCGTCCGGGCACAGGCGCTCGGCACGCACGGCAGGCATCGCCGAACGCACGCCGAACACGCGCGCCTCGTAGGACGCCGCGCATACGACCGAGCGGGCGCCACGCCATGCCACGACCACCGGCTTGCCGCGCAGTGACGGATCGTCGCGCTGCTCCACCGACGCGTAGAACGCGTCCATGTCAACGTGGATGATCTTGCGCAGTCGGGTCATGTCAGGTGGAAAAGGCGGGGCCGGGCCGGGTGGGCCACACGCCGAAGTATGGTCGTTGCACATCAACAGGATGCGCATATTCCCTTGAAAACACTACGGTTGCGTACGGTTGAAATGTTTGATCGGCGCAGTTTCCACGGGCATTCTCGGGCGCTTGTTTCCCTGTTCTTCGCTTCCAGGATTGTGCTTCATGACCCGTCTCCACGCGTTCAACCGCGAACAGCTGCTGGCCAGCGCACGCGGTGAACTGTTCGGCACCGCCGCCGGCCGTTTGCCCAACGACCCGATGCTGATGTTCGACCGCATCACCGACATCCGCGAGGACGGCGGACCGCATGGCAAAGGCATGGTACGCGCCGAACTGGATATCCGCCCGGACCTGTGGTTCTTCGGCTGCCACTTCATCGGCGACCCGGTGATGCCCGGCTGCCTGGGCCTGGATGCCATGTGGCAGCTGACCGGCTTCTTCCTGACCTGGCTGGGCGCCCCCGGCAAGGGCCGCGCGCTGGGCTGTGGCGAGGTGAAGTTCACCGGCCAGGTACTGCCGGATGCCAAGCTCGTGCGTTACGAGATCGACATCAGCCGCGTCATCAACCGCAAGCTGGTGATGGCCCAGTCCGATGCCCGCATGTACGTGGATGACCGCGAGATCTACAGCGCGCGCGACCTGCGCGTCGGCCTGTTCACTGAAACCGGGAGCTTCTGATGCGTCGCGTCGTCATCACCGGCATGGGCATCACGTCCTGCCTCGGCAATGATCTGGATACCGTTTCGGCCGCGCTGCGTGAAGGGCGCTCCGGCATCACCGCACTGGCCGACCATGCCGAGGCCGGCCTGCGCAGCCAGATCGGCGGTCGCGTCGATCTCGATCTGGACGCGCTGATCGACCGCAAGCAGAAGCGCTTCATGAGCGACGCAGCGGCCTTCGCCTATCTGGCCATGCGCGATGCCATCGCCGATGCCGGCCTCAGCACCGAGCAGGTCAGCAGCCTGCGTACCGGCCTGATCGCCGGCTCCGGTGGCGGCTCCAGCGAATGGCAGATCGGCGCGGTCGATCTGCTGCGCGAGCGCGGCGTGCGCAAGGTCGGCCCGTACATGGTGCCGCGCACGATGTGCTCGACCGTCTCGGCCTGCCTGGCCACCGCCTACCAGATCAAGGGCGTCAGCTACTCGCTGTCGGCCGCCTGCGCGACGTCGGCGCACTGCATCGGCGCCGCAGCGGACATGATCCGCCATGGCGCGCAGGACATCATGTTCGCCGGCGGCGGTGAAGACCTGCACTGGTCGATGAGCGTGATGTTCGACGCGATGGGCGCACTGTCGACCAGCTTCAACGAGACCCCGGCCAGCGCCTCGCGTCCGTACGACAAGGACCGCGACGGCTTCGTCATCGCCGGCGGCGGCGGCATGCTGGTGCTGGAAGACTACGACCACGCGGTTGCCCGCGGTGCGCACATCCATGCCGAGCTGATCGGCTATGGCGTCACCTCCGATGGCGCCGACATGGTTGCTCCGTCCGGTGAAGGCGCGGTGCGCTGCATGAAGATGGCGCTGCAGGGCGTCGATCGCCCGCTGGACTACCTGAACACCCACGGCACCTCGACCCCGCTGGGCGATGTCACCGAGCTCAACGCCATCCGCGAAGTGTTTGGCGATGCAGTCCCGCCGCTGTCGTCGACCAAGGCGTTGTCCGGCCACTCGCTGGGTGCGGCCAGCGTGCATGAGGCGATCTACTGCCTGCTGATGATGCGCGACGGCTTCGTCGCCGGTTCGGCCAACATCGGCGAGCTGGACCCGAAGGTGGAGAGCTTCCCGATCCTGCGCCAGAGCCGTGAGCAGAAGCTGGATACGGTGATGTCCAACAGCTTCGGCTTCGGCGGCACCAATGCCGCGCTGGTGTTCGGGCGGGTGTGATTGGAAGGGGTGTGCCAACCAAGGTTGGCACCCACCGGGGCATTGGGGTGTGCCGACCAACGGTCGGCACCTACCGGTTATTTCGGCAGCAGCGGCAGCAGCAACGTGTGCGCGTCCAGCAGCGAGCCGACGATGCGGTGGCCCAGTGCGCGCAGCTCTTCATCCGGATGCACCAGGTCCGGCACCTGGATCACGGTCATGCCAGCCGCCAGTGCGGCCCGCGTGCCGGCCGGTGAGTCCTCCAGCGCCAGGCAGCGTTCCGGCGCCTGGCCCAGCTTCTGTGCGGCCAGCAGGTAGATATCCGGCGCCGGCTTCGGCCGTGCCACGTCACCACTGGTGATCACCGCATCGAAGTACGGCAGCAGGCCGGCAGCGGCCAGCTTGCGGTTGGCCCGCGGCTGCCGCGTGGTGGTCGCCACCGCGCGCGGAATCGCATGCGCCTTCAGCAGTTCCAGCAGCTCCAGGATGCCCGGCCGCAAGGGCAGGCCGGTCTGCGTGCGTGCTTCATACAGCTCGTGGCAGCGCGCGGCCACCGCCTCGATCACGCTGTCCTCGATGCCCTGCGCACGCAGCAGCGCGTGCGTATCGCGATCACCGAGGCCGACCATGCGCAGGAACACCGTTTCATCCAGGCCCAGTCCGAACTCGTCGGCGGCCTGGCTCCAGCAGGCCAGCGAGACCCGCTCGCTGTCGATCATCAGGCCGTCCATGTCGAAGATGACGGCGTCGGGGAGGAACGGCAGCGCAGCAATGGTGGTCATGGAGCGAACAGCGTATCCAGATCGGTGGAAGTGAGCTGCCGCCATTGCCCCTCGTCCAGCCCCTGCAGATCCAGCCCGCCAACGCGGCTGCGATGCAGGGCCTGCACGTGGTTGCCGGTGGCGGCGAACATGCGGCGTACCTGATGGTAGCGGCCTTCGTGCAACACCAGGCGCGCGCGGCGCGCATCCAGCACTTCCAGTTCAGCCGGCAGCAGGGGCGTCTTCTCGGACTCCAGCATCAGCGTGCCGCTGGCGAACAGGGCCACCTCGTCGCCGCGCAGGTCGTCGCTCAGCTCCACTTCGTAGACCTTGGGCAGCTTCGACTTCGGCGAGATGATCCGGTGCAGCAGGCCACCATCGTCGGTCAGCAGCAGCAGGCCACTGGTCTCGCGGTCGAGGCGGCCCACCGTGGACAGCACCGGATCGCGGTCGCGGAAGCGCGCTGGCAGCAGGTCGTAGATCAGGCGGCCGGTGTCCTTGGTCGAGCAGGTGTAGCCGGCCGGCTTGTGCAGCGCGATCGACAGCCCCACCGGCGGATCCAGCGGTTCGCCGTCAACGCGGATGGCCTCGTGCGGCACCTGGTCGTCGGCGTACAGCACCTCGCCCTCGGCGTCGGTGACGCGTCCCTCGCGGAACATCCACTGCACCTGCTTGCGGCTGCCATAGCCCAGGTTGGCGATGTGCTTGACCAGTTTCATCGGCCCTTGCCCTTCACTGCTTCCACCAGCTTGAAGCCATCGCGCTCGGCGACCACGCGCACCGCGCCGAAGCTCTCGTTGAGCGTGTATTCGTAGGGCAGGTGGCGGTTGGCCACAACGTACAGGCGCCCGCCCGGGCGCAACGCCTGTGCGGCCACGGCGATGAAGCGCTGGCCGATGTCGGGGCGGTCGGCACGCGACGGCGTGTGGAACGGCGGATTGCTGATGATGACGTCGTAGCCCGGCTCGATGCCGGCGGTGACGTCCTGCCACAGGAAGCGCAGCGGCAGCGGGCGCGGCGGCGGTGCCAGGTTCAGTTCGGCCAGCGCCAGCGCACGTTGCTCGGCCTCGTACAGGTCCAGCGCGGTGATCTTCGGGCAACGCTCCAGCAGCTCGCGCGACAGGTAGCCGTAGCCTGCGCCGAGGTCGGCTGCACGCCCGGCCAGGTCGGCCGGCAGATGCTCGGCCAGCAGCGCCGACGCCGGGTCGATGCGGTCCCAGGCGAACACGCCCGGGCGGCTGAGGAAACGGCCCCCGACAATCGGGCGCACCGCATCCAGCGCCGACCAGCGCTTGGCCAGGTCGGCATCGTGCTGGCCCTGCAGCGGGGAGGTCCAGTACACGCGGCAGTGGTTCTTGGTCAGGCTGCCACCGAGACCGGTCAACTGCTTGAGGTCGCCCTCGCCCGAGCGCGCGCCTTCGTTGTTGGACTGGCAGGCAACGATGCGGCCGCCGTCGGCGACCAGGGCCAGCGCGCGGGCGAACAGTGCACGGGCTTCTTCGCGCTGGCGCGGCGGCAGCACCAGCACCAGCGGGTAGCGGCCCTTGCCGGCGGCATCGTCCAGCTGGCCGCTGACGGTCCAGCCGGCAGCCTGCTGCAGCGGTTGCGCGAACGGGGCAAAACTCTGCTCGCAGTGCACCTCGCGGCTACCCGCCGCCTCGCGCAACGGCCAGCCGTCGCGGGCACGCAGGAAGGCCACCGGGCCCTCCGGCCAGCGCAGGGCACCTTGGGAGAACGGCAGGAACAGGGTCTGCAGGGGGGCGTCGTCGCTGGAGGCCATCGGCGCGGGTACTTCAAGCGTGGGGGCCGTCCATTGTACCGGCTTGGCCGGGTCGGCCCCGCCAGGCCGCTTTGCGAAACCCGAACGGGGCCTTGATCCGCCAGCAACATTGGAACGTTCAGGGTAGAGGCTCCCCCCCGGAAACCCAGGAGAACCTGCATGCGAGCCTTGTTCGTCGGTGGCGTGGTCGACAACAGTGAAATGGACCTGGAAGGCAGCCATCCGCCCGTGCACTACCCCGAGGACACCGGCGGCGGCCACTCGCGCTACCGGCTGCACCAGGTCGGCCATGGCGCCGACGGCAGCGTGGCCTATGCGGTGTACGGCGCGCCGGACCTGGCCGACGACGAGGTGGCGCGGGTCGCGGAAGAGCGCGCCTATGCACGCCGTTTCGAAGCGACGCCGACGTTGTTCGAGCATTGACACATCTGTAGCGCCCGAGCCCACGCTCGGGCGACGGCGCAGCCGAGCGTGGGCTCGGCTCTACATCGGATCAAGGCGCCCTGGGTGGCAGGCGGTTGACGCTGGCGATCTCGTCCAGCCACACATGGTGCTGCTGCACCGGCGTGTCGTAGTCATCCAGGCGCAGCTGGCCGTTGCTGCCTTCATCACCGGCGTCGTTGCGGTATTGCTGCACGGTCGGCTTCACCGCCACCGTGCCGAGCAGGCGCCGGCCATCGTGCAGGGTCAGTTCCACCTGCGTTTCGCCTTCCAGCTGCGGCAGCAGGGCTTCCAGGCGCGCGATCTGCGCCGGGTCGGTGTGGATGCGGGGAGCTGTACGGGACATCGGCGACCTCCTGCGTGCAGGGTCGCCGATCGGCCGTGAATGCTCAGTGCAGCGCGCTGTCGGCGCGCGGCACCTGAACCTTGCGCACCGCGGCCACCAGCTGCGCCACCGAATACGGCTTGGCCACATGCTCCTGGAAGCCCGACGCCAAGGCACGACGGCGGTCATCGGCACGCGCCAGCGCAGTAACCGCCACCGCGGGCAGCATCGCCGCATCCACGCCCATGTCCTCGCGCAGCGTGCGCACCAGCCCATAGCCATCCATGCCCGGCATGCCGATGTCGGTCAGCATCACGTGGTACTGCAGATGGCCAGTGTCGGCCAGCAGTGCCAGTGCCTCGCCGGCCGAACTGGCCGCCGACACGCTGGCACCCTGCTCTTCCAGCATGCGGCGCAGGTATTCCAGCACCTCCGGCTGGTCTTCCACCGCCAGCACATGCATGCCCCGCAGCGGATACGGCTCGACGATCACCGGCTCCAGGATCGGCCCGCTGATGACTTCGCGCAGCGGCCGGCGCTCGGCATCCGGCAGGTGCTGGGGCAGGCGCACGGTGAACGTGGCGCCGTGGCCATGGCCTTCGCTGGCGGCGGCAACGGTGCCGCCGTGCAGTTCGACCAGCTGCTGCACGATCGCCAGGCCCAGGCCGAGGCCGCCATGGCGGCGCGTGGTGGTGCCATCGGCCTGGCGGAAGCGGCTGAACAGGTGGTTGAGGAACTCCGGTGCGATGCCATCACCGGTATCGCGCACCGTAATCATCCACTGGTTGCCGTCGGCCTGCAGCTGCACGTCGATGCGGCCTTCGGCCGGGGTGAACTTGATTGCATTCGACAGCAGGTTCCAGAACACCTGCTGCAGCCGGGTGGCATCGCCGAGCACGGGGCTTGGCTGCTCGGGCAACTGCAGGTGCACGTCCAGCGCCTTGCCCTCGGCCACCAGTTCCTGCGCGCCGATGGCTTCGCCAAGCAGCGTGCGCAGGTCCAGCACTTCCACCTCCAGCTGTACCTTGCCCAGCAGCATGCTGCTGAGATCGAGCATGTCCGAGATCAGCCGCTTCTGCGCGCCGGCGCTGTTGGCGATCACGTTCAGGCCCTTGTACAGCGGGCTGGTGTTGTCCACCCGCTGCAGCAGCAGTTCGCTCCAACCGAGGATGGTGGTCAGCGGCGTGCGCAGTTCGTGCGACAGCGTGGCCAGGAATTCGTCCTTCAGCCGCGCCATGTTCTCGGCGGCACTGCGCGCGGCGCGCTCGGACTGCAGCAGTTCCTCGCGTGCCAGTTCGATCTCGCGGCGCTCGGTCACGTCCGGACTGCTGCCGGCCAGGCCGATGAAGCGGCCCATGCGCGAGAAGCGCGGGCGCGCGTTCATCTCCAGCCAGCGCCACTGGCCATCGGCGCGCCGCGCGCGTACCAGCGCATGCATCGAACGCTGCGCCCTCAGTGCTTCTTGCAGCTCGTACTCGAATACCGACGCATCGTCCGGATGCACCAGGCCGCGCCAGACATCTTCCGGAACGCGTGTTTCGTCGCCACCGAAGAACTCGCTGAAGGCGCTGTTGACGAAGCGGGCGTGGCCGCGCTCGTCGAGCACCCATACCGGCATCGGCAGGCCATCGGCCAGTGCGCTGAAGCGGGCTTCGCTTTCGCCCAGCTCCACTTCCATCTGCTTGCGCGCGGTGATGTCGAAGAACAGGATGCCGACCTTGTCCTCGCCCGGCCGGCCCACGCGCACCGCGTCAACCGCGAACGAGCGGCCCAGCGCGCGCGCTTCCATCTCGAACTGGGCGGGGCGACCGCTGCGTGCGACCTCGCCGTAGATGCGGAACCAGTCCTGCTCGTGGTGCGGCTCGAGCAGGCTCATGCGCTGGCCGCGCGCGTCCTTCAGGCCGGTGTGGCGCTCGAACGCGTCGTTGACCTCGATGAAACGGTAGTCCACCGCGCGGTCACCCTCGAACAGCACCTGGATCACGCAGAAACCAGCGTTGATGCGCTCAAGCACGCCATGATGCAGGTCGGGTTCGGGCGCCGGCACCATCATCGGTGGGCGCTCAACTAGGGGCGGCAGTGTGGACAAGGGCGTCTGGACGGGCCGGATTGGAGGCACAGCATCTTCCAGAGAGCGTATTCACAGCGTCAAGCGCCGTCAGTCAGGGTTGACGACGATGAATTGGCGGCAACCACTCTTGCGCATGACGCATTCGGCCATTGCCGTTGCCCGGGAGCGGGATCACACTCGATCCGTGATCAATATTGTCCCCCTCAGGGGATGCAGGAGACCGTCATGAACCGCTCACTTGCTGCCGCCCTTCTGCTGGCCAGTGCCCTCGTGGCAGGTGGCGCCAACGCTGCGCCACGCGCGGTGACCGATCCGGAAGCCCCGCGTGCGCTGCAGGCCGATGGCCCGGTCAGCGTGAAGTGGGACGATCCGGCCAAATTCACCGAGATCCGCCAGAGCAGCAACCGCTTCGAGGCCGAACGCGGCGACTGGGTCCAGCAGCTGGCGCGCTACGTGCAGACCACTGCCGCCAAACCCCTGCAACCGGGGCAGACCCTGGATGTGACCCTGGTCGACATCAAGCGGGCCGGTGACTACGAGCCGTGGCATGGCCCGCGCGGGCGCGACATCCGCATCATGCGCGACATCTACCCACCGCGGATCACCCTGCAGTACACGCTGAAGGACGCCAGCGGCCGCATTGTCAGTGAAGGTGACGCGCGCCTGAGTGACACCGGCTACCTGCACAACGTTGGGCTGAAGAGCGAAAGTGATCCCCTGCGCTACGAGAAGCGCCTGATCGATGACTGGGTCAAGCGCCAGCTGGCCAGCCAGGCGACCGCTGCGCGGTAAGGCCCATCGGCAGGTGTCGACCTTGGTCGACACGCATTCACGGTACCGGCCAAGGTCAACGGCTACCAGAGCCGAGCGCGGGCTCGGCTCTACACGTACACCTTGGCCACGCGCTTGACCGCGCAGGGCAGCTGGTAGGCACTCACGCCACAGCGCGGCGCCAGCTCGGACAGCGTCGGTGCACTGCCCCACAGTTCCACCACGCTGCCGATGCCGGCCTGCGCATGCGCGGTCAGGTCCACGGTCAGCATGTCCATCGACACGCGGCCGATCAGGGCTCCGGGCTGGCCGTCGATCAGCACCGGCGTGCCGTTCGGTGCGAACTGCGGGTAGCCATCGGCGTAACCCAGCGCGACCACGCCAACACGCGTGCGTGCCTTCGAGACAAAGCGGGCGCCATAGCCGACCGGCTCACCGGCCTCGATCCAGCGCTCGGCGATCACCTTCGACTGCATCGTCATCACCGGGCGCAGGCGCTCGGTCAGTGCCGTGTTGTCCGGCAGCGGGTTGGCGCCATACAGCATCAGGCCCGGGCGGACCCAGTCACTGCGCACGTCCGGCCAACCCAGCAGCGCGGGTGAATTGCACACGCTGGTCTCGCCTTCCAGGCCATCGATGGCGCGGGCGAAGGTCGTGGCCTGTTCATGGGTGCGCTCACTGTCCAGCTCGTCGGCGCGTGCCAGGTGGGTCATCAGCACGATGCGCTCGACCTGCGGCAGCGCTGACAGGCGCGCATGCGCCGCGCGGAAGCTGTCCACGTCCAGGCCGAGGCGATGCATGCCGCTGTCCAGCTTCAGCCACACCGTCAACGGGCGCGGGCTGTCGAAGGCGGCGACGGCCTCCAGCTGCCACGGCGAACCGACGGCGAACCAGAAATCATGCTCGGCCACCAGCGCCATGTCGCTGGGTTCGAAGATGCCTTCCAGCAGCAGGATCGGCGCACGGATGCCGGCCTGGCGCAGTTCCAGCGCCTCTTCGATGGTGGCCACGCCGAAGCCATCGGCCTCGCCTTCCAGCGCCTGGGCACAGCGCACCGCGCCATGGCCATAGGCATCGGCCTTGATGATCGCCAGGGCCTTGCCACCGCCCAGTTCACGGGCGAGACGGTAGTTGCTGCGCAGAGCGCCCAGATCGATCAGCGCGCGGGCAGGACGCATGTGCGGTTCTCGTGTTGCGGCGCGTGACCGTACTGGCCGTAGCGGAAAATATCCAGACCTTCAGTGCTGATCTGCGGCTGGCGCGCGCTCATCAGGTCGGCCAGGTAGCGGCCCGAGCCGCAGGCCATGGTCCAGCCCAGCGTGCCGTGGCCGGTGTTGAGGTACAGGTTGCGGAACGGCGTGGCGCCGATCACCGGCGTGCCGTCCGGCGTGGCCGGGCGCAGGCCGGTCCAGAACTGCGCGCGCGACAGGTCGCCGCCCTTCGGGTACAGGTCGCTGACCACCAGTTCCAGGGTCTCGCGGCGACGCTGCGACAACGACAGGTCGAAGCCGGCCACTTCGGCCATGCCACCGACGCGGATGCGGTCGTCGAAGCGGGTCACCGCCACCTTGTAGCTCTCGTCGAGGATGGTCGACGTGGGTGCCATCGCCGCGTCGGTGATCGGCAGGGTCAGCGAGTAGCCCTTCAGCGGGTACACCGGCAGGCGCATGCCCAGCGGTGCAACCAGCGCAGGCGAGTAACTGCCCAGTGCAACCACGAAGCGGTCCGCGGTTTCCAGCTTGCCGTCGATGCGCACGCCGGTGATGCGGTCGCCGTCGAACTCCAGGCCGGTGATGTCCTGGTCGAAACGGAACTCGACGCCGGCATCCACGCACATCTGCGCCAGGCGGCGGGTGAACAGCTGGCAGTCGCCGGTCTGGTCACGCGGCAGGCGCAGCGCGCCGACCAGGCCATCGACGTGGGCCAGGGCCGGTTCGGCCTGGATGATGCCCGCGCGGTCCAGCACCTCGTACGGCACGCCGTACTGGGCCAGGATCTCGATGTCCTGCGCCGAGGCGTCCAGCTGCTGCTGGGTGCGGAACAACTGGGTGGTGCCCAGGTCGCGGCCTTCGAATTCGATGCCGATCTGCGCGCGCAGCTCGTTCAGGCAGTCGCGGCTGTACTCGGACATGCGCACCATGCGCGCCTTGTTGATCGCGTAGCGCTCGTGGGTGCAGTTGCGCAGCATCTGCCACAGCCAGCGGTACTGGGCCAGGTCCATGCCCGGGCGGATCGCCAGCGGCGCGTGCTTCTCGAACAGCCAGCCGATCGCCTTCTTCGGCACGCCCGGGGCTGCCCACGGCGAGGTGTAGCCGAACGACAGCTGGCCGGCATTGGCGAAGCTGGTCTCCAGCGCCGGGCCGGGTTGGCGGTCGATGACCGTGACTTCAAACCCGGCCTGTCGCAGGTACCAGGCACTGGTGGTGCCGATCACGCCGCTGCCGAGAACTAGGACTCGCATGGGACTTCTCCAACCCGATCATTCCCTGCACTGGAGCGTGCCGGGACCATAATTGGGGAAGTATAGACAGCCGATACCAGTTGATTTGCCTGATTTGCAATCAACCGGCAGGATGTTCTCCTGCAATTCATTCCCCAAGGTTGACGGCCATGGCCACCCGTACCCGTGAACTGGACAAGATCGACCGCAAGATCCTGCGCATCCTGCAGGCCGAAGGCCGCATTTCCTTCACCGAACTGGGTGAACGGGTCGGCCTGTCCACCACCCCATGCACCGAGCGCGTGCGCCGGCTGGAGCGCGAGGGCGTGATCACCGGCTACCACGCCCACCTGGACCCTGCAGCGGTTAAGGCCAGCCTGCTGGTGTTCGTGGAGATCAGCCTGGCCTACAAGTCCGGCGACATCTTCGAGGAGTTCCGGCGCGCGGCCCTGAAGCTGCCCAACGTGCTGGAGTGCCACCTGGTGTCGGGCGACTTCGATTACCTGCTGAAGGCGCGGATCAGCGAAATGGCCTCCTACCGCAAGCTGCTCGGCAGCACCCTGCTGACGCTGCCGCACGTGCGTGAATCGAAGAGCTACATCGTGATGGAAGAGGTGAAGGAAACGCTGAGCCTGCCGATTCCGGACTGAGGCTGCTGCGGGGGTGGGGTCAGATCCCGCAACGCGGGCTCTGACCCCGGATCCGTCAGCGCTGCTGCGGATGCTTCTGCGAGCGCTGCTCCTGCTGCTTGCCACCCTTGTGCGACTGCTGCGGCTCCATCTGTTGCTGCTGTTGCTGCTGTTGCTGCTGCTGCTGCGGGTTGCGGCCCTGCGGTTCCTTGCCGGGATGACGGTTCTGCTGATTTTTCATGATCGCGATCCAGTGGACGAAGGACATGCGGCGGCGGAATGCCGGCGCACGGCCACGGTGGTCCCGGAACGGTTAATCGCAGGCGAAAAAGCAGTGATCGGCACGCGGTTGTTTTCGGAGGTTCAGCTGCGCCGCAGCGCGCGGCGCGGGCTTACCGGATCTGCTGGCCGTCGCCCTGCGGCACGCTGTCGAGATAACGCCCGGTGCGCGAATCGAACACCCGGTTGGGACCGGCCGGGCGCACGCCGGGAATGATGCGACCGTTGCGGTCATAGACCTTGTCGGCCGGCTTCGGTACCGGCGTCGGCGCGACCTGGGCCGGCCCCGTGGACTTGATCGGCTGCGCCGGCTGCGGCGAGGGCAGTACCTGCGGCTGCGGGCGTGCGGCCTGTGGCGGCGGTGCCACCGGGGTGGGCGCCACGGTGGTGCTGCTGCGGGTGGCGGTCGGATCGGCGGTCGGCACCTGGGCCAGCGCCAACGCAGGCAGCAGGGCGATCAGCAACAGGGGAAGGGGCGATTTCATGGCACGCTCCGGCGTGGATCGTCTTTACCATGCGCCACCCCCTGTGTGCCGCCCATGAACGGCCATCACACTTGCAAGGTCGCGCCATCACCCCCACGTTTTTCCGCATCCCCAGGCCATCGACCCCACGGAGCGCCGCCATGACTGCCTTCGATCTGACGCCCCCCACTGCCACCCAGACCGAGGCGCTGGTCGCCGGCCTCAGCAGCGAGGAGCGCCGCGTACTGCTGCAGCACGGCACCGAGGCACCGTTCTGCGGAGTGTTCCTCGACAACAAGCGCGAGGGCGTCTACTGCTGCCGGCTGTGTGCGCTGCCGCTGTTCCGCTCCAGTACCAAGTTCGATTCCGGCACTGGCTGGCCCAGCTTCTTTGCCCCGTTCGATCCGGCGCACGTGCGCGAGATCCGCGATACCAGCCACGGCATGGTGCGCACCGAGATCACCTGTGCACGCTGCGGCAGCCACCTCGGCCACGTATTTCCGGACGGTCCGCCGCCCACCTATGAGCGCCACTGCCTGAATTCCGTCTCACTTTCGTTCACCGGCAATGGCGAGCCCTGGCCCGATCCACTGCAGCGTGGCGGTGCCGAGGCCGGCGTGGCGGGCTGAAACACCCCGCTGACCGATTTCACAGAATTCCCTCTTCAGAAAACCAGGCGACGGGCCGACAAGGAGATATCCCCTCTCCTTGCGTCGCGCCATGCTCATCATCGTTGGATTCCTGGTCGTCATCATCAGCGTGCTGGGCGGCTACCTTGGTGCACATGGCCGCCTGGGTGCCCTCTGGCAGCCCTACGAACTGGTCATCATCGGCGGCGCCGCGCTGGGTGCGTTCCTGGTCGGCACCCCGGCCAAGACGGTCAAGCAGACCCTGCAGGCGATGGTGGGCGTGTTCAAGGGCCCGCGTTACAAGCAGCAGGACTACATCGATGTGCTCAGCCTGCTCTATGAACTGCTGAACAAGGCGCGCCGCGAAGGCTTCATGGCACTGGAAGACCATGTCGAGCGCCCAGCCGAGAGCGCGTTGTTCGGCAACTACCCCAAGGTGCAGGCCGACCACCACCTGATCGACTTCATCACCGACTGCCTGCGCCTGATGATCGGCAGCAACATCGAGCCGCACGAGCTGGAACCGCTGCTGGAACTGGAGCTGGAAAAGCATCACGCCGAAGCCATGGCGCCGTCGCAGGTGCTGACCAAGGTCGCCGACGGACTTCCCGGTTTCGGCATCGTGGCGGCGGTGCTGGGCATCGTCATCACCATGGGCTCGATCGGCGGCGACATCGTCGAAGTGGGCGGCCACGTGGCCGGCGCGCTGGTCGGCACCTTCCTGGGCATCCTGCTGGGCTACGGTTTCGTCGGCCCGATGGCGGCGGCAATGGAAGCCCGCGCCGAACAGGACAGCCGCATCTACGAATCGGTGAAGACCGCCCTGCTGGCCTGCCTGCGCGGCTACAACCCGAAGATCGCGCTGGAGTTCGCCCGCAAGACGCTGCCGTCGAACGTGCGCCCGGCCTTCTCCGATTTCGAGCAGCACCTGAAGACGGTCAAGTAAGCCATGGCCGAGAACAAGCCCACCGTCATCGTCCGCCGGGTCAAGAAGGCCGGCCACGCCGCCCACCACGGCGGTTCGTGGAAGGTGGCCTACGCCGACTTCGTGACCGCGATGATGGCCTTCTTCCTGGTGCTGTGGCTGATGGCCAGCACCAGCAAGCCCGAACGTGCGGCCATTTCCGAATACTTCCGCAACCCCAGCCCGCTGGCGGGGCAGAGCCCCACGCCCGCACCGGGCATGGCCGGGCCGGGCGGTGCCAGCACCTCGATGATCAAGCTGGGCGGCGCCACCGATGTCTCGCGTGGCAACAGCAACGATCCCTTCCAGAACCAGCAGAAATCGATTCCGCAGCCGGTGGATGAACAGCAGCGCGACAAGCAGCAGCTGGAAGCGCTGATGAAGGAACTGCAGGAGGCGATCAGCCGCAGCCAGGCACTGGAACCGTTCAAGGACCAGCTGCTGCTGGACCTGACCCCGGAAGGCCTGCGCATCCAGATCGTGGACAAGCAGAACCGGCCGATGTTCGACCTCGGCAGCGCCACGCTGAAGCCGTATACGCAGCAGATCCTGCACGAGCTGGCCGAGTACCTGAACCATGTGCCGAACCGGATCAGCCTGACCGGCCACACCGACATCACCGCCTATTCGGCCGCGCGCGGCTACGGCAACTGGGAACTGAGCGCCGACCGCGCCAATGCCGCACGCCGCGCACTGGTCGATGGCGGCCTGGATGACAGCAAGATCACCCGCGTGGTCGGCCTGTCCTCGTCCGTGCTGTTCGACAGGGCCGACCCGCAGAACCCGATCAACCGCCGCATCAGCATCGTGGTAATGACCAGGGCCGCCGAGGAGGCTGCCCTGGCCGGTGCCGGCCCGCAGGTGGGGCTGTCGGCGCCGACCGTCGACCCGGATGTGCAGGCCGCGCAGGGGCCGGCAAAGTGAGGCCGGGGTCGGATCCCTTTCCGCAGGAAAGGGATCCGACCCCTGACCGGTCTTCGCCGGGCGTGGCCCGGCGAGCGCGCAGCGCGGCACCCAGTACAATGGCGGTCTTTCCGTTTCCAGGTGACCCCACCCCATGTCCCAGAACTCCAAGGCCAAGCGCGACAAGCGCAAGAAGCAGCAGGCCAAGCGTCCGTTCCTGCGCCTGAACGCCCAGCAGCAGGTGCAGAACCATGCCGTGCTGACCAACGAAGACGGCCAGGTGGTTGCGGCCATCGGCCTGCAGGGCCGTGAGTGGCTGCTGGCCATCGGCGGCCAGACCATGGGCAACGCCGAGAACCCGGTTCCGATGCTGGCCATGCTCAAGCACCTGGCCAACGTGCAGGAGAAGGAAGGCCGCAAGGTCAACCTGGAATACTCCGAGCTGCTGCAGAAGCTGCTGGACACCCTGGCGGCCGAATCCGAGCAGACCGCCGACGAGTACCTGGACAAGCTGGTCGCCGAATTCGAAGGCGTCGACGCTGCTGAAGGCGAGGAAGGCGAAGCCGCCGAGGGCGCCGTGGCTGAAGAAGCCGCTGCCGAGGCCGCGCCGGCCGCTGACAGCGACAGCAAGCCGCAGGCCTGAACCGGCCGCGGCGGTGACGGTCTACGTCGATGACGCGGTGCATCCCTGGCGCGGACAGCGCTGGGCGCACCTGATGGCCGACACCCTGCCCGAGCTGCACGCCATGGCGGCGCAGCTCGGCATTCCCCCGCGGGCCTTCCAGAACAAGGCCAGCGGCGCGCACTACGATGTCACCGCCGAGCTGCGCGCGCAGGCGATCGCGCTCGGTGCGCGGGCGATTTCCCGGCACGCCGACCGCGAGCTGGTCAAAGCGGTGATTGCCAACGCCCGGGCGCAATACCGGCCGTAGGCCACGCCAAGCGCTCGCCAGGCACCGACCGGCGACGACGGGGTAGAGTCGGCTGGGTAGAGTCGACGGGGTAGAGTCGACTGTTAGTCGACTATCGCGCGCAGCGCGGGGTTTTCGCGGCCGGATCGGAGAGCAGTCGACTAACAGTCGACTCTACCCCGTCGGATCCCCCCCGTCGGATCACCCCGTCGGATCCCCGCGTCGGATCCCCGCGTCGGATCCCCCCGCGTCGGATCCCCGCGTCGGATCACCCCGTCGGATCACCCCGTCAGGCCGCGCCCAGCAGATCGTCCCCGCCGGGCCATGCCAGGCCGATCACCCCGTCCCTCAGAACGGGTCGCTGCCCAGCCGGATTTCCACGTTCAGCAGCGAGCACAGCGCCAGCATCGCGTCGTCGTCGCGGGTCAGTGCCATCACACCGGTGAAGCCGTCGCTGCCGGCATCCACGCTCCACAGCGTGTAGTTGTGCTCGCGCAGGCGGTCGAAGGCCGTGGACATCAGCTGTACGCCGTCCAGGTCTTCGGCGAAGTCCTCGTCGTCCAGGTCGCCGCCCCAGTCCAGCTGCAGGTTGAAGCGCGCCGACAGCTCGTTCACCGCCGACTGCAGCGATTCCAGGTCATCACGTTCCACCTCGAAACCGGACTGCCAGGCAATGGCGGTGAACAGGGCCGGCAGCCAGTCGCTGTCCGCTTCCAGCGGCTGCCCGTCCTCGGCCAGGTGCTCGCGCCAGCGGTTGAACTGCTGCAGAGCCAGTTCCTCGTCGCCCGGGTTGATCAGCACCAGCAGGTTCCAGACCCGCGCCTCGAAGCCGTCTTCGTCGAAGTCGTGGATGTCTTCCTCGAAGTCGAAATAGTCGCTGTTGTCGGGCATGGCGGAGCTTCCTCTGGGGCAGGCCGGCATTCTACGGTTTATCCTGTGCCGCTGAAGCCGGCCTTGGTGGCCGTCACTGTGAATGAAGCGATGAGCGATACCCCTCCCGACCACCTGGCGATCAACCCGGCCAGCCCCTTCCATGATGCGCAGGCGCTGGAGCGCGGCGTCGGCGTGCGTTTCAACGACGTCGAGCGCGACAACGTCGAGGAATACTCGGTCAGCGAAGGCTGGATCCGCGTGCAGGCCGGCAAGGCCCGCGACCGCCGCGGCAACCCGATGACCATCAAGGTCAAGGGCAAGGTCGAGGCGTATTTCCTGGAAACCAAGCCGGAATAAGCGCGGCTCCCGGATCCTGGGGTCAGATCCCTTTCCCGCGGAAAGGGATCTGACCCCGATCGACGGCGCCCGACCGCAGCGTCACTCGCGCTTGCGCGATTCCAGCAGGTCCAGGTTGCGGATCAGGCGCCGCGAGATCTCATCGGAGATCACCCCGCGCCGGGTCAGCCGGAACAGCTCCTCGCGCTCGGCATTGAGGCCGGCGCTGCGCAGCTGGCGGTACCCCATTTCCATGCGCCGCACCTTCTCCGGGTCCACGTCGGGCCCGTCGCTGTCGCGCTCCAGGTGGCGCTGGTACAGCAGGCTCACACGCGAGGCAGCGTCGTTGTACAGCTGCACGTTCTCGGTGTTCTGGTTCATCACCAGCTGCTGGCGCATGCGCTCGACCCCGGCCAGCGCAGCCTTCGATGACAGCCGGCGTGCCAGGTCCTCTTCCTTGCGTTCGCCCGAATCGGCCGGCAGCTGCAGGCCCTTCAACAGCTGTGGCAGCGCGATGCTGGCGCCCAGCAGCGAGAACAGGATCACCGATGCGGCCAGGAAGATCACCAGGTCACGCGCCGGGAACGCACTGCCATCGGGCAGGAACAGGGGCAGGGTCAACACACCGGCCAGGGTGATCGCACCGCGCACGCCGGCCACCGAGGTCGCCACCACGATGCGCCAGTTCGGTGCCTCGCCCCGCTCCAGGCCACGGCGACGCGCACGCAGCAGGTTCCAGCGCAGCGACAGCCACACCCAGAGCAGGCGCAGCACCACCAGCGCCAGGTTGATCACCACCACATACACCAGCAGCCACCACGCGCTCTGGTGGCCGCTCTCGTTCATGGTGGTGGTGGCGCGCTCGACGATGCCCGGCAGCTGCTCGCCCAGCAGCACGAACATGATGCCGTTGAAGCTGAACTGCAGCATGTTCCAGACCCCGGCGCGCTGCACGCGCATGCTGCCGGACACGCGGCCGGTCAGCTCGACATAGCTCATCGCGATGCCGGCGGCGACCGCGGCGAGGATGCCCGAGGCATGGATCTCTTCGGCCAGCAGGTAGGCCGCGAACGGGATGAGCAGGTTGACCAGCATCGCCGCGCCCGGCTCTTCACCGAAACGGCGCCACAGCCAGCGCTGGAAGGTCGATACACCGAGGGTGACCGCCACGCCCACCGCCAGGCCGGCCACCGCCACCCACACGAAGGTCAGCGAGGCGGTGGCCAGCGAGAAGGTGCCGGTCATCACCGCGGCCACCGCGAAGCGGAAGCAGACCAGGCCGGACGCATCGTTCAGCAGTGACTCGCCCTCCAGGATGTGCATCAGGCGCTTGGGAATCGGCGCCTTGGAGGCGATCGCACCGACTGCCACCGGATCGGTGGGCGACACGATGGCCGCCAGCGCGAAGCACACCGCCAGCGGCATCACCGGAATCAGCCAGTGGATCAGGAAGCCGGCGCCGATCACGGTGAACACCACCAGGCCGAACGCCAGTTCGAGGATCGCGCCCTTGTCGCGGAACAGGCCCTGCTTGGGAATGCGCCAGCCATCGAGGAACAGCAGCGGCGGCAGGAACAGCAGGAAGAACACTTCCGGCTCCAGCGCGTGGCCGCGGTTGAACACCCCGGCGATGACCGCGCCCAGGCCGATCTGCACCAGCGGCAGCGGCAACGAGAACGGCAGGACACGAACCAGGTAGCCGCTGGCGACAACGGCCACCAGCATCGCCAGGACGACTTCAATGGTATGCATGCTTCTTCCAGGAAGCGGCGCGTGGGGAGGCTCGGAGGCCAGCGCCGGAAACCCGGAAAAAACTACCACATGCGGCTGCAGCCGCGACGACGGGAGGCCCCTGGCGTCAGCCCCGGCTCATGCCGCCCCATCGAAGCGGTACAGGTCCATGGCCAGGAAGCCGGCATCGATACCGGCGTCGATGCGGCGTGCACCGAAGCCGCCCTCGCCGGCCGCGCCCATCGCGAAGAACAGCGGCAGCAGGTGCTCGTCGGTCGGGTGTGCGCGCTCGGCGAATGGTGCCTGGCGGCGATAGTCGAGCAGGGCCTGGCGGTCGTCGGCGGCCAGTCGCTGTTCCACCCACTCGATGAAGGGCCGCACGTAAGGTGCTTCCTTGCCGTCCTGGTAGTCGCCCCAGTCGTGCAGGTTGTGGGTGATGCTGCCCGAACCGACCAGCAGCACGCCCTGTTCGCGCAGCGGCGCCAGCGCGCGGCCCAGCGCGAACTGGTGTTCGGGGCCGAGCAGCGGCTGGATCGATACCGGCACCACCGGGATGTCGGCCTGCGGGCGCAGCAACCGCAGCGGCACCCACGCGCCGTGGTCGAGGCCACGCTGCGGGTCGAGCGCCACCGGCAGGCCAGCGGCGGCGATGCGGCCGGCCACCTCTTCGGCCAGCGCCGGATCACCCGGCGCCGGGTACTGCAGTTCGAACAGCGCGCGCGGGAAGCCGCCGAAGTCGTGGATGGTCGGCGGCTGCGGATGCGCACCGACCCGCGGCTGCCGGCCCAGCCAGTGCGCCGAGGCCATCACGATGGCGCGCGGGGTTGGCAGATCCTGCGCCAGCTCGGCCAGGCGCACGCCAACCTGGCCCGGATGCAGGGCAGTCATCGGCGAACCATGGGAGATGTACAGCGAAGGCAGGCGGGACATGGAATTCTCCAGTTGCAGGATCAGGCGGCGATCAGCGCGAACGCAGGGTCCACTTGCCGTCTCCGACCAGGAACAGCACCACCAGCGCCAACGCCCAGAAGGCCGGGTATTCCCAGCCACCGCCGGCGTTGGCGAAGCTGAAGCCATTGGCGCCGTGCACGGTGACGATGGTGCCCAGCAGCAGCGGCACGCCAACCAGGCCCACCCAGCGCGCGTAGATACCAAGCAGCAGCGCGGCGGTGATCACCAGCTCGACGCCGATGGTGAGGTAACCGAGCACGCCGGGCAGCCCCAGCGATTCGAAGAACGCCGCCGTACCGGCCGGGGTGAACACCAGCAGCTTGGTCAGCGCATGGACCAGGAACAGCACGCCCAGGGCCAGGCGCAGCAGGGTGGCGCCATACGGTGCCAGCGGCGAAACAGGAGCGGTCGTGGTGTGCATCGGAAAGCACCTTAGAAGGGAGTAGGCACAGGTTATTGCGCCTTCACGGGCCGATAAATACGATGGTTTGACCGTATTTATTTCAAAAGGCGCAACAATGGACACCCTCGACGCGATGCGGGTCTTCGTGGCGGTGGTCGAGCGCAACGGCTTCAGTGCCGCCGCCCAGGCGCTGGACATGTCCACCGCCGGGGTCACCCGCCAGGTCGCCGCGCTGGAAAAACGCCTGTCCACCCGCCTGCTCCATCGCACCACGCGGCGGGTCAGCCCGACCAGTGCCGGCGCCGCCTACTACGCCCAATGCGTGCGCCTGCTGGCCGAATTCGACGCGCTGGAGGCCAGTATCGGCGCGCAGGCACTGGAGCCTTCGGGCACGCTGCGCATCAACGCACCGGTCAGCTGGGGCATCGCCCGCCTCGGGCCGTTGCTGGCCAGCTACCGCCAGCGCTTCCCGCAGGTGGAGCTGGACCTGGCCCTGTCCGACCGGCTGGTGGACATGGTCGAGGAAGGCTACGACGTGGCCATCCGCATCACCCGCGAGCCGGGGCCGACGCTGATCGCGCGCCGCCTGGGCGAATCGCGGGTGAGCCTGTGCGCCGCGCCATCGTACCTGGCCGCGCGTGGCACGCCGCAGACACCGCAGGAGCTGCAGGCACACGCGTGCCTGAGCTACAGCTACTGGGCCGCAGGCAACAACTGGCCGCTGCAGGGGCCCGGCGGCGAAGTGAAGGTGGCGGTGAGCAGCCTGCTGCACGCCAACAACGGCGACGTGCTGCGCGAAGCGGCGATTGCGGGCATGGGGGTGATCCTGCAGCCGGACTTCCTGCTGCAGGACGCGCTGGCCGATGGCCGCCTGGTGCGCATCCTGCCCGAATGGGAGGCCGCGCCGATCGGCATCTTCGCGGTCTACACCAGCCGCAGCCACCTCGCACCGAAGGTGCGCAGTTTCATCGACCACCTGGTGGATGCCGGGGTGTAGCCGAATCTGGCGCTTGCCGGTAGTGCCGGCCGCTGGCCGGCAATCAGACACATCCCGGGCCTGGGCGAATGCCGGCCAGCGGCCGGCACTACCACTTAGGCGGCAACTTCATCCAACGCATCGATGATCCGCTCCAGCGGCGCCGGCCGCCCCAGCAGGTAGCCCTGCACCTGGTCGCAGCCGTGCGCGGCCAGCCAGTCCAGCTGCCCCGGCGTCTCCACGCCTTCGGCGATGATGGTCAGCCCCATGCTGTGGCCCAGCGACAGCAGCGCGCGGCAGATCGAGGCATTGCGCGGATTGGTTTCCACGTCCGCTACGAAGCTGCGATCGATCTTCAGGATGTCCAGCGGCAGGTGCTGCAGGTAGGACATGCTGGAATAGCCGGTGCCGAAGTCATCCAGCGACACGCTGATGCCCTGCTCGTGCAGGCGCTGCATGGTCTGCATCGCCTGCGCCGGCTTGCGCATCAGGCTGCTCTCGGTCAGCTCCACATGCAGCGCACCCCGCGCCAACCCGAACTCCTGCTGGGCGCGGGTGAACTCGGCCACCAGGTCGCTGTTGAAGAACTGCACGGCCGAGACGTTGACCGCAATCGGCAGCTCGCCCCAGCCAGCCTCGACCAACCGCCGCTGCGCCTTCGCTGCCGCTCGGATCACCCAGCGGCCCAGTGCCAGGATCAGCCCGGTCTCCTCGCACAGCTGGATGAACTCGTTGGGCGGAATGAAGCTGCCATCGGCCTGTGGCCAGCGCAGCAATGCTTCCAGTGCCGCCGGGCTGCCATCGCTGGCGTGCCGGATCGGCTGGAAGTACAGCTGGAACTCGTTGTCGATGGCCGCATGGATGCGCCCGGCCAGGCGCAACCGGTCGGCCAGCCGCGTGGTCACCGCCGCGTCGAACCAGACCACCACGTTGCCCTCGGCACGCGCCGCATGCGCCGCCTGGGCTGCCATGCCGATCACCTGTTCGGCGCTGTGACCATCGCCGGCCACATGCACCGCCACGCCGATGCGCGGCTCGAACTGGTGCAGCGAATCCTTGCCGCGCATCGGCGCCGACACGATCTGCAGCAGGTCGTCCAGCACGCGCTGGGTATCGTGCCCGGCACCGATGGCGAACACGAAGTCCTCCGCTGGCTGGAAGGCCAGCGTGCCGCAACGCGCGCCCAACCCGCCCAGGCGGGTCGCCATCGACTGCAGCACCGCATCACCGATCTCGCGTCCCAGCGTATCGGCCACCAGCTGCAGGCCGCGCAACTGCACGAAAGCGATGGTATAGCCCTCGTCCTGCTCATCAAGCTGGTCGGTCAGCGCACGCACGTTGAGCAGGCCGGTGGCCGGGTTGTGCCGCGCCTGGTAGGCCAGGTCGCGTTCGTAGGCCAGCCGTTCGCTGACATCCTCGGCCAGCACCAGGCACGCCGGCTGGCCATCGAAATCGAGCTTGGACAGATGCGCGCGCACTTCGAAGACGCTGCCGTCCTTGCGCCGGTGCAGCCGCACTGCCGCGTCCTGCAGCTCGCCAACGCGGGCCTTGGCGATCGCTCCCTTCACCTCGTCCCAGCCCTCGCGCGGGCGGATGTCGAGGATGCTCATCGCCAGGAATTCCTCGCGGCTGTATCCATACTGGCGCACCGCAGCGTCGTTGACCTCGATGAAGCGCAGCGTGTCCGGGTCGAACACCCAGAATGGCGCCGGGTTGCGATCGAACAGCAGCCGGAAGCGGCGTTCCACTTCGCTCATCTGCTCGCGCGCCTGGTAGCGCTCGCTCAGGTCGGTCAGCGCGCCGATCATGCGGCGCTCGCTGTCGGCCACCTCCACCCGTTGCCCGCGCGCACCCACCCAGCGCACTTCACCACCGGGCAGCACCAAGCGGAACACCTGGTCGAGCACTGCACCACCGGCGAAGGCCTGGTCAAAGGCCTGCTGCAGGCGCGCGGCATCATCGCGATGCACGCGTGCGAAGAAATCGGCTACCGGCAGCGCATCGGTCTGCACACCGAAGATCTCGCGTGCCAGCGGTGACCAGCGCAGCAACGCGGCATCCTCGTCCACGTACCAGGTACAGACGCGCCCGACCTGATGGGCCAGGCGCAGCTCGGCATGGCCCGCCTTCAGTTCCTCGGCCATCGATTGCTGGCGGCGGGTCGTACGGCGCACCGCATACAGCAGCACCAGCAGCACCGCGATGTAGGCCAGCACAATCACCACCGACGCCTGCAGGTAGGGCCACCATGGCGCCAGCACGTCTTCATCGGCCAGGCCGATCTGCACCGCCAGCGGACTGCGGTCGAGCGTGCTGATGGTGGTGATGCGCGGCACACCATCGACCACGCCGGGCAGGCTGCCGAGCTCGACCACCGCCTGCTTGCCGAGCAGGTCACGCCGCGGCAGGTCGTAGCGGCGACCGACGGTGCCATGCGGATCGGGCACGCGCGCCAGCATGTAACCCTCGGCATCGGTGATCGAGACCAGCCCGTTGGGCCCCACATCCAGGCCGCCGGCGATGCGCTGCAGTTCACCACAGCGCAGCCGCGCCAACAGCCAGCGTTCACCGGCCATCGGCAGTGCCAGCGGCACCACCCAGCCGCCATCGCTGGCCCGCTGCGGCGGACCGATGTACAGCGCGCTGCCCTGCCCGCGGCGCAGCGGGTCGGTCCACAGCGGCAGCTGCAGGTCGCCGCGGCCGGCGGTCAGCGCGCGCCCGTGGCTGTCCAGCACCACGATGCTGTGCAGTTCAGCGTGGCGGCGCAGCACGCCACCGATGGCGGCATCCAGCAGTGCCGGCGCCTGCGCCGGCACGCTGCGGAACAGTTCAGCGGCATCTGCGGCGATGCCGGACATCGCCCGCTCCAGGTTGCGCAGCTCCAGCGCCAGCAGGCGCTCGCTGCCCACCGCCAGCGCCCGGCTCTGCCGCTGCGCGGCCTCCAGGCGGCGGTGATGGTCGTTGGCCAGCATGGTGGCCAATCCGGCCACCAGCAACAGGCCCAGCAGCACGCCGCCCCAGGTGATGGCGCGCAACGGACGGGCCAACGCCCGCTTCAACGCGGGCATCGGTCGATCTTCCTTGTGCAGTCGGCTGGCTTCATGCGCGAACGAATCCTCCACATCCCCGACCTCAACGGCCGGCGAACGCCATTCTTGACGCCTGACCCCGTCCTGCATGGCCACCTCCCCGTGTCCGCGCAGGGCTCCAGGGCCCAGCATGCACCACCCCGGTGACGACGTGAAGATCGCTTCGGCGCGTTCAGCCAGATCCTGCACAGGACCGGCCAGCCACAGGGACGGCCAGCCGGCCCGTGGCGGATTAGACTTGGGGTTTTCCGCTGCAAGAGAAGTCCATGTCCAAGCTGCGCCGTCCCACCCTGGCACTGGCCATCGTTGCCAGCCTGTCCCTGGCTGCCTGCGACCGTCCGGCCGATCCGGCCGCTGGCACCGCCAAGCCCGCCGAGGCTGCACCCGCTGCGGCCAAGCCGATGCTGGGCAGCTTCGGCTTCGATGCCAGCGGCATGGACCGCAGCATCGCGGCCGGCGATGACTTCTTCGGCTTCGCCAACGGCACCTGGGTGAAGAACACCGAGATTCCGGCCGACCGTTCGCGCTTCGGCAGCTTCAACGTCATTGCCGAGAAGACCCTAGCCGACACCCGCGCCATCCTCGAGGGCGCGGCAGGCAATGCGCAGGCCAGCGGTGACGACAAGCTGATCGGCGACTACTACGCCGCCTACATGGATGAAGCCGGCATCGAGCAGCATGGCATCGCCCCGGTGCAGCCGCAGCTGAAGGCCATCGATGCGATCGCCGACAAGGCCGGCCTGGCCCGCACCCTCGGCGGCGACATGCGCGCCGACGTCGACCTGCTCAACGCCACCAACTTCTACACCGACCGCCTGTTCGGCCTGTGGGTGTCGGTGGACATGCTGCAGCCGGACCGCACCGCGCCGTACCTCGTGCAGGGTGGCCTGGGCATGCCCGACCGCGACTTCTACCTGGGCGGCGGCCGCATGGCCGAGCTGCGCAAGCAGTACCAGGCCTACATCGCACAGATGCTACAGCTGGCCGGCGTGGCCGACCCGGCCGGCAAGGCACAGCGCATCCTCGCGCTGGAAACGAAGATCGCGCAGGCGCATGCCACCCAGGAAGAAACCAACGACGTGACCAAGGGTGCCAACCCGTGGACCCAGGCCGACTTCAACGCCAAGGCACCGGGCATGGACTGGAACGCCTTCCTTGATGCGGCCGCGCTGGGCGACCAGCAGGACTTCATCGTGTGGCAGCCCAAGGCCGTGGCCGGCCTGTCCAGGCTGGTCGCCACCGAGCCGCTGGAGGTGTGGAAGGACTACCTGGCCTTCCACGCACTGGACCGTGCCGCCGCCTACCTGCCGAAGAAGTTCGCCGACGCCCGCTTCGCCTTCCACGGCACCGCGCTGAGCGGCACGCCGCAGCAGAGCGACCGCTGGAAGCGCGCCGTGGATGATGCCAACCATGCAGTCGGCGAAGCCATCGGCAAGCGCTACGTGGAAAAGCACTTCGACGCGAAGACCAAGGAGCGGGCGGACGAGATGGCGAAGAACATCATCGCCGCCTTCGCCAAGCGCATCGATGCACTGTCGTGGATGTCGCCGCAGACCAAGGCGCATGCCAAGGCCAAGGTCGCTGGCCTGACCGTCGGCATGGGCTACCCGGAGAAGTGGCGCGACTACACCGGCCTGGAGATCCGCCGCGATGACGCGCTGGGCAATGCGCAGCGCGCCGAACTGTTCGAATACCAGCGCAACATCGCCAAGCTGGGCAAGCCGGTCGACCACAGCGAATGGGCGATGCTGCCGCAGACCATCAATGCGATGAACGTGCCGCTGGAGAACCGCCTGGTGTTCCCGGCCGCGATCCTGCAGCCGCCGTTCTTCGACGGCGCCGCCGACGATGCGGTGAACTACGGTGCGATCGGCGCGGTGATCGGCCATGAGATCAGCCACGGCTTCGACAACGCCGGTGCGCTGTTCGATGAAACCGGCAAGCTGCACAACTGGTGGACCGCCGAGGACCTGAAGCAGTTCAACGCTGCCGGCGATGCGCTGGCCGCGCAGTTCAGCAGCTACGAACCGTTCCCCGGCGTGCATGTGAACGGCAAGCTGACCCTGGGCGAGAACATCGCCGACGTGGCCGGCCTGGGCACCGCCTACGACGCGTACCAGCTGTCGCTGCAGGGCAAGCCGGGCCAGACCCTGGAAGGCTTCAGCCCGGACCAGCGTTTCTTCCTCGGCTTCGCCCAGGCCTGGCGCAGCAAGAGCCGCGAGCAGGCGCTGCGCAATTCACTGCTGACCGATGTGCATGCACCGGGCCAGTTCCGCGCACTGACCGTGCGCAACATCGACGCCTGGTACCCGGCATTCGAAGTGAAGGAAGGCCAGAAGCTGTACCTGGCCCCGGACAAGCGGGTCAAGGTGTGGTGATGTAATGGGAACGGGCGCCGCAGGGCGCCCGTTTCACATTCCGGTGGATGCCAACCTTGGTTGGCACACGCCCCGTTCTGGTGGGTGCCGACCTTGGTCGGCACGAGGGGGAATCCACGCATGGCGTGGATCTACCGACGCGTTGTGGCAATCACCAGCGTGGCGACCATGGCAAGCCCGGCCGCAGCCCACAGATTCGCATGCAGGCCCACGCCATCGAGCAACCATCCACCGCCCCACGCCCCGAGCGCGATGCCGATATTGAACACACCGACGTAGAGCGCAGTGGCGATCTCCACGGCCTGCGGCAGCGCCTTCATCATCCAGCTCATCAGGCCGACCGACACGCCGCCATAGGCCAGGCCCCACAGCAGCAGCACCGCAGTACCGCCGGTTGGCGTGCTGCCCAGCCACAGGAACAACGGTGGCGTCAGCAGCAGGCCCGATGCGATCGCCAGCACAGTGCCGCGCGGATGGCGTGCCGCCAGCGGCCCAGCGATGAAGTTGCCGGTGATGCCCGCCAGGCCGTACGCAAACAGCAACGCGCCGATCCATGCGGCATCCACGCCCGATTGCAGAGTCAGCAGCGGCCGCACATAGGTGAACGCGATGAAGTGCCCTGCCACCATCAGCAGGGTCAGCCAGAGTCCTCGCTGCAGCCCACGATGACCGAGCTGCTGCACGAACTGCATCGCCCGCACCGATGTGCTGACCGGCAACGCCGGAACCACGCGCAGATGCAGCAGCATCACCGCCGCGCTGAACAGCGCCATCGCCGCGAACGCGCAGCGCCAGCCCAGTGCATCGCCGATCAGTGCGCCCAGCGGCACGCCCAGCACCGATGCCGCGGCCACCCCGCCGAAGATGATCGAGGTGGCCAGGCCGATGCGATGCGCCGGCACCAGGCGCGCGGCCAATCCACCGGCGATGGCCCAGATGCCGCCCATGCAGAACCCGACCAGCACCCGCGCGGCCAGCAGCCAGCCGATGCCCGGTGCCAGCGCCGAAGCGATGTTGGCGACCAGCAGAAGCGCAAGCAGCGCGCACAGGATGCGACGGCGATCGATGCCACCCGCGGCGATCACCACCAACGGCGCGAACAGCGCCGCCAGCAATGCCGGCAGCGAGATCATCAGGCCGGCCGTGCCGGTGGAGGCGCCGAGGCTTTCGGCGATCGGCGTCAGCAGGCCCACCGGCAGCATTTCGGTGGTGACCACCGAGAACGTGGCGAGGCCGACGGCAGAGACCGCCCACCACGGATGGCGGACCTCAGGCGCGGCGTGCGCGGGCGATGAAGCGCTCACGGGATGATGCCTTCAGGGAACGTGGACGAAGCAGACGGGCGCAGTGCACGTTGCGCGAGCAGGGCGAACAGCAGCACGCCGCCACCCGCCACCAGCGCGACGACAAAGCCGCTGCGCACGCCCCCGGCATCGACGCTCTGCCCGGACAGCGCAGCCCCCAGCGCCACGCCGATGTTCAGTCCGGCCAGCAACCAGGTCATGCCTTCGGTAAGGCGCGATTCGGGCACGCGCTGTTCGACCAGCGACATCGCCACGATCATCGTCGGCGCGAAGAACACCCCGGCCAGCAGCACCGCCACCGCCAGCCCGGGCAGGCTGCCGACCCACAGCAGCGGCAGCGTGGTCATCGAGGTGGCTGCTGCGCCCAGCAGCAACAGGCGCGGCAACGGCACCTGCAGTTTCAGTGCACCAAACAGCAGGCCCGCCGCGCAGCTGCCCAGCGCATAGGCCGACAGCACCGCGCTGGCGGCCAGCGGCTGCCCACGCTGTTCGGCGAATGCCACGCTGGTGATGTCGACGGTACCGACAATCACACCCATTGCCAGCATCAGCAACGCCAGCAGGCGGATCTCCGCTTGCCGCAGCAGCGAGCGCGAGGATGTAGCAGCTTCGTAGTGCCGCAGCGGCGGCTCGGTGCCCCGCTGCAGCACCAGTGCGGTCACCCCGAGCACCAGCAACAGGGCGGCCGCCAGTACGCCGGCCTGCGGCCACACCGCCACCGACAACCCGACCGACAGCGGCGGCCCGGCGATGAAGGTGACTTCGTCGAACACGGTTTCCAGCGAATACGCGGTCTGCAGCTGCGGGCGGCCGCGATGGATCGCGGTCCAGCGTGCGCGCACCATCGCCGACACACTGGGCATGCAGCCGGCCAGCATCGCTGCCACGAACAGCATCCAGTCCGGTGCAGCCAGCAGCGTGCAGGTGAGCAGTGCCAGCAACCCGGTAGCACTGGCGGCCGTGGCCCACGGCAGCACCCTGCCCTGCCCGCGGCGGTCGACCCAGCGCGACACCTGCGGTGACAGCAGCGCGTAGGTCAGCACGAAGGTGGCCGACACCGCACCGGCCAGGGCATAGCTGCCGCGCAGCTGCGACAGCAGGGTGATGATGCCGATGCCCGTCATCGGCAGCGGCAGGCGGGCCAGTAACCCGGCCAGGGCAAGGCCGATGGTGCCGGGGGCGGCGAACAGGTCGCGGTAAGGGGTGGTCATCAGGATCTCCAGGGCAGCGGCTTGCCTGGCGCACCCGGCGCCACGACAATACATACAGAGCGTATGAATAAGAGGCTACATTCATACGCGTCGTATGTAAATAATCATGCACTGCGTATGTAAGGAGCTCCGGATGGTCCGTCGCACCCGCGCCGAGATGGAAGAAACCCGCGCCAGCCTGCTGGCCACCGCCCGCCGGGTGTTCAGCGAGCACGGCTATGCCGCCACCTCGATGGACGACCTGACCGCCCAGGCCGGGCTGACCCGCGGCGCGCTCTACCACCACTTCGGCGACAAGAAGGGCCTGCTGGCAGCGGTGGTCGCCCAGCTCGATGCTGAGACCGACCTGCGCCTGCAGGCGATCAGCGACGGCGCCGATGATGCCTGGGAGGGTTTCGTGCAGCGCTGTGGGGCGTACCTGGAGATGGCGCTGGAACCGGAGATCCAGCGCATCGTGCTGCGCGACGCGCGCGCGGTGCTGGGTGGCGCCTCACCGGAATCGCAGCGCCACTGCGTGCACTCGATGCAGCGCCTGATCGAACAGTTGATCGCGCAGGGCGTGGTGGCGCCGGTGGATGCGCAGGCGCTGGCGTCGTTGATCTACGGCAGCCTGGCCGAGGCCGCGTTCTGGATCGCCGAAGGGGAGGATGGTGACGCGCGCCTGCGGCAGGCGACGGCGGCGCTGCAGATGCTGTTGCGTGGATTGAGGGTAGGCGGGTAAGGCCCATCCATGCATGGCGTGGATCTACCGCGGAATCCGCTCTGGTAGAGGCCAACCTTGGTTGGCACCTACCGGGGAACGATGGGCCACTCGCGCAACACCGACACCGGCACGCCCATGCGTGCGCAGGCGCGGCTGGCCAGGCCATCAGGCAGCGCGCGACGGAACAGCGGCGCCATGCCCTGCATCAGCTTCGCAGAGGCGGCGGCCTGCGCACGCTGGCGGCCATTGCGTTCCAGCATCCCCTCGGCCCAGTCCGGCAGCAGTGCCGCACCCGCGCCAAGGAACACCTCGCGCGACAGCCCTGGTACCGGAACCGGCAGGCGCACGCCGGACAACACCTCCAGCACTTCGCGCGAACGCTCGTCCACGCGCAGCTCCGGCTGCCGTGCGCAGAAGTACGCCGCCACCTCGGCTTCACTGCGCGGCACATCCACCGCGCCCAACGCCTCTGCCACGTGCCGGTACTCGTCGTAGTAGCGATCGGCGATGTGCTCCGGCACCTCGCGCCCGTAGCGGCGGAAGCCCTGCAGGAAACCGAAGGCTTCGGTCACGTGCACCCAGGTCAGCAGGTGCGGATCATCGGCGGCATACGGCTCGCCCTGCACGGTCTGGCCCCGGATCTGCGCGTGGATGCGGCGCACCTTGGCCACCAGCGCTTCCACCTCGCCGGTGGGCGCATAGCTGGTGCCGGCAACGAAGGCGGTGGTGCGGCGCAGGCGGCCCACCAGATCCTGGCGGAAATTGGAGTGGTCGTAGACCCCGGCCAGCGCGCGCGTGTGCAGGGTCTGCAGCATCAGCGCACACAACCCGCCGGCCAGCATCGAGGGGAATTCGGCATGCAGCCTCCAGGTGACGCTGTGCGGGCCGAACCAGCCCGGGTCACCCAGCGGGTGGTCGTAATCGATGCCGCTCTGGCCACGCGGGAAGGCCTCCAGCACCCAGCGCCGGATCGGCGCGGTGACGGGGCGGGAAAGTCGCTGCAGCAGAGCCGGCATCACAGGTCCAGGAAAGGCGGAAGTACGGCCACGCGTTGCGCGGTCGGCCCCGATTCTGGGCGATCACGACGCCGGCGGCGAGTCTCCGCGCTCAGCCACGGTTTCATGTGCGGCCGCAGCACATTTCACCCTGCGACATCCTGTCGCAGGCTGCGACCGCGATGCTGCGGCGCAGCAACATTCACCCATTCAGACAAAACCCTTACGGCGCTGGGCATTGCGCCCATTGCACGGCTCGCTGGAAGTGCTAGAACTGAACCCGCCACACCGTCCAATGCTGATCGACGCACGTTCCACAAGGAGCCAGCCATGATTGCTTTGTTCAAGGGTTTGGGACTACTGCTTCGCGACAACGAGCTCTACAGCAGCCCGTTCGAAAAACAGGTCGCGCACTGGCGCAGCCTCAGCGAGCAGCAGATCCGCGATGAAGTGGCTGTGCTGGCCCAGGCCAAGTGCCAGTGGTTGATCGCCTCGATCGTCGGCTGGCAGGCGGCCTCGCTGCTGATCCTCGGCCTGATCACCAACTACCTGTGGCGCGACGATTACCACATCACCTTCACCCGGGTGGTCGTGGTGTTCGGTTCATGGATCTCGATCCTGTTCGTGATCTGGTTCATGGCCAACATGTTCGACCGCACGGCGGGTTTCGAACGCTGGATGAAGGCGTTCAACAGTCGCGCCCGCATCAGCTCCAAGGCCGACAGTGTCGAGCACGTGGCCGAGGCACTGGACCTGGCCGAGCATTACCCGGAAGTACTCGACTACAAGCAGGCGGTCACCGCCAAGCGCGAACTGCGCCATGAGGACATCCGCATCATGACCGAGATCGGGCGCATGAAGCAGCACTCCGAACTGGTCGGCCGCCTCAACCACGTGGGCGAGAACGAGCACCACCACGACCTGACACTGCAACCTGCCTACTGAGCCTTGAGGGAAGCGGGGGGACCCACAATGCCACCGTGCGCGATCACGGTGGCATTGTTCTTTCAGCAGGCTGCGTGGATCACATGCCGCGGAACAGGCTCATGAACGGTTGGCTGACCACCAGTGTTTCCGTGCGACCCCGCAGCCGCAGCACACCGCGCCCGGTATCGTCGCGGCTGACCGCCGCCACCGCCTTCATGTTGACGATGGTCGAGCGGTGGATCTGGCGGAAGTGCTGCGGGTCGAGTACTTCCAGCAGTTCGCGCAACGGCGTGCGCAACAGACTCTCACCTGCGGCAGTCACCACGGTGGTGTACTTGTTGTCGGCACGAAAGTAAGCGACGTCCTCCAGCATGATCAGCTGCGTCTCGCGGCCGTTGCTGGCGGTGATCCAGGCCAGCGGCGGGCGTTCGACAGCACCCTGCGAAGGGCCCAGCCGCTGCAGCAGGCGCTCAAGCACGGCGTCATCCTGTCGCGTCGATGGCAGCCGCGACAGGATGCGCTCGCGCGTGGCCAGCAGGCGTTCGTCGCTGACCGGCTTCAGCAGGTAATCCATCGCGCCCTGCTCGAACGCGTCGATGGCGTACTGGTCGTAGGCGGTGACGAACACCACCTGGGTGCGCGGGCTCAACTCGGACAGCGAACGCGCGACTTCGATGCCACTGATGCCGGGCATGCGGATGTCGAGGAAAGCGATGTCCGGCTGCGTCTCGGCCAGCTGCTCCAGCGCACTGGCGCCGTCCTCGCACTCGGCCACCAGCTTCAGCTCCGGCCACAACCGGCGCAGCTGTTCCACCAGTGACTGCCGCAGCAGTTCCTCGTCTTCAGCGATCAGGGCTTCAAGCGGCATGGCTGCGCTCCTTGTGTGTCTGCGGCAAGGTCATGGTCGCGGCCACACCGCTGGGGAAGTTGGCGACGATCGCCACGCCGGCCTGCTCGCCACAGGTCAGGCGCAGGCGTTCGCGCAGGTTCTTCAGGCCGATGCCGGTGCCACTGGTGCCCTGGCCGAAGCCGAGGCCATCGTCGGCCACGGTTACCGTTACATGGTCATCGAAGCCACGCGCCAGGATCCAGATCGTTCCACCGCCGGGCTTGGGTTCCAGGCCGTGCTTGATCGCGTTCTCCACCAATGTCTGCAGTGCCATCGCCGGCAGGTGCACGCCGTGCAGCTCATTCGGCACCTGCACTTCCACCGCCAGCCGCGCGCCCATGCGGATGCGCAGGATCTCCAGGTAGGCGCGCGTACGCTCCAGCTCCACGCCCAGCGTCGACACCGATTCATCCACCTGCGGCAACGAGCTGCGCAGGTACTGGATCAGGTGGCCGAGCATCTGCTCGGCGCGCGCGGGGTCGGTACGGGTCAGCACCTGCGCGTTGGCCAGCGTGTTGTAGAGGAAATGCGGTTCCACCTGCGCATGCAGCAGGTTCAAGCGCGCGACCGACAGTTCCTTTTCCACCTGGGTCTGTTCGGCGGCGGCCTGCTCATCGCGGCGCTGGTCGGCCACGCGACGGCTGATCGCGCGGGTGACCGCTTCGGCGTTCTCGAAGTTGCTGCCCTCGTCCAGCGCCAGCAGGTCGGCCCACCAGCCCGCATCCGGTTCAAACAGCAGGGTGACGGTGCTGGTGCCCTGCCCCGGCGTGACCGTGGCCAGCACACTGTTGCGCTTGATCGCCAGCCGCGCCGGCAGGTTCCAACGCGAGGGCTGGCGGCCATTCCAGAGGTCGACCCGGCGCACGTAGGCACGTACCTGCAGGCTGCCGGCCGAGCTTTCCACATCCTCCACGCGCGGAAGTTCGGCAATCGCCGCTTCCACCACCGCGTAGGCCTGGCCGGCATCCATCGGCAGTTCCACCTGGCGGCGCTGGCGCCCGGACAACGTGGTCGAATCCAGCCGGCCGGCCACCAGCCAGACCCGGCGCACATGGGTGATCGCGCTGCCCAGCGCGGAGATCATCAGGAACATCGCCAGCAGGCCGAACACCCAGCCCGGGCCATCGTTCATGCCGCTGAAGATGCCGCTCCAGACCATGCCGGCGACAACCAGCGCGGCGGCCCAGGCCAGCAGGTGGCGGATCAGGAGAGAGAGGCTGGCGAACACGGCGGCGCCTTGGAGGAAGGGGGTGAGCCGAGCATAGGGCGGCCCGCCGGGCAAACAAGCGGGCTGCGACGAAGGCCGGGAAACCGGGGATGGAAGGCCATCTGGTAGTGCCGGCCGCTGGCCGGCTCCCCATGACCTCCGCAAGCATCACAAGGTTGCCGGCCAGCGGCCGGCACTACCCGGGAGGCGCCGGGCAAGCCCGGCGCATTCCCTTACCTGCGCTGGTCGGCGCTGGCGTCACGCACGGCGCGGAACGACTCGTCCTTGCTCCAGTTCGGCCAGCTGCGCGTGTTGGCCAACTGGTTGCCCAGCGTGTAGAGCACTTCCAGGTCGCGGGCGGCACCGGCGAACACCCAGTCCGGCTGCCATTCGTCGCCCTGCTGGTGGTAACGCTTGGCGGTGTAGTCCTCGGAGGCCTTCTTGCCTGCGGCCACGCCGCCGTCCACCCAGTCCTGGCCGGCCGACCACGACAGTGCCGGCACGCCACGCTTGGCGAACGGGAAGTGATCGGAGCGGAAGAACAGGCCCGCTTCCGGCTTCGGGTCCGGGGTGTAGCGGATGTCCCAGCCCTTGGCCACGTCCTTCAGCTGGTCCAGCAGCTCGAAACGTGCGGCGCCGTAGATGCCGAAATCGCGCGACGGACCGAACGGTGCCATGCCATCCATGTTGATCACCGCCACGGTCTTTTCCAGCGGATACAGCGGGTGCGTGGCGTAGTACTCCGAGCCCAGCAGGCCCTTCTCCTCGGCAGTCACCGCCAGGAACAGGACCGACCGCTCGGGGCGCTTGGCCTTGGCGAAGCCACGGGCAAGCTCGATCAGCGAGGCGGTACCGCTGGCGTTGTCCAGCGCACCGTTGAAGATGCGGTCACCGCGTGCATCCGGCTCACCCACGCCGATGTGGTCCCAGTGCGCGCTGTAGATGATCGTCTCGTCCGGGTGGCGGCTGCCTTCCAGGCGCGCGGCCACGTTGTGCGAGGTGATCACTTCAGTCTTCACCGCGTACTTCGCGTCCAGGCTGGCGCCGCTCAGCACTACCGGGGTGAAGTCGCGCTGCTGCGCCTTCTTCTTCAGCGCCTCGAAGTCCTGCCCGGCCGAGCGGAACAGCTCCACCGCCAGGTCGCGCTGGATCCAGCCTTCCAGCAGCGGATGGCTCTCGGACGGGTTGTCGCGCACCACGTCGAACATGGTGTTGGTGTTGGAGCCGGCCACGGTGGCCCAGCCATAGGAGGCCGGTGCGGTCTCGTGCACGATCAGAACGCCCAGCGCCCCCTGGCGGGCGCCTTCTTCGTACTTGTAGGTCCAACGGCCGTAGTAGGTCATGCCCTTGCCGTCGAAATCGCCCTGGCCGGTTTCGAAGTCCGGGTCGTTGATCAGCACCACGGCGATCTTGCCCTTCAGGTCCACGCCCTTGAAGTCGTCCCAGTTGCGCTCCGGCGCCTTCACGCCGTAGCCGAGGAACACCAGTGGCGCCTTGCTGATGTCGACGTTGCTGGCGCCGTTCATGGCGGCACGCACGGCGATCTGCTTGCCCTGCTCCAGCGGCAGGGTCTTGCCGCCCTGGTGCAGCGACAGCTGCGGGGTGCCGACGATGTCGCCCTTGCGCAGGGGCACGGCCTGGGTCCACAGGCGCTTGCCGTCCTTGAGGTCACCACCGGGCTGCAGGCCGGCGGCGGCGAACTGCTTGCTGAGGAAGGCGATGGTCTTCTCTTCGCCGGCGGTGGCCGGGGAGCGGCCTTCATAGGCGTCGGAGGCCAGTTCCTTGACGTCGGCGGAGATCCGCGCGCCATCGAATTTCGGGGTGGCCGCCATCAGTGCGCTCGACACTGACAGGGCCAGCAGGCCCAGTGCTACTCGTTTCATTGCTCTCTCCAGCAGGGAAATCTCTCTGGAGTGTAATGGGATTCGGCAGGGCTGCGCCCTGCACCTGCCGATGCCAGGGCAACAGCAACTACCGAAGCAACAGCGGCATTCCGTGGGATGGCGGAGTGGGTCCGGTTGCGGGAGACGCCGTAAACCCTTCCATGGGGGCTTGGCCGCGGCATCCATGCCGCGGACACTCCCGCAACCGGACCCACCCCGCCTTCGACAGGTTCCCGCTGCTGTTGGTAGGTGTCGACCTTGGTCGACACGAACGGAAACAAGAAGGGGTCAGATCCCTTTCCCGGCGGGAAAGGGCTCTGACCCCATCTGTGTACTGCTTGAGCGTGTTACCAGTTCGGGTCTTCGGCCGGGGCTGCAGCGGCCTTGGGCTTTGGCTTGGCCGCCGGGCGTGCGGCGGCTGCGGGAGCGGCCGAGGCGGTCGCGCCTGCCGCGGCAGTGGCCGGCTTGCTGCCCAGCTTCTGGCGCAGTTCGATCTGGCCCGGGCGGAAGCCGCCGCGCATCGCGTCGACACCGTCTTCGAGGGTGCCGTACGAGGTCTGTGCGGCCACGCGATCGATGCGGATGGTGCAGCACGGGTGTTCGCTGCGGCCCAGCGAGCGGCCGGTCTGCGGATCCTTCAGTTCTTCGCCCAGGCGCACGGCCTGCCAGCGCTGGCCGGCCTGCAGCGTTTCGCCGCCCTGGCTCAGCACCACCTGGTCGCCGTCCACCGAAACCACCGACACCGGGAACAGCGTGGTGACGATGGTGGTGCCGATCTGGCCGGACAGCGATTCCATCATCGCCGCCGCCATGTTGCGACCGTTGACCACACGCGGCAGGGTACTCGGGCCGGTCGAGGCCAGCTGGTGGTCGAAGCTGTCGGACATCACCACCTGGCCGGTGGTGGCGTTGATCAGGCGCAGGGTGATGCGGCCACCACCGGAGTACGAGGTCACCTGGCGGTCGGACATGCGCAGGTTGCGCACGCTGCGCGGGTACTCGAAGCGTTCGATGGTCGGGATCAGGATCAGGTCGGTCGCCAGCTGCTGGCCCACGCGTGCGGTGTCCTGCAGGCGCACGTTGCCGCTGTTGATGTGGTCGATCTCGGCCTGCAGTTCGTCACCGAACTCGCGGTCCAGCACGATGAAGCGCTGGGTCTGGGTCAGCGTGTCGGACAGGCGCGCACGGATCGCGTCGGCCACTTCATCGGCATCCACGCGGCCATCGCCCACGGCGTAGCTGCCGGCCTTGGTGCGCGGCAGGGCCACCACGATCTTCGGCTTGCCCTGCTCGTCCGGCGCACGGTACTGGGCGATCTGCGCGCGCACGCGCACCTTCCAGTAACTGCGCATGCTGCGATGGGTCACGTCGGAGTCGAACGAACTGGCGCCACGCTTGGCATCGACGTTGACCTTCTCGTCGTAGCTTTCCCTGACGCTGGCCGAGGCCGAACCGCTCTTGGCCGAGGCTTCGCCGGACGCATTGGCCGACGCCGAGCCCTTGAAGCTCCAGCCTTCGTCGCTGGCGCGCACGCGGGCGATGGTTTCCTCGTCCAGCTGCCGCACTTCATCCTGCGACAGGATTTCATAGCCCAGCACCGCGCCCTGCGAGCCGGCGATCATCTGCTGGGTGAACGCGTCGGCGCGGATATCGCCGACGTGTTCGCCATCCACATCCACATGCAGGCCTGCACGCAGGCTCTGCATCTGGCTGGCCACGCGTACGCCGTTGACCTGCGCCACGGCCGACTGCAGCGCTGCCAGCACCGCCAGTTCCGGGGTGCTGCCGATGCCGTCGGCTTCACGCGCAACCTGGGTGGTGCCGCCGAAATCCGGCGTGCCACGCAGGGGCGCTGCTTCCACTGGCGCATTGCTGGCCAGCGCACTGGTTGCCTTGTCCTTGGCGGGTGCAGGCGCGGCGGCCGGGGTGTCCTGCTTGCCGCAGGCTGCAAGCAGCGCGGCGGCCAGGCCCAGGCCGATCAAACGGGTTGTCGTACGCATGGAGATTCGCCTCGGATCAGATCGAGTCGAGCATCGAATCGGCGTTGGACGGCACCTTCACCTTGCTCTTCTTGGCGAAGGTCACGGCCGACTTGGTCGAACCGTACAGGCCCTGGATGAAGCCCGGCGATTCCTTGGCCACCCATGCGCCTGCTGCCAGCTTGCGGCCAACGGTGGCCAGCTGGGTCGCGCCCAGGTTCTTCATGCCGGCGGTGAAGCTGCTGGCTTCGCCGCCCAGCTTCTGTGCTTCGGCCGCCGAAGACAGCAGCGAGACCAGGCCTTCGGCGTAGTGCTGCTTGGATTCAGCGTTCAGTTCCGGCTGTGCAGCCTGGCGCTCGTTGATCGCGGCCTGCGCAGCTTCGCTGACCGACACCGACTTCTTCATGGCATCGACGCTGACCGAACCCGACGACAGCGCCTGGCGCTCGGCTTCCAGCAGCTGCACCTGCTCGGCCAGGCCGAAGGCGCGGGCGAACGAGGTCTGGGCCTGCAGCGAGTGCGACTGCGAGCTGACGAAACGACGCACCAGCGCTTCCTGCGCGGCTTCGTCCGGAGCAGCGGCGCTGGAGGCGCTGCTGCTGGAGGTACCGGTGGCGGCACCGGCCAGGTCCTTCAGCTTGCCCAGGCCAGCGTGGGCCGGCATCGACAGGGTGGCAGCAGCGATGGCCACGACAAGAGCGGTATTGCGGATCATGGAAGAGTCCTTTGGGAGAGACGGCCGCGAGGCGGCACGTGGAAACACGGGGGTAGCGCCGGGCCACGCCCGGCGCGGTCTGCCAAGGGTCAGCGGACCGCCTTGACGTTCAGTTCGTTGATCATCTGCTGGGCGGCCTTCTCGGCGGCCAGCTGCAGGGCGTTGGTGCGGGCGACGGTTTCATTCGGGCCGGTGCCGGAGAACTGCACCGGGCCCACCGACGACACGGTGCGCGGGAAGCGACCGGTCACGTCCAGCACCTTGCCGGTGACGGTGACGAACACGCGGGTGTTGCCGCTGGCCGGATCGCGGTCGCGCATGCCGACGTCGAGGGTACCGACGGCGATGTACGGAATGTTGGCCGCACGGATGCCATTGGCGGTGTCACGCAGGGTGGCGGCAGACAGGTCGTTGCCGGTGCTGAAATCCTTGCGGATGCGTTCGATGCTCAGCAGGCCGCGTGATTCACCTTCCACGTACTCGGCTTCAACCACTTCGTAGCCGGCAGCGCTGAAGGCACCGGTCATCGCAGTGTTGACCTCGGCCGCGTTGGCCACCTTCCAGCTGATGTTGTCGCTGCGCTGGGTGGTGCTGCCGCCGCTGGTGACCGACACCGAACCGTTCTGGTTGATGCTGCCGTTGGTGCTGACCGAGTTGCCGCGGAAGCTGTCGCCTTCACGGGTGTTCTCGCTGTAGCTGCTGCTGGCGTCGACGCGGCGGTATTCCTTGTCCTGGAACGACTGCACGGTGTCCTGCGAGCGTGCCATGAACAGGAAGGTCAGCAGCGAGCGCTGCGCGGCGGTGGCACCGGCCACGGCCGAACCCGCATCCAGCTTGGTCTGCAGCAGCGTGGTGTTGATCTCGGCGCGGACGGTGACCGTGTAGGTCTTGGCCTTCTTGTCTTCGGTGTCCGACAGCGGCACGGCGCTGAGCACATAGCGGTCGATCTCGCCGATGAACTCGGCGCGGCGGGCTTCGAACAGGCGCAGCTTGGCCGCACCGGTTTCAGCGATGTACGCCTCCAGTGCATTGACCTTGGCCTTGTTCAAGGCCTGGGCGCGGGTGTCGGCACTCAGGCGCAGGCCGTAGCTGGCCGAACCGGTACCACGCGAACTCGCGGTCTGCGCAGCGACCGGCGAGGCCACCACCAGCGCGATGAGGATGAGCAGGATGGTACGCATCAACGACATGACTTGATCAACTCCTGGAGGGCTTGGGTCTGCTGCTGCAACGGGCGGCCGCCCGGCTTCTGTTCGTCCAGCCATGCGCGCGAATCGGCACGCTTGGCGGCGGCGCCGGCGAAGGCATCGAAGCCGGCCAGCAGGGTTTCGTAGCTGGCCGACCACTGGTCGACCTGCCACTGCGTGACCGGCACCACCTTGGTGGCCCCCTTGCGCAGCGGCTGTTCGAAATAGACCTTGCCGGAGAACGGTTCGGTCACCTTCGCGGTGAAGAAGGCGCCGAACAGCATCGTCTTCATCGCCGGGGTTTCCTCGATCACGCCGTTCTTCAGCGCATCGACCTGCACGCTGATGACGTAGTCCGGCTCGGGAATCTTCAGCTGGTAGACCTTGCCGTCGGCAAAGCGCGCGGCCATCGCACCGCCGATCGCCTGGCCCGAAGCCGGCGGCAGCAGGCCGACGCCGGTGTTGGACGACAGCGTCTTGGACAGCTCATGGGCCAGCGTTGCACGCAGCGGGCCTTCCCACTTCGGGTCCGGCAGCTTGCCGCGTGCCGCATCGGACAGCGTCACGCCACCCACCTGCAGGCGGCGCACCGCCGCGTCGGGCAGGCGGGCCTGGGTGAGGCTGGTGGCAAGGACCTGGGACAGGCTGGTGGCAGCATTGCCGTACAGCAGATCGGCGACGATCGCGTCGATATCGTCGTTGTCCGGACGGTAATCCTGCACGTCGATACGCTGCAGGGTCAGCGGATAGGACGCGATCACCTGGCGCTCGCGGAAATCGAAGAACAGCGCCTGCAGGGCCACTTCCACCAGCACCTTGTACTGGTTGCCGATCGGCTCGACCGAGACCAGTTCGCGGTCCAGCGCCGCGGCCAGCACAGTCGCGCTGGTGGTGCCGTCGAGCATCGCCACCGGCTGGTCGATCAGCTCCAGGTTCGCCGGCGGACGGCGCTTGAGCGCCTGTGCCAACGTCTGGTTCAGCGGGACAAGGCCGCGCTTTTCCAGCACGGTATGCGCATGCGGCGTGGTCGCCTGCACGGCAGCGGCATCAGCGGTATAGGCAAAACCGGCCCAGTAGGCCTGCTGCGATTTGTCTGCAGCCTGTGCGGCCATCGGCCATACGGCCAGGCACAGGGCACAGGCAAGCAGGCGCGCAAAAGCGCGCGATGCGCTCTTCGTCCTTGAATACATCCAACCGCTCCTCGGTCAATACGCACGGAACGCGGACGCTCATGCGTCCACTGGGCGCGAAACATAGCCGCTCACGCGCCCGCCGACAAGTGCTGCGTTCGTCGCAGTTACTCCTGGGGCGGCAGTCCGGCCCGTTGCCGCAGCAGGCCCCGCTCTGCCTGGTTCTGGCTGAGTCTGGCGGCTTCGGCAAAAGCGTGACGCGCGTCGAGGTCACGCCCCAGCGCCTGTAGTACTTCCCCGCGGACCACCTGCAAAGGGGCATAGTCGCGCAGGCGTGCATCCACCAGCAGCGGCTGCAGTTGTGTCCACGCAGCGAACGCGCCCTCGCTGCGCAGCACCGCCACGACCCGGTTCAATGCGACAACCGGCGAAGGCATCACCTGCAGCAACCGGGTATAGAGCGAAGCGATACGTGGCCAGTCGGTGGCGTCAGCCCGGCGCGCAGCCGCATGGCATGCAGCGATGCGCGCCTGCAGCACATAGGGATCGTCGCCGCCACCGGCCGCCAGCGCGCGCGCCAGCACCTGCTGGCCACGCTCGATCTGCAGCCAGTCCCAGCGGGCTCGGTTCTGCTGGTCCAGCAGCACCGGCGCACCCTGCGCGTCGGTCCGTGCCGCAGCGCGCGAGGCCTGCAGTTCCATCAATGCCAGCAGCCCCAGAACCGGCGGCACCGGCAGCCGATGTGCCAGGATGCGTGCCAGCCGCAGCGCCTCCTCGCACAGCGCCGGTCGCATCCAGTCATCGCCGGCGCTGGCCGCATAGCCTTCGTTGAAGACCAGGTAGATCGCCTCAAGCACTGAAGCCAGCCGCTCGGGCATCGCCTCCGCGCGCGGCACTTCATAGGGCACCTGCTTCTGCGCCAGGGTGCGCTTGGCGCGCACGATGCGCTGGGCGATGGTCGGTTCGGGCTGCAGGAAGCCACGCGCGATCTCGGTGGTGGTCAGGCCACCGAGCAGGCGCAGGGTCAGTGCTACCCGCGCATCGGCAGGCAACACCGGATGGCAGGCCACGAACATCAGGCGCAGCAGGTCGTCCCCCAGGTCATCTTCCAGTGCCTGGCTGTCATCCGGCGCTGGCAGGGGTGCTGGATGCAGTTCCTCACCCCATTGCGCATGCTGCTGCGCCACGCGCTGGTGCTGGCGCAGCACATCGATGGCACGGTTGCGCGCAGTGGTCATCAGCCAGGCTCCGGGATTGTCCGGGATGCCCTGCTCCGGCCAGCGCTCCAGCGCGGCCAGCCAGGTGTCCTGGGCCAGCTCCTCGGCACGGCCGACATCGCCCCCGAGCAGCCGCGCCAGGCGCGCGATCAACACCGGCGATTCCATCCGCCAGAGGGTTTCCAGACGCTGCGTCAGTGCGGGATCGAGCATGCGCCGATCACAGCACGCACGCCCGGCCCGCACAAGCGCCGCAGCTCACGCTTCAACTATCGGCTTGAAGCCACCCCAGAACATGCGCTTGGTATCAAACGGCATGTCCTTCGGGCCCAGCGATGCCAGTCGCGGGTCCGCCATCACTTTCGCGTTGATGCGGTCGCGTGCCGCACGCGAGCGGAACACCACGAAGGCGACGATCACCGTTTCACCGGGCCTGGCTTTCACCGCGCGCGGGAACGACGTGCTCTTGCCTGGTTCCACGTCGTCGGCCACGCACTCCATGTACTGCAGCGCGCCATGGTCCTTCCAGACCGCGCCGGCCTTGCGGGCAAGGCGGCGGTAGGCCGCCACCTTGTCCTGCGGGCACGGCAGCACGTAAGCATCCACGTAAGCCATGAGGGTTCTCCCTGCGGCGACCGTCAGCCCGGCTCGCCGTCCATGTGTGCGATTTCCCAGAGGTGGCCGTCCAGATCCTGGAAGCCGCGCTGGTACATGAAGCCGTAATCACGTGCCGGCTGCGGCTCGCTGGCACCGGCGGCCAATGCCTTGTCCACCATCACGTCCACCGCCTTGCGGCTGTCCGCCGACAGGCAGGTGATCACCTCGGTGTGGCTGTGCGCATCGGCAATCGCCTTGTTGGTGAACTGCTTGAAGAACGGCTGGGTCAGCAGCATCACGAAGATGCTCTCGCTGATGACCATGCAGGCCGCATCATCGTTGGTGAAGGTCGGATTGAAGCTGTAGCCCAGCGCGGCGAAGAACGCCTTGGATGCGTTCAGATCCTGCACGGGCAGGTTGACGAAGATCATCTGCGGTTGCGGTGCACTCATCGGTGGAACTCCTTGTGAATGGAAGGAAAGCGGATCAGGGCTGCTTCATGCAGTTGACCATCCACGGCTTGCCGTAGCGGTCGATCAGCATGCCCCAGCGGTGCGCCCAGAAGGTCTCCGCGATCGGCATCTGCACCTGGCCACCTTCGGCCAGCGCGGCGAACACGCGCTCGGCTTCCTCGATGCTGTCGACATCGACATTGATGGTGGTCGAGCCGCCCTCGCCACCGCCGGGGCCGTCGGCCGCCATCAGGATGGCGGTACCGATTTCCAGCTGGCTGTGCGCGACGTGGTCAAGGGTTTCCGGCGGCATCTCGTTGCAACCCGGCGAGCCATCGGAGGGCGGCATGTCGCGGTACTTCATTTCCGACGTGACCTGGCCACCGAGTGCCTTGGCGTAGAACGCCATTGCATCGTGGGCCTGGCCGCTGAAGCCGAGGAAGGGAATCAATTTCATGGCAATGCTCCGTCGTGGGTTTCAGGGTGGTAGCGCCGGGCCATGCCCGGCGGGGGAAATGGATCGGATCAACCTTCCAGCTGTGCACGCAGACGCTGTTCCTGCTGCTGTAAGTCGGGGGTGAAGGCTTCACCGAAGTCTTCGGCGGTGATCAGCGGGCGCAGTTCCAGCGTGCCGCCACTGCCGAACGGCGCGCGGCTGGCCCATTCAACGGCCTCGTCCAGCGAGCGCACGTCCCATAGCCAGAACCCGGCGATCTGCTCGCTGGCGGGGCCGAACGGACCGGCCTCGACCCTGGGTGCGCCGTTGCCGAAATGAATGCGGCGGCCGCGCTGGGTGGCGTGCAGGCCTTCACCGGCCAGCATGATGCCGGCGGCCACGAGTTGTTCGTTGAAGGCGCCCATTTCGGACAGTTCCTGTTCGCTGGGCATGCGGCCGGCTTCGGAGTCGGCGTTGGCCTTCACGATCACCATCACTTTCATTGCAGTCTCCCGTGGGGACGCGTGGTGCGTGCCCTTCATTGGGTACAACGAACCAGGGGGCTGTGAATCGACACGTTCTCTGAAAATTATTTCTTCCGTGGGAAGCGCGCCTTCGGCGGGAGTCGGCGAACGGCGGAGCCGCTCCGTGGTGGGTTGGGTTGGTCGCTGAAAGCTGGGTTCCTGGACTTTGCCGGGTGGGTAGACGGGTCGGGGGACGCCGTAAACCCGTCCCTGGGGGCTTGGCCGCGGCATCCATGCCGCGGACACCCCCGCCCCGCCTACCCACCCGGCCTTTGACAGTTTCCTGTCACCGTCGCACACCACGGGAAGATCAAGAGAAAAGGCAGAAGCAAAGGCAACAGCAACGGCGGTTGGCTGGCGGCCTCGGCTTTGCGAGCGAAGCGACCCGCTTTTGCTCTTGCTTGTGATTTCCCGTGGTGGATCGGCAACCGGAATCTGTCTGGGGCCGGGGGGGGGGGGGGGGGGGGGGTTGGGGGGGGGGGGGGGGGGGGGGGGGGGCGCGCGGSGGGGGGGGGGGGGGGG
>NZ_RAVT01000034.1 GCF_013464915.1 Stenotrophomonas maltophilia
AAGGCCAAGGGTAAAGCGAGCAAGGTGGCACTGGTGGCGGTCATGCGGAAAATGCTGGTGATCCTCAATGCCCGCAAGCGGGACGCCGAGGTGGCCCTCGGCAGCCCCTGACAAGACAGTTGCTACTGGCCACCAGCCAACTGTCGAAGGCGGGGCACTGTGGGTTTGCGGGGTGTGAGCCGCATGGATGCGGCGACCAAGCCCCCATGGATGGGTTTACGGCGTCCCCGCAAACCGACAGTGCCCCGCCATCCCACGGAATGCACGCTGTTGCTGTTGCTTCGGCCGTTGCCGTTGCCGTTGCCGTTGCGTCTGCAGGTGCAGGGCGCAGCCCTGCCGAAAACCCTACTTCACCCGACGGCCCGAGCGGTCGATGCGGAACCGCTCTCCACCTTCCATCGGCGTGTGGCCATCGGCATCCGGCGTGCCGCGACGGCAGCCGTTGCAGACCTCGGCCACGCCGTCGCGGAACGGCCAGGCGAAATCGAAGGTGCCCGGCACCACCTGGCGGAACTTCAGGTCGAAGTAGGCCACGCGGTTGCCTACGCGGGCGCGCAGCAGGCCTTCTTCCGGTGTCTCCGGGCCGTTGTCCCAGGTCAGCACCGGCAGGCTGCGGCCCTTGCGGTCGACGTAGTGGAAGCCCTGCTCGGCATACACCACGGCCAGGCCGTGGTCATCAAAGTTCAGGTCTTTCAGCGTGTCCGGCTGGATCTTCGGCCGGTGGTCGACCACTTCGCAGTTGGGCAGCGGCCATAACCCGTGTTCGTCGGTCAGCAGCTTGCACGCCGGTGCCTGCGCCAGCGCGCTGGAACTGGCCAGCACGCCGAGCAGGGCCAGCGACCGCGCGAAGCGGCCGCTGGCAGGGGCAGGGCGGCGGGCCTGCCTCATGATCACTTGGCCTCGGCCTCGGCCTCGGCCTCGGCCTTGCGCTCGAACGCGGTAGGCGCCGGCAGCTGCACCGGCACGCCCTTGTCGTCGCAGGTGCCGGCCTGGCACAGGCGCTCGCGCAGGGCCGGGGTAGCCTGCACGATCATGTGGTAGATCGCGTTCTGTTCCAGCGTGCCGCGGATCGCCTTGCTGCCTGGGCCGCGTGCCCAGATGCCGACGTCTTCGCCGCCGTGCGACTCGGACTTCATCGGCACCAGCGCCTCCTGCATGTAGTCGGGGTGCTCGGTGTCGACCTCGCGCAGGTTCGGGCGGCCGTTGGCCGGTTCGAAGCTGCTGGGGTTGTGCGGGTAGCGCTTCGGGCCGGCCGGCTGCTGGTTGCTGCTGCCGGTGTGGCCCGGGCCGTTGGCGTAGGTCAGGGTGGTGTAGGGCTGGCCGCTGCCGTCCAGCGCATAGTCGAGCTTGCCGGCGCCGTCTTCGCCGCCCTTGTCCTTCACCTTGCCCAGGATCGGGTTGCCACGCGCCGGGTAGCCGACGAAGTTCAGCGTGTGCGAGTGGTCGGCGGTGACGATGATCAGCGTGTCATCGGCCGAGGTCAGCTCGTTGGCCACGCGTACCGCGTCGGACAGCGCCACGGTCTCGGTCAGTGCACGGTAGGCGTTGCCACTGTGATTGGCATGGTCGATGCGCGCGCCTTCGATCATCAGCACGTAGCCTTCCTGGTGCTTCGACAGATTCTTGATCGCTGCAGCGGTCAGCTCGGCCAGGCTCGGCTCGCCGCCCGGATCCTGCGGACGCTCGTACTCGTAGCGCATGTGGTCCGGCTCGAACAGGCCAAGGATGGCAGGCGCGTTGGCGGCGGCCGCCAGCTGCTTGCTGTTCCACACGTAGGCACCCTGCGGGTGCGCCTGCTGCCATTCCTGTACCAGGCTGCGGCCATCGAGGCGCTGGCCGACCTTGTCGTCGTATTCCGGATCGCGCTCTTCCACCGTGGTGAACTCACCACGGCCGCCGCCAAGGGCAACCAGCGGGCCACGCCCATAGCGCGAGGTCGACAGCAGCTGCTGGGCGATGTCCTTGCAGCCTGCGGCCTTGGCCGCGTCGGTCAGGTCGGTGTCGTTTTCCCAGTTGCGCTCGGGCGAGTGCGCGTAGGTGGCGGCCGGGGTGGCATGGGTCAGGCGCGCGGTGGATACCACGCCGGTAGCCAGGCCGGCGCTGTCGGCCAGCTGCAGCCAGGTCAGCAGGCCCTTGGACAGGCTGTCGGCGCAGTCGGTGCGGCTGCCGGCACTGACGCCGATCGCACCCATGTGGGTCTTCACGCCAGTGGTGATGGCGGTCATGGTGCCGGCCGAATCCGGGGTCTGCGAATCGGTGTTGTAGGTCTTGCTGAACGCCGTGGCCGGGAAGCGCTCCCAGGACAGCAGGTTCTCTTCGCCCGAGCCGCCCTTCTGCTGGCCTTCGTAGATGCGCGAGGCGGCCACGGTGGTCAGGCTCATGCCGTCGCCGAGGAACAGGATGACGTTCTTGGCTTTGCCTGACATCGCGCCGTTGGCCGCGGCCTGGGCGGCGCCGCTGCGGTACCACCACTGCGGGGTCTCGCCGGCCGGGTGGGCGACGGGATCGACGGCGACCTTCAGGCCAGCCGGGGCGGACGCGGGGGCGGTGCTGGCGCAGGCGCCCAGCAGCAGGGTGGTGGCGCAGGCGGCCAACAGGGAGACGGAACGGCGCATGGACGCTGGGATCTCACAAACTGTAACGGGACGTTCATTATGCCCGCCCCTGCAAGGCACGCCGATGACACACTGATTTGCCGGCCGGGCGGTCGTTCCCCAGCCGTTGTTGGGCTATCGTGCCAGCATCCCTTCCTTCCCTCTGGATTGCCTATGAAGCTGGTCTCTGCCTGGCTGCGGATTCCATTCTGGCAGCGCGTGGTCGGTGGCTTCGTGCTCGGCGCGCTGGCCGGCTGGGCGCTCGGCCCGGCCGCCGAAACGTGGTTCGGCCCGCTTGGCGAGCTGTACGTCACCCTGATCAAGATGATCGCGGTGCCGCTGGTGTTCTTCGCGGTCATCAACGCGATCTCGTCGCTGCACGGCCAGAAGTCGGTCGCCGCGCTCAGTGGCCGCACCTTCCTGTGGTTCGTGATCACCGCCGCGCTGGCGGTGTGTGTCGGCCTGGCCGTGGGTACGGTGCTGCAGCCCGGCGCCGGTGGCCTGCAGTTGTCGATGGCCAGCAACTACGTGCCGCGCGAAGTGCCCAGCGTGGTGCAGGTGCTGCTGGACGTGGTGCCGGCCAATGTCTTCTACGCGCTGTCCGGCATCGGCACCAAGGTCAATGCCGCCGGTGAAACCGTGCTGGCCGCCGGTCGCGGCTCGATCCTGCCGGTGATCTTCTTCGCCGGCCTGGTGGGCTTTGCCATCGTCAAGCTGGGCGAGAAGGTGACCGAGGCGCGCAAACTGGTCGGCCAGATGAGCGACATCATGATCCAGGTGACCCGCTTCGTGCTGGAAGTCACCCCGATCGGTACCTTTGGCCTGATCGCTGGCCTGGTCGGCAGCTACGGGTTCGAGAAGCTGCTGCCGCTTGGGCATTTCGTGCTGGCCCTGTACGTGGCCTGCGCCCTGCACATCGTGGTGGTCTACAGTGCGCTGCTGCTGGCGCACGGCCTGAACCCGCTGAAGTTCTTCCGCGGCGCGGCGCCGGGCATGCAGGTGGCCTTCGTCAGCTCGTCCAGCTTCGCCGCGATGCCGGTGGCGCTGCGTTCGATCACCCACAACCTGGGCGTGAACAAGGACTACGGTTCGTTCGCGGTGCCGCTGGGTGCCAGCATCAAGATGGACGGCTGCGGCGCGATCTACCCGGCGCTGTGCGCGGTGTTCATCGCGCAGTACAGCGGTGTGCCGCTGACCCCGGAACAGTACGTGGTGGTGCTGATCGCCTCGGTGCTGGGCAGCTTCGGTACGGCCGGTGTTCCGGGTACCGCGGTGATCATGGCCACCGTGGTGCTGAGCGCAGCCAACCTGCCGCTGGAGACGATCGGCTACCTGTATGCCATCGACCGCATCCTGGACATGATGCGCACGATGACGAACGTGACGGGCCAGATGCTGGTGCCGGTGATCGTGGCCAAGGAAACCGGGCTGCTCGACCAGGCGGTATATGACAACCCGTCCAGCAACGTGGGCGTGGATGATCCCGATCCGACACCGCCACGCGCCTGAGGTTGCGTGGAGATGAAAGGCCCGCCCTGACCCGGCGGGCCTTTTGTTCTGCAGGTGGCTGATGCGGTGCCGAGCAGAGAGTGGCCCTGGTAGATCCACGCCATGCGTGGATGAAGGCGGTGCCGACCAAGGTCGGCAGCTACCCATCCATTGCTCGGGCCCAACAAAAAAGCCGCTGCAGGGCAGCGGCTTTCTCGTATCAGGCAGCGCGGTGGCGCCAGCGGGTCAGAGGTCGACCCGGCGGGCCTGCATGAACTTGTTGCCCCAGTAGCCGCTGAGCAGGGTGTCCACGCGCACGTCCTTGCCCGAGCTCGGTGCGTGCAGGAAGCGGCCATCACCCACGTAGATGCCGACGTGGTCGACGCGGCCCTTGCGGCCGAAGAACACCAGGTCACCGGCGGCCAGCGCGGTGCGGTCGTTGATCAGTTCGGCGTTGTCATCGTGCGCCATTTCGCGGGAGACGCGCGGCAGCTCGATACCCAGGGCCGAGCGGAACACGTAACCGACCAGGCCACTGCAGTCGAAACCGCTGTCCGGGTTGCTGCCGCCCCAACGGTACGGGGTGCCCAGCAGGGTCATCGCACGGCGCAGCAGGGACTGCACCTTGCCGTTGTCGGCCGCGGTGCCGACAACGCTGCCATTGGCAGCGCTGCTGGTGTCGTAGTTGGCGAGGAGGCGGCTGAGGTCACCGGCCACCACGGCCGAGCGGTCCATCAGCGGAATGGTGTCGTTGGCGGCCAGGTGCGGCAGCAGGGCGGCCAGGGTAGCGCTGGCGGCGGCGTCGACGCGGCTGCGCTGCGGAGCGGCAGCCTCGGCCTTGACGGCCGGTCGGGCGGCGCTCTCGGCCACCGGGGCCGGTATCACATCGGAACGGTTCGGAGCAGTCTGCGACCAGGCCGGGAGGCTGGTCAGACACAGTGCCAGGCCAAGCAACAACGGGCGGGCACTGCGTGAAGATACGGAAGTCTGGCCTTCGCTTTTCAGGTCGTCAGTCGTCACGCGTCGGTCACAGGAAAAAAACGATGGGGCATCATGCCCTGTAAAAGCGCGGATAAGTTAAAAATTCCGTTAGTAATTCGTTAGTTTCAAGGTGACGATCGTCACAGTTTTGAACATATCGCCTGTTCATCTTAGCGAAGGACACGTTTCGCGCCGGTGTAGTGGTCCTTCCAGTAGGGACCGCTGAGCGAGTCCAGCCGCACGGTGCCACCGGTGCTTGGCGCGTGCACGAAACGCCCTTCACCTACATAAATGCCGACGTGGGTGACGTTGCCGCGGCTGCCGAAGAACACCAGATCGCCGGTGGCCAGGCGTTGCGGATCGATCTTCGGGCCCTGTACCGCCGCCAGATCACGCGAAGTACGTGGCAGCTTCAGGTCCAGCATCTCGCGGTAGACATAGGCGACCAGGCCGCTGCAGTCGAAGCCCGAATCAGGGGTGTTGCCGCCATAGCGGTAGGGGGTGCCGACCAGGCTGATGGCGCGCATCAGCACCGAGTTGGCCGCCTCCGGGTTGTCCGGCACGGTCTTCGGCCAGTTCGCCGTTGGCGGGGGCGGCGCAGGGCGGGTGGCCTTGCCACCGCCGCAGGCGGTCATCAGCAGGGGCAGGGCCAGCATCAGGGCCGGGGCGAGAAGCCGGCGCAGGCCGGACGAAACTGGCGTGATGTGCATGATCTCCGGATAATGCGCCACCTTGGATTGGCCGTCATGATGGCGGCGTCCCCGCCGGGCGACAACCCGCCCCAACCCGCCTGCCTCCGGCAGATCCAGACAGAGTTGCGCATGAAGATCGAAAAAGACCGCGTTGTCCGCTTCCACTACACCGTTTCCGAAGTCGGCCAGGAGCCGATCGAATCGTCCAAGGACCGCGGCGAGCCGCTGGCGATCCTGATCGGCCACGGCAACATCATCCCGGGCCTGGAAAACGCCATGATGGACAAGGAAGCCGGCGCGACCTTCAGCGTCGATGTCAATGCTGCCGACGCCTACGGCGAGCGCCGTGAGGGCCTGTCCCAGCGCGTGCCGAAGAAGCACTTCGGCAACACCAAGCTGGCTCCAGGCCAGCAGGTCGTGCTGCAGACCAACTTCGGCCCGCGTGCGGTGACCGTGCAGAAGGTCGGCATGAGCGTCGTCGACGTTGACCTGAACCACCCGATGGCTGGCAAGGACCTGCACTTCGACGTGGAAATCGTCGATGTGCGCGAAGCCGGCCAGGAAGAGATCGACCACGGCCACGTCCACGGCGACGGTGGTCACCACCACTGATCGCAGCGCGATCGTGATGGCAGCAACGGCCCGCTTCGGCGGGCCGTTGCGTTTCTGGAACACGGCGCGGCCATCCATGGCGCGCAGGGCGGCGGCATAATGGCGGACCTGCCCGACGGATGCCCCGTGAACGCCGCTTCTCCTTCCCTGCAGCCGATGGCCTCCGGCGAACGCATCGCCGTGCTGGACGTGCTGCGCGGTGCCGCGCTGCTGGGCATCCTGCTGATGAACATCGAGGCCTTCAGCGGGCCGCTGGACCTGGCGTTCACTGCCATCGACGTGCATTGGCATGGCATTGACTACTGGGCCGATGCCTTTGTCTATGTGTTCGTACAGGGCAAGTTCTTCACCCTGTTCTCGCTGTTGTTCGGCGCCGGCTTTGCGGTGATGGCGCAACGCGCCGAGCTGGCTGGGCGTGATTTCACCCCGTTCTACCTGCGTCGCAGTGCCGGTCTGCTGCTGATCGGCCTGTGCCATGCAGTGCTGGTCTGGTCCGGCGACATCCTGGTGATGTATGCACTGATATCGCTGCCGCTGCTGGCCTGCCGGGAGGCGCCGCGCAGCTGGCTGCCGTGGATGGGCGCGACGGTCTACCTCGGCGGCGTGGCGATGATGCTGCTGGTCGGCGCGATGGTGTCGATGGCCTCGGCGGACGAGGTGCGGGGGATGCTCACCGAGGCGCAGCAGAGCATCGATCTGCAGCGCCAGGTGTACGGGCACGGCAGCTGGATGCAGGCCACCGTGCAGCGACTGAATGAGTTTGGCACGTCGATGGGGGCGCTGCTGATCACCGGTCCGGAGGTGCTCGGCATGTTCCTGATCGGCAGCTGGTTTGCCGGCAGCGGCGCGCTGGCCACGCCGGAGCGCTTCCCGCGGCTGTACGCGGTGCTGCGCTGGGTGGCACTGCCCCTCGGCCTGCTGGTCACGCTGCTGGGTGTTGTGTGGAAGCCATATCTGGCGCCGGGTGCCTACGATCTGCCGGTGACGGCGGCGATGGCGCTGCTGACGATCGGCGGACTGCCGATGTGCCTGGGCTACCTGGCCTGGATCGTGCACTGGCGCGCGCGGCTGGGCTGGCTGGCGCCGGTCGGGCGCATGGCGTTGACCCATTACCTGGGCCAATCCCTGCTGTGCACCTGGCTGTTCTACCACTACGGCCTGGGCGCGTTCGAAATGATGCCACGCAGCGTGCAGCTGTTGTTTGCGCTGCTGCTGTTCGCCGTGCAGGTGGGCATCTCGCACGTCTGGCTGCGCTACTTCCGCTTTGGGCCGATGGAATGGCTGTGGCGTGCGATGACCTATCGGCAGTGGCCGCCGATGCGGCGCGGAGCCGGGCAGGGCTGATCGATGCTGGGCGCGCGCGAGGATGTGATCGTGGTGGGCGCCGGTGCCATCGGTCTGGCCACCGCGCTCGCACTGCGCGCGCAGGGCCGGCAGGTGCGCGTGATCGATCGTGGCCGCATTGGTGCGGCAACCTCGCACGGCAACTGCGGCACCGTCACCCCCAGCCATGCACCTCCACTGGCTGCGCCTGGCGTGCCACTGCGCGCATTGCGCTGGATGCTCGATCCGCGTGCGCCGCTGTATGTGCGCACCCGCCTGGATCCGGCGCTGTGGCGCTGGCTGCTTCAGTTCGGTGCGCGCTGCAACGCGCGTGACTGGCTGCAATCCACGCGGGCACGCGGCGCATTGCTGAACGACTCGCGGCTGCGCCTGGCCGATTGGGTGCAGGCGCATGCACTGGAATGCGAGTTCGATACGCGCGGGCTGGACTATGTGTTCGGCGATGCGCGCAACTTCGATCACTACGCGGCCGAGTGTGAAGCACTGAACAGGCAGGGTATTGCCACGGCCTGCATCGACGGGGCCGGCTACGCACGCGCCAATCCGGCCTTCCACGACCGTCTGGCCGGCGCGATCCACTTTCCCGGCGATGCGCAGCTGCGGCCGGACCGCTACACCGCGGAGCTGGCACGTGTGCTGCGCGCGCAGGGCGTGGTGATCGACGAGCAGAAGGACGTGCAGCGCTTCAGCGACGATGCACAGGGGGTACGCGTGCAGGTCGGCGGGCAGACCCTGCGGGCACGTGAGCTGGTGCTGGCCACCGGGCCGTGGTCGTGCGACTGGGCACGGCAACTGGATCTGCGCGTGCCGATCCAGCCCGGCAAAGGCTACTCGCTGACCTGGTCACGACCGGCGCAGGTGCCACAGCGTCCGGTGGTGCTGAAAGACCATTCCGTGTTCGTGATCGCCTGGCGCGACGCGCTGCGCCTGGGCGGCACCATGGAATTCGCCGGTGCCGATCCTCAGCTGCGCACGGCCCGCCTGCAGGCTTTGCAGCAGGCCGCCGACCACTACCTGCGCGCGCCACGCGGTGCGCAGCTGCAGGAGCAATGGTGCGGGTGGCGCCCCATGAGCGTGGACGACGTGCCGTTGATCGGCCGCGCACCCGCGCATCCTCACGTCTGGCTTGCAGCGGGGCATGGCATGCTCGGCATCAGCATGAGCGCCGGCACCGGCCAGCTGATCGCCGATCTCGTCTGCGGCCGCACCCCAGCGATCGATCCTGCCCCTTACCGACCCGAGCGATTCCGATGAGCACTGCACCCTATGATTACGACCTGATCGTCCTTGGCGGTGGCTCCGCCGGCCTGGCCGGCGCGATCCGCGCGGCGCAGCATGGCAAGCGCGTGGCGATGCTGGAGCCCGGCGAACTGGGCGGCACCTGTGTCAACGTTGGCTGCGTGCCGAAGAAGGCGATGTGGCTGGCCGCCGACCTGCACGAGCGCATCGGCCTGGCCAGTGCGATGGGTTTCGATGTCGAGGCACGCCCGGCGCTGTCGTGGAAGGAACTGGTGATCCATCGCCAGGCCTATATCAGCAACATCCACGTCAGCTACCACAAGCGCCTGGATGAAACCGGCGTGGTGCGCATTCCGGCGCGTGGCCATCTGCTCGATGCGCATACGGTGGCCTGCAGCGATGGCGTGCGTTACAGCGCCGAACACATCCTGATCGCCACCGGCGCGCACCCGCTGCGCCCGGACATTCCCGGTGCCGAACTGGGCCTGGTTTCCGATGACTTCTTCGATCTGCGCGCGGCACCGGCCGAGGTCGCGATCATCGGCGGTGGCTACATTGCAGTGGAACTGGCCGGCCTGCTGCAGGCGCTGGGCAGCAGGGTGAACCTGCTGGTGCGCGGAAAGCGCTTGCTGGAACGCTTCGACTACGAGCTGACCGACCAGCTGGCCGAGAACCTGAAACAGCAGGGCGTGCGCATCCATTTCGACTACCGCCTGCGCGAACTGCAGCGCGATGGCGAACGCGTGCGTGCGTTCGGCCACGACGGCCCGCTCGACAGCGTGTTCGATGCAGTCTTCTTCGCTACCGGTCGTCGCGGCAACAGTCGTGACCTGGGCCTGGAAGCGCTGGGCATCGGGATCGGCGAGCATCAACAGGTGGAGGTGGACGAATGGCAGACCACCAGCGTGCCGAGCGTGCATGCGGTCGGTGACATCGCCGGCAAGGTCGGCCTGACGCCGGTGGCGGTGGCTGCATCGCGGCGCCTGATGGATCGCCTGTTCGGCGGCCGCCCGCACTCGAAGATGGACTACGGGAACGTAGCCAGCGTGGTGTTCTCGCATCCCCCGCTGGGCGCGGTGGGCATGAGCGAGGAAGAAGCGCGCGCACGTTTCGATCAGGTGAGCGTGTACCACAGCCGTTTCCGCCCGATGCTGCAGGCGCTGGCCAGCGGTACCCAGCGCAGCCTGTTCAAGATGGTCTGCGTGGGCCCGGAAGAGCGGGTGGTGGGCATCCATCTGCTGGGTGAAGCGGCCGACGAGATCCTGCAGGGTTTCGCGGTGGCAGTGAAGATGGGCGCGACCAAGGCCCAGTTCGACGATACCGTGGCGATCCACCCGACCTCGGCCGAGGAAGTGGTGCTGATGCGTTGAGCCGGGCTGTTGTAGAGCCGAGCCATGCTCGGCTGCTTTTCGCCAGACATGGTGCAGCCGAGCGCGGGCTCGGCTCTACAGGGGATCGGACGCCTCCATGCGACAATGGCCGCCCCCACGCTTTCCCCAGCCGCTCCGAGCGGCCCGCCGTCGTCCTGATGTCCAATCCCGCTTCCCGTATCGCCACCGCTTCCCCACGCATCGCGCTGGGGGGCATCGGCCTGGCCGCGATCGGCGCCATCGCCGCCTCCGGCAAGGCCATCATCGTCAAGCTGGGCCTGCGCCATGGCGTCGATGCCACCACGCTGCTGGCGCTGCGCATGCTGATGGCACTGCCGCTGTTCGCGTTGATGGCACTGTGGGCCGCACGCCGGGCCGGGCCGCTGTCCTGGGCCGACCGCGCCCGCGTGCTGTGGCTGGGCTTCACCGGCTACTACCTGTCGAGCCTGCTGGACTTCCAGGGCCTGCAGTACATCAGCGTCACGCTGGAGCGGTTGATCCTGTACTTGAACCCGACCCTGGTGCTGCTGATCAACGTGTTGCTGGCGCGGCAGCGCCCCGGCCGCTGGCAGATCGGCGCGCTGGTGCTGAGCTATCTGGGCGTGCTGCTGGCCTTCGGCCATGACCTGCAGCGCGAGGGTGGGCAGATCATCGTCGGCAGCCTGCTGGTACTGGGCAGTGCGCTCAGCTACGCGCTGTACCTGTTCGGCAGCGGCCAGGTGGTGGCGCGCATCGGTGCGGTGCGGCTGACCGCCTACGCCAGCTGCGTGGCCAGCGTACTGGTGCTGCTGCATTTCGCGGTGACCCATCCGCTGCCGTTGCTGTGGCAGGCACCGGCGCCGGTGCAATGGCTGTCGCTGGTCAATGCCACCGTGTGCACGGTGTTGCCGGTGCTGGCGATCATGCTGGCGGTGCAGCGCGTGGGTTCGTCGCTGGCCGCGCAGGTCGGTATGCTGGGCCCTGTTTCCACCATCGTGATGAGCCTATGGCTGCTCGACGAACCGATGGGGCCGGCGCAGATCGCCGGCACCGTGCTGGTGCTGATCGGCGTTCTGCTGGTAACCCGCCTGCGGCGCTGACGCCTGAGCAGGCGCGCGCGCGCATCCTGGCGGTGATCCGCGCGATCCCGGCGGGGCAGGTGATGGGCTATGGCCAGGTGGCGATGCGCGCCGGCCTGCCCGGGCGTGCGCGCCTGACCGCGCGCATCCTGGGCCAGAACGACGACCCGGACCTGCCCTGGCATCGCGTGCTGCGCTCGGATGGGCGCATTGCCATGGAGGAAGGTTCGGCTGGTTGGCGCGAGCAGTCACAGCGGTTGCGCGCGGAGGGCGTGGTGGTGGAGAACGGCCGGGTGCGGATGACGGCGGCTGATCCGGCGGCAGCACTGGATGCCGCTGTGTGGGGTCCGGGCTGAGCACCGCTGGCGACTGAACAGGCCGCGCCTGCGGGTCGCCAACAAGACACGATGCTGCGGCTATGATGGAGGCCGTTCCATGCCGGTGCTCCCATGTTCCCGCGACTGCCTACCGTCACCAAGGCCCTGCTGATCGCCAACGCGATCCTGTTCCTGCTGCAGCAGCCGTTCCTGCTCGGCATGCAGACCTTCGAGCCGTTCATGCTGCAACCGTTGCAGCAGGGCTTCGATGCGTTCTCGCCGGGCGGTAACTTCCAGCCATGGCAGCTGCTGACCTATGGCTTCCTGCACGGCAGTTTCGGCCACCTGTTCTTCAACATGCTGGCCGTCTTCATGTTCGGCGCGCCGCTGGAGCAGACCTGGGGCGAGAAGCGCTTCCTGCTCTATTACCTGGTGTGCGTGGCCGGTGCCGGTGTCTGCCAGCTGCTGGTGGGTACGCTGCTGGAAAACCCGGCCACGGTGCTGGGCGCCTCAGGCGGCGTGTTCGGCCTGCTGCTGGCCTACGGCATGCTGTTCCCGAACCAGCGGGTGATGCTGCTGTTCCCGCCGATCCCGATGAAGGCACGCACCTTCGTGATCCTGTTCGGCGTGGGCGAGCTGGTGCTGGGCATGACCGGCTGGCAGCCGGGCGTGGCCCACTTCGCACACCTGGGGGGCATGCTGTTCGGCTGGCTGCTGATCCGCTACTGGCGCGGGCAATCGCCGTTCAACAAGCGTCGCCCGCCCGGCCCGCCGAAGCGCCCGAACCACCTGCGCAGCGTCAAATGATCCGAAGGATCATTTGACGCGGTAGGTGCCGACCGCTGGTCGGCACACCTTGTCCCACGCGGGTAGGTGCCAACCTTGGTTGGCACACTTTGAATCGGATCATCTGACCCGGTAGATGCCAACCTTGGTTGGCGCCCGCTCTGCCACTGTGTGCCAACCAGGGTTGGCACCTACCCATCCTGCAACACCACCTGCGCGGCATTGTGCCCGGGCGCACCGGTGACGCCACCACCGGGATGGGTGCCCGACCCACACAGGTACAACCCGGGCAGGGCACCGCGATAGCCGGCCTGGCCAACCATCGGCCGTGCCGAGAACAATTGGTTGGCGCTCAGTGCGCCGTGGAAGATGTCGCCGCCGACCAGGCCGAAGGTGCGCTCCAGATCAAGCGGCGACAGCACCTGCCGACCGAGGACGCTGTCAGCGAAGCCGGGCGCATAGCGTTCGACCGTGGCGATCATCAGGTCAGCCACGGTGTCCCGATGATCATCCCAATGGCGGCCCTCAGGCAGAACCGGCGCCACGTGCTGGCAGAACAGGCTGGCCACATGCTGGCCAGGCGGCGCCAGCGAATCGTCCAGCGTGCTGGGAATCAGCATCTCCACGATCGGTTCGCGTGACCAGCCATCGCGGCGGGCATCCAGCCAGGCGCGATCCATGTAGTCCAGGCTGGGGGCCATGATGATGCCGGCGCTGAGGTGCTCGCCGGGGCCGGGCAGGGCGCGGAACTCCGGCAGCCGTGACAGCGCCACGTTCATCCGGAAGGTGCCGGAACCGCAGCGCCAGTTCGTCATGCGCTCGCGCGTGGCCGCCGGTACCTGCCCCGGCTCCAGCAACTGTTCGTACAGCAGCTTCGGATTGACGTTGGCGACTACGGCGCGTGCGCGCAGGGTTTCGCCGTTGGCCAGTTCCACGCCCACCGCGCGGCCCTGTTCGGTCAGTACCCGTTGCACGCCGGCATCCACGCGCAGTTCGGCCCCGCCCTCGCGCGCCGCGCTGGCGATGGCCTGGCTTATCGCGCCCATGCCACCAATCGCATGGCCCCACGCACCTTTCACACCATTGCACTGGCCGAACACGTGGTGCAGCAGTACGTATGCGCTGCCCGGAGTGTATGGACTGGCGTAGTTGCCGACGATGCCGTCGAAGCCGAACAGCGCCTTGATGGGGTCGCTCTCGAACCAGCGGTCCAGGTACTCCGCGGCCGACAGCGTGAACAGGTCCAGCAGCTCCTGCCGCAGTGGCGCATCCAGCGCCGCCAGTTCGCGGCCGAGCTTCCCCATCTGCCACAGTGCGGGCAGCGCACGCCAACCACCCGCCACGCCCAGGTCCGGTGGCGCACGCAGGGCCCACGCGCGCAGCACGTCGGCGAAGATCTCCAGGCGTGCTTCGTACGCCGGCAGCGCCTGCGCATCGCGCTCGGAGAATTTCGCGACATCGGCCTGGGTGCGGCCGGGTGCCGACAACAGGTAGCGGTCGTCGGGCAATGGCAGGAAGTTGTTGGCCGGGCGCGCCACGATGCGCAACCCGTGCGCGTGCAGCTGCAGGTCGTCGATCACCTTCGGTTGCAGCAGCGACACCGTGTACGACGCCACCGAGTTGCGGAAGCCGGGATGGAACTCCTCGGTGACCGCCGCTCCGCCGAGCACGCCGCGGCGTTCAAGGACCATCACCTTCTTTCCGGCCTTCGCCAGATAGGCCGCGCAGACCAGGCCGTTGTGGCCACCACCGATGATGATCGCATCCCAGGACATCAGCACCTCTGAAAAAAGGGGACGGAGGGGATTAAGTCGCAATTGGCGCGGGGCCAGCGGCGATGGGGAGAAGCGACTTAATCCCCTCCGTCCCCTTTTTGGATTGCGGCCTGGATGGTGGCGATGTCGATCTTCTTCATCGGCATCATCGCGTTGAATACGCGCTTGGCCAGTGCCTTGTCCTGGCTGGTCACCGCTTCGATGAGCATGCGCGGGCTGATCTGCCAGGAGATGCCCCAGCGGTCCTTGCACCAGCCGCATTGGCTCTCCTGGCCACCGTTGCCGACGATCGCATTCCACAGGCGGTCGGTCTCGGCCTGGTCCTCGGTCTGGATCTGGAAGGAAAACGCTTCGCTGTGCTTGAACGTGGTGCCGCCGTTGAGGCCGACGCAGGGGATGCCGCAGACCGTGAATTCAACGGTCAGTACGTTGCCTTCCTTGCCGTCCGGATAGTCACCGGGGGCGTGATGCACGGCGGTCACCGCGCTGTCGGGCAGGATACTGGCGTAGAAGGTGGCGGCCTCGAGCGCGCCGTTGTCATACCAGACACAGATCGTGTTCTTGTGTGCCATGTCGGGGCTCCACGTTGGACGAAGCCGCAGCGATAGCATGCGCGGTGTTAATCCGGGATCGTGCTGCACCTGCAAAAAAGGAGGGCGCCCGAAGGCGCCCTCTGCGTTACCCGTGTGGCAGCTGGATCAGCGCCAGACCTTGATCTGCTCGGCTTCGCTGCGCTGCATCGGCTGGCCGGCCTTGCAGCTGAAGGTGGCACCGAAGGCCGGCAGGTTCGCCAGCGTGCCGTTGCTGCGCCACAGGCCCGGCGCGCGGATGTCGGCGGTCAGGCGGCGCACCGCCTCGTTCGGCGACAGCTGCTGCGCCCACAGCGCCGACCAGGCGCGGAAGAAGCCCTGCTGCTGTGCCTGCTTGGCCTTCGGCTCCTGCGCGGTGTACGCGGCCCAGGCCAGTTCCAGGCCAGCGATGTCGGCCAGGTTTTCTTCCTGGGTGAGCGTGCCGTTGACCTTGGCGCCCTTCACACCCGGGAAGTCGTAGGCGCTGTATTGCGCGGCCACGCGGTTGCCGAGCAGGGTCCAGGCGGTCTTGTCGGCTGGAGTCCACCAGCTGCGCAGCTCGCCCTTGGCGTCGACCAGTGCACCCTTGGCATCGATCGCGCGGGTCAGCTCATGGCCGACCAGGCCACCGAAGCTGCCGAACTTGTCGGCGGCGTCGGCCTTGGCGTTGAACACCGGGCCCTGCAGGATCGCGGCGGTGACGATCAGGCGGTTCTGCGCCAGGTCGTAGGCCAGCGACGGCTGCTGCGGCAGCACGTCCCAGCGACGGTCGGCGTTGCCCTTGCCGATGCGTTTCATTTCCTCGCGATGGCGCCAGGTCGAAGCGATCAGCATGTTGCCGCCGAAGGAACCACGGCCCATCGGCTGCACGCTGTAGTCGAGGTCGCGCAGCGGGGTGCCGATCTCGATCTTCAGTGCGGCCAGCTTGGCCTGCGCTTCGGTCTTGGCCTCGGCGCTCATCCAGCTGCTGTTCTTGACCGCTTCGATCTGCACTTCGCGCACCTTGTCGACGATCCACGCCGCCTGGCGACGATCTTCGGCGGACAGGTAACGGGCGGCGTATTCGCGGCCGACCATCGGGCCGGCGGCCACGTTGATCGCGTCCAGCACGTCTTCCCAGCGCTGCGGCGGCAGGGTTTCGCCGCGCAGCACGCGGCCGCGGAATTCGAACTCGGCGTCGCGGTATGCCTTGGACAGGTACGGCGCCATCGAGTCGCCCACGCGCCAGCGCAGGTAGGCCTTCCACTGGTCCGGCTTGAGCTTGGTGACCATGCCGTCGAGCTGCTTGAACAGGCCCGGGTCGGCCAGCGAGACCAGGTCGTCGTCCACGCCCTGTGCCTTCAGGAAGGCATCCAGCTGCAGGTTGCGGTAGCGGCTGTTGAGCTCCTTGGTGGAGATCGGTGCGTAGTTGTTGAACGGGTTGTTGATGCCGGCCAGCGACTGCGCGTTGCGCGCCAGCTCGGTTTCCAGCGCGATCACCGATTGCGACTCGGCATCCAGCTTGGCGGCCGGGGTACCGGTCAGCGCCAGGATCTGCTTGACGTAGTTGCGGTAGCGGCCCATCAGGGCCACGGTATCGGCATCGGTGCGGGTATAGAACGCCGGGTCCGGCAGGCCCATGCCGCCCTGCATGAAGTAGCCGATGTGGCGGTCCAGCGCCTTCAGATCGACGTCGGGGCCGAAGTTGAAGGCGACCGGGATGCCCACCTGGTGCAACGCCGCGATCGAGGCCGGAACGTCCTTGGCCTTCTTGATCGCGTTGATGCGGGTCAGCAGCGGGGCGATCGGATTGGAACCGTCGGCTTCCACGGCGGCTTCGTCCAGGCCGCTGGCCCAGAAGTCGCCGAGCAGCTTCTGCACGTTGCCCTGCGGCGCCTTCATCGCTGCGTCGAGCAGCTCACGCTGCTGCTGGCGGCTGCGGTCGACCAGCTGGCCCAGCGCGGTGGTGGCGCCGGTCTGCGGCACCGGGTTGGCCTTCAGCCAGCCTGCGTTGGTGGCGTCATAGAAGTCGCTGCACTGGGCACTGACAGCCGGGGCGCGGGCGGCCTTCTTCTTGGCGGCGGCGAACGCATCGTGGGTCGGGACCAGGGTCGCCAGGCTGATGCCGAGGGCGATGGCAAGCGGACGGAAATTGGGCATGTGGAACGAATCCGTGATGGATTGAGGGCGCGCGCACTATAGCAAGCCGGGCATGGACGCGGGATGCACGCGTCGCGGTGCTTTCGCCGGGCATGGCCCGGCACTACCGGGGCGGGTGGCATGGACGTGGGATGCACGCGTCGCGCMGCTTTCGCCGGGCATGGCCCGGCGCTACCGGGGTGGGTGGCATGGATGCGGGATGCACGCGTCGCGGTGCTTTCGCCGGGCATGGCCCGGCGCTACCGGGGCGGGTGGCATGGACGTGGGATGCACGTGTCGCGGTGCTTTCGCCGACCAAGGTCGGCAGCTGCCGGGGAGCGCCGTGATCAGTAGTTCCACGCCATGCGTGGATGACATTCACCGCCAAAAACAAAGGCCCGGGAATTCCCGGGCCTTTGCAGGTCTGCAACAGCGTCAGCCGTGGCTTACCAGATCACCACCTGCTGGTCGCCGCTGCGGGCCATCGGCGAACCGGCCTTGCACTGGAACGCGGCCGCGAAGGTCGGCAGGTTCGACGGCGCACCCATGGCGCGGAACTGCGCCGGGGCATGCGGGTCGGTGGCCAGGCGGACCTTGGCGTTCTCCGGGGTGTACTTGGTACGCCACACGGTGGCCCAGTTGAAGAAGAAGCGCTGGTCGCGCGTGAAGCCGTCCACCTTCGCGTCTTCCTTGCCTGCGCTGGCCTTCTGCAGTGCGTCGTAGGCGGTCGCCAGACCACCCAGGTCGGCGATGTTCTCGCCCAGGGTCAGGTGGCCGTTCACCGCCTGGCCGTCGACCTTGTACTGGTCGAACTGCTTGACCAGCTTGCCGGTCAGGCCTTCGAAGTTCTTCTTGTCAGCGGCGGTCCACCAGTCTTCCATGTTGCCGGTCGGCCCGAAACGTGCGCCCTGGTCGTCGTAACCGTGGGTCATTTCGTGGCCGATCACCGCGCCGATGCCGCCGTAGTTCAGCGCGTCGTCGGCCTTCGGATCGAAGAACGGTGGCTGCAGGATGGCGGCCGGGAACACGATCTCGTTCTGCAGCGGGTTGTAGTAGGCGTTGACCGTCTGCGGGGTCATGCCCCATTCGGTCTTGTCCACCGGCTTGCCGATCTTGGACAGGTTGAACTTGTAGTTGAACTCGTTGGCCGCGCGCACGTTGCCCAGGTAGCTGTCGCGCTGGGTCTGCAGGCCCGACCAGTCACGCCACTTGTCCGGGTAGCCGATCTTCGGGGTGAAGGTTTCCCACTTGGCGATGGCCTTGGCCTTGGTCTCATCGCTCATCCAGCTCAGGCCCTGGATGCGTTCCTTCAGCGAGGCGGCCAGGTTCTTCACCAGCTCTTCCATCTTGGCCTTGGCTTCGGGCGAGAAGGCCACCTTCACGTACAGCTGGCCGAAGGCTTCACCGGCGTCGTTTTCAATGGTGCCCAGCACGCGCTTCCAGCGCGGCTTCTGTTCCTTCTGGCCGTTGAGGGTCTTGCCGTAGAACTCGTAGTTCTCCTGCACGAAGGCGTCGGCCAGGTACGGCGAGGCGCTGTCCACGGTGTGGAAGCGCAGGTAGGCACGCCACACCGACGGATCGGTGTCGCCCAGCGCCTTGCTCACTTCCTCATGGAAGGCCGGCATGGCCAGCGAGAACTTCTCCGGTGCGGCCACGCCCTGCGACTTGAAGAACTCGGTCCAGCTGAAGTTCGGGGTCAGCTTGTCGGCGTCGGCCAGGGTGACCGGGTTGTAGTACAGCTCGACGTTGCGCGACAGTTCGACGCGCGACTTGGAGGCCTTGGCCAGGCGGGTCTCGAACTTGACCACTTCCTCGGCCTGCTTGGCAGCGTCGGCAGTGGCGACGCCGGACAGCTCCAGCACCTTGGCGACGTGTGCCTGGTAGGCCTTCAGCTTGTCGGCGTTCTTGGCGTCGGTGTAGTAGGTGCTGTCCGGCAGGCCCAGGCCGCCCTGGCTGGCGTAGGCCAGGTTCACGGCCGAGTTCTTGAAGTCGGCTTCAGCGCCGAAGCCGAACAGGACATTGTCACCCTTGGCTGCGCTGGTGCGCAGGTAGTTGGCAATGGCCGCCTTGTCCTGCAGGCCATCGATCGCGGTCAGGTCGGCCTTCAGCGGCTCGATGCCCTGGGCGTTGATCTTGGCCTCGTCCATGCCGGTGGCCCACAGGTCGCCGACGATCTTTTCGATGTGGTTCGGGGTCTTCACCTGCGCCACCTGCTCGGCCAGCTGGTGCTGCACAGCCACCGAACGCTCGTCGAGGATGGTGAAGGCGCCCCAGCTGGTGCGGTCGCCCGGGATTTCATTGGCGGCCAGCCACTTGCTGTTGACGTAGTCGCCGAAGGCGCCACAGGCGTCCTTGCTGGTATCGAGGTCGCTGGGCTGGAAGGCGTTGTAGGCCGGCAGCTTGCTCTCGTCCAGGGTGTACTGGGTGGCTTCGGCGGCAGCCGGCGTGGAGGCGGTGGCGTCCTTGGCCGGGGTTTCAGTCTTGCCGCAGCCAACCAGCGCGGCCGAAACGGCCAGGGTCAGCAGCACGATCTTGGGAGTACGGGTCACTTTGATGGCCTCCAGGCCGAGTGAGTCAGGGAAGGGCCGCAGGGACGGCCGTGGGCCGAACGATACGCCGCCGGCCTGCCCTGCAAGGGTGTCGAAGGTCATGGCCGGGCGCAAGGGCCAGAACGAGCAAGGGCGCCCGCCGGGGCGCCCTTGCTCGGGCATGGATTACAGGCCGCCGCCGCCGCAGCCCTTGCCCAGATAGTCGTCGATCAACCTGAGCTGGTCGCCCATGATCGCGCGGGTCCAGGCCGGCCCGTGCGCATAGTCGGCGATGGCGTGGAACTCGACCGGCTGCCCCGAGCCCTTGGCCTTGTTCACGAACCACTCCGACTGCTCGATGGGAACCGTACGATCGCGGTCACCGTGGTAGACCATCAGCGGAATCTTCATCTCGCCCGCCTTGTCCAGCGGGTTCAGGCCGTCCACGGTCTTCGACTGCGCTTGGCGGAAGAACGGATTGGTATAGAAACGCGCCCAGATCTTCTTGATGTCCGAGACGCCGGCGCCGGCAATCGCGCACTTGTACAGGCCGTTCGGGCGGACCGAGGCCGCCAACGCTGAGTAGCCGCCATAGGAGAAGCCGAACATGGCGATGTGGCCGGGCTGGGCGATCTTCTGGTCGATCATCCACTTGGCGCCATCATCCTTGTCGTCCTGCATCTTCTGGCCCCATTCGGCGTCACCGGCCATCCAAAGCTTGCGGCTCCAGTCTGCCGAGCCGCGGAACTGCGGGCGCAGTACTGCCATGCAGCGCGATGCCATCAGCGGTACCCACATCGAACCATCGAAGTCCATGCCATCGCGGGCCCACGGACCGCCATGCGGGTGCACGACCGCCTTCCAGGGACCGGCACCGCACAGTTCGGTGTTGGGTGTGGTCAGGAACGCCGGAATATCCAGCCCATCGCGGGCTTTGTAATAGACCAGCCTGGTATCGCCCAGCGCAGCCGGATCGATCTTCGGATAGGACTTGGCCAGCAGGGTCAGCTTGCCGTTTCGCAGCAGGTGATATTCAGGCGGATTGGCCGGTCCAGAGACGGCCAGCACGAAGGTCTTCAGGTCCTTGCTGTAGTCGACGACGCGCACCGCACGGCCGGTATCGGCCTGGGTGGTCGCGCGCTGGCCCGTCGCGGGATCGACCAGGGTGACGTCGCTGGACTGGATGCCCAGGGCCTGGCGAACGCCTTGGTTGAGGCCCTTGAACACCGGATGGGTCCATTCAACTTCGTTCTCGCGAGGGCCACTGTAGGTCACGCCAAGCAGTGCGCCGAAGGGCACGCCCTCCACATCCTTGTAGCGGTTCACATGAACCGAACCCGCATTGAAGAATTTGTGTTCGAACAGCACTTCCCTCTGTTTGCGCGCAGTGATGTCGTACTCGTAGATGATGGTCTTGTCGCGGCCGACGTTGCTCTGGATGAAGGCGATGTTCGGGTCATCGGCGAAACCGACGACCTGGGTGATGTCGCGGTCCTTCACATGCGAGCGGAAATGTTCTTCCCACGCGTTGGTGGCCGGGTTGCGGAATTCGGTGGCGACGTAGGCACCGGTACCGTCCACGTCCTGGCGCAGGCGTGCACGCAGTTCGCTGTTCAGATCGGTGAGGTAACCGGCGACGCGTTCTTCAGTCTTCTGGATGCGCTGGGATGTGAAGCTGCGCAGGTTGACCTTGTAGACGTCTCCCGAGTTGCTGCCCGAACCGTTGACCACCAGGATGTGATCCGGGTCGTTGGGCAGCGTGTCCAGAACTGTGGCGTTGGAGAGTGCCTGCTCCAGTTCTTCATTGCGGCTGGTGGCACGCGGAACGCTGATTGGCTCCTTCCACTGCTTGCCCTCGGTATCGGTGATGAAGAACTTGCTGATGAATGTCTTGTTGACCCGGTCGGTGCGCAGGTCGAATGGCTGCCAGAGGGTGACTGCCAGCAGTCCGTCCTTGATGAAACTCACGCTCTGGAACTTCATGCGGCCTGCGCCGATCGTGGTAGGCGCTGCGCTGAGGTTGTCGGTCTTCCAGACCAGGATCACGCGATCTTCGCCGCGGGCTTGAAGCCCGGCGATCTGAGTACCGTCTGGAGACACGGAAAGACTTGATATGTCCGGGAAGGCGGCCAGCTGTTCGATCGTGGGGACCGTCGGCTTGGCATGGAGGTGCAGCGGCGCGGCGACGGCCAGCGCGGCCAGCAGCAGATAGTGCTTCATGCTACGTCTCACTGTATCCGAGCGATGGGAGAGTGGGCGTTGCACCCACCCCAAAATACAGCCGCCGCCCGGAAGGGCGGCGGCTGGTGGTGCAGGCTTAGAACTTCTTGCTGAGGTTCACGAAGAACGTACGGCCGAAGTAGTCGTAGCCACTGTACAGCGGGGCATTGCCGATCGTGTTGTAGATGCCGGCACCCGGGCTGATGGTCGGCGGTTCCTTGTCAGCGAAGTTGCGCACGCCGGCAGTGGCCTGCCACTTGTCGGCGGTGTACTGAACCGAGAAGTCCTGGGTGATGTAGTTCGGCACGGCCAGCTTGTACGCCGAGGTTGCGGGATCTTCCTCGTAGTAGGCATAGCTGGACATGTTGTCCACCCAGTTCAGGCCATAGCGCACACGCCATTCCTTGAACTTGTAGGTCAGGTCCAGCTGGCCGGTGAACTTCGGGTTGTTGATCCGGCCGTTGGCGTCAACCAGCGGATCGTCCTCGAACACCTTGCCGGACTGCTCCAGGAACCGCGAGACCTGCACGTTGGCGCGGAATTCGCCCGGACCGATGTCGCGAACGTAGCGGGTGGTGAAGTCCAGACCGCGCACCTTGTCGGTGGCCAGGTTGGCATAGCCGTTCTGGACGGTCAGGGTGTTGTTGGGCGAACGGCTGATCAGGCGGCACAGACCATTGTTGGCGGCGAAGTCGCCGGTGGTGCCGTTGTAGCAGGTGCTCAGGATGTAGGTGGCACCCATCTGGGCAACGCCGTTCTCCACTTCGATGTCGTAGTAATCGACGGCGAAGGACAGATCACCGAAGCCGCTGCCGAACTCCGGCTGCAACACCAGGCCGACGGTGAACGCGTCGGAGGTTTCGGCCTTCAGGTTGGCACCGACCAGGCCACCACCGATGGAGTCCACACGTACCGAGTTGGTCGCGGTGAAGCTGGTGGGCAGGCCCTGGGACGCGCAGTTGATGTAACGCGGGCTGGTCGGATTGCGCGACCCGTAGTTGTTGCAGGGATCGCTGGAAGCGTTCAGGAAGCCGCTGGTGGCGCCCAGGAACTGTTCGAACAGCGCCGGGGCACGGTACGAGGTGCCGTAGGAGGCACGCAGCGACAGCCACTTGACCGGCGTCCACAGGCCACCCAGCTTCCAGGTGGTGTCCGAACCATACGACTTGTAGTCGGTGTATCGGGCCGAGGCGTTGAAGGTCAGTTCCTCGGCAGCGGTGACGCCGGACAGCAGCGGCAGCTCGATTTCGCCGTAGGCTTCCCACACCGAATCGCTGCCGCGGGTCGGGTCGGAGCTGGTCAGGTTGTACAGGTTGCGGTTGATCGAGTGGATGCTCGGGGTATCGTCGATCTTGGCCTTGCGGTATTCGACACCGAAGGCGCCGGCGGCGGTACCGCCCGGCAGGTCGAACAACGGACCATTGACGTTCAGGTTCGCGGTCGATTCCTTGTAACTGGTGTTGCCGGTGACCGGGGTGTAGACGAAGTTCTTCCACTCGTACGGCAGTTTGCCGGCCAGCGTCTGCGCGTTGAGCATCGGTGCGGCAACGCAGCCGTTGGCCGGGTCCACGCACCTGAAGCCACCGGCGCCGTCGGACACCACGTTCAGGCTCTGTGCCAGGCGATCAGTCAGGAACGTGTTGAAGGTGTAGTCCGCATCGGAGTCGGCATGGCTGACCATGAAGTCATAGTTCCACTCCGAACCGAGCCGGCCGCGCACGCCGGCGGTGGCACGGAAGAAGTCCACCGACTGCTTGCTGCGGTCGTTGCCGAAGCCGATGAAGGTGCGGGCCGACACGTTCTTGCCATTGGACGTTTCCGTCGGCAGGGCGAAGGCCGGCAGGTTGGCCAGGTCACCGAGCAGCGGATTGCCGACCGAGTAGTCATAGGACAGCTGGCGGTAGCCGGTCTGGGTGGAGTCGCGCTTGTTGCCGAGGAACTCGTAGTAGAACTCGGCATCTCCCATCACGCCCAGATCCACGCCACCCTGGAAGAACAGAGTGTGGGTGGTGGCCGGGGACACCAGCGATTCCTTCAGCAGGCCTGGATCGAAGGTGTCGCGGTCGTAGTAGCCGACAGACTCATAGCCCGGCAGGCGGCCGGTGGTGACGGCGGGATTCGGACGCCAGCGGTTGAACCCACCAAAGGTGGCGGTGCCCAGGGTATTGATGGTCACGCCGCCGGAATCGAGCGTGAAGCACTTCGACTTGCCGGTGGTCGGATCGATGTAGTCGCCGCTACCGAAGTAGTTGCCCACGGTCATGTCGCGCAGGTTGTCGGTCGGACAGCTGGCCCAGCTGCGATCACCCACGGTCATTTCATTGCGGCGGTAGTGCTCGTATGAGCCGGAGAAGTGCGAGCGCTCGCCGGTGCTGCCGAACACGATCGAGTATCGGGTTTCGTCACCGCCACCGCTCTCGGTGGCGTTGTGCTGGAACTCGGCCTCAACACCGTCCACGTTCTTGCGGGTGATGATGTTGACAACGCCGGCCACAGCGTCCGAACCGTAGATGGACGAAGCACCGTCCTTCAGGATTTCCACGCGGTCGACCATCGCGCTGGGCAGCACGTTCAGGTCGGCCGAACCGACCGAGCCGCGCGAGCCTGCCGGTGCAACGCGGCGGCCGTTGAGCAGGATCAGAGTACGGGTGGCGCCCAGGCCACGCAGCGACAGGGTGTTGGCACCCGGGCCGCCATTGGTGACATAGCCACCGAAGGAGTTGTTGATCTGTGCGCTGCCGGCAGTGACGCTGTTGCTCTGCAGCGCGGCGGCGGTCGAGTTGAAGCCCGCCAGGGTGGTTTCCTCACGGGTTACGACCTGAACCGGCGAAACCGAGTTGAACACGTCGCGGCTGATGCGCGAACCCGTGACGGTCACCGTGTCCAGGTTGGTCGCCTTGGACTTCGGTGTTTCCTTCGGTGTGTCTTGTGCCGCCTGCGTCGAGTCCGCGTCCTGGGCGAACGCCGGAGCGGCTGCGATGAGCAGCACGGCAGAAGCGAGGGCAAAGCTCAGCGGATGCTTGCCGAGCGACTTGCGATTGATCATCTGAAATCCCCTTGAATCCAATGATTGCGTCGTACACCGGGGACATTGCCTTGCGGGCGTCTCCGTGTGCCCCTTGCCCGGTGTTGGCAGTGGTTCTGCCCCCGGTTGCACCGGCTTCACGGGCCGGTAACTCGAGATTAACATGACATTAACCGAGCATGTCAAACGTTCATTGCGCAGTCATCAAATTTTCGTAGAGATGCTGTCTCTTTCCTCGAAATCAGGTTGGATTTCTTGTATCTGTTTGATCTGCAATGATTTTTATGAGTTCTCCTGATGGTGTCTGGATGCTGAATGGATGGGTGTCCTGTGCCCGCCCCAAAAAAAAAGGCCCCGCCGAAGCGGGGCCTGGTCCAGACACGAAGTCCGGAAAACGACGGGATTACTTGCCGAAGTCGTACTTCATCTGGGCCTGGATGGAGCGGCCGTAGATGCTGTAGAAGGCGCTGTTGTACGGGGTGCCATCGGTACCCTCGTAGCTGTAGCGCTGGCCGGTCGGCATCTTGTTGAAGACGTTGTTGACCATCAGCGACAGGGTCAGGTCTTCCTGCGCGCGGTAGGCGAAGCTCAGGTTGTACGTGGTGTACGAGCCCCACTTGCCGGCCTTGGCGCCGTAGCGGTTGGTGTAGTCGTAGCTGCGACCCAGGTAGGCGACGTAGTTCGGCGTGCTGCCGACGTAGTTCGCGTACACCGTGGTGGTGAACTTGTCGATGTTCCAGGCCACCGACAGGTCGCCACGCACCTTGGCGTAGTTGTCGTAGTAGTACATGTTGTACGGATCGCTCAGCAGGTCGATCTTCTGTGCACCCGGCAGCGGCTGCAGCTCGCGCTTCAGCATGTTGGTGTAGTTGCCGGAGAAGTTCAGCGAGCCGAAGCGGCCGATGTCCTGCTGGTACTTCGCGCTGACGGCGACTGCTTCCAGGTTCTGGCTGGCGACGTTCAGCTTCGGGGTGTAGACGCGGGTGATCGCACCGGCGTTGTCACGGGTGATCCAGTTGGCAACATCCTGGCAGCTGGCCGAGGTGTTGTTCACGGCACCGGTGGCGCAGGCGTACTCGGCCATCAGCAGCTGGTCGCTGCTCAGGGTCTTGACCTCGTTCTTGATCTTCCAGTTGTAGTAGTCAACCGACAGCGAGAAGTTGCTGACCGGTGCCCACACAACGCCCGCGCTCCACACGTCGGCGGTGATCGGCTTCAGGTCCGGGTTGCCGGACTTTTCGCTGTAGACCGAGGTGTTCTTGTAGTACGGGCAGAGGTCGTCGTTCAGCGCGAAGCCCGCCTGGTTGCAGCGGTAGTAGTCGTTCTGGCTGGACGCGTACGAACCGCTCATGCCCTGGAAGGCGTCGGACAGGGTCGGTGCACGGAAGGCGGTGCCGTACTTGCCGCGGAACAGCAGGCTTTCCAGCGGACGGAACTCGACGCCGATGCTGTAGGTGGCCTTGTCGACGGTGCTGTCGGCGATCTTGAAGGCGTCGTAGCGGCCCGAAGCGCTGACCGTCACCATGTCGTGCAGCGGCATGCGCAGCTCGGAGGTCACTGCGTAGCTGCTGCGGTGGCCGGCGCCGGCCACGGCGGTGGTGCCCCAGACGTTGCCGTCGATGAACGACTGGTTCGGGGAGTAGTTCCAGCCTTCGCTGCCACCTTCCAGGACCACGGCGAGGCCGGCGTCACCGCCCGGCAGGCTGAACAGCGAACCGTTGGTCAGCTGCACGCGGCCCAGGTTCTGCCAGGTCTTGCTGTGGTGGGTGCCGTAGCCGGTGAAGCTGCCGAACTCTTCCGGGGTGATCGGCGAGTAGAACGCAGCATAGTTCGGGTTGTAGATGCCGAACTGGCCGCCGGTCTTCGGGTCGGTGTAGGTGCCCAGCTGCTGGCCGAGGACGCGATCGGCGAAGAAGCCGTTGATCTTGTCCTTCCAGCGCACGAAGCGGTCCTGGTCCAGGCGGTACTCGCCACGGGTAAAGCTGGCGCTGTAGTCCCAGTCACCGAACATGCCCTTCGCACCCAGGGTGACCTGGTAGGAACGGCTGCGGTCGGCATTGAGGATGTTGTTGTAGTCGCCGACGCCGATTTCTTCCGGCGCGAAGGCGCGCTGCAGGTTCACGACCTTGCCCAGGCCCTGGTCGTAGAAGCCGCCCATGCCCGACTGCGTGCCCCACCACAGGGCGCTGGAGCCGGAGGTGAACTCGGTCTTTTCCTTGCTGTACAGCACGTCGGCGAACAGCTGCAGGTTGTCGTTCACGTCGAAGGTCATGGTCGAGTAGAACTGACCGCTGTCCTTGGAGTTCTTCAGCGTCTTGTAGCCCGCGCTGTAGATCGAGCCGCAGGACTCGCCCTTGCCTTCACGGAAGCCGACGGTGGTGGTGCCGTCGTACAGGCCGGCAACATTGGCGCAACGGCTCGGGTCCATCATGTAGTACTTGCCGCCACCGGTGACCAGGAAGTCATTGGACGGCGCCTGCGGGGTGAAGCCGACCGGGTTGGTCTGGCGGGTGATGTCGCGCTGGTAACCCCAGATCGGGTTGCCCGTTTCGTACTGGACGTTGACCAGTGCGTTGAAGCGGCCGTCGACGGCGGTGAAGCCGTGCGCGCCGCTGATGCGCAGGTTGCTGCCACCACCTTCGGTGTAGGTGCCGCCGCGGACGGTCATCGTGCCGCCGTCCATGCGCTCCTTCAGGATGATGTTGACGACGCCGGCGATGGCGTCCGAACCGTACAGCGAGGACTGGCCACCCGGCAGCACTTCAATGCGCTCGACGATGTCGACCGGAATGCCGCTGAGGTTGTTGAACGACTCGCTGCCGTTGTACAGCGCCGGATACGAAAGCATCGGGCGGCCGTTGATCAGGTACTTGGTGTAACCCGGGTTCAGGCCGAACATGCCGGAGGCTTCGGCGCCCTGGGTGAAGGCACCCGAGGTCTGGCCACCCTGCAGGCCGCCGGTGGTCAGCGAGGACTGCTGCAGCACTTCGGCCACGCTGGTGAAGCCGCGTGCCTGGATGTCTTCGGAGGTGATGGACATCACCGGGGTCTGGGTTTCAACCTGGGTCTGCGGGATCAGCGAACCGGTGACGGTGATCTTGTCCAGGTTGGTCGCCTTGTCCTGGGCCATTGCCGGGGCGGCGGCCATCAGAGCGGAAATCAGGGCGACGGCGAGCGTGTTGCGACGTGCGGTGTTGCTTACGTATTTCATGTAGTTCCAATAAAGAGCAAAAAACAAAAATCGGCACTGCGCATGCGCCATCGTGCGCGCTGGAAACCAGCTCCGCAGCCCAAAACAGTGCTTCAGGAACGTAACATGAACTTAACAATCTGTGCACGAATCTGTAGCAATCCTGAATTTCAGTCAGGCTACGTCCAGCTTGTATGATGTTGGGTTATTCCCCCTGATACAGCTGGTGCCCGTTGTGAACAGTTCCCCCCGCCGCCCCCATGCCAGCCAGGTCCAGAAGGGACTGACGCCACATGCCCGCATCCGCAATGTCATCGCGGTCGGCTCCGGCAAGGGCGGCGTGGGCAAGTCGACCACTGCGGTCAATCTGGCCGTGGCGCTGCAGCAGCTGGGCGCACGTGTTGGCGTGCTGGACGCGGACATCTACGGCCCCAGCGTGCCCGCCATGCTGGGCTTGTCCGGCCGGCCGGAAAGTCCCGACAACAAGAGCATCGAGCCGCTGCGTGCGTTCGGCGTGGACACCATGTCGATCGGCTACCTGATCGAAGAGGACACGCCGATGATCTGGCGCGGTCCGATGGCCACCTCGGCAATGACCCAGCTGTTCAACGACACCCTGTGGGACGATCTGGATTTCCTGCTGATCGATCTGCCGCCAGGCACCGGTGACATCCAGTTGACCCTGACCCAGAAGATCCCGCTGGCCGGTGCGGTGATCGTCACCACGCCGCAGGACATCGCCACGCTGGATGCAAAGAAGGCGCTGAAGATGTTCGAGAAGGTCGAGGTGCCGGTGCTGGGCATCGTCGAGAACATGGCGGTGCATACCTGCAGCAACTGCGGGCATGTCGAGCACCTGTTCGGTGAAGGCGGCGGCGAGCGCATGGCGGCCCAGTACGGCGTGCCGCTGCTGGGTTCACTGCCGCTGCAGATCGGCATCCGCGAACAGGGCGATAGCGGTACCCCGATCACCGTGGCGCAGCCCGATTCGGTACCGGCCCAGGCGTACCGCCATGCCGCGCAGCGCCTGATCGAGGAAGTGGGCAAGCGCCCGCGGGCATCGATCCCGATCCTGTCATCGCTGCTCTGACCGCGGCCGCAAAGAAAAAGCCGCCGGCGCGAGGCCGGCGGCAATCAGAAGCGTTCCTGGAGAGGGAACGGCTTACCAGTCGTACTGGACCTGGAAGCGGACGTAGCGCGGATCGTTGAAGTACTTCGGCGTGTTGTAGTTGTAGTAGGTGCGGATGGTCTCGGCAGCGCTCGGGCGGCCGTACTTGGTCTCGTACACCTGCACGGGCTTGATGTTGTTGAAGGCGTTGAGCACGGACACCTGCACGCTCAGGCCTTCCATCCACTTCGGGGTATAGGTGATGTTCGGGCTGACAGTGAACTGCCAGGGCGTGCGGCCGGCGCTTCCCACCTTGGCGATGTCATCCGCACTGGTGAAGCCGTCGGCCTGCAGCTGGCAGCTGTGGAAGACGCCGGTGTAGCCATACTCGGTGCCGAAGCTGCCCCAGCCGCCGCCCAGGCAGCTCTTGGGGGCGCCGGACTGCGCCAGCACATTCACGCCGACGGACCATTCATCGTTGAACTTGAAGCCACCGAACAGCTTGATGCTGTGGCGATGGTCATTGAACAGGTAACCGTCCGAGCCGTACATGATTTCGGCAAAGTCGAAGTCCGACGTGGTGCCGGTGTCGTCCTGGCCGTTGGTGCTCTTGACCAGGCCCTCATAGTTGCCCTCCAGCTTGGACCAGGTGTACGAGAAGCTGGCATACCAGCGCTCGGTCTGCTTGTCCGCGCTGAGCGTGACGGCCTTGTAGGTACGCTTGGCCTTCGGGCCGAGGGTCGAGCCCGGCACGGTGATTTCCTCCGTGGTGCCATTGCCGTCCACGTCGAGCGTGACCTTCAGGTCGCTGCCCGGGTTGTAGATCCAGCAGCCCGGCAGGCCCTCCGGCACGGTCCATGGGTCGGACCAGTTGGACAGGTCGTAGCCGGCTGCGACGGCCGCGTTGTAAAGCGAGCGCGAGTCACAGGTGTCATCGATCGCCTTGTTGATGCGTCGATAGGTGGCCTTGATGCCCAGCGTCCAGTCGTTGAAGAAGTCGATCGGCGAACTGATCTGCTGCTGGTAGCCCAGGATCACCTCGTCCTGCGTGTAGGGCTTCAGTCCCTTGGACGCCACGGCGCGGGGATCTGGAGTGGTGCCGCCCTCGCCGTTGATAACCGAGTCGATGGCGCCGTCTTCATAGCGGCCGGTGATGTTCGGTGCGCCGTTGGCGCCGATTCCATCGTAGGTGTAGTACTGATCCAGATAGTACGAAGCACTGGCTGCGCGCAGCGCCACGTTTGCAGCGATGGGCAGTGAGTAGCGGCCTACCGAAGCGAACAGCTTGCTGCGGCCATCCCCCAGCAGATCCCACGAGAAGCCCAGACGCGGCTGCCAGATGTTGTCCTGCTTGACGAAGCTGATGCCGTCGGAATTCTTGTTGTTGAAGGAATCGTTACGGACGCCGGCATACAGCATGAAGTTGTCGGTGATCTGCCAGTTGTCCTGCAGGTACCACGACTTCTGCTTGATTTCGATCGAACCGCCATTGCGGAAGTTCACGAGGTTGGCGTACTCATCTTCCAGGTACCACAATGCGCCGCCGGAGTAGGACGTGCCCTGCACGGAGGTCCATTTCTCATCGCTGTAGCCGAAGCCGATCTTGTGATCGCCCAGCTGCCAGTCGAAGTCAAGGCGGGTACCCTTGCGCTCGTTGCGGCCGCCGAACATGCCGACGGTGCTTGCCACGGCGCAGCCGATACGACGACCGGTGCCGCCGGTTTCCGACCGGTAGTCCAGCACATATGGGCATGCGCCCTGCGGGCTGTTGATGTCGCCGTTGTAGGCGTCGAAGACACCGTCAGGGCTGATGGTGTGCTCCGAAGCCCGGTTACGCATCTGCCCATACTGCAGCGATCCGGTCAGGTTCTCGGTCAGGTAGCTGGTCCACTTGAACACGTCGGTCTGGCCGCCGCTCTTGCCGACCAGTTCGCCGAGATAGCTGGTCTTGGCCGGCTCGCCGCCTGCATCAGGACGGTCGTAGAGCGCGTTGTAGTAGTCATAGGAGTAGCGTCGGCTGTTGTCGAAGCCGGTGTACTCCAGGTGGTTGTTTTCGTTGAGGTACCAGTCAACCTTCAGCAGCCAGTAGGGCGTCTTGGACTCATAGTCGTAGGCCGTGGTGGACAGGGCCGCTGCCGACGGGGGGCGCCCGTTGGTGGTGTACTGGGAGCCACGATTGCTGAAGCTGGTGGTCTTCGAGTCGCTGAACTGGCCCATGGCGAACACGAACAGCTTGTCTTCGATCAGCGGACCGCCGGCCCATACACTGTAGACGTTCGAGCTGCTGCTGTTCTTGTCATAGGAACGGAAGATCGAGCCGTCGTCATAGTAGGTATCGGGCGTGCTCTCGCGGAGTGAATCGGGTGCGCCAGTCCAGCTGAAGCCGCCTTTCCACTCATTGGTGCCACGCTTGACGTTGACGCTGGTCACGCCGCCGGTGGAGAAGCCGTACTGAGCACCATAGCCACCGGTCTGCACGTCCAGCTGGTCGATGGCCTGATAGGGGATTTCCGAGAAGGACAGGCTGTCGTACAGGTTGGTGACATTGAATCCGTTGACGTAGTAGCTGTTCTCAGCAGCCGATGCGCCACCGAAGGAGGCCGGGCCGAAGTAGCCGCTGGCCGCCACGGTGCCCGGGGTGAGCAGGGAGACGCTTGTGACATCGCGGGCGACCGGCAACGAGTTGAGCTTGTCGGCGGTGAAGGTGGTCCGCGATTCAACGCTGCCCAGATCGATCGTGTTGGCCGCGCCCAGTGCGCGCACGTTGACGGTATCGAGCGAAGTGGCATTGCCGCTGCTCGCAGAGGCGAATGTTGCGAAGGACTGTTGGCCCGCCACCACAGTGACGCGGGTGGTCGCAACCGGGCTGCCACCACTGACCGTGGTGACCTCGTAGGTGCCGGTGGGCAGCTGGGAGATGCGGAAACGGCCATCCGCGCTGACGTTCACTTCGCGGGTAGCGCCGGAGGCCAGGCTTTTGACCTGCACTTTTTCAGCTGAAGCTGCGGTACCGACGATATCGCCAGAGGTGCTCTGGGCATAGCTGGTGCCGGCGAGGGCTCCCAGCACCATGGCCAGGGCGGTGCGCTTCAGGCTGCGTCCATTGAAGTTCAGATTCATCGTGTTCCTTTGCGGTTGCAGAGGGAAATCGGTTCAATTCAAGCTGACCTGAACGAATTGTTCAGGATGAATGAAACCGTAACGATGAAGTTTTTCTCGCGCAACGTTCATCTGGCGCTCATGAATCTACAGGCGCTGAAAATTTGTCTCAGGTTGTTGAATTTAAAGATATTTTATTTTTTGTTTCGGTTTGTTTCGTGTCTGACGAGATGATTGAAAGTGACACAAATGTGTGATAAGTGATTAATTCTGCAACGATAAGTCTCATTTGTTATTCACGATTGTGGGGCATCGATCGTAGGCGCGGTGGCGTGAAGTGGCTTCCAGGGCCGAGGGACAAGCATGGCCGCCGCAGGGAGGCCACCTGTAGAATCGCCGCCTCGGGCGCAGCCCCATTCCCCCTCGTTCAACAGGACAGAGCATGAGCATCAAGAGTGACCGTTGGATCCGCCGCATGTCCGAGCAGCACGGCATGATCGAGCCGTTCGAGGCAGGGCAGGTCAAGCAGGCCAACGGCGAGCGCATCGTCAGCTATGGCACGTCCAGCTACGGTTACGACGTGCGCTGCTCGCGTGAGTTCAAGGTGTTCACCAACATCAACTCGACCATCGTCGATCCCAAGCACTTCGACTCGGGCAGCTTCGTCGACATCACCGCCGACGAGTGCATCATTCCGCCCAACAGCTTCGCGCTGGCGCGCACCGTGGAGTACTTCCGCATCCCCCGCGACACCCTGGTGGTGTGCCTGGGCAAGAGCACCTATGCGCGCTGCGGCATCATCGTCAACGTGACCCCGCTGGAACCGGAATGGGAAGGCCACGTCACCCTGGAATTCAGCAACACCACGCCGCTGCCGGCGCGCATCTATGCCAATGAGGGCGTGGCGCAGATGCTGTTCTTCCAGGCCGCGGCCGATGACATCTGCGAGACGTCGTATCGCGATCGTGGCGGCAAGTACCAGGGCCAGACCGGTGTGACCCTGCCGCGTACCTGATCTCCGGCGTCATCGCATGACGAAAACGCCGGGCAATGCCCGGCGTTTTCACATGGGCCACGTGGTGCGTTGGCCAGGCTTGGCCCGGCGCTACCTTATTTGCCGCGACCGAACAGCATCGCGATGCCGACACCCACCAGCGCAACCGGCCACCAGGTCAGCAGCAGCTTGGACAGGTTCAGGTGCGTCCAGCCCAGGTTGCTGGCGAGCATGAACAGGCCGATCAGGATCAGCAGGATGGCGGCAACGAGGTTGAATCGCATCGGGTCGGTGAGGGCTCAGGTGTGGGCCGGATATCCTAGCCGTTCCTTCCAGTAGGCGACATGCTGGTCCAGTGCGGCCGCTTCGTAGCGGTGCGCGGGACCGCTGCCCCAGACCGGGCCCGGCCAGGCCGGATCACCGTCATGGCGGCCGATCACGTGGAAGTGCAGCTGGCGCACGATGTTGCCCAGTGCGCCGATGTTGATCTTCTCCACCCCATCGGAGCCCTTCAGGGCCTTGCAGGCGCGGTTGAGCTCGGTGCGCAGCTTGTCCTGCTGCTCGCCGTCCAGCTCGATCCACTCGGTGACCCCGGCCAGGCGCGGTACCAGTACCAGCCAGGGGAATCGTTCGTCGTTCATCAGCCGCACTTGCGACAACGGTCCTTCGGCCACCAGCACGCTATCGGTGGCCAGGCGTGAATCGAGTTCGAAATCGCTCATCCAAGATGCTCCGAGAAGAAGTCCAGGGTGCGTTGCAGCGCCAGGGCGGCGCTGTCTGGATCATACGCATGTCCGACCTCCCGGTTGAAGGCGTGATCGGCCGGATAGACGAAGGTGGCCATCTGCGGCAGCTTCTCGCGGTGGGCCTGGACGGCCTCCGGCGGGATGCTCCTGTCCTGGGCGCCGAAGTGGAAGATCACGGGTGCCTTCGGCGTCTCATCGAGGAACTGGACGTTGCGCGCACCGTAGTAGCTGGCAGAGGGCAGGCCCAGGCGCACGGCGGACAGCATCGCCACCGTACCGCCCCAGCAGTAGCCGACGGTGCCGACCTTGCCGTACGGCGCCAGGCGCGTCGCCGCCGCGCGCACCACCTCCAGCGCGCGTTCCATGCCCAGCGCGCCGACCCGTTCCAGCCCCTGCTTCACGCCGTCGGCGTCGTAGGGCAGGGCATCCGGGTCGGCCTCGGGTCCATCGACGAGGTCGAAGAACGAAGGCGCCAGCACCGCATAGCCTTCGGCGGCGAAGCGCTCGGCCACGCCGCGGATATGCGGGTTGGCGCCGAAGATTTCCTGCACCACCACCAGCCCACCGCGCGCGCTGCCCTCGGGGAGTGCCTGCCAGGCCCGGACCGGGCCATGGTGCGTATCCAGGGTGATCCACTCGGCCATCGTCATCTACCTCGTTGTGGGGAACAGGGCTGCATTGTCGGCGCTGCGGCGGTTAGCGCGGCGTCAGCGGCTGTGCGCGATCGGGCGGATGGCCATTCAGAGCGAGGCCGCCAACCCCGGTATACTGGCGCCCTTTCAGGCCCCGGCCCCCAGGAACCCCTGCCATGCCGGCAGGGGCCCAGGCCCCCAGAGTCCCGCGATTCCATGTCCCAGCTGAACCCCAAAGTCGGCTTCGTCAGCCTTGGCTGTCCGAAGGCCCTTGTCGATTCCGAGCGCATCCTCACCCAGCTCCGCTCGGAGGGCTACGACATCGTCCCGTCCTACGATTCGGCCGACGTGGTGGTGGTCAACACCTGCGGCTTCATCGATTCGGCGGTGACCGAGTCGCTGGACGCGATTGGCGAGGCGATGAACCAGAACGGCAAGGTCATCGTCACCGGCTGCCTGGGCAAGCGCCCGGAGCAGATCCGCGAGGCGTACCCGAACGTGCTGGCGGTGTCCGGCCCGCAGGACTACCAGAGTGTGATGGAGGCAGTGCACGAAGCGCTGCCGCCCAAGCACGATCCGTTCGTGGACCTGGTGCCCGATTACGGTATCAAGCTGACCCCGCGCCACTACGCCTATCTGAAGATCTCCGAAGGCTGCAATCACAAGTGCAGCTTCTGCATCATTCCGTCGATGCGCGGCAAGCTGGTCTCGCGCCCGGTCGATGAGGTGCTGCGTGAGGCCGAGCGCCTGGTGCGTGGCGGCGTGCGTGAGCTGCTGGTGGTGTCGCAGGACACCTCGGCGTACGGCGTGGACGTGAAGTACGCCGAGAAGATGTGGCGCAACAAGGCCTACCAGACCCGGCTGAAGGCACTGTGCGAAGGCCTGTCCGAGCTTGATGCGTGGGTGCGCATGCACTACGTCTACCCGTACCCGCACGTGGACGAGGTGGTGCCGCTGATGGCCGAGAACCGCATCCTGCCGTACCTGGACATTCCGTTCCAGCACGCCAGCCCACGCATCCTGCGCCTGATGAAGCGCCCCGGCGCGGTCGAGAAGACCTTGGAGCGCGTGCAGAACTGGCGCCGCATCGCGCCGGACATCACCGTGCGCTCGACCTTCATCGTTGGCTTCCCGGGCGAGACCGAGGCGGAGTTCGAAGAGCTGCTGTCATTCCTGGATGAGGCACAGCTGGATCGCGTCGGTGCGTTTGCCTACTCGCCGGTCGAAGGTGCCACCGCCAATGACCTGCCCGATGCTGTGCCGGAAGAAGTGAAGCAGGAACGCCTGGCCCGTTTCATGGAGAAGCAGGCGCAGATTTCCGCCGCGCGCCTGGAAGCCAGGATCGGCACCGTGCAGCAGTGCCTGGTCGATGCCATCGAAGGTGACATCGCGGTGGCTCGTTCCAAGGCCGATGCGCCGGAGATCGACGGTCTGGTGCACATCCAGAACGCCGATCAGGTGCCGCTGCGCGTGGGCGAATTCGTCGACGTGGAAATCACCGAGAGCGACGAGCACGACCTGTACGGCGATGCGCTGGCGGCTGCGGGCCGCCCGGCGTTCGACCTCAAGGTGCTGTGATCGCAACGGCCGCCGCCGGTGACAGCGGCGGTCCCCGGCGCTTCGTGCCGCCGCCACGTGCGACGGTCGATCCGCAGGTGTTCAGGCACCCGCTGTTTGCCGGGCTGCAGGACTTCCGTGATCTGCTGGACGATGCGGCATGGCCGTCCATCGCTGCGCTTGATGCGCGCCTGGCATTGCCGGGCAAGCGCCTGGTTGAACAGGATGCCGCGCTGCTGGCCGACGGCCTGCATTATGAAGCGCGCATCGCGCAGGGGTGTATCGCCACCCGTGCCGGCAACTGGCATGACCTGTTCAATGCCCTGGTGTGGGCGCGGCATCCGCAGTTGAAACGGGCGCTCAATGCGCAGCAGTGTCTGCATATCGATGCCATGCCGCCCGGCCAGCGCAACCGCGCCCAGGCTGCACTGACGCAGTTCGATGAAACCGGCGTGATCGTGCGCGTGCGCGATGAGACGGTGCTGGCGGCTTGGGATGCGCACGCGTGGCCGACGCTGTTTGAACCTGCGCGCTGGCAGAGTGGTGACATCGCTATCGCTGCGATGTTCGGGCACGCGCTGATGGAGCAGGCGCTGCTGCCGGGGCGCCTGCTGGTGGGCAAGTGCGTGGTGGTGCAGGGAGATGATGACGACGCCTGTATCGCCGAGGTCGCATCGGCCATCCGCGAGGGCCGGGCGCTGACCGATCCGCTGCAGCTGCGGCCACTGCCGCTGGCGGGCATCCCCGGCTGGCACGAAGAGCAGGATGACGCCTTCTACGCCAACGCCGATTACTTCCGCCCGTTGCGTGCCGGGCGCCGGTACCCGCCGCCGCTGCCCGGCGGTAGAGTCGACTGTTAGTCGACTGCTTTTCCTGCGGCACCGCGAAAATCCCGCGCTGCGCGCGATAGCCGACTGACAGTCGACTCTACCAACAGCGGCGCAGTCGACTGACAGTCGACTCTACAGCGGTTCGTACTCCACGCCGATCACCGCGAACGTGAACTGCCCACCGGGCAGCTCCACCGAGAACTCATCCTCCAGCCGCTTCTTCAGCAGTGCGCGTGCCAGTGGTGAATCGATGCTGATCCAGCCCAGCCCGGCGTCGGTCTCATCTGGCCCGACGATGCGGTAGCGGCTGGTGTCACCACTGTCCACGTTCTCCAGCTCCACCCACGCGCCGAAGAACACCGCCTGCGGATCGGTCGGCGTGGTGTCGACCACGCGCAGCGATTCCAGCCGCTTGGTCAGGTAGCGCACGCGACGGTCGATCTCCCCCAGCTGCTTCTTGCGATAGGTGTATTCGGCGTTCTCGGAGCGGTCGCCTTCCGCAGCGGCGGCGGCCAGTGCCTTCACCACCTCGGGGCGGCGTACACGCCACAGGTCATCCAGTTCGGCCTTCAACCGGGCGTGGCCGGAAGCGGTGATCAGGGCTGTACTTTTTTCTGCGGGGGGACGCCAACGGGACATGCAGTACGGCTTCTTTTCAGGGGTGCGAATAAAGGAGTGGGGTCGGAGCCCTTTCCAACGGAAAGGGCTCTGACCCCAGCAGGAACAGATCAGCGCTTGCCGCCGAAAATGCCACCCAGGATGCCGCGCACGATCTGGTTGCCCAGCTTGGTGCCGACGGTACGCGTGGTCTGCTTGGCCATGGTCTCGATCATGCCCTGGCGGCGCTTGGTGCCGAAGATCGCATCCTTGATCGACTGGCCGAAGCCTCCCTCCTGCGCCTCGTCCTGCTCGCGGCTGCGGGCGGCAGGTGCCTCGGCCTTCTCGACCGCCTTCTGCGCGCGCTGGGCCAGCAGCTCGGCGGCCGACTCACGGTTGATCGCCGTGTCGTAGCGGCTGCCGACCGGGCTGCCGGCACGCACCTGCGCGCGCTCGGCGTCGGTGATCGGTCCCATCCGGCAGCGCGGCGGCGCGATCATCGTCTGCTGTACCGGCATCGGCACGCCCTTGTCCTGCAGCGTGGACACCAGCGCCTCGCCGGTGCCGAGCTGGCTCAGCACCTTGGCCACGTCCAGTTTCGGGTTTGGTACGAAGGTCTCGGCAGCGGTCTTCACCGCCTTCTGGTCGCGCGGGGTGAAGGCACGCAGCGCGTGCTGCACGCGGTTGCCCAGCTGGCCGAGGATGTTGCCCGGCACGTCATCGGGGAACTGCGAGCAGAAGTACACGCCCACGCCCTTGGAGCGGATCAGGCGCACGACCTGCTCGATACGCTGCACCAGTGACGCGGGCGCATCGTCGAACAGCAGGTGCGCCTCGTCGAAGATGAAGACCAGCTTCGGCTTGTCCAGGTCGCCAACTTCCGGCAGCTGCTCGAACAGTTCCGACAGCAACCACAGCAGGAAGGTGGAATAGAGCTTGGGCTTAAGCACCAGCTGGTCGGCGGCAAGGATGCCGATCATGCCGCGGCCGTCGTGATTGACCCGCATGATGTCGGCCAGTTCCAGTGCCGGTTCGCCGAAGAAATTCTCGCCGCCGTCCTGCGCCAGGCGCAGTACCGAGCGCTGGATCGCGGCGATCGACTGCGCGCTGACCAGGCCGTACTCGGTGGAAATGTCCTTGCGTTCCTCGGCCACCAGGCCGAGCAGGGCACGCAGATCGTCCATGTCCAGCAGCAGCAGGCCACGGTCGTCGGCCAGCTTGAACACGATGTCGAGCACGCCGGCCTGGGTGTCGTTCAGTTCGAGGATGCGCGACAGCAGGGTCGGGCCCATCTCGCTGACCGTGGTGCGCACCGGATGGCCGAGCTTGCCGTACAGATCCCAGAAAATGGTCGGGCTGGCGGCCGGCGCATAGTCGGCCACGCCGATCTCGGCGGCGCGCTGCAGCAGGTTCTCGGCGCCGGTGCCAGGCACGGCCAGGCCGGACACATCGCCCTTCACATCGGCCAGGAACACCGGCACGCCCAGCCGCGAGAAGCCCTCGGCCAGGGTCATCAGGGTCACCGTCTTGCCGGTACCGGTGGCGCCGGCCACCAGGCCGTGGCGGTTGCCGAGTTTCGGCAGCAGGGTGACGGCAATATCGTCGGTAATGCCTTTGCCGAGCAGAATCGGATCCATGGTCCAGCCCTTGTGGTGAATAGCCCAATGTTAACCGCCGGCGGTGACGGGCCGAAGGTCGGCTTGCCCGGACCTTGGCGGCGCCGCTACTCTGCCTGCCTGTTTCGCACACAGTGCCATCAATGCCCGTTCCTGTCCTGATTTCCCGTGGTTGGCCGCTGCTGGCCCTGGCCGGCCTGGTTTCCCTGGCGCCCGACGCCCATGCGCAGCGGGTTTCGGCCCGGGACAAGGTGAAGGTGGATGCGCTGCAGCAGCGCATGACCGCCGCCGAGAAGCGCTACAGCGACGCCCTGCTGCTGGTCGCCAATTCCGACCCGAAGGGCAGCAACGAGGCCGATGCCGCGCTGGAGGACATGGAAGACGTCCTCAACGACTGCGTGAAGCAGAAGGGCTGCCAGATGGGCACCCTGCTGGCCAGCTACAAGCGCCTGCTCAAGCACGACGCCGATGCGGCGGGCAGCGATGAAGTGACCGACGAGAGCGGTGACCGCCTGGAAGCCGACCCCGACCATATCGGCCCGCTCACCGCCGACGTGCCCGAGGCCGCCCGCGCCGCCGCGCTGCTCAACGACAAGCGGCATGCCTTCGACACCATGGTCGAGTACAACCCGGCCGTGCAGGCCGGCATCCGCCGCTGGTTGACCGACATGCGCCCGGCGTTGCTGACCAGCTACGAGAACTACCAGAACCTGCGCGCGGTGATGTGGCCGGAGTGGGAAAAGCGCGGCCTGCCCGAAGCGCTGCTGTTCGGCATCATGGCCAAGGAATCCAACGGCCGCGTGCATGCCTCCTCGCGCGCCGGCGCGGCGGGCCTGATGCAGTTCATGCCGGCCACCGGCCGCCGCTTCGGCCTCGGCCCGGACGGCACCGGCTTCGATACGCGCTTCGATGCGCGCAGCGCCGCCGAGGCCAGCGCCAGCTACCTCAACGAACGCCTGCGCGAACTGAACAACAACGTGGAAATGTCGGTGGCTGCGTACAACGGTGGCGAAGGCCGTGCGGCGCGGGTGTTCAAGCAGAGCGGCGGGCAGAGCTTCTGGACCGACAGCGTCTACAACCAGTTCCCGGGCGAGACCAAGGACTACGTTCCGATGGTGATCGCCGCGGCGTGGATCTTCCTGCACCCGCAGCAGTACGGCGTGGAGTTCCCGAAGATCAGTGCGCAGCCGGCCACGCTGCGCCTGGCCAAGTCCACCACCATCTACGAACTGACCATCTGCCTGGGCAGCCACGGCACCCGCGATGGCTACATGCGCGCGCTGCGCAACCTCAATCCGCGTTATGAGGCCGACGGCTGGATTCCGGCCGGCACGCTGATCAACGCGACGACCCGCATCGCCGGCCTGTACCAGCGCAACTGTGTCAGCGGCCCGCGTGCCGACCTGGCCCGCACCCTGATCACCGCCGATCTGAACGCAGCCATCGTCCGCCCGACCGCCGCCAGCTACACCGGCAGCGTGGCCGTGGGCGGCGTGGTGCCGGTGGCGGATGCTGCTGCATCCACCAGCGTGCCGACCACGCCGGTTGCTCCGGTGGCCACGCCGCGCCCGGCGGCGCGGCCGAAGCCGGTGCGCAGCCACAAGGTGGGCAAGGGCGAGACCCTGGGTGCCATTGCGGCGAAGTTCCAGTGCGACGTGCCGACCCTGGCCCGCGCCAACGGCCTGAAAGCCCCGGCCTACAGCCTGCGCCACGGCCAGACGCTGAAGCTGCAGGGCTGCGACAAGTAATCCCCCACGACCCCTGGAATCCGCATGGACCTTGAAGACACCCGCAACCTGTTCGCCAACCTCCGCGAAAACACCGACTGGGACATCACCGGCCCGTTGCTGTGGGGGTATTTCTTCGTCCATTCCACCGCTGAGCCACTGCAGGTGCTGGCCGACCATCTGCAGGCGCAGGGCTACACCTTCGTGGAACTGTTCGAGCAGGAGCCGGAAGAAGGCGACGCGCCGTTCCACGTGCTGCATGTGGAGCGTGTGGAGGTTCACGACGAAGCCTCGCTGGACCGTCGCAACCAGGAGTTCGCGGCGCTGGCCGCGGAGAAGGGCGTGGAAGACTACGACGGCATGGACGTCGGCCCGGCCCCGTCCCTGCAGTAACGCGCGTACCGGTAGTGCCGGCCGCTGGCCGGCATTCCGTTGTGGAAAAAGGGGACGGAGGGGATTAAGTCGTTTATGCATAAACGACTTAATCCCCTCCGTCCCCTTTTTGTCAGCGCAGCCTGGCCAACGCCTGGCCCAGCTGCACCGGGCTTTCAGCGCCCAGCTGCGCGGCGAAGTCGGCCACGCCCGGCGGCAGCAGCACGATCACGGTGGAACCGTAGTTGAAGCGTGCCATCTCGGCGAAACGCTCAAGCTTGATGCCCTGGCCGCGGTAATCCTTGCGGGTGATGCGGTCACCGTAGGCCGGGATCTCCTCACCACTCCATACCGTCTCCACGCCGGACACCAGCAGTGCGCCGACCATCACGCTGACCATCGGGCCGAAGCTGGTGTCGAAGTGGCAGACCAGGCGCTCGTTGCGTGCGAACAGGCGCGGCACGCCGTTCACCGCGGCCGGGCCGACGCTGAACAGGCGGCCCGGCACGTGCACGGTCTCGCGCAGGGTGCCGGTCCACGGCATGTGCACGCGGTGGTAGTCGCGCGGCGACAGGTAGACGGTGGCGTACAGGCCGTCGTTGTACGGCTTGGCATCCTCGTCACTGCCCAGCAGTTCGGCGGCGGTGAACGACTGGCCCTTGGCCTGGAAGATGCGGCCGGCCTCGATCTTCCCCAGCTGGCTGATGCGGCCGTCGGCCGGCATCACCAGGCTGCGCGGATCGGCATCGGCCACGCGCGCGCCCGGCTTCAGCGCGCGGGTGAAGAACTGGTTGAAGGTGGCGTAGCTGCGCGGGTCCGGGTTGGCCGCTTCGTCCAGGTTGACGTTGAACTTGCGGGTGACTGTGTCGATCAGCCAGCGCGACACGCGCGGATCGTCCGAGTACGCCAGCGAACGCGCCATCGAGGACAGCAGGCGGTGGGGCAGGGCGTACGTCAGGGCGGTGGTGAGGCTCATGGGGCGGTTTTCTCGGTCAGCTTCTGCAGGTCGCGGGCAATGGCCGGCGCGTTGAACGGGGGGCGCACCAGGCCGGCAAGGCGGCCCTGCGGGTCGAGCACGGCCAGGCTGGCCGAGTGCTCGACGGTGTAATCCTCGGGGTTTTCGTCGAAGTGCTTGCCCGGCACCTTCTGGAACACAAAGCCCAGCGAGGTGGCAAAGCGCTCCAGCGAGGGCACATCGGCGGTGGCGGCCAGGGTGTCCTTGTGGAAGCCGTGCACGTACTCGCCCAGCCGCGTGGCGCTGTCGCGGTCGGGGTCGACCGAGACGAACAGCACGCGCGGGCGCAGGCCGTCGGGCAGGGCTTCCCACTGGTTCTGCGCGCCGGCCAGCTCGGCCAGCGTGGTCGGGCAGACGTCCGGGCAGAAGGTGAAACCCAGGAACACCAGGGTCCAGTGGCCCTTCAGTTCGCCCGGGATCAGGCGGGTGCCGTCGGACTGGGCCAGGTTGAAGTCGGGCAGTTCACGCGGCTGCGGGTACAGGGTGACCGCTTCGGTAGCCGGGGCGTTGGCCGGCGGCTTCGGCGCAAACACCTGCTGGGCGGCCAGCAGGCCCAGGCCCGCCGCCAGGGCGATCAGCAGGATGATGCCGGCGTTGCGATTGAACATGGGTGCCCCCGCGCGAAGTGGGCTCCATCATACCGGCTGCGGCCCGATCGTTTCCGCCGCAACGGATGCCGCCGCGGGCGCCAGCCCCTATAATCGGGGGCCACTTTGCCCGCAGTACCGCCATGACCGCTGAAACGGCCGCCGAACTCCACACGATCATCGATCTGATCCGCTACGGCACCAGCCGTTTCAACGAAGCCGGGCTGACCTTCGGCCACAGCTACGACAATGCGCTGGACGAGGCCACCCAGCTGGTGCTGCACAGCCTGCACCTGCCGCACGACCTCGGCCCGGCGTACGGCCAGGCGCGCCTGCTGCAGGCCGAGAAGCTGCGCGTGCTGGAGCTGTTCCAGCGCCGCATCGACGAACGCATCCCGGCCGCCTACCTGACCGGCGAGGCCTGGTTCGCCGGCCTGAGTTTCAAGAGCGACAAGCGCGCCCTGGTGCCGCGCTCGCCGATCGCCGAACTGATCGAATGCGGCTTCGAGCCGTGGCTGGCCGGCCGCGATGTCAGCCGTGCGCTGGACCTGTGCACCGGTTCGGGCTGCATTGCCATCGCCATGGGCCACTACTACCCGAACTGGGAAGTGGACGGCGTCGACCTGAGCGATGACGCGCTGTCGCTGGCCCAAGAGAACAAGGAACGCCTGCAGGCGCACAACGTCACCCTGCTCAAGTCGGACCTGTTCAACGGCCTGACCGGCCGCCATTACGACCTGATCGTCACCAATCCGCCGTACGTCACCAACGACGAGACCGATGCCCTGCCGCAGGAATACTCCTACGAGCCGGAAATGGGCCTGCGTGCCGGCGACGACGGCCTGGACCTGGTGCTGAAGATCCTGCGCGACGCCCCGCTGCACCTGAGCGAAGACGGCCTGCTGATCTGCGAAGTGGGCGAATCCGAGCAGCACCTGATCAAGCTGCTGCCGGAAGTCGACTTCGCCTGGATCGAGTTCAAGGTCGGCCAGATGGGCATCTTCGCGGTCGAGTGCCGCGAGCTGATCGCCCACAGCGCACGCATCACCGAACTGGCGGCGCAGCGCCCGTGAGCTCCAATTCGTTCGGCAAGCTGTTCACCGTCACCACGTTCGGCGAGTCGCACGGGCCGGCCATCGGCTGCGTGATCGATGGCTGCCCGCCGGGGCTGGCGCTGGATGCGGCCGAATTCGCCCACGACCTGCAGCGTCGCGCTACCGGCAAGAGCCGCCACACCTCGGCGCGGCGCGAGGCCGACGAGGTCGAAATCCTGTCCGGCGTGTACGAGGGCCTGACCACCGGCACGCCGATCGCGCTGCTGATCCGCAACACCGACCAGCGCAGCAAGGACTACGCCAACATCGGCCAGCAGTTCCGGCCGGGCCATGCCGATTACAGCTACTGGCACAAGTACGGCATCCGCGACCCGCGCGGTGGCGGCCGTTCCTCGGCACGCGAGACCACCATGCGCGTGGCCGCCGGCGTGGTCGCCAAGAAGTGGCTGGCCGAGCGCTTTGGCGTCACCGTGCGTGGCTACCTGTCGCAGCTGGGTGACATCACCCCGGCCGGTTTCGACTGGTCGGCGGTGGAAGACAATCCGTTCTTCTGGCCGCATGCCGCGCAGGTGCCCGAGCTGGAGGCGTACATGGATGCGCTGCGCAAGTCCGGTGATTCGGTCGGTGCGCGCGTGGATGTGGTCGCCGACAACGTGCCGCCGGGCTGGGGCGAGCCGATCTACGGCAAGCTCGACGGTGAACTGGCCGCTGCCCTGATGAGCATCAACGCGGTGAAGGGCGTGGAAATCGGCGATGGGTTTGCCAGCGCCGCGCAGAAAGGCACCGAACACCGTGACCTGCTGACGCCGCAGGGCTTCGCCAGCAACCATGCCGGCGGCATCCTCGGTGGCATCTCCACCGGTCAGCCGGTCGTTGCGTCCATTGCGCTGAAGCCCACCTCCAGCCTGCGCCTGCCGGGCCCGTCGCTGGATACCGCCGGCAACGTGGTCGAAGTGGTCACCACCGGCCGTCACGACCCCTGCGTCGGCATCCGCGCCACGCCGATCGCCGAGGCGATGATGGCGATGGTGCTGATGGACCAGGCGCTGCGCCACCGCGCGCAGTGCGGCGATGTCGGCACGATCACCCCGCGCATTCCCGGGCAGATCGATGGCTGACACGCGGCCGACGGTGTGGGTGAGCCAGCCGCTGATCGACGCGGCCATCGCGCCGTTGCGCGATCGCGTACAGCTGCGCAGCACCGACACCGTCACCGCCTGGACGCCCGCGCAGATCGCCGAACAGCTGACCAGCGCCGACGGCGCGATCATCACCCTCAACGAGCGCGTCGGTGCGGCCCAGGTCGCTGACGCCGCGCAGCTGCAGGTGATCGCCAACGTTGGTGTCGGCTACAACAATCTGGATGTCGACGCGCTCAGTGCGGCCGGCATCCTCGCCAGCAACACCCCGGACGTCCTGACCGAGACCACGGCCGACCTTGGTTTCGCCCTGCTGATGGCCACCGCGCGCCGCATCACCGAAGCCGAACGCTGGCTGCGTGAAGGGCAGTGGGGGCAGTGGTCGTTCCAGACCATGCTGGGCGCGGATGTCCATGGCAGCACGCTGGGCATCCTCGGCATGGGCCGCATCGGCCAAGGCATCGCCCGCCGCGGTGCACACGGGTTCGGCATGAAGGTGCTGTACCACAACCGTTCGCGGTTGCCGGCCGATACCGAGGCGGCGCTCGGCGCGACCTACGTGGACCTGGACACGCTGCTGGCGAAGTCCGACCACCTGGTCACCGTGCTGCCCTACACGCCGGCCTCGCATCACCTCATCGATGCGGCGGCACTGGCGAAGATGAAGCCGTCAGCCACCCTGGTGAACATCGCCCGCGGCGGCATCGTCGACGAACTGGCGCTGGCTGACGCGCTGGCCCACGGCCGGCTGGCCGCTGCCGGCCTGGATGTCTACGAGGGCGAGCCGACGGTGCGCCCGGAGCTGCTGGCGCTGCGCAACGTGGTGCTGACTCCGCACATCGGAAGTGCCTCGCTGGCCACACGCACGGCGATGGTACAGCTGGCCGTCGATAATCTGGTTGCCGGGCTCGGCCTGGATGGCGCACCCTCGTGCATGCCGAGCGCGATCAACGCTGACGCGGCCATGGCTGCGCGCGTGACCTTGGGCAAAAAAACCGGGAAACGATAGGGAACCTCCGCGCGCCCCGCCTGAGGAGGTTCCCCGAACCCAGCTGTCGTGCGTGTTTCTTCCCCATTCCCGTTTTCGTGAGAGTTTTCCCCCATGAGCAATGCACAGCGCAGTTTCCACGTTGCCGTCGTCGGTGCCACCGGTGCGGTCGGCGAGACCATGTTGTCGATCCTGGCCGAGCGTGATTTCCCGGTCGGCACCCTGAGCGTCCTCGCTTCGGAACGTTCGGCCGGCGGCGAGATCGAGTTCAATGGCCAGAAGGTCAAGGTGCAGGACTTGGCCACCTTTGATCCGACCGGTGTCGAGATCGCGCTGTTCTCGGCCGGTGGCAGCGTGTCCAAGGAATACGCACCGAAGTTCGCCGCTGCCGGTGCGGTGGTGATCGACAACTCCTCGGCCTTCCGTTACGACGATGACGTGCCGCTGGTGGTGTCCGAGGTCAATCCGGAACAGGTGGCCAACCGCCCGCGCGGCATCATCGCCAACCCGAACTGCTCGACCATGCAGATGATGGTGGCGCTGGCGCCGCTGCACCGCAGGTACGGCATCGAGCGCATCAACGTCTCCACCTACCAGTCGGTGTCCGGCGGTGGTCGTTCGGCCACCGAAGAGCTGGGCAAGCAGACCGGCCAGCTGCTCAGCTTCCAGGAAATCGATCCGCAGCGCTTCCCGGTGCAGATCGCCTTCAACCTGATCCCGCACATCGATGACTTCCAGGACAACGGTTTCACCAAGGAAGAGATGAAGCTGATCTGGGAGACCCGCAAGATCCTCGGCGACGACAGCATCCTGGTGAACCCGACCGCAGTGCGTGTGCCGGTGTTCTACGGCCACTCCGAGTCGGTGGCGATCGAGACCCGCGACAAGGTCACCGTGGCCGAAGCGCGCGCGCTGCTGGAGCAGTCGCCGGGCGTTGAAGTGGTGGACCGCCATGAAGCCGGTGGTTATCCGACTCCGGTCACCCATGCCTCGGGCACCGATGCGGTGTATGTCGGCCGTATCCGTGAAGACCTGTCGCACCCGCGCGGCCTGAACCTGTGGATCGTGTCGGACAACGTGCGCAAGGGCGCGGCGTTGAATGCCGTGCAGCTGGCCGAGCTGGTCGCCGCCGAGCAGCGCTGATGAGAGGCCGGGCAATGCCCGGCCTTTTCTGTAGAGCCGAGCCCACGCTCGGCTCAGGCCGTGCAGCCGAGCATGGGCTCGGCTCTACATGGGTGCGGACCCCGGTCCGCACGCTTTATAGTGTCGCCCATGAATAAACGGGCCAGGGGCGCAAAGCGCCCGCTCCTCTATCTTTCCACCGCGCTGCTGGCCCTGGCCAGCAGTTCGGCACTCGCATTGGGCCTGGGGGACATCCGTGTCCTGTCCAAGCCGGGGCAGCCGTTACTGGCCGAAATCCCGGTGGTGTCGGCTGACCCGTCCGAGCTGGAGAACCTGCGCGTCGCGCTGGCCTCGCCGGTTACCTTCGAACGCGTCGGCCTGCAGCGGCCGACCGGGCTGGTCAGCGAGCTGCAGTTCGAGCTGACCCGCAATGCGCAGGGCAGGGCGGTGGTGCGGGTGACCTCGCAGGCGCCGGTCGAGACCCCGTCGCTGAGCTTCCTGATCGAAGCCGACTGGGGCCAGGGCCGTCTGGTGCGCGAATACTCCGCGCTGGTCGATGCGCCGTCCAGCGCGCTGGCCGTCACCGAGCCCGAGATCGTGGCGCCGGCCGGCACCCTGTCCAACACCATCGCGCGCGAGCCGGCACCCGCGCCTGCTGCAACGGTGCCCGATGTGCCACCGCGCGCACCTGCCGCGGCACCTGCAGCCACGCCGGCTCGGCCGCGTGCGGAACCTGCACCGGTTGCGGCAGCGCCGGCCGACGGCAGCATCACCGTGCAGCGCGGTCAGACCCTGTCGCAGATCGCCAGCGCGGTGGCGCGTGGCAACCAGGTCAGCCGCGACCGCGCGATGATCGCCCTGCTGCGCGCCAATCCCGAAGCCTTCATCCGTGGCAACGTCAATCTGCTCAAGCAGGGTGCGGTGCTGCGCTTGCCGGGCAGCGATGCGCTTGCCGCTGTCGATGCCGCCGAGGCCGCCACGCTGGTGCGCGAGCACGCCACGCAATGGCGGCAGGCGCGTACCGTGCCGCAACCGGCGGGTGCGGTCGCGCCGGCCGCCAGGGCGGCAACCGCGAACGCTTCTTCCCCGGCTGCCGCCAACGGGGCACGACTTGAGATCGCTCCGGCGCTGGCGTCCGACGCCGCGCACGCGGGCACAACCACCGGCACCGCTGCCGGTAGCGAGGGTGACATGCTGGGCAACGAACAACTGCGCCAGGCGCGTGAGGACATCGCCACCCGCGATGCCGAGATCGGTGAACTGAAGCAGCGCGTGGCCGATCTGGAGAAGCTGAAGGAGCAGCAGCAGTCGCTGATCGCGATGAAGGACAACGACCTGGCTGCCGCGCAGCAGCGCCTGGCACAGGCGCCGGGTTCCCGTGATGCAGTGACGCCGTGGTACTGGCTGGGCCTGCCGGTGCTGCTGCTGGCAGCAGGCGCAGCCTGGTTGCTCCGCCGTCGCAAGCCCTCGCCGCTGCCCCCGCTGCGCGAAGAGGGTGATGCCGCCGGGCTGGCCGCTGTGGTTCCTGCGGGTGCGGCGCTGGACACGCTGGCCGAGCAGTCTTCGTGGTCGTCGGCGGTGGCCGATGGCGGCCGCCAGGAACCGGCGATGCCAGCCTGGGCGAGCGAGCCCGAGGGCCATGCCGAAGCGGCGGTCGATCCGATCGCTGACCACGCAGTGCAGGCCGACTGGAAGGCTGACATGCTGCGCGACGAAGACGTGGTCGTACTGCCCGAGGCGGTGACCGATCTGCCGCGCTGGGACGAGCCTGCGACCGCACGCGAAGACGTTGTTGAGGCGCCGGTACAGGACGAAGCGGCCGCACCTGGGATGGCATCTGAAGTGGCGGTGCCGGACTACGCGCTGCATGCCGAACAGCAGCCACAGTTCCGCGGCGTGTTCGATCTGCCGGACGACGCGCATCAGAGCGAGCTCCCGGTTGATGCCAGCCATCATGACGGAATCGACAGTATCGGCACGTCGCATCCCGAGGAGACTGCGGCGAGCGTGGCTGCGGACAACGGCGATGCTGGCTGGCTGCCGCGTGCCGGCCAGGAGCGCCTCGAGCTTGCCATCGCTTACCTGGACCTGGGCGACGCGCAGACCGCGCGTACCCTGCTGCTGGAGGTCGCCGAAGGCGGTGATCCGCACAGCCAGGCCCAGGCCCGCGAACTGCTGGCCCGCCTGCCGTGACCGAACCTGCCGACAAGGACCCTGCCATGAGCCGCGAGCGCCGCATCGACTACGTTGAATTCGCCTCCAGCGACCCGGCCGCCAGCCGTGTCTTCTTCGAGAAGGTGTTCGGCTGGTCGTTCGTCGACTATGGCAGCGACTACACCGCGTTCGACGATGGCCGCCTGCAAGGGGGCTTCTTCCGCGGCCAGCCGCAGCGGGCCAGTGACAGCGGCGCACCGCTGCTGGTGCTGTATGCCGACCAGCTGGTGCCGGTCGAAGCGGCGGTGCGCAACGCTGGCGGTGAGATCGTGCGGCCGGTGTTTTCCTTCCCCGGCGGCAGCCGCTTCCAGTTCGTCGAGCCCGGTGGCAACGAACTGGCGGTCTGGTCCGAACGCGATCCGGCCTGAGCGCCGCCCCACCCGCAACATCGAGGTAGCACATGCGTTACGCGCTTGGCGTCGAATACGACGGCAGCGATTTCAGGGGCTGGCAGAACCTGGGCGAGGGCGGTCCCAGCGTGCAGGCCAGCCTTGAGCAGGCCCTGTCGTCGGTGGCCGATGCGCCGCTGCAGGTGGTCTGCGCCGGCCGAACCGATGCCGGCGTGCATGGCCAGTGCCAGGTCGTCCATTTCGATACCGACGTGGTGCGCGATCCGCGCGCCTGGATGCTGGGCACCACCACCCGCCTGCCACGCTCGATCGCGGTGCGCTGGTGCGTGCCGGTGGCCGACGATTTCCACGCTCGCTTCTCGGCACGCGCGCGCCGCTACCGCTACCGCCTGCTCAACCGCGAGGTGCGGCCGGCGCTGCAGCGGCAGACCCTCAGCTGGGAGCGCCGGGCGCTGGACGAGACCCTGATGCATGCCGCCGGCCAGGCCCTGATCGGCGAGAACGACTTCAGCGCGTTCCGCTCCGTGCAGTGCCAGGCGCTGCATGCGCGGCGTGAGCTGCAGTCGCTGCAGGTCAGCCGCCAGGGCGAGGTGATTGAAGTGGCCGTGCAGGGCAATGCATTCCTTCATCACATGGTCCGCAATATCGTCGGTTCGTTGATCCTGGTGGGCAGCGGCGAAAAACCGGTGGACTGGATCGCCGAACTGCTGGCCGGGCGCGATCGCACCGTAGCCGGTCCCACCGCACCGCCGCAGGGCCTGGTGTTCCTTGGGCCCCTGTACCCCGACAACTGGCATCTGCCCGCCGAGGTCACGCTATGAGCCGCTCCTACTACCGCACGCGCATCAAGTTCTGTGGCATGACCCGTGCCGGCGATGTCCGCCTGGCCGGTGAGCTGGGCGTGGACGCAGTGGGTTTCATCTTTGCCCGCGAGAGCAGCCGCCGGGTTGCTCCTGCCGAAGCACGCGCGATGCGCCAGGCGATCGCGCCGATGGTCGATGTAGTGGCCCTGTTCCGCAACAACAGCAAGGAAGAGGTGCGCGAGGTGCTGCGCACGGTGCGGCCGACCCTGCTGCAGTTCCACGGCGAGGAAGACGAGAGCTTCTGCCGCAGCTTCAACATGCCCTACCTGAAGGCGATTGCCATGGGGGGCCGGGAAGAGGTCAATGCGCGCACGTTGCAGCTGCGTTACCCCAGCGCGGCGGGGTTCCTGTTCGACAGCCACGCCCCCGGCGGCGGTGGCGGTACCGGCTTGGCCTTCGACTGGGGCCGTATCCCGACCGGCCTGCACCGGCCGTTCCTGCTGGCCGGTGGCCTGAACCCGGAAAACGTCTACGATGCTGTGCTGGCCACGCTTCCCTGGGGCGTGGACGTGTCCAGCGGGATCGAGCTGGAGCCGGGCATCAAGGACGGTTACCGGATGCGCACCTTCGTCGAGGAAGTGCGCCGCGCGGACTGCACGGTCCTGGAGTGATCGGCGTCACCATTTGCCGTGATCTGGACCTGGATTTGAGCCTGCACGTATTCTTCACATAGGATGGACCCAAGCGCGCCAGCCATGAGGGCCGGCGCGGGGATCCACGGGGCGCGCTCTGCACGTTCCGAACGGGCGATCGCCGCCCACAGCCCAGGAAGGCAAGCGATGCAGGAATTCCTCAGCGTTGTGTTCGGTTTCCCGACCCTGCCGTACAGCATCGTGCTGGCGGTATCGCTGATCTATTGGGGGCTTGCCGCGTTTGGCCTGGTCGACGATGGCTTTGGCGATCTTGGCGCCGATGGCGCCCTGGACGGCGGCAACGATCTCAGCGGCCTGTCGGCCCTGCTGCAGCGCTTCGGCCTGGGCGGAGTGCCGGTCATGGTCGTGGTCACGCTGCTGGGCTTCTTCGGCTGGGCGCTGACCTATTTCATCCATCTTTTCGTGCTGTTGCCGTTGCCGGACCTGTTGCGCTGGACGATCGGCACCGTCGTGGCCGTGCTGGCTCCCCTGCCTGCGGTACCGGTCACCGCGCTTCTGCTGCACCCCATCCGTCGGTTCCTGCTGCGCCTGCGGCCGGTGGCCCAGGCCTCGTTGCTGGGGCGCATCGGTGTGGTCGCCTCGCCGATAGTGGATGCCCGCAGCGGCCACGCCACCTTCGATGACGGTGGCGCCGGGCTGGTGCTGCAGGTGCGCAGCGACATCGAACTGCAGCGTGGCGAGCGCATCGTGCTGGTCGAGCACGTGGCCGCACAACACCATTACCGGGTGGTCCGCGCTGATGCGGTCGCCCTCGACTTCCAGGACAACCTGCTTCCGGGCAACAAGGAGAATCACTGATGACGTTGGCAACCATGGCCCCCTTCCTGATCGGCGTGGCCGTCCTGCTGGTCGGTCTGCTCGGCCTGGCCGGCCTGTTCAAGGCCTTCTACCGCAAGGTCGACCAGGGCGTGGCCCTGATCGTCAACGACATGAGCTCCACGCCCAAGGTGCACTTCACCGGTGCGCTGATCATCCCGGTGCTGTACCGCGCAGAGCTGATGCGGATCAGCCTGATCACCCTGCAGATCGACCGCCGTGGCAAGGAAGGCCTGATCTGCCGCGACAACATGCGTGCCGATATCGCCGTGGCCTTCTACCTGCGCGTCAATGAAACCCAGGCCGACGTGCTGCGCGTGGCCAAGGCCATCGGCGCCGACCGTGCCTCGGACAAGCACGCCGTCGACGAGCTGTTCAACGCCAAGTTCTCCGAAGCATTGAAGACGGTCGGCAAGAAGTTCGACTTCACCGAACTGTTCGAGAAGCGCCAGGAGTTCCGCGACGAGATCATCGCGGTGATCGGCAACGACCTCAACGGCTATGTGCTGGAAGACGTGGCGATCGACTATCTGGAACAGACCCCGAAGTCGCTGCTGGACCAGTTCAACATCCTCGACGCGCAGGGCATCCGCAAGATCACCGAGCTGACCGCCGCGCAGAACGTGGTGACCAACGAGCTGGAGCAGAACGAGAAGCTCGCCATCACCAAGAAGAACGTGGAAGCGCGTGAGGCACTGCTGGCGCTGGAACGCCAGCAGGCCGAGGCCGAAGCCCGCCAGAAGCGCGAGATCGAGACCATCCGCGCACGCGAGGAAGCCGAGACCGCCAAGGTGCAGGAAGAGCAGCGCCAGCTGTCCGAGAACGCCCGCATCGAAGCGCAGCAGCTGATCGAGATCCGCGACCAGAACCGCCTGCGCGAAGTGGAAGTGGCCGAGCAGAACCGCCAGCGCGCGGTGGCCATCGAAGCCGAGCGCGTCGAGCGCGCACGCCAGCTGGAGCAGGTCACCACCGACCGCGAAGTGCAGCTGCAGGGCGTGGAGCGCGACAAGGTGGTCGAGCAGGGCAAGATGGACGTGGCCAACATCACCCGCGAACGCATCTCCATCGACAAGACCGTGGCCCAGGAAGAAGAGCGCATCAAGGAAGTGCGCGAGGTCTCCGAGGCCGACCGCCAGAAGCAGGTGCTGATCCTGGAAGCCGAGGCCAAGGCGCAGGAATCGCTGGTGCGCGAAGTGAAGGAAGCGCAGGCGCGCGAAACCGCATCCAAGCACCGTGCCGTTGAACTGACCACGCTGGCCCAGGCCGAGCATGAAGCGGCCGGCAAGCAGGCCGAAGCCAAGCGCCTGCTGGCCGACGCGCTGCGTGCCGAACAGGCCGCGCCGGGCCTGGCCGAAGCGCAGGTGCGCGAGGCCTCGGCACTGGCCATCGAGAAGGTCGGCATCGCCGAGGCCCGCGTGATCGAAGCCAAGGCCGAAGCCAGCCTGAAGCAGGGCAGCAACGAGGCCCGTGTGCTGGCCGAGACGCTGCAGGCGCAGGCCCAGGGCGAAGAAAAGATGGGCCTGGCGCGTGCTACTGCTACCGAGTCGCTGGGCAACGCCGAGGCTGGCGTGGTGCAGAAGAAGCTGCTGGCCGAGGCCGAGGGCCTGGTGCGCAAGTTCGAGGCGATCGCCTCGCTGAGTGATCAGGCACGTGGCCACGAAGAGTTCCGCATGATGCTGGACAACAGCCTGAAGCAGGCGCTGGCCTCGATCGAAGCGGGCAAGGAAGTCTCGCGCGAGAACGCCAACGTCATCGCCAGCGCGCTGCGCAACGCCGACATCGACCTGGTCGGTGGCGACGGTGGCATGTTCGAGAACCTGGTCAAGGCGGTGTCGCTGGGCAAGTCGATCGAAGGCTTTGCCGGCAAGAGCCCGATCGTGCAGGAGCTGATGCAGCGCTACCTGGGCGTGGCCGTGGCCGAGCCGGCACCGCGCCAGATCGCCGAGGACGCCGAAGCGGTGCCCACCGTGTCGGCCACCGTGGTCGACAGCGCCCGTTGATGCATCGGGCGATGGCCACGCTGCCATCGCCCGCCCGCGCCGGCCGCHGCTGCGGCCGTCCGCCCGTGAGCCGGAAGCCTGCTGATGTCTGAAACCCATCCGACCGCCGAACCCACCGCAGTGGAGGCTGGCGGCAACACTGTCGACCAGGCCGTTGCCCAGGGCGGTGCCTACGAAGTCCTGCGCCGCCGCCTGGCCGAGCAGGGCCAGCGCCTGCAGGGCCTGGCCGAAACGCTCAACCGCCAGCGCCTGGCCGAGTTCGGCGACAGTCGCCTGGAAGTGGTCGGGCGTTTCCGCATCCGCAGCGAGAACAACTGCGTCGGCCGCGACATCGTGCAGGTGGGCCCGGACCGCCTGTTGTTCGGCTACAACGTGTTCATCGGGCTGAAGACCCAGACCCGTATCGAGGACGTGTTCGGCCTGTACCGGCTGGTGCAGGGCAAGGATGGCTACGACGTGGCCGCGCTGGAGCTGAAGGGCAGCTTCCTCGACCAGCCCGGCTTCGTGCACGACTTCAACGAGCTGTACGCCTACTACAAGCATGCGCGCCTGCTGCAGCTGATCGTGGTTGGCGACAAGCTGCTGGCTTCCTTCCAGATCGGCGAGCGCAGCAGCGATGTGCGCGTGTTCCGCTGGGCGCTGTCGCGCGACGGCGAACTGACCTATCTGGACGCGCGCGGCGAACGCGACATCGCGCTGCCGCCGCCGTTCGACTTCGAGTGGACCAGGGCCACCCGCGACCTGGCGGTGAACGGCCGCCATTCGCACCTGAACATCCTCGACACCCTGTTCGTGGAAACCACCGGCGGTGACCTGACCATCAAGGTCGAGAACAACACCGAAACCGGGCAGGGCATCTACAGCGAACCGGTGGAAGACAGCACCCAGTCGCTGGACGACGCACAGTTCGAGTTCGCCCGCGTGGGCTCGCTGCTGCTGTTGAAGGTGCTGCCCTACCGCGAAACCGTGTGGCGCGGGCTGATCTACAACACGCTTACCGGCGACATCGTACGCAACGACGCCATCGTCCAGGCCTGCGTACAGCTGCCTGAAGACCACGGCGTGATCTTCCCCGGCGGTTACTACCTTCAGGGCGGCGAGCACAAGGCGTTCGATGCCTCGATGGCCGGCATGCAGTTCAAGCGCAGCATCCGCTCGCCCAACGGCGAGGACGTGCTTTACATCTTCTACGAACGCGAGGGCGGTCGCTCGGCGCTGTTCGTCTACAACACCATCCAGCGCGTGCTGCAGAACCCCGTGTTCGGCCACGGCTATGCCTTCCTGCAGGATGGGCGCATGGTGCTGTTCCACGCCGAGGGTGCCGAACCCACCCGCATCCACCCGATGCAGGTCTGGCAGACCCCCTTCAGCAGCGACGAGTTCGCTGCCAGCCGACCGCCGGGCAACACCTTCATGGGCCGCATCGGCAATGCCGAACTGGTGCGCGGCATCTCCAACCTGTTCAACCTGGCGCGCGAGATCGACGGCCAGGACGTGTCGGTGCAGCGCTACCAGCGCCTGGTGGCCGATACCCGCCGCCTGTTCGACACCCACCACTGGCTGGGCGACGAGGCCTGTGACGGTGCCGAGGCGCTGCTGCGGCAGATCAGCGCCACCGGCGAATCGGTGCTGGACGAATACGAGAAGGTGCAGTCGATCCGCCAGCAGTCGGCGCAGGCGATGGTCGACGCCGAGGCCACGCACAAAGCCCTTTTGGGCCGCCTGCAGCCGCAGAACTGGAACGAGGTACAGGCCTTCGTCGAAGCGCTGAACGAAATCACCGCGCTGCGCGGGCGGCTGCTGACCATCCGCGAACTGCGCTATATCGATACCTCGCGCATCGAGGCCATGGCTGCCGAACTGGTGCAGGCACAGGACCGTGTCGGTGCGTCCACCGGTGAATTCCTGGCCGGTGATGCCGCGCTGGCACCGCTGGGCAGCCGCCTGCAGGCGCTGGATGAAGCCGCCCAGCAGGCCAGCAGCGCCCGCCGGCTGGACGAGCAGCTGGACGGCATGCGCGGCATGGCTGCCGACCTGGACATGCTGTCCGAACTGATGGCCGGGCTGAAGGTGGACGATGCCACCGCGCGCACCCGCGTGGTCGAATCCATTTCCGCGCTGTACGGGCGGTTGAACCAGGCGCGCACCCGCGCCGAACAGCGCCGCCGCACCCTCGGTTCGGCCGAGGCGGTGGCGCAGTTCGCCGCCCAGTTCGCGTTGTTCTCGCAGTCCATCACCAGTGCGCTGGCGATGGCCAGCGATCCGGAAAGGGCCGACGAACAGCTGTCACGCCTGCTGGTGCAGCTGGAAGAACTGGAGAGCCAGTTCGGCGAGCATGAGCAGTTCCTCGGCGACATCCTCAGCAAGCGCGAGGAACTGGTCGAGGCCTTCGAAACACACAAGCAGGCGCTGCTGGATGACCGCCAGCGCAAGGCACGTTCGGTACTGGATGCGGCCAACCGCATTCTCGATGGCCTGGCCAAGCGCACCGAGCGTTTCGCCACCGCCGATGAACTCAATGCGTTCTTCGCCGGCGACCCGCTGATCCTCAAGCTGCGCGAGCTGGCCGAGCGGCTGCGCGCGCTGCGCGACAACGTCAAGGCCGATGACATCGAGGCGCGCCTGAAGGGCGTGCGCGACCAGGCCGTGCGCCAGCTGCGCGACCGCAGCGACCTGTACGAAGCCGGTGGCAACGTGGTCCGGCTTGGCCCGCGCCACCGTTTCAGCGTCAACACCCAGGCCCTGGACCTGACCCTGTTGCCGCGCGGCGATACGCTGGCCATCCACCTGACCGGCACCGACTTCCTGGAAACCCTGCACGACCCGGAACTGGAGGCACTCAGGCCGTTCTGGCCGGTGACGCTGGATTCGGAATCCGATGCGATCTACCGCGGCGAATATCTGGCCGGCTGCCTGCTGCTGGCCGCACAGCAGGGCCACGATGGGCTGGACCTGGCCCAGCTGCAGCACGATGTCGCCACACCCGAAGCACTGGACCAGCGCGTCCGTGCCTTCGCTGCGCCGCGCTATCGCGAAGGCTACGAGCGCGGTATCCATGACCATGACGCCGCGCTGATCCTGCGCGCGCTGCTGCCTTTGCAGCAGTCGGCTGGCGCGCTGCGGCATGCTCCTGGTGTACGCGCGCTGGCGCTGCTGTTCTGGGCGGCGCAGCAACGCGAAGAAGCGGTACTGCAGTGGCCCAGCCGCCAGGCTGGAGCGGAAACCATTGCCCGCCTGTTCGGCTCCGACGAAGGGCGCGTCGCCCTGCGCGCGGAAATGGCGGCAGCACTGAGCGCGTTCGCGCAGTCGCAGTCGTTGCCCTTCGACGACGAAGCCGCCGAGGCGGCGGCTGCCTATCTGGCCGAAGAACTGGTCAATGGCGAACCGGTGTTCAGCACCAGCAGGCATGCCCAGGCCCTGCTGGAGGCCCTGGCCCAGCAGCTGGACCAGGCCGGGCAGCGCGAAGTACTGGAGCGCGCCCTGCAGCGCACGCAGGACCCGCTGGCCGCGCGCTGGGCACTGGCCGGGCAATGGCTGCGCGCGCTGGCCGGGGTGCCGGCACAGGCCGCGCACGCCGGCTACGCCGACGAAGCGGCCGCGCTGCTGCTGGTGCAGCGCCAGCTGCGCACGCGGGCCAGCGACGCGCTGCTGCGCGTGGACGTGCCGGGCCTGCTTGGCGAACACCCGCGCATCCACAACGGCACGCTGTCATTGTCGCTGGATGACTTCCTGGCACGCCTGCAGCACCACCTGAAGCGCTTCGTGCCCGATTTCCATGCGTACCAGGCGGTGCGCCAGGGCATCATCAACCGCGAGCGGCAGACCCTGCGCCTGTCCGAGTTCAAGGCGCGGCCGTTGTCTTCGTTCGTGCGCAACAAGCTGATCAACGATGTCTACCTGGGCGTGATCGGTGACAACCTGGCCAAGCAGATGGGCACGGTGGGCGAGAACAAGCGCAGCGACCTGATGGGCCTGCTGATGATGATTTCGCCACCGGGCTACGGCAAGACCACGCTGATGGAATACGTGGCGCACCGGCTGGGCCTGGTCTTCATGAAGATCAACGGCCCGGCGCTGGGTCACGAGGTGCGTTCGCTGGACCCGGCACAGGCGCCCGATGCCACCTCGCGGCAGGAACTGGAAAAGCTCAACCTGGCGCTGGAGATGGGCAACAACACCATGCTGTATGTCGACGACATCCAGCACACCCATCCCGAGTTCCTGCAGAAGTTCATTTCGCTGTGCGATGGCACCCGTCGCATCGAAGGCGTGTGGCGTGGCCGCACCCGCACCTACGACATGCGTGGCAAGAAGTTCTGCGTGGTCATGGCCGGCAACCCGTACACCGAGTCCGGCGAGGTGTTCAGGATTCCGGACATGCTGGCCAACCGCGCCGACATCTACAACCTCGGCGATGTGCTGGGTGGCATGGAAGCGTCGTTCACCCTCAGCTACATCGAGAACAGCCTGACCTCCAACCCTGTCCTGGCGCCGCTGGCCACGCGTGACATGGCCGACCTGTATCTGCTGGTCGATCGTGCGATGGGCAAGGACGTGTCCACCAACGGCCTCAGCCACGCCTACAGCAGCGCCGAGATCAACGAGATCACTGCCACCCTGCAACGCATGCTTCGCGTTCGCGACGTGGTCTACCGGGTCAACCAGCAGTACATCGCCAGTGCCGCGCAGGACGATCGTTACCGTACCGAGCCGCCGTTCCGGCTGCAGGGCAGCTACCGCAACATGAACAAGCTGGCGGAGAAGATCTCGCCGGTGATGAACGAGGACGAGCTGCAGCAGCTGATCTCCGACCACTACCTGGGCGAGGCGCAGCTGCTGACCACCGGCGCCGAGGAGAACCTGCTGAAGCTGGCCGAACTGCGCGGCGTACTGGATGAGGTGCAGTCGCAGCGCTGGGCGCAGATCAAGCGCGATTTCCTGCGCAACAAGGCCATGGGCGCCGACGACAGCGATGTCGGCGGGCGCGTGGTCGCGCAGTTGGCGGACATCGCCAGCGCGCTGCAGCTGCCACCGCCGGCGCCGGAGGTGGCCCCTGTTGCCGTCGCCGACCCGGCGCCGTGGCCGGCATTGCTGGAGGCCCTGCAGCGCCTGTCCGAAACACGCCCTGCGCCCGCTGTGCCGTTACCGGCCGCGGTTGCCCACAGCAGCGCGCCGGCCACGCTGCTGGCCGAAGACCTGCAGGCCGGGTTGGCGCCTCTGGTCGAACTGCTGGTGGCATCACAGGCGCAGCAGGTACAGGTGTCGCAGACCCTGGCGGCGTTCGCCGGTTGGGCGCGGCAGCAGGTCGAGCGCGGCGGCTCCAGCGGCGCGGTGCCGCAGCGTGCACGCGTACGCCGTGCCACGACGCCGGAAGAACGCGCACTGGATGAAGCGCTGATGCGGCACTTCTACGGCGAGTCGCTGCCGCCGGAAGACAGCGAAGGCGGCCTGGCATCGACACCGCAGCCGCCGCCGCTGCCGTGACCCCGCAGGCGCCACTGCCGCCACCGGTGTTGCCGGACACGGCCGATATCGCCGTGCTGGCCGATTACGGTACGCCGCTGCTGCAGGCACTTGCGCAGCGGGCCGTCACGTTGCCCCCGGTTGCGGGCGAAGGCCTGGTGGCCGCGCTGGCGCGTATCGCTCTGGCCCTGCAGGCGGGGAATCCTGCGCAGATCCGGCGACAGGAAGGCTGGTGGGGGCGCCTGCTTGGGCGCGATGTTGACCGCGAGGCGCAAGCGCATGCGCTGCAGTCGCAACTGGGGGTGCTGGCCCTGCAGGCGCGCGAGCAGGCCCAGCATCTGCAGCATTACCAGCAGCAGCGCGCCCTGGCCATCGTTGAACGTTCAGAGGCGGCCACAGCACTGGACGCCTGGGCCGAGCTGGGCGCATCACGGCTGGCGCAGTGTGATGCGTCCGGGCATGCCGTGCTTTCGCAACGGCTGGATCACCTGCGCCGGCTGGCGACCCTGCATCGCGTCGAGGCCGGTCAATGGCAGCTGCTGCAGGACCAGGACACGGCGCTGCTGCAACGTTTCGCGCGCATCCATGATGTCCTGCTGCCCGCCTGGCGGCAGGCCGCACTGGCCGATCAGAGCGCCGCAGGTGCTGCATTGGCGGGGAAGGCGGCTGCGCTGCACGCCCAGATCGATGACGAGGTTGCGGCCGCTCAGGCTAGACTGCGCTGAATCGGCCACAGCCGCTTACCCATTTCAAGGAGATCGCCCGATGGTCCAGGACAGTCAGAGCCCCGGCACGCTGGTACCCGCCAACACTGCCGTTTCCACGCTCGACGAAGGCACGCTGAAGGCACTTGGCCTGGTCCATGAGGATCTGCCGCGTATCGCCGAGATCCGCCGTGAGCTGGACGACCTGCGACCAGGCAATCTGCAGGTGTTCGGTCGCGACGCCGCCAACCGCACGGCCGCGTTCTCCAGCCAGCTGCTGGACCAGGTGCGCAATCGCGATCTCGATGCCAGTGGTGAAAAGCTGGGCGAAGTCGTGCGCATCGCGCGCAGCCTCAAGCTCGACGGATTCGCGCAGCGTTCCAGGGTGCCGTTGATCGGAGGCCTGATCGATCGGTTGCGCGCATCCAAGGGTGAGCTGGTGCAGAAGTTCAGTGACACCAATGCGCAGATCGAGCAGCTGCTGGGAGACGTCGGCGCGCAGCAGGTGCTGATGGGCAAGCGTGTGGGCGAGTTCGACCGCATGCACGATATCGTCCGTGAGGAACGCCACGCGCTGGGCCTGTACGCCGCTGCGGGCAAGCAGCGGCTGGCAGAACTGCAGACCGAGCAGCTGGCCGGGCGGGGCAGCGAGGACCCGCAGCAGCGGATCCGCCTGGGCGAGGTCGAGAATGCGATCCGCCTGATCGACAAGCGGGTGTCCGACCTGCAGCTGATGCAGCATGCCGCCGATCAGTCGCTGCCGATGATCCGCCTGATCCAGGCCAATGCACTGCAGCTGATCGAGAAGTTCAACACGGTCCGCGAGATCACCATCCCGTCGTGGAAGCGCCAGTTTGCGATCCAGCTGTCACTGGGCGAGCAGAAGACCGCGGCGGAGCTGGCCAGCGCCATCGACGACGCGACCAACGAACTGATGCGCCGCAACGCGGATCTGATGCGCCAGGCCTCGGTGGATACCGCGCGCAGCAACCAGCGCGGCGTGATCGACGTGGCCACGCTGCGCCATGTTCACGACCAGCTGATCGCCACGGTGGAAGAAGTGCGCAGCATCCATCGTGAGGGGATGCAGCAGCGGCAGCAGGCGGAAGTGGAACTGTCGCGCCTGCGCGAAGACCTGCAGCAGCGACTGGCCACCCCGGCCGCCAGCTGAAAAAAGGGGACGGAGGGGATTAAGTCGTAAGTGGCACAAACGACGTAATCCCCTCTGTCCCCTTTTCCATTGTCAGCGCAGCTGCTGGCTCGCCCAGTCCGCCAGTGCTTGCACGCGCGAGTTGGCCGGGCCATCCGGCCATGCCAGTACCCAGAAGCCGCCGGTGGCGGCAAATCCCCAGGGCGCGACCAGGCGGCCTGCCGCCAGGTCCTCGGCCACCAGCGGCTCCGGTGCGATCGCCGGGCCCAGCCCGGCTACCGCGGCTTCCAGCAGGTAGTACAGGTGCTCGAAGGCGGTGCCCAGCTGCAGCTTCGACACGTCCAGGTCGTGCGCCTGTGCCCATGCCGGCCATGCCTGCGGCCGTGAGCTGGTGTGCAGCAGCGTCTCCTGCAACAGCGCCGAGGGCGGTGCATGCCGCAGGCGCTGCGCCGCCGGATGCGATGGCGCCACCACCACGCCGACCCGTTCCGGTGCCAGCTCGCAGACCTGCCAGCCCCGTGGCCACGGGCCCTGCGCCAGCAGCAGCACGGCGTCCAGCGCCGCCTGTGCTTCGGTGAAACTGCCATCCAGCGCCGACCACTGCAGGCGCACGCCGGGCAGGGCGGCCTGCAGCGCTGGCAGGCGTGGAATCATCCAGCGCGCCAGCACGCTGCCACTGCAGCCCAGTACCAGCGCTGGAGAGGCTGCCGGCCGTCGCAGTTCGCGCACGCAGTCTTCGATGCCGCTGAAGGCCTCGCTGCACGCTGCCTGCAGGCGCGTACCCGCAGCGGTCAGGCGCAGCCCGCGCCCGGCCCGCTGGAACAACGCCAGGCCGAGGTGGTCTTCCAGCAGCTTCAACTGCCGGCTGACCGCACCGTGGGTGACGTGCAGGTCCTGCGCGGCGCGGCCAACCCCGCCCAGTCGGGCCGTGGCCTCGAACGCGCGCAGGGCATTGAGTGGAGGCAGAAGGGAACGGCTCATGTGAGATTTCCTGACGATATGCGCCAGATAATATCCATTTTCCGGTCACGACCCGTGCGCTAGAGTATCCACCTGTCTGAACCACCGGTCGTATCCATGTCTGCCTCCCCCATTGCCGACTATCACGCTTTCCCGGATGCCCAGGGCCACTTCGGCCGCTACGGCGGCAGTTTCGTTGCCGAAACCCTGGTCGGCCCGCTGCAGGAACTGGCCCAGGCCTATGACCAGGCGCGCCAGGATCCCGCATTCCAGCTGGCCTACGACCGCGACCTGGCCCACTACGTGGGCCGGCCGAGCCCGATCTATCATGCCCAGCGCCTGAGCGATCACGTCGGCGGCGCGCAGATCCTGCTCAAGCGCGAAGACCTGAACCACACCGGCGCGCACAAGATCAACAACACCATCGGCCAGGCGTTGCTGGCCGCGCGGATGGGCAAGAAGCGCATCATCGCCGAGACCGGCGCCGGCCAGCATGGCGTGGCCAGCGCCACCGTTGCCGCGCGGCTGGGCCTGGAATGCGTGGTGTACATGGGCGCCACCGACATCGAGCGGCAGAAGATCAACGTCTACCGCATGAAGCTGCTGGGCGCGACGGTGGTGCCGGTCACCTCCGGCTCGGCCACCCTGAAGGACGCGCTCAACGAAGCCATGCGCGACTGGGTGACCAATGTGCAGGACACCTTCTACATCATCGGCACCGTGGCCGGCCCGGATCCGTATCCGCGCATGGTCCGTGACTTCAATGCCATCGTCGGCCGCGAGGCGCGCGAGCAGATGCTGGCCGAGTACGGCCGCCTGCCGGATGCGATCACCGCCTGCGTCGGCGGCGGCAGCAATGCCATCGGCCTGTTCCATGCCTTCCTCAACGACCGCCAGGTCGAGATCTTCGGCGCCGAAGCCGCAGGTGATGGCATCAGCACCGGCCGCCACGCCGCGTCGATCGCCGCTGGTCGCCCCGGCGTGCTGCACGGCAACCGCACCTATGTGCTGTGCGATGACGACGGCCAGATCATCGAGACCCATTCGGTGTCGGCAGGCCTGGACTATCCGGGCGTCGGCCCGGAGCACGCGTTCCTGGCCGATACCGGTCGCGCACGCTACCTCGGCATCACCGACGAGGAAGCGCTGCAGGCCTTCCATCTGCTGGCCCACACCGAAGGCATCCTGCCGGCGCTGGAGTCCAGCCATGCGCTGGCGCAGGCGATCAAGCTGGCGCGTGAGCGTCCGCGCGACCAGATCGTCCTCTGCAATCTGTCCGGCCGGGGCGACAAGGACGTGCATACCATCGCCGCGCGCGAAGGGCTGGCACTGTGAGCGCGCTGCTGCGGAACAGCGGCGTGCTGCTGCTGGCCCTGGGCCTGGCCGCGTGCCAGCCGCCGGAACCGCCGGTCCTTGCGCCGGCTGCCAAGGCCACCACGCAGCCCGCACAGCAGCCGGCCGCCAATGATGACCTCGACCCGATGGCGCGTACGCCGATCGACGATCCGCCGTCTGTGGAAGACACGGACAGCGATGACGCGCCAGCGGTGGCCTCGGTGGCGCTGGACCATGCCGGCGAGGTATTGATCGGACAGCACATGACCGATCTGAAGGCCTTCGGGCCGTGGACGGCACAAGGGGCCGTCGAAGCCATCGGCGGTAGTTGCGAGTACTACGACGGCAAGGGGCTGCCGCCCGGCGTGTCGATGATGACCGATGAAGATCGGGTGGTCCGTTTCGACCTCGGCCTGGATCCGGAAAGCGGGGCGCCGACCCAGCAGCCAGGCCCATTCGGCCTGCGCGTCGGCATGACCCGTGCCCAGGCGGTTGCCCGGTTCCCGAAGCCGCCTGTGTCCAGCCCGCATGCCTACGATGGCGAGCAGGGCGAGTATCTCACCTGGCAGGACCCGGGCTCGGCCCTTGGCATCCGCGTGGAACTGTTTGAAGGGCGGGTCATCCAGATGTACTGGGGGACCAGCGATGCGATTGAACTGATTGAAGGATGTGCCTGAGATGCCCGTATCCCGACTCGATGCCTGTTTCCAGCGCCTGCGCGAGCAGCAGCGCAAGGCACTTATCCCCTTCGTCACCGCCGGTGATCCCTCGTTGGAGGCCACTGTGCCGGTCATGCACGCGCTGGTCGAGGCCGGTGCCGATGTGATCGAGCTGGGCGTGCCGTTCTCTGATCCCATGGCTGATGGCCCGACCATCCAGCGCAGCTCCGAGCGCGCGCTGGCACGGGGGGCCGGCAGCCGTTACGTGCTGCAGGCCGTGGCGCAGTTCCGCGAGCGTGACGCGCAGACGCCGGTGGTACTGATGGGCTACCTGAACCCGGTGGAGATCCATGGCTACGCGGCCTTCGCCAAGGCGGCCGTGGAGGCTGGCGTGGATGGTGTGCTGCTGGTCGACCTGCCGCCGGAAGAAGCCGGTGAAGCGCAGCAGGCCTTCGATGCCGCCGGCCTGGCGCTGGTGCTGCTGGCTTCGCCGACCACCAGCGAGGTGCGTGCCGACAAGCTGCTGGCGCTGGCCCGTGGCTATCTTTATTACGTCAGCTTTGCCGGTGTCACCGGCGCCTCCGAGCGCCTGGACAGCGATGCCGCCAGCGCCCGTCTGCAGGCGCTGCGCGCGCGCGCGTCGGTGCCGGTGGTGGCCGGCTTCGGCATCAAGGATGCCGACAGTGCCGCGGCCATGGCCCGCCAGGCCGACGGCGTGGTGGTGGGCAGCGCGCTGGTGGCGGCGCTGGCTGAAGCGGATTCGACTGAAGACGCAGCCCAGCGCGCTCGAGCCTTCCTGGCCCCGCTGCGGCAGGCGCTGGACGCGTAACAGGACGGCCGGCCGCTGGCCGGCATCTACCTSACCACTCGCGTGCAWGGGCTGCCGGCCWGCGGCCGGCACTACCCATGGGTCTGCACGTAAGGGTTGCCGGCCAGCGGCCGGCACTACCCATGGGTCTGTACGTAAGGGGTTGCCGGCCAGCGGCCGGCACTACCCATGGGTCTGCACGTAAGGGCTGCCGGCCAGCGGCCGGCACTACCCATGGGTCTGCACGTAAGGGTTGCCGGCCAGCGGCCCGGCGCTACCCGCGCGGCGTTGCCGCGCTAAACGTACGTCCCAGCATGGTTTTTTCCGGCACCCCCATGCCCGGCAAGGGGGTGCACGGGCAGGGAAAGCGGAGCTAGACTGTCCGCCTTTGCGGCCCCCGGGCCGCCCTGAACGGAAGTGTCCTCCCGCATGAGTTGGCTCAGCAAGTTGATGCCGTCCGGCATCCGCACCGACAACACCCCCAGCAAGAAGCGCAGTGTCCCCGAGGGCCTGTGGGAAAAGTGCAGCAACTGCGGCAGCGCGTTGTACCGTCCGGAACTGGAAGAGAACCTGGAGGTCTGCCCGAAGTGCGGCCATCACATGGCGATCCGCGCGCGCGCGCGCCTGGCCGCCCTGTTCGACGCCGACAGCACCACCGAGATCGGTGCGCGCCTGGGTCCGACCGACCTGCTCAAGTTCAAGGACCAGAAGAAGTACAGCGAGCGCATCAAGATCGCGCAGAAGAACACCGGCGAGTACGACGCGCTGATCGCCATGCGCGGCCTGCTCAAGGGCCGTGCGCTGGTCGCCTCGTCGTTCGATTTCGCCTTCATGGGCGGTTCGATGGGCTCGGTGGTGGGTGAACGTTTCGCGCTGGCTGCTGAAACCGCAGTGGAGATCGGTGCGCCTTACGTGTGCTTCTCGCAGAGCGGCGGCGCGCGCATGCAGGAAGGCCTGTTCTCGCTGATGCAGATGGCCAAGACCTCGGCCGCGCTGGGCAAGCTGCGCGAAGCTGGCCTGCCGTACATCTCGGTGCTGACCCACCCGACCACCGGTGGCGTGTCGGCCTCCTTTGCGATGCTGGGCGACATCAACATCGCCGAACCGCAGGCGCTGATCGGCTTTGCCGGCCCGCGCGTGATCGAACAGACCGTGCGCGAGAAGCTGCCGGAAGGCTTCCAGCGTTCGGAGTTCCTGCTGGAGCACGGTGCCATCGACCAGATCTGTGATCGCCGCGAGATGCGCGACCGCCTGTCCGATCTGCTGGCGATGCTGGGTCGCCAGCCGGCGCCGGAGGTGGCTTGATGGGAGGCCGCAAGTACTTCGGTACTGACGGCATCCGCGGACGGGTCGGCCAGGGCGTGATCTCGGCCGACTTCGTGCTGCGCCTGGGCAATGCCCTGGGCCGTGTCCTGGTGGCCCAGCGTGGCCAGGACGGGCGCCGGCCGATCGTGGTGATCGGCAAGGACACCCGCATTTCCGGTTACATGTTCGAAGCGGCGCTGGAGGCCGGGCTGGTTGCTGCCGGTGCCGATGTGCAGCTGCTGGGGCCGATGCCGACCCCGGCGGTCGCGTTCCTGACCCGCACGCTGGGCGTGGACGCCGGCATCGTCATCAGTGCCTCGCACAACCCGCACTACGACAACGGCATCAAGTTCTTCTCCGCCCAGGGCGAGAAGCTCGACGATGCCACCGAGCTGGCCCTGGAAGCGGCACTGGATGTTCCGTTCACCACGGCCGAATCGGAAAAGCTGGGCAAGGCATCGCGGGCGCGCGAAGCGGTCGGCCGCTACATCGAGTTCTGCAAGGCCAGCGTGCCGCGCACATTCGACCTGCGTGGCCTGCGCCTGGTGCTGGATTGCGCGCACGGTGCCACCTACCAGATCGCGCCACTGCTGTTCCGCGAACTGGGTGCCGAGGTGATCGGCATCGGTGCCGAGCCCAATGGCGTGAACATCAACGCCGGCGTGGGTTCCACCCATATCGACAACCTGGCGGCCAAGGTCCGCGAGACCCGTGCCGATCTCGGCATCGCGTTCGACGGTGATGGCGATCGCGTGCTGATGGCCGACGACCAGGGCAATCCGGTCGACGGCGATGACCTGCTGTACATCCTGGCCCGTGCATGGAAGGCCGAAGGCCGCCTGCGCGGCCCGGTGGTCGGTACGCTGATGAGCAATTACGGCGTGGAGAAGGCGTTCGCCGACCTGCAGATACCATTCGTGCGCAGCAACGTCGGTGATCGTTACGTGCACCAGGCGCTGGTCGAAGGCGGAGGCGTTCTTGGCGGCGAGGCCTCGGGCCACCTGCTGTGCCTGGACCGGGCCACCACCGGCGACGGTATTGTCAGTGCCCTGCAGGTACTGGTGGCACTGCGCAACAGCGGCCAGACCCTGCGCCAGGCGCTGAAGGGCCTGGAGCGGGTGCCGCAGAAGACGGTCAACGTGCGGCTGGGCAATGTCTCGGCCAAGGCCACGGTGCAGGCCGACAGCGTGCAGGCCGCGCTGGCGGCCGCGCAGCAGTCGGTGGCCGGTCGCGGTCGCGCGTTCCTGCGTCCGTCCGGTACCGAGCCGGTGGTGCGGGTTACCGTGGAAGCCGATGACGCCACGCTGATGCAGGAAACGCTGGATCGCCTGTCCGCTGCGGTGCGTGAAGCCGCTGCCTGAGTCGCGGTTGCGGTACAAGCTGGAACACCAACATGGCCGCGTTTGCGGCCATGTTGCTTTCCGGCGGCAGTGGCTGAACGATGCGCGACCGGTGACCATGTTCAGCTGCGGCTGGGCACTTTGTGACGCGTCATGAACGACGCGCAGCGTATTCCCGGTGCCAGGCTCCCTTGCAATCACGCAGGACTTGCGCAGGCAGGGAACCGGTCGGAGCGGATCGCGCTCCATCCTTCTTCTTTCGTTGCAAGGATCCTGACCATGAACACCTCACTGCGCTACAGCCGCTGCCTGCTGGCAGGGGCGCTGCTGGTGATGCCGTTGCTGGGTGGTGTCTCCATCGCAAGTGCCGAGCGCCGCCCCGAAGGAGGGCCGCATATGTCCGCCCCACGCGAAGAACCGATGCGGGCGCCCTGGGGCTACCCGCGGATGGAGCGCCCACGCGAACTGGGCAATGCGCGGCCGGCGTTCCGCGATGAGTACCGGCACAACTTCCGCGCCGACCATGCCTTCCGCATCGGCCCGTATCATCCGCCCGTTGGATATGCGTACCAGCGCTGGCACTACGGCCAGTTCCTGCCGCGCCCGTACTGGGTCGGGGACTACATCCTCAACGACTTCTGGCTGTTCGGCCTGGACATGCCGCCGATGGGCTACGAATGGGTGCGCTATGGCCCGGATGCGCTGCTGATCGACACCGGCAATGGTGAGATCGTGCAGGTCGTGTACGGGCGTTTCTTCTGACCACTGGTGCCTGCCCGCATCAGCGCGCGGGCAGGTGCGTTGGCATTGCAACCTGCGCGGCCTGTGACATGGCCCGCTGCCACTTCCAGGTGTCCCGGCACATGTCGGTGAGATCGTGACGCGCCTTCCAGCCCAGCTCGCGCAGCGCCAGCGAGGCATCGGCGAAGCTGACCGCGATGTCGCCATTGCGCCGCGGCACGATGCGGAACGGAATCCGTATGCCGGTGCTGAGCTCGAAGGCCTGGATCAGTTCCAGCACGCTGTGGCCCTGGCCGGTGCCAAGGTTGAGGGTGATGCTGCGCCGCTGGTCGCGAAGGAACTGCAGGGCCAGCACGTGGGCGCTGGCGACGTCCTGCACATGGATGTAGTCGCGCACGCCGGTACCGTCATGGGTCGGATAGTCATCCCCGAAGACCTGCACTTCCGGCAGCAGTCCGGCGGCAACCTGCGCGATGTACGGCATCAGGTTGCTCGGCGTGCCATGCGGCAGCTCGCCGATCAGCGCGCTGGCGTGGGCGCCGACCGGGTTGAAGTAGCGCAGCGTCGCGATATGCAGGTCCTGGCCCGTTGCCGCCAGGTCGGCGAGCAGCTGCTCGACCACCAGCTTGGTGCGCCCATAGGGCGTCATCGCACAGGTTGAAGCGGTCTCGGCCACCGGGCAGTGGTCCTGGTTGCCGTACACCGTTGCCGAAGAGCTGAAGACCAGCAGCCGCACGCCTGCATCCTGCATGGCACCGAGCAGGGCAATCGAACCGCTGATGTTGCTGTCGAAGTACTGCAGTGGAATCTGCTGGGATTCGCCCACGGACTTGAGCGCGGCGAAGTGCAGCACGGCATCGATCGCGTGCTCCTGCATCAAGGCGGCCATGCGCGGCCGGTCCCGGATGTCAGCCTGCACGAACACCGGCGCTTTGCCGGTGATCCGCCCGATGCGCTCGACCACGCTGGCGTCGCTGTTGCACAGCGAGTCCACGATGACCACGCCGTGCCCCCGCTGCTGCAGCTCCACGCATGCATGCGAGCCGATGTAGCCGGCACCGCCGGTCACCAGTACGTTCATTGCCTTCACTGTTCCTTGGAGTCCATTCGAAAACCGGGCGCTGCCTTGATGAGGATGAACGTGGCCTCCTACGGGCCGGGTACCATCTTCTTCTGCCGCGCCTTGAAGCCGTTGAAGATCGGCGCGATCAACGGGTTGTAGCTCCATGCGATGCGCTTGCGCAGCCAGCTGGCCGGACGGTTGCGGATCGCGAAGCGATAGATGCGCTGCGGATCGCCGCCAATCACGTTGCGGCCGAAGGGGTGGGTGGTGTGCAGGTAGCGGAAGCCCTGTTCGCGTGCCACTTCGATGTAGTCATCGTCGAAGTCACCATAGGGCCAGCACAGCGTATCGGAGACTTCGCCGAGCTTCTCCAGCAGTGTCTGCTTCGCCATGGCCAGGTCGCCGCTGATGCCTTCGCGGCGCTGTGCACGGTCCAGGTCATCGCGCTTGAGCCAACGGGTGTGGCTGTGGGTATGGCAGTGGACCTCGAACGTGCCGGCTTCGATTGCCGCACGCGCTTCGCTCCAGCGCATCATTACTTCGTCGCTGCGGCCCTGCTTGTAGATCAGGTCTTCGCAGGCACGATGTTCCGGCGTGGCCGGCAGCTCGGCGCCTTCGATGCCTGCATGCGGGCGGATCGGGCCTTCATGCATCCAGCCGGTGACCACGAACACCACCGCGTGCATGCCGTACTTCTGCAGGATCGGATGGGCATAGACCCAGTTGTCCAGGTAGCCGTCGTCGAACGTGATCACGATCGATTTGCGCGGCACCGGCTTGCCGGCCAGAAAGCCGGCGTACTGGTCCAGCGTCAGTGAGGTCCAGCCGGTACGTGCGAGCCAGGCGATCTGGCTCTCGAAGTTCTCCGGGGATACGGTGATCATGCCCGGCGAGTTGCTGACATGGTGGTGCATCAGCACCGGTACGGTTCTGGCGTTAGCCATGACCCAGCTCCTTCAACCATTGGAGGTAGTAGTTTTCGGTGGCCTCTCCGTGGCCGGCTGCGCTGAACTGCCTTGCGCTGCGGACCCAGTCCCAACCGGCGCGGCCCATCTGCCGTCGACGTTCCTGATCATCGACCAGCAGCCGCAATGCGCCAGTGAGTGCTGCGTCATCACCCAGCCGGGTGAGGATGGCATTGCTGCCTTCCACCAGCATTTCAGGCACGCCGCCAACGTGATGCGAGACGATCGGCAGTGCCGCCTGCGCAGCCTCGAGGAACACGGTGCCCGAGGCTTCCTTGTGGGTGGCCAGGGCGAAGATGTCGAAACCGGCCATCAGCCGGTGGGCATCGCTGCGGAAGCCGAGCAGGTGGACCTGCTGCTCCAGGCCGAGTTCGCTGCGCAGGGCCTGCAGGCGGCCCATCACCGGCTCGCCGTCACCGACCACGGCCAGGTGCAGGTCGGGATTGGCCTTGCACAGTGGCGCCATGGCGCGCAGCAGCTCGGCATGGCCCTTGGGCTCGCGCAGCACGGCCACGCAGCCGACCACGATGTCGTGCTCGGCGAAACCGAGTTCGGCGCGGACCTGTGCGCGGGTGTCCTGCAGGTTCTTCCAGGGATCGCCCTGCTCGGTCATGCCCCAGCGCGGAGGCGTCGCCATGGGGGGCACGATGCCGATGTGTTCGGCGGCAATGCCGCGGTCGATCAGCAGGCGCTTGACGAAGTTGCTGACGGTGATGATCCGGTGCGGAAGACCGGTATAGGTCAGCAGCGAATTGACCGGGCTCATCAGGTGTCGCGAGCGCACCACCAGTGGCGTGCCGCCCAGGCGTGCGCCGGCCGCGGCGATCAGTGCATCGCGGCGGCTGGTGGTGTTGACCACGTCGTAGCGCTCGCGGCGCACCAGGCGTGACACCGACCAGATGCCGCGCAGCAGCCGTGCCAGGCCGCCCATGCGCAGGGTATGCACGGTGAAGCCATCGTCGCGCGCGAGCTGGGCCAGACGGGCATCGGGCTGGCACAGCAGCGACACCTGGTGCCCCCGCGCACGCATCACCTGCATGTGGCGGAAGATGTAGATCTCCTGGCCACCCATTCCCCGGGCAGCTTCGGTATGCAGGATCCGCAGCGAGCGTTTCATGGAATCCATCCTCTGTGGTCAGCGGTTGCGGAAGCGGGTCAGCGCTTCCCATGCGGTACGGACGGCGCCGGCATCCGGGGCCTGTTGCGGCAGTGGGCGGTAGTGCAGGTCAAGCGCCGTCGCGTTGCCGAACTTGTCGAACACGTAGATGGCGTTGCCGTGCCGGACGGCGCGTTGTGACCAGCTTTCCACCACCAGTGCGCGCTCGCCTGCGGGTTCGGCCAGCAGATCCTGGCCGGTGCTGAAGTCGCTCAGTGCGTTCTCGCAACCCAGGGCGTGGCGCATCAGGGTCGGCACCCAGTCCTCATGCGAACTGATGCGTGCTTCGTGGCCGCTGCCCTGGCCGGGCCAGTGCAGCACGAACGGCACCTGCAGCTGGTAGTCGGAGAAGTTGCCGTTGTGGCCCCAGTAGTTCAGCTTCAGGTCGTTGAACTCCTCGGCGTGGTCGCCGGTGACCAGGACGATGGTGTTCTGGTCCAGGCCCTGCGCGCGCAGATCGTCCAGCAGGGTGCCGACAAGGCTGTCGGCGTAATGCACGGCGGTCCGGTAGCGGTTCAGTTCCGGGGCCGGGTCGTGGTCCGGGCCGAACTTGAGGAAGTCGATTTCCTGCGCCATCGGGGTTGCCAGCGGCGGGTAGCCTGCGGGCATGTGGTAGGGCGCATGGGTGGAATCGAGGAAGACGAAGCCGAACCACGGCGTGTGCGCTGCCTGGCTGGCACGGATGTCCTTCTGAAGCGAGGCCACGATGCTGCTGTCACGGCCTTCCGAACGCAGCTCGGACGGGCCCTGGTGCAACTGGTCGCGGACATCGGCAAATGCAGTGCGGTCGAATTCCGGGCTGTACATCGGCGCGCTGCCGTACAGATGCAGGTCGTAGCCCTGCTGGCCCAGCACCTTGAACAGCTGTGAGCCGCGCTGCTCGTCAAGCATGCTTTGCCAGTAACCGCCCGGCAGGCCGTAGAGCAGGCCGAACAGGCCATAGCGGGTGGCGTTGCCCGTGCTGAAATGACGGTCGTAGACACGGGCGGACGTCGCCAGTGCCGAGGTGTTCGGCATGATCTGCGGGGTAAGCGCATCGTGGCGCAGCGATTCCAGCACGACCATCAGCACGTTGGGCCGCTGTGGGCTCTGGCAGCGCAGCGGCTGCAGCGGATACAGCAGCTGCGCATGGCGCGGATCGGGCAGGCCGACCTGCTGCTCACTGACCACGCCCAGCCTGCGCATGAAGCTCTTGGCGGTGATCGGCTGGGCCCAGGGCAGGTAGTTCCACTGGGCGATCACGTCACGGTCGCCGCGTGCGTCGTAGTAGGCGGTGGCCACCTGGCCGCTCGCCATCAGCAGGGCGACCACCGCCCAGGCCTGCAGCACCCTGCGCCGGCGGGGCGCAGCCGGCAGCAGCTTCCAGCACGCCCAGGCCAGGATGCCTTCGGCGGTGAAAATGGCCGCCACCAGCAGGCCGACCTGCACCCAGGTCTTCCACGACAACGCAACCTGGTCCTGCAGGGCGCCGCCGAACACCATGTTCACGACCATGGCATTGAGGTGGAAGCGGTACAGGGTGAACACCTTGGCGTCGACCAGCAGCAGGCACAGCCACAAGCCCTGCAGCAGTACCGCGCTGATGCTCAGCGTGCGCGCGCTGCGCGGCCACAGGCCCAGCAGCAGTGGCAGCGCGCCGGCCAGCGCGCCGAAAGCGAGCAGGTGCCCGGGCAGGGCAATCGCGAGATAGGCCAGGCCCTGGTGGCCGCCCGGGTTGTCGTGCAGCGGCACGTTGCCGAGGGTGATCATCGTCGCCAGCAGCGCATTGCCCAGGACGAACAGTGACCACCACGCAAGCCGGCGCCAGCGAAGGGCTGGGCCTGCAGGGGGAAGGGCGATGGCGGCTGGGGCGTTGGGCATGGTGCGTCGGGTCCGGGAAGCGCGGTCGGGGCTTGCGCTGCCAACGTGATGGATTCGTTAAATGTGCGCAGGTCGCGCATTGTATCGATTTGTTTCCGAGGATCGAGTAGCGTCCGCCGGGCGATCTGTCACAATGTTCAGGCGGGCCATGAATGCGCGGGCCCCCCAGACCCAATGACAAGCCAGGAATCGCTGTGAGCCAGATCCCCACCCTCGACATCACCCGTTTCGACAGCGACCGCGAGGCCTTCGTGGCCGAGCTGGGCGCGGCCTACCGCCAATGGGGATTCGCGGGCATCCGCAACCACGGCATTCCGCAGGCCGAAATCGACGCGGCCTACGATGCCTTCAAGGCCTTCTTCGCCCTGCCGGACGAGGTCAAGCGCAAGTACCACGTGGCCGGCAGCGGCGGCGCCCGCGGCTACACCCCGTTCGGTGTGGAAACCGCCAAGGGCTCCAAGCACTTCGACCTGAAGGAGTTCTGGCACATCGGCCGTGAAATCGCCGATGACTCCAAGTACCGTGACGTGATGGCGCCGAACCTGTGGCCGACCGAGGTCGAGGGCTTCCGTGAGCGTGGCTACGGCCTGTACCAGGCGCTGGACAACCTGGGCTCGCGCGTGCTGTCGGCGCTGGCCCTGCACATCGGCCTGCCGGAAGACTTCTTCGCCGACAAGACCAACTTCGGCAACTCGATCCTGCGTCCGATCCATTACCCGCCGATCACCACCGACGACATCCCGAACGTGCGTGCCGGTGCGCATGGCGACATCAACTTCATCACCCTGCTGGTCGGCGCCAGCGCCGCGGGCCTGGAAGTGCAGTCGCACGAGGGCGAGTGGGTGCCGTTCACGTCTGACGCGGACACCATCGTGGTCAACATCGGCGACATGCTGCAGCGCCTGACCAACCATGTGTACCCGTCGACGATCCATCGCGTGGTCAATCCCCCGGGCGAGCTGGCCCGCCAGCCGCGCTACTCGGTGCCGTTCTTCCTGCACCCGAACCCGGACTTCCTGATCGACGTGCTGCCCTCGTGCATCACCCCGGAGAACCCGAGCCGGTACCCGGAGCCGATCACCGCCCACGGCTTCCTCGAGGAACGGCTGCGCGAGATCAAGCTGAAGTAATGAGTGAGAAGGCCGCCGAAAGGCGGCCTTTTTCTTTGCAGGGCTGCCGCCCTGCACCTGCGGTAGTGCCGGCCGCTGGCCGGCAACCTCAACGTCAACGTCCAGAGCGGCTCTGGGTTTCTGCTGGTCGGGCGGGGCGCTGTGGGCTGGCAGGACACGCCGTGAACCCCCAGACCGGCCCAGCCGCTGGCGGCTGTGCGTTCGGGCGCTTGCGAAGCAGTGCTTCGCAAGCAAAGCGCCCTCACCC
>NZ_RAVT01000035.1 GCF_013464915.1 Stenotrophomonas maltophilia
CCACTACCGGGTTCGCGTTACTGGCGGCGTACCGCCTGCACCACCGACAGGCGGCGCAGGCGGCGCATCACTTCGGCCAGGTGGTTGCGGTCGCGCACCTGGATGTTGAATGCCAGCACGGCGGCGTTGAAGTCGCGGTCCAGGTAGTCCACGCGCTCGATGTTGGAGTGGCTTTGCGCGATGGCGGCCGCCAGCTGCGCCAGCACGCCGGTGCCGTTCTCCACTTCCACCACCAGCGAGGTGTCGTAGTCGCCGGAAACGGTGGTGTCCCAGCCGATCGGCACCCAGCGCTCGGGCGACTTGCGCAGCTCGGCCAGGTTCGGGCAGTCCATGCGGTGTACCACGATGCCCTTGCCGGCGGTGTGGTAGCCCATGATCTCGTCGCCGGGAATCGGCTGGCAGCAGCCGGCGAAGGTGACCACGCCACGCTCGCTGCCGTTGATCAGGATCTTTTCCTGCGAATGGTGGCGCGAATGCGGGCCACCGCGCAGTTCGGCGTAGGCCATCAGTGCCTGCGCGGCCTGGGTCGGCATCCAGTTGCCCAGCGCCACCTCGGCCAGCAGGGCTTCCAGGCGCGGGAAGCGGTGTTCGGTGAGGAACGCATCGAGGCGCCCCTTCGGCAGCCGTTCCAGCGAGGAATCCATCGCTTCCAGCGCGCGGTCCAGCATGCGGTGGCCCAGTTGCACGGCGTCCTCGTGCTCCAGCTGCTTGAGCTGGTGGCGGATGGCGGTGCGTGCCTTGCTGGTGACCACGAATTCCAGCCACTGCGGTTTCGGCGTGGCCGAGCGTGCGGTGATGATCTCCACCGACTGACCGGACACCAGCTTGGTGCGCAGCGGCACCAGCTTCTTGTCCACGCGCGAGGCCACTGCCATGTTGCCGACATCGGTATGCACGGCGTAGGCGAAATCGAGCGCGGTGGAGTTGCGCGGCAGGGCCAGGATCTTGCCCTTCGGGGTGAACAGGTAGACCTCGTCCGGGAACAGGTCGACCTTGACGTTGTCGAGGAACTCCAGCGAAGAACCGGCGGCGCGCTGCGAATCGATCAGCTCGACGATCCAGGCATGCGCGCGGCTCTGCGCACTGTTGGGCGTATCACCACCGAACTTGTAGGTCCAGTGCGCGGCCACGCCGCGCTCGGCGATCAGGTCCATCTCCTCGGTACGGATCTGCACTTCGATCGGCGAGCCGTAGGGCCCGAACAGCACGGTGTGCAGCGACTGGTAACCGTTGGCCTTGGGAATGGCGATGAAATCGCGGAAGCGGCCATCGAGCGGCTTGAAGGTGGCATGCACCGAGCCCAGCGCGTGGTAGCAGCTGGGCACGCTGCGCACCACCAGGCGGAAGCCGAACACGTCCATCACCTGGTCGAAGGATTTGTTCTCGTCGCGCATCTTGTTGTAGATGCTCCACGGGGTCTTGATGCGGCTGATCAGCCGATGCTCGATCCCTTCCTTGGCCAGGCGCTGCGACAGCTGCACTTCCACCTGCGCCATCGCCTCGCGGCGCACCACCGGCTGGCTGCGGATGTGCTTTTCAATGATGGCGTGGCGCCACGGATACAGCGCCTTGAAACCGAGGTTCTGCAGTTCGCTCTTGACCAGGCTCATGCCCAGGCGCTGGGCGATGGGCGCATAGATCTCCAGCGTCTCGCGGGCGATGCGGCCACGCGCTTCGCGGCTCTGTGCACCCAGCGTGCGCATGTTGTGCAGGCGGTCGGCCAGCTTGATCATGATCACGCGCAGGTCGCGCGACATCGCCAACAGCATCTTGCGGAAGCTCTCGGCGGCCGCTTCCTGGCGGTCGCGGAACTTCAGCTTGTCCAGCTTGGTCACGCCGTCGACCAGCTCGGCCACGGCTTCGCCGAACTCGGCGGCCAGTGCCTCACGGGTCAGCGGGGTGTCTTCGATGGTGTCGTGCAGGATCGCGGCGATCAGCGCTTCCACGTCCAGGCCGAGCTCGGCCAGCACCTGCGCCACGGCCACCGGATGGGTGATATAGGGCTCGCCCGACTTGCGCGTCTGCCCGGCGTGCGCGGCGGCTCCGACTTCCCAGGCACGGCGCAGCAGCGGCAGCTGTTCCGGCGGCAGGTAATGGGCGGCGCGTTCAAGCTGGAGGACGTAGTCGGGTACGGCGGCAGCGGGGGCTGCGGCGACCTTGGCAGTGGGGCCTGGGTTCATGCCCGAAGCCTATTCCAGCGCGACGTTTACGGCAAATCCTGAATGCGAAACAGCCCGCACGGGGCGGGCTGTTCGGCGATCCAGCAATGACGTTGATCGATGCGATCAATCGTCGTTCTTGGACATGTCTTCGTCGGCGACCACTTCGGCGGCGGCCCACTCCAGCGCTTCGCGCTCGGCGCGCTCACGCTCGGCCTTCTCGACTTCGTCGATCAGCGCGTTGTCGATCTTGCGGGCGGCGATTTCGCGCAGCGCCAGCACGGTCGGCTTGTCCTCGGTCTCGCTGTTGTCCAGCGTGGCCTGCACGCCGTTGGCGAGCTGGCGGGCACGCTTGGAAGCCATCATGACCAGTTCGAAACGGTTGTTAACGACTTCCAGGCAATCTTCTACGGTGATGCGGGCCATACGGGCTCCCGGCGACCGGTCGGCCGCTCAGTCGAATGAGGGAAAGGGGACGGAGTGTACTGGCAGGGGCTGGACAAAATCAAGCCAACCCCCACCCGATTCTTTTGGAATCAGTCAGTTGCGCCCGGATCGGGGGTCAACAGGGCCTGGATCAGGCCGGCGTGGCGGACCTTCTGGGCCTCCCGGCGCAGGCGGCTGGCGGTGAAGATGGCGCACAGCTCGTCCACGGCCGTGTCGAACACCTCGTTGACGATGACGTAGTCGAACTCGTTGAAGTGCAGCATTTCATCGCGGGCCGCGCCCAGGCGCTGGGCGATGACCGCCTCGCTGTCCTGGCCGCGCTTGCGCATGCGGTCCTGCAGGGCCTGCTTGGACGGCGGCAGGATGAACACGGTGACCGTGCCCGGCACCAGCTGGCGCACCTGCTGCGCCCCCTGCCAATCGATTTCCAGCAGCACGTCCTGGCCGGCGGCCAGCTGCGGCTCCACCGACTGCCGGGCGGTGCCCTTCCAGTCGCCGTGCACCCAGGCATGCTCGAAGAAGTCGCCGGCGGCGATCATTTCCTCGAACTTCTCCGCAGAGACGAAATGGTAGTGCTGGCCGTTCACTTCACCGGGGCGCATCGCGCGCGAGGTGAAGGAGATCGACAGCGCGATCTGCGGGTCACGCGCCAGGGTGGCATTAACGATGCTGCTCTTGCCGGCGCCGGACGGGGCGGCAACGATGTACAGCGTGCCGCGCGCAACGGCGTCCGACGGCTTCGACGGGGCGCTCATGCGGCGGATCCAACGGGTTGATTTCGCAAAATTTTTCCTCGGTGTTCCAGATCCGGCGCGGAGGATCGCGCCAGGACGGCGGGGGCTGCGCGGAACATCCTGGAACCAGGCCCGGCAGACGCTTCCCCGGGGTACGGGCACGCAACTTTACCAGAGCGGCCCCGTTGCGCGCCCGCCCGGCAGGCGCCGGGCCTTGTGCCACATGGACGTGCGGGGGCCTGTGCTATAACCGGGCCGTACCCAACGACAGCCCGGAGGCCTGCGCCTCCCCGCCATCCCAGGAGAACGGCATGCCATCGATGAGCCGCCGCCAGTTCCTGAAAGTGACCGGGACAACCCTGGTCGGCTCCAGCCTGGCATTGATGGGCTTCGCGCCCGGCATCGCGCTCGCGGAGGTCCGGCAGTACAAGCTGACCCGCGCGACCGAGACCCGCAACACCTGCACCTACTGTTCGGTGGCCTGCGGCATCCTGATGTACAGCCTCGGCGATGGCGCCAAGAACGCCGAGCCGAGCATCTTCCACATCGAGGGCGACCCGGACCATCCGGTGAACCGCGGCACGCTGTGCCCGAAGGGTGCCGGCCTGGCCGACATCATCCACAGCAAGTCGCGCCTGCTCTACCCCGAGTACCGCGCGCCGGGCTCGAACGAGTGGAAGCGGCTGAGCTGGGACGATGCGCTGGACCGCATCGCGCGGCTGATGAAGGAAGACCGCGACGCCAACTTCGTGCAGAAGAACGAGGCCGGGCAGACGGTCAACCGCTGGTTGACCACCGGCATGCTGGCGGCTTCGGCCACCAGCAATGAGACTGCGGTGCTGACCCACAAGGTCGTGCGCTCGCTTGGCATGCTGGCATTCGACAACCAGGCACGTGTCTGACACGGCCCGACGGTGGCAGGTCTTGCCCCGACGCTAGGCCGTGGTGCGATGACGAATCACTGGGTCGACATCAAGAATGCCGACCTGATCCTGATCATGGGTGGCAATGCCGCCGAGGCGCACCCGTGCGGGTTCAAATGGGTGACCGAGGCCAAGGCACACAACAAGGCACGCCTGATCGTGGTCGATCCGCGCTTCAACCGCTCGGCCGCGGTGGCCGACGTGTACGCGCCGATCCGCACCGGCACCGACATCGTGTTCCTGGGTGGCCTGATCAACTACCTGTTGACCGAGGACCGCATCCAGCACGAGTACGTGCTGAACTACACCGACATGTCGTTCCTGGTGAAGGACGAATTCGCCTTCAAGGACGGCCTGTATTCGGGCTACAACGAAGAGAAGCGCAGCTACGACCGCTCCAGCTGGGATTACGTGTACGGCGATGACGGTTTCGTGCGCAGCGACCCGACGCTGAAGGATCCGCGCTGCGTCTACACCCTGCTCAAGCAGCACTACGCGCGCTACACCGTGGAGATGGTCGAGCGCATCTGCGGCACGCCCGCCGACAGCATCCGCCAGGTCTGGGAGATGATCGCGTCCACCGCCGGCAAGGACAAGGCGATGACCATCCTGTACGCGCTGGGCTGGACGCAGCACTCGATCGGCGCGCAGAACGTGCGTGCCGGCACCATGGTGCAGCTACTGCTGGGCAACATCGGCGTGGCCGGTGGTGGCATGAACGCCTTGCGCGGGCATTCCAACATCCAGGGCCTGACCGACATCGGGCTGATGTCCGACCTGCTGCCCGGCTACCTGACGTTGCCGAAACAGGACGAGCAGGACTACGACGCGTACATCGCCAAGCGCACGCAGAAGCCGCTGCGCGCCAACCAGATGTCGTTCTGGCAGAACTACCCGAAGTTCCACGTCAGCCTGATGAAATCGTGGTGGGGTGACGCCGCCACCGCCGACAACAACTGGTGCTTCGACCATCTGCCCAAGCTCGACAAGCCGTACGACATGCTGCAGGCGTACGAGCTGATGAACGAAGGCAAGATCCACGGCTACATCTGCCAGGGCTTCAACCCGCTGGCCTCGGCGCCGAACAAGGGCAAGCTGATCAGCGCGTTCTCCAAGCTGAAGTTCATGGTCAGCATGGACCCGCTGGAAACCGAGACCATCGCGTTCTGGCAGAACCACGGTGCGTTGAACGATGTTGATCCCAGCGCGATCCAGACCGAGGTGTTCCGCCTGCCGACCACCTCGTTCGCCGAGGAGAACGGCGCGGTGGTGAATTCCTCGCGCTGGCTGCAGTGGCACTGGAAGGGCGCCAACCCGCCGGGCGAAGCGCGCAGCGACATCGAGATCATGTCCGAGCTGTTCCATCGCATCAAGGCGATGTACGAGAAGGACGGCGGCGCCTGGTGGGAGCCCGTGCGCGACCTGGCCTGGAAGTATTCCAACCCCGAAGCACCGACGCCGGAAGAACTGGCGATGGAATACAACGGCAAGGCGCTGGTGGATGTGTTCGACCCGAAGGATCCAACCAGGCTGGTGCGCAAGGCCGGCGAGCAGCTGGCCGCGTTCGGCGACCTGCGCGACGACGGCAGCACCTCCTCCGGCTGCTGGATCTACATCGGCGCCTGGGGCCCGACCGGCAACATGATGGCGCGGCGCGACAACAGTGACCCGACCGGCATCGGCAATACCCTGGGCTGGGCCTGGGCGTGGCCGGCCAACCGCCGCGTCATGTACAACCGCGCCTCCTGTGACATGGCCGGGCAACCGTTCGATCCGCGGCGCACGCTGCTGGCCTGGAACGGGAAAAACTGGGGCAGCGTGGACGTGCCGGACTTCAAGGCCGACGAAGATCCGGCCGGCGGCATGGGCCCGTTCATCATGAATCCGGAAGGCATCGCCCGCTTCTTCGCCAAGGCCGGCATGGCCGAAGGGCCGTTCCCGGAGCACTACGAACCGTTCGATACGCCGCTGCGCAGCAACCCGCTCAGCCCCGGCCAGGCGCAGACGCTGAACAACCCGGCCGCGCGCGTGTTCGCCAGCGACCGCGCACAGATCGGTTCGCCGGACGAGTTCCCGCACGTGGCCACCACCTACCGCCTGACCGAGCATTTCCACTTCTGGACCAAGCACGGCAAGCTCAACGCCATCATCCAGCCCGAGCAGTTCGTCGAGATCGGTGCCGCACTGGCCGACGAGCTGGGCATCAACAACGGCAGCCGCGTGCGCGTGAGTTCCAAGCGCGGCCACATCGAAGCCGTTGCGATGGTGACCAAGCGCATCAAGGCCCTGCAGATCGATGGAAAGACCGTGCACCAGGTGGGCATACCGATCCACTGGGGTTTCCTCGGTGCAGCCAAGCCCGGCTACATCGCCAATACGCTGACCAACGCCATCGGTGACGGCAACTCGCAGACGCCCGAATCGAAGTGCATCCTGGTCAAGGTCGAGAAGGTGTAGGAGACACGCCATGTCACTGCAATCGCTGGACATCATCCGCCGCTCGGCCACCACCACGCCCTCGCCGGAGGCGCGTGGTGCACACACCGGCCAGGTCGCAAAGCTGATCGACGTGAGCAAGTGCATCGGCTGCAAGGCCTGCCAGGTCGCGTGCATGGAGTGGAACGACCTGCGCGACGAGGTCGGCAGCTGCGTCGGCAGCTACGACAATCCGCCGGACCTGAGCGACCAGTCGTGGACGGTGATGAAGTTCCGCGAATACGAGTACGAGAAGGGCAAGCTGGAGTGGCTGATCCGCAAGGAAGGCTGCATGCACTGCAGCGACCCGGGCTGCCTGAAGGCCTGCCCGTCGCCCGGCGCGATCATCCAGTACGCCAACGGCATTGTCGACTTCCAGGAAGAGAACTGCATCGGCTGCGGCTACTGCGTCACCGGCTGCCCGTTCGATGTGCCGCGCATCTCCAAGAAGGACCACAAGGCCTACAAGTGCACGCTGTGTTCGGACCGGGTGGCAGTGGGCCAGGAACCGGCCTGCGTGAAGACCTGCCCGACCGGCGCGATCACCTTCGGCAGCAAGCAGGCGATGACCGAACATGCCGCCGGCCGCGTCGAAGACCTGAAATCACGCGGTTACGGGAACGCCGGCCTGTACGACCCGCAGGGCGTCGGTGGCACCCACGTGATGTACGTGCTGCAGCACGTGGACAAGCCCGAACTGTATGCCGACCTGCCCAAGGACCCGCGCATCAGCCCGATGGTGGAGGTCTGGAAGGGCGTGGCCAAGCCCTTGGGCGTGCTGGCGATCGCCGCCACCGCCTTCGCTGGGTTCCTGCATTACATCGGCATCGGCCGCAATACGGTCAATGACGAGGAAGAAGAGGAAGCCGAACACGAGGCGAAGAAGATCGAAGAGGAGCAGCGGCCATGAAGTACGCACCGCACCCGCGACAGATCATCCGCTACCGCGCGCCGACCCGCATCAACCACTGGATCGTGGCGATCTGCTTCGTGCTGACGGCCTTGTCCGGCCTGGCCCTGTTCCACCCTGCCCTGTTTCCGCTGACCCAGCTGTTCGGCGGCGGGCCGTGGACGCGCATCCTGCATCCGTTCATCGGCCTGGCGATGGTGGTGGGCTTTGCACTGCTGGCCTTGCGCATGTGGCGCGATAATCTGCCGACCGCCGACGATGGCAAGTGGATTCGCGGCATGCGCGATGTGCTGCGCAACGAGGACGAGAAGCTGCCGCCAGTGGGCCGTTTCAATGCCGGCCAGAAACTGCTGTTCTGGGCCATCATCGGTTGTCTGTCGGCGCTGCTGCTGACCGGCTTCGTGATCTGGCGGCAGTATTTCAGTCATTTCTTCCCGATCGGGGTGATCCGCTTCTCGGTGCTTGCCCATGCGCTGTTCGGCTGGGTGCTGATCTGCGCGATCGTGGTGCACATCTATGCGGCGATCTGGATCAAGGGGTCGGTGCGGGCGATGACCCAGGGCAAGGTGACCTACGGGTGGGCGTACAAGCATCACCGGCAATGGTTCCGGGACATCCTGCGCGGGCGTCGGGAACAGGGTTAACGGCAGGGCCTGCGGCCCTGCACCCGCAGAATCAACGTCAACATCAACATCAACGTCAAAAGCTGGCTGTACGTGGGATGGCGGGGCATTGTGGATTTGCGGGGACGCCGTGAAGCCATCCCTGGGGGCTTGGCCGCGGCATCCATGCCGCGGACACCCCGCAAACCCACAGTGCCCCGCCCTCGACAGTTTTCCGCTGCTGTTGGTGGGTGTCGACCTTGGTCGACACGATGAACACGGCAACAACCGATGGGGTCAGATCCGTTTTCCTATGGAAAACGGATCTGACCCCAACCATTTCAAACGGCCGGCAACACGCTGGACGCCAGCGCCGACAACGGCGAGGATGGAGGCTGGTTCTTCCGGCTGGCCCTGCATGGCGCAACGCATCCTTGAACCCGGTGAGATCGAGACGCTCGCCTCGCGCGATGTCCCGCGCATCATCCTGCCCAATGTCACTTCCCTGTTCGCCGAGCGCGCGACGCGCCTGCGCAGCCTGGCCGCGCACAGCGCCATCGGCGGCTACCTGCAGCTGCTGGCGGCGTTGGCCGATGCACAGCAGGCAGTGCTCGACGAGCTGACACCGCAGCAGTGCGAGGCGCTGCAAGCGCAGGCGCGCGCGCAGCAATCGAGTGCGGCAGCCGGTGCCGGCATGCCATTGCGGCCGGCCAATACCCTGCAACTCGATGGCTGCTGGCGCAACTGGCTGCGCACGCTGTGCCAGCACTGTGCCGACGAAGCCGGGCTGCCGGCGGAAACCCGACTGGAACTGCAGCGCGTGGCCGCTGCCGATGACGCGTGGCTGGATGCGCAGGCGCATGCCGTGCTGGAGCGTGATGACGCGCCATCGGTGGACGCGGTTGCGGCGCTGCTGGTGATGAACGCACTGCAGGTCTACTGGGCGGTGCTCGCGGCCAGCTTCCGCCCCACCGACCTCAGGCCGCTGGCGGATGCACCTGGGCTGTGCCCGCTGTGTGGCACGTTGCCGGTGGCCAGCATGGTGCAGGCGCGTCCGCCCTACGCCTCCTATCGCTACCTGTCGTGCTCGCTGTGCGCCTGCCAGTGGCACTACGTACGCGTGCAGTGCAGCCAGTGCGGTGCCGCGGGCAAGGACATTGCGTATCGCGCCCTGGCCGAGGTGGACGGCGACAGCGGCGAGGCGGTGCGCGAAAGTGCGGTGCGCGCCGAAACCTGCGACCACTGCCACAGCTATCGCAAGATCCTGTATCTGGAGAAGAACCCGTCACTGGAGCCGGTGGCTGATGACCTCGGCACGCTGGCGCTGGATCTGCTGCTGGCCGAGGAAGGCTATGCGCGCGCCAGCCAGAATCCGCTGCTGTGGCAATCCGACGGCGACTGACCGATGGCTGCCATGTCCCCCGCCCCGGCATCGGCCGCCGCCCTGCCCTCGCTGGACCGCTTGCTGCGCCTGCCTGCACTGGCGGCGCTGATCGAAGGCCACGGCCGCAGCCGCATCACCCAGCTGCTGCGTTCGCACCTGCAGGAACTGCGCGAACGCATCACCGCCACGCAGCTTTCAGCCGAACAGTTGCAGCGTGCCATCGACGGCCCGGCGCTGGTCGCGGCACTCGATGCCCGGCTTGCCGCCGACGCGCGCCTGGACCTGCAGCCGATGTTCAACCTGACCGGCACCGTGCTGCACACCAACCTCGGGCGTGCCCTGTTGCCCGAGGCCGCGGTACAGGCGGTGACCCGCGTGATGGCCGCGCCGGTCGATCTGGAATTCGACATCTCCCGTGGTCGTCGCGGCGACCGCGATACGCGGGTGCAGGCGCTGGTCTGCGAGCTGACCGGCGCCGAAGCCGCCACCGTGGTCAACAACAATGCAGCTGCGGTCCTGCTGCTGCTCAACAGCCTGGCCAATCGCCGCGAAGTGGTGGTGTCGCGCGGCGAACTGGTGGAGATCGGCGGTGCCTTCCGCATTCCCGATGTGATGCGCAGCGCCGGCGCGCGGCTGCTGGAAGTAGGCACCACCAACCGCACCCACCCGGCCGACTTCGCCAATGCCATCAGCGCGCGCACCGCGCTGCTGATGGAGGTGCATGCCAGCAACTACGCGATCACGGGCTTCACTGCCAAAGTTGACACTGCGACGATGGCGGGCGTCGCGCACGAGCATGGCCTGCCGCTGGTCGTGGACCTGGGCAGTGGCAGCCTGTGCGATCTGTCCACGTTCGGCCTGCCGCACGAACCCACCGTGCAGGAAACGCTGGCGGCTGGCGCCGATCTGGTTTCGTTCAGCGGCGACAAGCTGCTGGGCGGGCCCCAGGCCGGCATCATCGCCGGCCGTGCGGACCTGATTGCGCGGATCAACCGCAACCCGCTCAAGCGGGCACTGCGCATGGACAAGATGGGCCTGGCCGCGCTGGAAGCGGTGCTGGCCCTGTACCGCGAACCGGAGCTGCTGGCACAGCGGCTGCCGACCCTGCGCACCCTGTCACGCACGCACGACGATGTTTCTGCGCAGGCGCAGCGCCTGCTGCAGCCGGTGCGCGCCGGACTGGCTGCAGACTACAGCGTCGAATGCGTAGCGATGCACAGCCAGATCGGCAGCGGCGCCCAGCCACAGGCCCAGCTGGCCAGCGCCGGACTGCGCATTACCAGCGCGCGCCGTGGCGGACTGGATCGCCTGGCCAAGCGCTTGCGTCAGCTGCCGCGACCCGTGCTGGGCCGCATTGCCGATGACGCGCTGTGGCTGGACCTGCGCTGCCTGGAACCGGCCGACGAAGCCGTCTTCCTGGCCCAATGGAGCGCGCTGCAGGCATGATCGTCGGCACCGCCGGGCATATCGACCATGGCAAGACACGCCTGGTGCTGGCACTGACCGGCATCGAAACCGATCGCCTGCAGGAAGAGCGTACGCGCGGCATTTCCATCGAGCTGGGCTATGCCTATGTTCCGGTGGAAGCCGCGGACGGCGAAGACCCCGCAACCACGCTGGGCTTCGTTGACGTGCCCGGCCACGAGCGCTTCGTGCATACGATGGTGGCCGGTGCGACCGGCATCGATGTTGCCCTGCTGGTGATCGCCGCCGACGACGGCGTGATGCCGCAGACCCGCGAGCATCTGGCGATCCTGCAGCTGCTGGGCGTGGACCGTGGCGCTGTGGCCCTGACCAAGATCGACCGCGTGGATGCCGCGCGCCTGGCCCGGGTCGAGATCGAGATCGCGGCCCTGCTGGCCGGCACGCCGCTGCAGGATTCCCCTGTGTTCACCTGCAACAGCACCGTACCCGGCGATGCTGGCATCAACGCGCTGCGTGCCCACCTGCATGCCTGGGCCGCAGGCGATGCCAGCGCGCGGCAAGCCAGGCTGCGCGGCGAGCTGTTCCGCATGCCGGTGGACCGCGTGTTCTCGCTGGCCGGGCACGGCACGCTGGTGACCGGCGCGGTGCACGGCGGTATCGCCACTGTTGGCGAGCATCTGCAGCTGATGCCGCCCGCCACCGACGTGCGCGTGCGAAGCATCCACGCGCAGAACCAGGCCAGTGACCACGCAATGGCAGGGCAACGCTGCGCGCTGAACCTGGCCGCCATCGCCCGCGACGACATCCACCGCGGCGACTGGATCGCCGACCCGCGCGCACTGCTGGCCACCACCCGCGTTGATGTGCGCCTGCGGCTTTCCGCGCTGGCACCACCACTGCGCGACCGGGTGCCGCTGCACATCCACTGGGGCACGATGCACCGGCAGGCCCATGTGGTGCTGCTGGAAGACCATGACCTCGGCAATGGCCAGCTCGTGCAGCTGGTGTTCGACGCGCCGGTCTGCGCGATGTGCGGCGATCGTTTCATTGCCCGGGATTCGGCGGCATCCCGTACGCTGGGCGGTGGCATCGTGCTCGATCCGGACCCGCCACAGCGGCGTCGGCGCAGTCCTGCACGGCTCGCATGGCTGGGAGCACTGGAGCAACTGGCCGAGGGTGCGGGAATCGGTCCACTGTTGCAGCAGGCGCCCTTCGGCATTGCCATGGCCGCGCTGCAGCGCTATTGCCGGCGCGCCGCCGACCAGATCAATCTGCCTGCAGACGCGCAGCGTATTGCCACCCGCGAAGACACCGTGATCATCCTCGCCTCGCACTGGCAGGCATTGCGCGAGCAGGTGATCACCTCGCTGCGTGGATGGCATGGGCGACGCCCGGACGAACCCGGCGTCGACAGCGGGCGCCTGCAGCGCAGTACGCTGCCCTCGCTTGCAGCGAGCCTCTGGAATGCGCTGCTGCAGGACCTGCTGGCCGATGGCACGCTGCAGCGCGTGGGCGCGTGGTGGCGCCTGCCCGGCCATGACCATGCGCCACCGGAACGCGAACGCCTTCTGCTGGAACGCGTGCTGCCGCAACTGCACGCCGGTGGCTTCGATCCACCGTGGGTGCGCCCCCTGGCCGCCGACGCCGGACTGGCCGAAGACGAGGTCCGCGCCGTCCTGCGTCGCGCCGCCGCACGTGGTGAACTGTTCCAGGTGGTACCGGACCTGTTCTATGCGCCAACCCGCATTGCCGAGCTGGCCGCGATCGTCGCGCAGCTGTCACAGGCCAGCGGCACGGTGGATGCGGCAGCCTTCCGCGATGCCATCGGCCTGGGCCGCAAGCGCAGCATCCAGATCTTGGAGTTCTTCAATCGCGTTGGCTACACTCGACGCGTCGGTGACCAGCATCGGCCGCGTGGCGATCTGCAATGGAACGCAGCCCGCGACTGAGTCGACCGGTACCGCGGCACTTTCGGAAGGCATGCGCATCCGGGCATGCGGCTGGGCTTCAAACCCAGTAGGGGGCGTCGATCGTTCCCTGGTAGGTTCGACTCCTGCTGCCTTCCGCCATTCGTGTTTCCGCAGGAGATGTCGGCATGGCCACGTACGCGCAGTCCCCCGCCCCTTCAACGGCCGATGCCCCGCAACGACTGACCTCGCTGGCGCATGGCGGCGGCTGCGGCTGCAAGATCGCGCCGGGCGTACTGTCCGAACTGCTGCGTGGCGTGCCAGCGCTTCCGGCACCGGCTGAACTGCTGGTCGGCCGCGAGACCAGCGACGACGCAGCGGTGTACCGCCTTGATGACCGCCAGGCGATCGTCGCCACCACCGATTTCTTCATGCCGATTGTCGACGACCCGTTCGACTTCGGCCGCATCGCCGCCACCAATGCGCTGTCGGACCTGTACGCGATGGGCGCGCGGCCATTGTTCGCGCTGGCCATCGTCGGCATGCCGATCAACACCCTGGCGCAGGACACCATCCGCGGCATCCTGCAGGGCGGTGAACGCGCCTGCGCCGACGCAGGCATCGTGGTCGCTGGTGGCCACAGCATCGATTCGGTGGAACCCATCTATGGGCTGGCCGCGATCGGCGTGCTCGATCCGCAACGCCTCAAGCGCAATGCCGATGCCCGCGCCGGCGATGTGCTGGTGCTGGGCAAGCCGTTGGGCGTGGGCGTGTATTCGTCGGCACTGAAAAAAGAAGTGCTGGACGCCGACGGCTACCGGCAGATGATCGAGTCGACCACCCGCCTGAACACCGTGGGCATTCCGCTGGCCGCGCTGGACGGCGTGCATGCCATGACCGACGTCACCGGCTTCGGCCTGCTCGGCCACCTGCTGGAAGTGTGCCGCGCCAGTGGTGTCGCCGCCGAAGTGGACAGTGCACGGGTGCCGCTGCTGCCGCAGACCCTGGACCTGCTGCAGCGTGGCTGCGTGACCGGCGCCTCCAACCGCAACTGGGCCTCGTATGGCGCCGAGGTGCGCTTCGCCGAGGGCTTGGCCGCCCACTGGCAGCCACTGCTGACCGACCCGCAGACCAGCGGCGGCCTGCTGGTGTCCTGTGCCCCGGAGGCGGTGGATGCGGTGCTGGCCTGCTTCCACGATGCGGGGTTCGGCCAGGCAGTCGTGATCGGCGGCTTGAGCGCTGGAACACCGGGCATCAGCGTGCGCTGATGCGCTGAAACGACAAGGGCGCCCGAAGGCGCCCCTGCTGTATCGCTGGATCCAACATCACTCGATGTTCTGCACCTGTTCGCGGATCTGGTCGATCAGCACCTTCAGCTCCACCGCGGCATTGGACGTGCGGCTGTCCACCGACTTCGACCCCAGCGTATTGGCTTCGCGGTTGAACTCCTGCAGCAGGAAGTCCAGGCGGCGGCCGACCGGCTCGCGCTGCTTGAGCACGCGGCGGATCTCGACGATGTGGCTGCCCAGCCGGTCCAGTTCTTCATCCACGTCCAGCTTCTGCAGCCACAGCACCAGCTCCTGCTCGGCACGACCCGGGTCGACCGGGTGCGGCAGGTCGGCCAGGCGGGCGGCCAGCTTGGCGCGCTGGCCGTCGCGAATGGCCGGAATCAAGGTGCGCACTTCGGTGGCGATGCGTTCGATGCCGTCCACGCGCTCGCTGATGGCCGCAGACAACTTGCCGCCTTCGCGCTCACGGGCCTCGACGAAGCCGTCCAGCACCTGGTCCAGCAGGGCCAGTGCCTCGACCTGCAGGGCGGCGGCATCAGTGGCCTCGCCACGGGTCACGCCCGGCAGCTGCAGCAGGTCGGTGAAGCTGACCTGCAGGTTGGGGAAATCGGAGGTCAGGCGGTGCGCCAGGCGGCCCAGCTGACCCAGCAGGGCCTCGTCCACCTGCAGGTTGGCGGCCGCTTCCGGCGCGCGCAGGCGCATCACCAGATCCAGCTTGCCGCGGCTCAGGCGTGCGGCGATACGCTCGCGCAGCTGCGGCTCGAGCGCCCGCAGTTCCTCGGGCAGGCGGGTGCCGACCTCCAGGAAGCGGTGGTTGACCGAGCGCAGCTCGCAGCCCAGCGTGCCCCACGGGGTGACCCGCTCGCCGCCGGCGTAGGCGGTCATGCTTCGAATCATGGATTGTGTCCGGTGCGTGCAAAGGGGGAATGGTACCCTAGCGCCCTCACCAGAGCCCCCTTGCCCGCCCCGTGAAGGCCGCGGGCGTGGCGGCGTACTCCCTCGCCATTACGGAACCCGCACCATGTCCGATTCCCGCCCCAGCGGCCGCCAGCCCGACCAGCTCCGCCCGGTCGTCATCCAACGCGGCTTCACCCGCCACGCCGAAGGTTCGGTGCTGGTGTGCTTCGGTGAAACCCGTGTGCTGTGCACCGCCAGCGTCGAGAACCGCGTGCCGGGCTTCCTGCGCGGCAAGGGTGAGGGCTGGGTCACCGCCGAGTACGGCATGCTGCCGCGCGCCACCCACACCCGCAGCGACCGTGAAGCGGCCCGTGGCAAGCAGGGTGGCCGTACGCTGGAGATCCAGCGCCTGATCGGCCGCAGCCTGCGCGCCTGCGTGGACCGCAACGCGCTGGGCGAGCGCACCATCACCCTCGACTGCGATGTGCTGCAGGCCGACGGTGGCACCCGCACCGCCGCCATCACCGGCGCCTACGTGGCCCTGGTCGATGCGGTGAACGTGCTGATGAAGCGCGGCGACATCAAGCGCAACCCGATCCTGGGCGCGGTGGCGGCGGTGTCGGTGGGCGTGTACCGCGGCACCCCGGTGCTGGACCTGGATTACGCCGAAGACAGCGACTGCGACACCGACATGAACGTGGTCATGAATGACGGCGGCGGCTTCATCGAGCTGCAGGGCACCGCCGAAGGCCATGCCTTCCGTCGCGATGAGCTGGACGCGCTGCTGGGCCTGGCCGAAAAGGGCGTGGGCGAGCTGCTGGCTGCACAGCAGGCGGCGCTGTCGGCATGAACCGCCGGATCGCGCTGACCACCCTCGTGGTGGCCGACTATGACGAAGCCATCGCCTGGTACACCGGCAAGCTCGGCTTCGCGCTGCTGGAAGACGTCGACCAGGGCCACAAGCGCTGGGTCGTGGTCGGGCCGACCGACGGCAGTGCCGCTGCCCTGCTGCTGGCGCGCGCCAGCGACGACGCGCAGCGCAGCCGCATCGGCAACCAGACCGGCGGCCGCGTCGCCTTTTTCCTCAACACCGACGACTTCCACCGCGACCACGCGGCGATGCTGGCCGCCGGCGTCGAGTTCCTGGAAGCGCCGCGCGAAGAACCCTATGCAACGGTCGCGGTGTTCCGCGATCTGTATGGCAACACCTGGGACCTGCTGGAGCCCCGTCAATGAAGAAACTGGTACTGGCCAGCCACAACGCCGGCAAGCTGGTGGAGATGCAGGAGATCCTCGCCGACCTGCCGCTGCAGATCACCTCGGCCGCCGAACTGGGCCTAGGCGATGTGGAAGAAACCGGCCTGACCTTCGTCGAGAACGCGCTGCTGAAGGCACGCGCGGCCTGCGAAGCGACCGGCCTGCCGGCGCTGGCCGATGATTCGGGCCTGATCGTCGATGCCCTCGGCGGTGCGCCGGGCCTGTACAGCGCGCGCTATGCCGGCCACCCGACCAACGCGGCGGCCAACAACGCCAAGCTGCTGGACGCGATGGCCGATGTTCCCGACGGCCAGCGCAGCGCCCGCTTCTATGCCGTGATCGTGCTGCTGCGCCACGCCACCGACCCGCAGCCGCTGATCTGCGAAGGCCGTTGGGAGGGCCAGATCATCCGTGAACTGCGCGGCACGAATGGTTTCGGCTACAACCCGGTGTTCCTGGACACCACCCACGGCCTGACCGCCGCGGAGATGGAGCCGGCACTGAAGAACGCCATCAGCCACCGTGCCCTTGCCCTGCAGCAGCTCAAGCAGCAGCTGGCGACGCTGTACTGACGCCACCCGATCGAACCAGGGAAGCCGGCCAGCGGCCGGCACTACCGAAGAAGCCCATGCCGCACGCCCACGACCACTGCAACCACCTGCCCGGCGAAGCCTGCTCCGCTGACCACGACAGCGCGCCGCAACTGGTGCCGCCGCCGCTGTCGCTGTACGTGCACCTGCCATGGTGCGTGCGCAAATGCCCGTACTGCGATTTCAATTCGCACCAGGCCAAGGGCGAGCTGCCGTTCGATGCCTACATCGATGCACTGCTGCGCGACCTGGACCAGGACCTTCCGCTGGTCTGGGGCCGGGTGGTGCACAGCGTGTTCTTCGGTGGCGGCACCCCCAGCCTGTTCCCGCCGGAGGGGATCGACCGCTTCCTGCAGCAGGCCAGCGCGCGCCTGCGCTTCGCGCCCAATGCCGAAATCACCCTGGAAACCAACCCGGGCACGGCCGAGCATGGCCGTTTCGACCGCTACCGCGCGGCCGGCGTGAACCGCCTCAGCTTCGGCATCCAGAGTTTCGACGATGCCATGCTCAAGCGCCTGGGCCGCATCCACGACAGTGGCGAAGCCGAGCGCGCGGTGAAGATGGCGCAGGACGCGGGCTACGACAACTTCAACATCGACCTGATGTACGCGCTGCCGGAACAGACCGTGGCCGGTGCCGAGGCCGACCTGGAGCGCGCCTTCGCGCTGCAGCCGGCGCACATCTCGCATTACCAGCTGACCCTGGAACCGAACACGGTGTTCTTCGCGCGGCCGCCGCAGGGCATTCCCGATGAAGACAACGCCTGGGACATGCAGGAACACTGCCAGGCGCTGCTCGCGCAGGCCGGCTACGGCCAGTACGAAGTCAGCGCCTACGCCCGCCCCGGCCGGCAGAGCGCGCACAACCTGAACTACTGGCGTTTCGGCGATTACCTGGGCATTGGTGCCGGTGCGCACGGCAAGATCAGTTCCGGTGCAGAGGAACACGTGCTGCGGCGCTGGAAACTGAAGCACCCGCAGGCCTACCTGGACAGCGCGGGTACCCCGGCCTCGTTCGGTGGCGACGATGTGATCGCGCCGGAGCGCCTGCCGTTCGAGTACATGCTGAACCTGCTGCGCCTGCACGAAGGTTTCAGCCTGCGCGATTTCGAATCGCGTACCGGGCTGCCGCGCAGCGTGCTGGACGCACCACTGGCCGAGGCCGTCCAGCGCGGCTGGCTGCAGCTGGCGGATGGCCATGTGCAGCCGACCGAACTGGGCCGCCGCTTCACCAACGATGTGGTGAGCCTGTTCCTGGAGGAATAAGCCTTCCGCCGCAAGGGGTGGTGCCGGCCGCDGGCCGGCAATCCGATKAAGACAGCGCTGCCGGCCAGCGGCCGGCACTACGTTCATCCGTCGGCCCCGCCCAGCGAACGAGAGACACGTTCAGCCTAAAGTAGCGCCGACATCGGCCGACACGGTAGATTCACCAGATCGATCCGCGGGAATCCGGGTACCGCTCGCAGATGTCAGCTGTCTTCTCCACAACCCCTGCCGACAAAGCACGCCTGGCTGCGGCCGACCTGCCGCCGCGGGTACGCGAACTGCTGGGCGCGTTGATCGGCCTCTGCCGGCAGACCCTGGCCGCGCCCCTGATCCTTACCGTTGAAGCGCTGGAACAAGCGCTGCTGCACGACGCGGATCGCGCGCGCAATCCCATGCAGCAGGCGGACCTGATGGCCCAGCGCGGCCAGCTGCATGCCTTCGCCGGTCATTTCCCTGATCGCATGCTCGACGCAGTCGCCGAATCCCTGGCACGCCTGCGTGACCCTGCGGCGGCGGCGCCGGCGCTTTCCACGCCACCACCGCTGCCCGGCATGCTGGGCCTGTCCCTGGTCGCCGAACACGATGTCGACCGCGATCTGCTGCTGACCGAGATGGTGCGGCGCGAAACCCTGCGTTCAACCAACTCGCTGAACCTGCTGGGCCAGCGGTTGGGCGTACTCGCCGCTGCGCCGGCATTCGAGACCGACGCCCTGCCCCTTGCACCGCAGGCCTTGTGTGCAATGGTGCGCAGGCTGGCCGAACAGGACGGTCTCAGCACCGAAGTGCAGCTGGCGCTGTACCGCAGCTTCGAACGCCAGGTACTGGAGCGCCTGGGCGATGTACTCGACCGCGCCAACGCCCTGCTGTCCCAGCAGGGCGTCCTGCCCGGGCTGGTCTACACCCCTTACCTGGCACGCTCGGCGAGCACGCGGCGCATCATCACCCAGTCGGTGGGTGGTGGCCGCGCGACGCAGCCCGCCAAACGTGCCGCAGCGCCGCTGACCGGCTGGAACGGGCCGGCCCCCTCCGGCTCGTGGTCGAACCTGCTGCAGGATGCGGTCAGCGACAGTGGTACCGTCGGCTCGGCCATCCCCGGGCTGACCACCTCCGCCGGCAGCGCCTTGCATGAACTGCTGCAGCAGGCCCGGCAGGCCGGCGCAGCGCCCGCGCAGAGCGTCGCCGTGCCCAGCGCCGCCGTGGATGCCGTACTCGCGCGACTGCAGGCCCAGTCCAGCGCCGCCACCGGCGTTGCCGATCTGCAGGCGGCCGTTGTCGCCCAGCTCCGCAGCGAACATGGCGCACAGGCGCAGCTCGGCAGCCATGACCGTGACAACCTCGACCTGCTGCGCCTGCTGATGCAGCAGGTGCAGCAGCAGCAACGCCCTGACCCGGTGCCGGCAGCCCTGCTGGCGCGCCTGCAGGTGCCACTGGCGCGCGCCGCCATGGCCGACCCCGGCTTCTTCGTGCGTGACGAGCACCCCGCCCGCGAACTGCTCAACCAGGTCGCCGAAGCCGGCGCCAGCTGGCTGGGCGATGATGATGTCGATCCGCAGCTGCTGCAGCGCATGGCGCAGAGCGTGCAGGGCCTGCTGGGCCAGGATGTCCGTACCCCGGAAGCCTTCGCCACCGCCAGCGAGGACGTGCAACAGCACCAGCGTGCGGCGGTTCATCGCGCCGAGCTGGCCGAACGCCGCCACGTCGAAGCCGCGCGCGGCAAGGAACGCCTGGAACTGGCCCGGCGCCAGGCCAATGCACAGATCGACCAGTGCTGTGATGCGCAGGCACCGCCGCGCTTCGTGCAGACGCTGCTGCGCCAGGCCTGGGCCGATGCCCTCACCCTGACCCGCCTGCGCCACGGCGATGATTCACCGCAATGGCAGGAACGCCTGCAACAGACCCAGCGCATTGCAGCGGTGACCGCGCAGGCTGTGGACGCCCCCGGTGGTACCGATGCGGCACTGGCCGGCGACGTGGAAGCCGCGCTGGTACAGGTGGGCTACCACGCCGAGGAAGCCGCCGCGGTCGCGCGCAGGCTGGCGACACCCGGCGGCGAGGATGACAGCACCTCGCGTACCGAACTCAGCGCGCGCCTGAAGG
>NZ_RAVT01000036.1 GCF_013464915.1 Stenotrophomonas maltophilia
CACGGCTGGGGGAACAGGCCGGGCCCACCACCACAGCACCATCCAGCCCGCGCAACGCCGCCGAGGAAGCCGCTTACCAGCAGTTGTCCGCGCTGCCGTTCGGCAGCTGGTTCGACATCGACAATGGCGATGGCACGCTGCGCCGCCAGCGCCTGTCCTGGTACAGCCTGCTGACCGGCCATGCCCTGTTCGTCAATCCGCGCGGACAGAAGATCGCCGATACCGACCTGGATACGCTGGCCCGGCAGCTCAGCGCGGGCCGCGCGCAGCTGGTCACCGAAGACAAGGGGCGGCTGGTTGATCGCGCCTGGCAGGCCAGCCTCGACGCACTGCGTGCACTGGCCGACGGCCACGCCGGGGAGACATCCGCATGAACACCCAACCGCCCCAGGACACCCGTCGGGCGCCACGCCGCCAGGTCTCGGACCTGGTACCGGTCACCGACCAGATGCGCGACTGCGTGGTGGGTCGCCTTGGCAACGTGTCCGAAACCGGCATGCTGATGCTGGCCAGCACGCCATTGCGCGAGGACGCGCTGTACCAGCTGCGTTTCCCGTTGCCGATGGGCGACGGCCGCCAGGAGGCCATCGACGTGGGCGTGCATCTGCTGTGGAGCGAGCCTGCGCACGCGCCCGGGCAGAGCTGGACCGGCTTCCGCTTCCTTACCCTGTCGCGCGAACATCGGCAGCTGCTGCGGCAGTGGGTGGGTGAGGACAGCGACGAGGGACCGGTTTCGACGGCCTGAGTGCCGGTTCCGGCACAGCGGTTTTCTGCGGTATGCGGCAGAATCTAGGGCCGTTTTCCGTGTCGAGCCACCGCAATGATCCAGCAAGACCCCGGCGCCCTGTATTCCGACCACCTGGCCGTGCTGTGCCGACGCGCCGAACAGGCGCTGGCCCGCGGCGGCTTCGACCACCTGGTGGTGCCCAGCGGCACCCTTCACTACCAGGTGTTCGATGATCGCGACTACCCGTACGCGGTAAATCCTCAGTTCAAGGCGTGGCTGCCGCTCACCCGCGTGCCCAACAGCTGGATCGTGTTCACCCCGGGCAAGCGCCCGGCGGTGATCTTCCACCAGCCCTTCGACTACTGGCACGTGGTGCCGGACGCGCCCAGCGGCTGGTGGGTGGAGCATTTCGATATCCACATCATCCGCACGCCCGACGAGGCGCTGGCCCTGCTGCCGGCCGATCCGGCGCGCTGCGCGATCCTGGGCGAGCCGCAGAGCGCGCTGGGTGCCTTCGTGCCGAACAACCCGGCGCCGGTGGTGAATTACCTGGAATGGCACCGCGGCAGCAAGACGCCGTATGAGATCGCGCTGATGCGCCAGGCGCAGGTGCTGGGCGTGCGTGGCCACCGTGCCGCCGAAGCCGCGTTCCGCAATGGCGCCGACGAATTCAGCATCCACATGGCGTACTGCCAGGCCGTCGGCCAGGATGCCAACGAGTTGCCCTACGGCAACATCGTGGCGCTGAACGAACATGCCGCCGTGCTGCATTACACCGAGCTGGGCCGCAAGGCACCGCAGCCGCTGCGCAGTTTCCTGATCGATGCCGGCGCCAGCGCGCACGGCTACGCCAGCGACATCACCCGCACGTACGCCGCGCACGGCCACGACGAATTCGCCGCGATGATCGCCGCCGTCGACGCCGCCCAGCAGCAGATGTGCGCAGCAGTGCGCCCGGGCTTCGACTACAAGCAGCTGCACGTGGACGCGCATCTTTCGCTGATGGGCGTGCTGAAGGACTTCGGCGTGATCAAGGTCTCGCCGCAGACCGCGCTGGAAACCGGCGTCAGCGCCGCGTTCTTCCCGCACGGCATCGGCCACCTGATCGGCCTGCAGGTGCATGACGTGGCCGGCTTCGCCGCCAGCGACGAAGGTGGCCGCATCGAGCGCCCGGCCGGTCATCCCTACCTGCGCCTGACCCGCGTGCTGGAACCGGGCATGGTGGTGACCATCGAACCGGGCCTGTACTTCATCGACATGCTGTTGAACGAAGTGAAGGACGCCGGACATGGCGATGCGATCAACTGGGACCGCGTGGACTTCTTCCGCCCGTATGGCGGCATCCGCATCGAAGACGAAGTGCTGTGCACCGAGGGCGAGGCTGACAACCTTACCCGACCGGAGTTTGCTGCGGCGAACGGCTGAGCCCCTCGTGGTTGGCCGTTGAATCAAAAGCTGCGCTTGGTGGGGCGGGATGGATTCGCGGGGGACGCCGTGAACCCGTCCATGGGGGCTTGGCCGCGGCATCCATGCCGCGGACACCCCCGCGAACCCATCCCGCCCCACCTCTGACAGGTTCCGTGCGCGTCCAACCACGGAAAAGAAAATGAAAATCAAAAGCGGGTCGCTCGCTGCGCTCGCTCTGTGTCGACCAAGGTCGACACCTACCAACAGCCGCGCGTACCAACGGCCGCAGTGACCAGCAGATCCACGCCATGCGTGGATGATTCATTCGATATCTGACAGATGTGCCGACCAATGGTCGGCACCCACCAACAGCCGCAGGAGCCTGTCAGAGGTGGGGCGGTGTGGGTGGGCAGGACCGTTGGCGCCATGGATGGCGCCATCGAGCCCCCATGGATGGGTTTACGGCGTGTCCTGACCACCCACACCACCCCGCCATCCCACGGAATGCCGCTCTTGCTTTCGCCGTTGCCGCTGCATTGAGCAGGTGCAGGGCTGCAAGCCCTGCCGAAACCCCTTACCCCGCCATCACCGCTTCGATCTCGTCGGCGCTGCGCGCCAGGCCTTCGGTCAGCACACGATGCCCGTCATCGGTGATCAGCACGTCATCCTCGGTACGGATCCCGATACCGCGCCAGCGCGGTTCCACCGTCGTGTCATCCACGCCGACATACACCCCCGGCTCGATGGTGAACGCCATGCCTGGCTCCAGCAGGCGTGAGTCGCCCGCCAGGCGGTAATCGCCCACGTCGTGCACATCCATGCCGATCCAGTGCCCGGTCTTGTGCCGGTAGAAGCGCTGGTACAGGCCTTCGGACAGGTTCTTTTCCAGCGTGCCCTTCAGCAGGCCCAACCGCAGCAGGCCCTCGGTCAGGGTCTGCACTGCGGCGAGGTGACCGGCCTCGTACGGCACGCCCGGCCTGGCCTGGGCCAGTGCAGCGGCCTGCGCGTCGCCGACCAGATCGTGCAGCGCACGCTGCTCGGCACTGAAGCGGCCATTCACCGGGAAGGTGCGGGTGATGTCGCTGGCGTAGCCGCGGTATTCGGCACCGGCATCGATCAGCACCAGCTCGCCATCGCGCGAACGCGCGTTGTTGTCGCGGTAATGCAGGATGCAGCCGTTGCGGCCGGCGCCGACGATGCTGCAGTACGCCGGCACAGCATCATTGGCGCGGAACACACGCTCCAGCTCGGCCTGCAGTTCGTATTCGTGGATGCCCGCCTTCGCTGCATGCATCGCGGCCAGGTGCGCCCGCACGCTGATCTGCGCGGCGTGGTGCATCAACGCAACTTCCGCGCCGGACTTGAACAGGCGCTGCTCATGCAACAGGTGGCCCAGCTCGAGGAACTCATGGGGCGGTTGCGCACCATGGCGCACCTGCGAACGCACGCGGTTGACCCAGCCGATCAGCTTCAGGTCGAAGTCGGCATCGCGGCCGAAATGGTAGTAGACGCGCGAGCGCCCTTCCAGCAGGCCCGGCAGGATGTCGTCCAGATCATCGATCGGGTAGGCATCGTCCATGCCGTACTGCGCCACCGCCCCTTCCTGGCCGGCACGGCTGCCGTCCCAGGCCTCGCGCTCGGCATCACGCTCGCGGCAGAACAGGATGGCCTCGCCGTGGCGTCGGCCCGGGATCAGCACCAGCACCGCTTCCGGCTCCGGGAAGCCGCTCAGGTACTGGAAATCCGAATCCTGGCGGAACGGATAATGGGTATCGAGGCTGCGCACCTTCTCGGCCGCGGCCGGCAGCACCAGGATCGCGTCCTCGCCGGCCATGTCCATCAGCTGGCGGCGGCGACGCTTGTATTCGCCGGCCGCGATGCCGGTGCGCTGCTTGATATCCATCAGTTCAGGCGCTGCCGATGGCGCGAGGCCAGCACCACGTCGCCGTGCAGCAGCAGCACCGCCACCCGGATGAATTCCTCGATCTCCGACAGGGCTTCGTCGTCATCGTCACCACCGGCCTCGAAATCCTCGCTGGAGGCACGCGCCAGGCTGGCCATGTCGGTCAGCGCTTCTTCGCCCTCTTCGGACAGGGTCGGGCGGCGGCCGCCGCTGCCCAGGCCGAAGCCGCCCAGGAACGAGCGGGTCCAGCTGAACATGGCATCGGCCTGCGCGGACACGTCGTCGGTGTCGGTCAGCAGCAGTTCGAAAGCGAAGTCGCGGTCTTCCAGCTGCTTGATGGTGACCTGCAGCAGCTGCCCCAGCACGCTGTCGGCGGGCACAGGCGGCAGGTTGTCGTCGGCCAGCACGCGCGCCGGCCAGTCGTTGCCAGGGGCGCCGCCGGCGGCCAGCCAGCCACACAGCGCGCCGTGCAGCTCGGCAGCGGTGGCGCCCAGGCCCAGTTCCTGGCTGGCGCGGGTAACGTCGTCGACGGAGGGAAGTTCGGTCATCGTGCGGCTCGTTCGGATAAGGAAACCCGGGACGCGCACGCGCGCGCCCGTGAGACCCGGTAGTGTAGCAACCCGACGGCATCCTCTCCGCAGCTGCCCAGCCTTGCTGCGACAACGCTTGACCGCCCTTACCCGGCTTGCCTATCGTGCCCGCATGGAACCCGCCGATCCCCTTGCCCAGCTGCAGGACTTCGCCGCCCGCGTGGAGGCGTTGCTTGAACGCAACCAGCGCCTGGCCGAGGAGAACCGCAGCCTGCGCCACCAGCAGGAACAGCTGGTGGCCGAGCGCTCGACGCTGCTGGCCAAGAACGAACAGGCGCGTTCGCGGGTGGAAGCGATGATCAGCCGCCTCAAATCCCTGGAGCAGCACACATGAGCGCCGAACCGGTCAGTGTCCGCATCCTCGATCGTGAATACACCGTGGGCGTCGGTGGCGATGAACGCGACAGCCTGATGGCCGCCGCGCGCCTGCTGGATGCGCGCATGCGCGAGATCCGCGGCAGCAACCGCATGGCCGCGGTCGACCGCGTCGCCGTGCTGGCGGCGTTGAACCTGGCCCACGAACTGCAGCTGCTGCGCGACGAGAATGCCCGCCAGGCGGTGGCCCTGCAGCAGACGCTGGCCGACCTGAACCGGCGCCTGGACCGCGCGATCGACGGCACCCCGTAAAAGGGGACGGAGGGGATTAAGGCGCATTCGCCCCTTCCGTGCTGGAAACGTCTTAATCCCCTCCGTCCCCTTTTCTGAATTGGCACGGACTGTTGCCGACGAACGGCCTATCCAGATTCTGCGCGCTGGCTATAATGACCACGCGTTCTCTGCGGTACTCGACGGCATGTGCAAACATTCGCCTTGTCCCTTAAGAACGACACCGGGAGCGCGACAGCGCCGGGAGTGCAGGTCCGCCTTGTAGCGGGAAGCCCGATGGTTCTCCAGCGTTCCCACTTGAGCCCCCGGGTTCAAGGTCGTTTCGCATGCATCGACATTGCGGAGAATGCAATATTCCAGCAAGGGCGGCGTCTTCGGGCGTCGCCCTTGTTCTTTGCGGCACAATGACGGCTGTTCCTTGCCGCACGCTGCCATGACCGACCCGCGCCAGGCCCTGCGCCACGACCTGCGGCAACGCCGCCGCGACCTTTCCGCCGCTGAGCGCATCGCCGCCGCCGAATCGCTTGCCGATGCCCTGCTCGCCCTGCCGTTCGCCCCGCGCGAAGGCGCCGTGGCCGGCTACTGGGCGCTGGATGGCGAAATCGCCCTGCACCGCTGGCAGCTGCAACTGCCCGAAGGCCTCACCTACTGCCTGCCGGTGCTGGCCGGCGAGGTGCTGCGCTTCGCACCGTGGCGGCCGGGGCAGCCGTTGACCAGCAACCGCTACGGCATTCCCGAACCGGACCTGGCGCTGGAAGACACCCTGGAACCGGCGCAGATGGCGCTGGTGGTGACCCCGCTGGTGGGCTTCGACCCGCAGTGCCGGCGGCTGGGCATGGGGGGCGGCTGGTATGATCGCAGCTTCGCCTTCCGCCATGATCGGCCGGCGCCGCCCTGGCTGGTCGGTGCGGCGTTCACGGTGCAGCAGGTCGAGTCCTTGCCGGTGGCGTCGTGGGACGTGCCGGTGGATGCGATCTGCACCGAAGACGGCACCTTGTTTCCCTCCGCTGCCCCCGTGAACGCATGACCGCCCGCAAGCGCTACTGGCTGATGAAGTCCGAACCGGACGCCTTCTCCATCGATGACCTGGCCAAGGTCAAGGTCGAACCCTGGAACGGGGTGCGCAACTACCAGGCGCGCAATTTCATGCGCGATGGCATGCAGGTGGGTGACGGCATCCTGTTCTACCACTCCAATACCAAGGTGCCGGGCATCGTTGGCCTGGCCACCGTGGCCAGCCCGGCCTACCCGGACGACACCCAGTTCGACCCGGCATCCGACTACCACGATCCCAAGAGCACGCGCGAGAACCCGCGCTGGATGCTGGTGGACGTGGCCTTCGACCGCAAGCTCACGCAGGTGATCGCGCTGGACGAGATCAAGCTGCACGCTGATGAGCTCGGCGAAGGCTTCCCGCTGGTTGCCAAGGGCAACCGCCTGTCGGTGTTCCCGGTGACCGCTGCGCAGTGGAAGCTGCTGCTGTCGCTGGAAAAGAAATCCTGATTCCCTGCCTGAGAGTTCTTCCCATGTCCGAAGCCAAGCGCCTGGCCGCCGAGAAAGCCATCGAGTACGTTGAAGACGGCATGATCGTCGGTGTCGGCACCGGTTCCACCGTGGCCTATTTCATCGACGCGCTGGCCCGCATCCAGCACCGCATCAAGGGGGCCGTGTCCAGCTCCGAGCAGAGCACCGCGCGCCTGAAGCAGCACGGCATCGAGGTGATCGAGCTGAACCACAGCGGCAACCTGTCGCTGTACGTGGACGGCGCCGATGAGTGCGACGCCAACAAGTGCCTGATCAAGGGCGGCGGCGCCGCGCTGACCCGCGAGAAGATCATCGCCGAGGCCAGCGAGCGCTTCATCTGCATCGTCGACCCGAGCAAGCAGGTGCCGGTGCTGGGCAAATTCCCGCTGCCGGTGGAAGTGATCCCGATGGCACGCAGCCTGGTCGCCCGCCAGATCCGCGACATGACCGGCGGCCAGCCGACCTGGCGCGAAGGCGTGGTCACCGACAACGGCAACCAGATCCTGGACATCCACAACCTGCAGATCACCGATCCGGAAAAGCTGGAGCGCGAGCTCAACCAGCTGCCGGGCGTGGTCTGCGTCGGCCTGTTCGCGCGCCGCCGCGCCGATGTGGTGATTGTCGGCGGCGAGCCGCCGGTCGTGCTCTGACCCTTTCGAAGGATCCTGACGATGTCGCTGTTGCGTTCGCTGCTGATGCTCCCGCTGCTGGCCCTGGCCGGCTGCGCCACCGATGCGGCCCGCCACTGGGTCGAACTGGATGGCGCCCGCTACCAGGTCGAGCTGGCCACCAACGATGAAACCCGCGCGCGCGGTCTGATGTTCCGCGACCAGATGGCGGCCGACCACGGCATGCTGTTCATCCACGACCGCGAGGAAATGCAGGCGTACTGGATGAAGAACACCAGGATCGCGCTGGACATCCTGTACTTCGACAGCGAGCGCAGGCTGGTCAGCCAGCAGCGCGACGTTCCGCCGTGCTCGGCCGGCGACATGTGCCCGCCGTATCCCAGCGGTGGTCCGGCCCGGTACGTGCTGGAGCTCAATGCAGGCCAGGCCGAGAAGCTCAAGCTGAAGGACGGCACCGCGCTGACCTTCGGCCCGGGCATCGAAAAGTAAGGTGCGGCCGGGCCGCGCCCGGCACCCACGGTAGTGCCGGCCGCTGGCCGGCAACCCTGCAGGGGTCAGATCCCTTTCGCACACGAAAGGGATCTGACCCCTGATTTTTTCACGCGACACCGCTTGAAACCGCCTGCAATTGCCGCCAGTCTGTGGGCATGCAGGACCGGATCACACTCCCCGACTGGGATGCACTGGCCGACCTCGAAGACGAGGCGCTGCCCTTGTTGCCGACCGCGCTGCTGATCGCGCGCGATGAATACCCCGATCTGCAGCCGTCCACCTACGACGCGCTGATCCAGAGCCATGTCGACCACCTGCGCTCGGAAGTTGAGAGCATCGACAACAGCCCCTTGAAGATGGCGGCAATCAACCGCCACCTGTTCGACGAGCTGGGCTACAGCGGCGACCACGACGAGTATTACGACCCGCGCAACAGCTACCTCAACCAGGTGTTCGAGCGGCGCCTGGGCAACCCGATCTCGTTGGCGCTGGTGCAGATGGAAGTCGCGCGGCGGCTGGGCATCCCGCTGGATGGCGTGTCCTTCCCCGGCCACTTCCTGGTGCGCCTGCCGGTGGACGACGGCGTGCTGGTGATGGACCCGTTCAACGGTGGCCGCCCGCTGGACGTGGACGAACTGCGCGAACGCGCCAAGTCACACCTGGGCGGGCAGATGCCCGACGACCAGGTGCTGGCGCAGATCCTCGACCCGGCGCCGGCACGCGCGATCCTCATGCGCATGCTGCGCAACCTGCATGGCGTCTACGCCGAAGCCGGCGAGTGGGACCGTGCCGCGCGCAGCGCCGACCGCCTGCTGAAGCTGGCACCCGAGCAGGACGACGCGCTGCGCGACCGCGGCCTGGCGTACCTGCAGCTGGAGTACCTGGCCGGTGCCCGCCAAGACCTGGGGCAGTACCTGAAGCGCAATCCCGAGGCCAGCGATGCGCAGTGGCTGCGCGAGAAGCTGATCGACCTTGGCGGGCCGGTGCCGCGGCTGCATTGAGGGTCTCCGGTGTGCGGACCAACGGTCCGCACCCACCCACATCAATCGACTTCGACCATCTCGAAATCGGCCTTGGTCACCCCGCAATCCGGGCAGGTCCATGTCTCGGGAATGTCCTCCCAGCGCGTCCCGGGCGCGATGCCCTCTTCCGGCAAGCCTTCCGCTTCGCTGTAAAGAAAGCCGCAGACCACGCACATCCAGGTTCGCAGGGTGGTGGGGGTGGCGTCGCTCATCGGATAATCAGGGCTGGATTCACGGGCCGCCATTGTCCCATCGCGGCCCACGCACCGGTAGCCATCGATGACTTCTGCTTCCCCGGCGCCCCGCGGCGTCTACCTGATCACCCCGGACGAGCCCGATACCGCACGCCTGCTGGCCCGTACCGCGCCGCTGCTGGCCGCAGGCGCCACCTGGCTGCAGTACCGCAACAAGACCGCCAGCGACGCGCTGCGGCAGGAGCAGGCGATCGCGCTGCAGGCGCTGTGCGCGCATTACGGCGTACCGCTGATCATCAACGATGACCCCGCGCTGGCCCATGTGGTGGGCGCGGCCGGCGTGCACCTGGGCGGCACCGACGGTGACATCCCCAGCGCGCGCGCCCTGCTCGGCGCCGACGCCATCATCGGCGCCTCCTGCTACGACCAGCTGGCCAATGCCGAGAAGGCCGTGGCGGCCGGCGCCAGCTACGTGGCCTTCGGTGCGTTCTTCCCGACCACCACCAAGGTCACCAGCAGCCGCGCCCACACCGACCTGCTGCGGCAAAGCGCCGCACTGGGCGTACCGCGGGTGGCGATCGGCGGCCTGACGCCGGACAATGTCGGTCCCATCATCGACGCCGGCGCGGATCTGGTGGCCGTGGTCAGCGGTATCTATGCCGCACCGGACCCGGTCGCAACCCAGCGCGCCTACCTCGCCCAGTTCGCGTAACGCCCAGGAAAGCCCCATGAACCACGACCAGTCCCACGCCCTGTTCTCCCGTGCCCAGCAGCTGCTGCCCGGCGGCGTCAATTCGCCGGTACGTGCGTTCAAGTCGGTTGGCGGCGAGCCGTTCTTCGTCGAGCGCGCCGACGGCGCCTACCTGTACGACGTCGACGGCAACCGCTACATCGACTACGTCGGTTCCTGGGGCCCGATGATCGTCGGCCACAACCACCCGGCGGTGCGCCAGGCGGTGAAGAAGGCGATCGACAACGGCCTGTCGTTCGGTGCGCCGTGCGCGGCCGAAGTGACCATGGCCGAAACCATCACCCGCCTGGTGCCGTCGTGCGAGATGGTGCGCATGGTCAACTCCGGCACTGAAGCCACGCTGTCGGCGATCCGCCTGGCGCGTGGCGCCACCGGTCGCAACCGCATCGTCAAGTTTGAAGGCTGCTACCACGGCCATGGTGACTCGTTCCTGGTCAAGGCCGGCAGCGGCATGCTGACCCTGGGCGTGCCGACCTCGCCGGGCGTGCCGGCCGGCCTGAGCGAACTGACCCTGACCCTGCCCTACAACGACTTCGAGGCCGCCACGGCGCTGTTCGAGCAGCAGGGTGGCGACATCGCCGGCCTGATCATCGAACCGGTGGTCGGCAACGCCAACTGCATTCCTCCGCGCGACGGTTATCTGCAGCACCTGCGTGAACTGTGCACGAAGCATGGCGCGCTGCTGATCTTCGACGAAGTGATGACCGGATTCCGCGTTGCCCTTGGCGGCGCGCAGGCGCACTATGGCATCACCCCGGACCTGACCACCTTCGGCAAGATCATTGGCGGCGGCATGCCGGTGGGCGCCTACGGCGGTCGCCGCGAGCTGATGCAGCAGATCGCTCCGGCCGGCCCGATCTACCAGGCCGGCACGCTGAGCGGCAACCCGGTGGCGATGTCTGCCGGCCTGGCGATGCTGGAACTGATCCAGCAGCCGGGTTTCCACGCCGACCTGGCCGAGCGCACCGCGCGCCTGTGCGCTGGCCTGGAAGCGGCCGCCGCCGATGCCGGCGTGGCCGTGACCACCACCCGCGTGGGCGCGATGTTCGGCCTGTTCTTCACCAGTGAAAAGGTGGAGACCTATGCGCAGGCCACGGCCTGCGACATCCCGGCGTTCAACCGCTTCTTCCACGCGATGCTGGACCAGGGCGTGTTCCTGGCGCCGTCGGCCTACGAGGCCGGCTTCCTGTCCAGCGCGCACGACGATGCCGTGATCGAGGCCACCCTCGCCGCTGCACGCGTGGCCTTCAAAGCCGCCAAGGGCTGAGCCCGCTCTGGTGGGTGCCAACCTTGGTTGGCACCAAAAGGGGACGGAGGGGATTAAGTCGTTTGTGCACAAACGACTTAATCCCCTCCGTCCCCTTTTTTCATCCACGCATGGCGTGGATCTACTGGTGGAGCCACGCCATGCGTGGCTGCTCAACCGAAGACGAACTTGCCCTTCATCATCGCGAAGTGGCCGGGGAACGAGCAGAAGAAGGTGTAGTCACCGCCCTTCTGCAGGCCCTGGGTGGAGAAGCGCACGCGCGTGGTCTCACCACCACCGATCACCCTGGTGTGCGCCAGCACGCGCTTGTCGGCCTTCGGCAGGTAGCTGTCGGCCAGGGTCATGCGCATGCCCGCCATCGCCACCGGCTGGTAATCGGCACTGCGGGTCAGCACCCAGTTGTGGCCCATGGCAGTGGCGGCCAGCTTGCCGGTGTGGCGCAGGGTCAGGTCCACGGCGGTGCAGTCAGCGGCGACCTTGATCTCGCGGCTGCTGAAGCTCATCTGGTCGGTGCTGTCGATGCTCACCGCACACACCCGCGCCATCGCCGACGGCGCCAGCATCAGCGCACCCAGTCCCACTGCCACCATCCAAGCCTTCATCGTTGCGTCTCCTGCAGGTTCAAGCGCCATTCTAGGCAGGCACCTGCAGCCGTGTCTGCGACCGTCTGTCGCACGAGCACTCCAGGGTTTCCGCACATCGGCCACGATGGCATGCTCGGCCGATGCGGATCGATCTGCTGCTGCTGGATGTGGATGGCGTGCTGGTGCAGTACCAGCGCGCGCAGCGCGTGCTGCACCTTGCGCAGGCGCTGCAGGTTCCAACGCAGGCCGTGCAGGCTGCGCTGTACGACAGCGGGCTGGAAGCCGCGCATGACAATGGCTCGCTGGATGGCCCGGCCTATCTGGCGCGATTGGGGGAGCTGCTGGGCACGACTGTCGATGTGGCTACATGGACCGCGGCGCGACGGGCCGCCAGCCATCCACAGGCTGCCGTGCTGCAACGGTTGCAGGCCCTGCAGCTGCCGATGGCGGTGCTGACCAACAATGGCGCGCTGATGAAGCAGGCCCTGCCTTCCCTGCTGCCGGAGCTGTTCCCTGCCCTGCTGGGTCGCGTGTTCTGCAGCGCCGATTTCGGCCTGCGCAAACCAGCGCCGGCGGTGTTCCTGCGCACGCTGGAGATGCTCGATGCAGCGCCTGCACACACGCTGTTCGTCGATGATCTGTTCGCCAATGTGCGCGGTGCACGCGCCGCCGGCCTGCATGCGGAAACCGTGCGCGATGGCCGTGGGCTGGGCAAGGTGTTGAAGCGTTACCAGATTGCGTGAACCACTGTAGAGCCGAGCCCATGCTCGGCTGCTGTTGCCTGACACTGCGATGAGCCGAGCATGGGCTCGGCTCTACAGCTATCGCTGCCAGCGTCAGCGCGCGGCGATGAACGCAGCAATCGCCGCGCGCAGGCGCTTGAGGCCTTCGGTCACTTCTTCGTCGGTGATGTTCAGCGACGGCACGAAGCGCAGCACGTCCGGGCCGGCCTGCAGGGTCAGCAGGCCCTGCTCGGCGGCGTGGTCGAGGATCGCGCCAGCCTGGCCGGCAAAGTCCTTGCTCAGCACTGCGCCCAGCATCAGGCCACGGCCACGCACGTCGCTGAACACGCCGAATTCTTCGTTGATGCGCGCAAAGCCATCGCGCAGCGCCTTCGACTGGCGGCTGACATTGGCGGCGATCTCCGCCGAGGCCAGCTTGCGCAGTGCCACGCGGGCCACCGCAGCGGCCAGCGGGTTGCCACCGAAGGTGGTGCCATGCGCGCCGAACTGCATGGTCTCGGCCACCTTCGGGCCGGCCAGCATCGCGCCGATCGGGAAGCCGCCGCCGAGTGCCTTGGCCAGGGTGACCATGTCCGGCACCACGTCGTCCTGCCAGTGCGCGAACAGGGTACCGGTGCGGCCCATGCCGGCCTGGATCTCATCCAGCACCAGCAGCGCGTTGTGCTGGTCGCACAGCTCGCGCACGCGCTTGAGGAAACCGGACTTGGCCGGCATCACGCCGCCCTCGCCCTGGATCGGCTCCAGCATCACCGCCGCAACGTCACCGGCGGCCATCGCGGTTTCCAGCTGCACCTCATCGTTGAAATCGATGTAGCGGAAGCCACCGGGCAGCGGCTCGTAGCCTTCCTGGTACTTCGGCTGGGCGGTGGCGGTCACCGCGCCCATGGTGCGGCCGTGGAAGCTGCCACGGAAGGTGATGATCACCCGCTTGTCGGCCGGGCGGCCCTGGCTGGAGGCCCACTTGCGGACCATCTTGATCGCCACTTCGTTGGCTTCGGCGCCGGAGTTGCACAGGAACACGCGCTCGGCGAAGCGGCTGGCCTTCACCAGTTCCTCGGCCAGGTGCAGCGGCGGCGCGCTGTAGAACACATTGCTGGTGTGCCAGAGCTTGCCGGCCTGCTCGACCAGCGCGGCCACCAGGTCCGGATCGTTGTGGCCCAGGCCACACACGGCGATGCCGGCGGCCAAGTCGATGAACTCACGGCCCTGGCTGTCCCACACGCGGGCGCCCTGGCCTCGCTCCAGTACCACCTGGCGGGGCTTGTAGACCGGCAGGTAATAGTGCGAAAGGGAGATCAGCGGATCGGTAGCGGCGGTCATGGCAGTCGGCAGGGTTCAGGAATCCCCATTCTCGCGCCGGAACCCCTGCGGCACAATGCGCCCATGCGACCGTTTTCCGCCCCCCAGCTGAACCCCGCCACCGAGACCGGCTGGCGCCGCCGGTGGTTCGACATCATCTACCGCCACGACTCGCGGCCCTCGCGCAATTTCGACCTGCTCCTGGTGGTGGCCATCGTCGCCAGCATCCTGGTGGTGATGATCGACAGCGTGCAGCACCTGCATGCCGAATGGTCCACCGGACTGTACATCCTGGAATGGGGCTTCACGATCATCTTCACCGCCGAGTACCTCTTACGACTGGCGGTGGTCAAGCGCCCGCTGCGTTACGCAGTGAGCATCTGGGGCATCATCGACCTGCTGTCGATCCTGCCCGCCTACCTGTCGTTGTTCATCCCCGGCGCGCAAAGCCTGCTGGTGGTGCGCGCGCTGCGCATCCTGCGCGTGTTCCGCATCCTCAAGCTGACCCGCTACATCGAGGAAAGCGGCGTATTGATGACGTCGCTGTGGCGCAGCCGGCGCAAGGTGCTGGTGTTCCTGTTCACGGTGATCACGATCACCATCATCGCCGGCGCGCTGATGTACGTGATCGAAGGCCCGGAGCACGGCTTCAGCAACATTCCGGCCAGCATGTACTGGGCGGTGGTGACCATGGCCACGGTCGGTTTCGGCGACATCGTGCCGCAGACCGTGCTTGGCCGCTTCGTCACCTCGGTGCTGATCCTGATCGGCTACAGCATCATCGCCGTGCCCACCGGCATCTACACCGCCGAACTGGCCAGCACCATGCGCGAAGCCGAGCTGGCCGCGCGCCGTGATGCACGTGGATGCCCGCATTGCGGGCTGGAAGGGCACGAGCCGGATGCGCGGCACTGCCGCAAGTGCGGTGGCCAGCTGCCGGATGCGTTCAGTCATTGATGCGGGCGCCGGCGATGTACACCGGCGCTCGCTGATCACGCCATGAGCGGGAGCGCTACTGGCGGTTGCTCTGGAAAACGAGCGTGTTGTATTCCTGCATCAGCTTGTTGGCAGAGCCGCGCGGCGCCATCGACGGCGAATCAAGCATGCGTCGTTCGAAATCGGTGTAAGGCTTCTTCTCGCTGACGCGCTGCAGCCGCTCCTTGCCTTCGCGCCGGAAATTCTCGGCCCCTCGTTCGAAGCCTTCCCAGTCCGACTTGCCCGGTTCCTGGTCGGCAACCCTGGCGTGCGCTTCATCGGAAATGCGGTTGAAGGCATCCAGGCGTTCGCGGGCCCTGGCCTGATCGAAATCATCCTCGCTCATCAGATCCATGATGGCCTTGGCTTCCAGCATCATCGCCAGACGGTAGTACTCGCGCGTGCGCCCCTCGGCCTGCTCCAGCGCCTTGAGCTGCTCGCGCTGGGCGGCGTCGTTCTGGCGCTCCAGCTCGGCATTGAACGTTTCGCTGGCAGCCACGAAATCCTTGAAGGCGGCCATCAAGGGCGCGTGCAGCTGCTTGCCCTTGGCGAACTGGTCGTCTTCGTAGTCCTGGCGATCGTAGTAGTCATGCGCGTCCTTGCTGAGCGGCACCAGCGCCTTCAGCGCCCGCTGGTAATGGCCTGCAGCCGCATCGAGATCGGCCAGCGCCGGCTTGGCAGCAATCGCCTCGGTCACCGGGGCGTCGCACTGCTTCATGTCGTAATCGCTGATCTCGAACGGTCCGTACACGTGCGTCTCGTGCCCGGTCGGGCCAGCGTCGACATCCTTGATCCAGCGCGTATAGGACTGGATGCTGCCGTGGGTCTTCGAATCCAGCGCGTTGAAGCAGCCGATGTAGGCGTTGAGCTTGGCGGTCAGCTGCTGCTGTGTGTCGGACGGGGCCGCGCCGGCGTCTGCCGTGCCGGTGGCAGCGGCGCCGCCCGCAGCTGCGGGGGCCTTGCCACCACAGGCTGTCAGGATCAACGACAGCGAAGCGGCCAGCGCCGCAACTGAAAGCGTGCGTGACATATATTCACATCCCTGTTGAAAACGATTACAGACGCGCATTCTAGCGCAGCAGGCCGAGGGTCGCAGCCCTGGGCCTCTTCCCGCGACGCACGGTCAATCCAGGAACAGATCCGGCAGCAACGGACGCGACGGATCCACCGCGTAGCCCGAAAGATCGGTGATACCGGCCTGCGCCAGCACTTCATCGTCGATCAGGAACTGGCCGTGGAAGGCCGCCGCTTCGCGCACCAGCACCGCATGCGCGGCATCGGCCATGATCTGCGGCGTGCGGCAGCCGGCCGCATCCACGCCCGGAATCATGTTGATCGCATCGGTGGCGATCACCGTGCGCGGCCACAGCGCGTTCACCGCCACGCCCTGCGGACCGAACTCCGCAGCCAGGCCCAGGGTGACGAAGCTCATGCCCATCTTTGCCAGCGTGTAGCCGGTGTGCGGTGCCCACCACTTCGGCGCCAGGCTCGGCGGTGGTGCCAGGGTGAGGATGTGCGGATTCGGTGCCTGCAGCAGGTACGGCAGGCAGGCCTGCGCGCACAGGAAACTGCCGCGCGCATTGACCTGCTGCATCAGGTCGAAACGCTTCATCGGCGTGTCCAGCGTGCCGCGCAGCCAGATTGCGCTGGCGTTGTTGATCAGGATGTCGATGCCACCAAAGGTATCGACCGTGGCCGCGACGGCCGCCTGCACCTGCTCTTCCTCGCGGATGTCGCACTTCAGCGCCAGGCCCTGCCCACCTGCCGCCGTCACCGCTTCGGCGGCGGTGTGGATGGTGCCCGGCAGCTTCGGATTCGGCACCGACGACTTGGCCGCGATGGCCACATTGGCACCGTCGCGCGCAGCGCGCAGTGCGATGGCCAGGCCGATGCCACGCGAGGCACCGGTGATGAAAAGCGTTTTGCCCTGCAGACTGCCCACGTTCCACACTCCAGCGTATGCAATGAGCCGCTAGTATGCCGCGCCGACGCGGAGTTCACCCGGCCTTGACGATACTCGGGTCTCCAGCCAACGCACGAGGTTCACGCCATGCGCCGTTCCCGCCTGTTGCTGCCTGCTCTGGGGCTTGTCCTGCTGACCGCCTGCCAGGGCCGTTCGCCGGAACCCGGCAAGGAGCCGCCCGCCGGTGACGCGCCCAGCGCGGAGAAGGCCGCCGACGGAAAGATGCGCTGGAGCGAAGCCGTGGTCTGGGATGGCGATCTGAACGCATGCCGCCAGGGCGAGAATGCCGCCACCCGGGATTGCCTGCGCGATGCGATGCGCGCCGGTGGCGCCAGCGCCGAGGCGATCACCGCCGCCGAGCAGCTTTCCAGCGCCGGCGAACTGGCGTACGTCACCGCTTGGCATGAGAACGAGGGGCTGGGCATTGCCACGGTCGAGTATCCCTTCCGTGCCAACACCAACGAAGGCACCCGCCTGGTCGACGCCAGCGGCAAGCGCATCGATGTGGACGCCGTGCAGCTGGACGACACGCTGCGTGCCGACCCGGCCGTGCAGGAGCTGTTGAAGGCCAACCCGCAGGCCACGCCGTTCGCACCAGCGCAGTCGGCCGGCGCTTCGCCATTGGATAACGGCGGCATCCGCCTGCTGTACCGCACGCCGCTGCGCGACTGCCACGCCTGCCCGGACGTGGGCCAGCTGCAGATCGCCTACGACTTCGATGCCAAGCGCAACTTCATTGGCCAGCAGGTGGTACCGGCGACGCCGTAACCCGGAAACGCCGCGTGTCGCCGGGCATGGCCCGGCGGACGCAGTGTCGCGTCACCGGTACAACTGCACCTGCTTCTGCAGCAGATGCGGCACGATCAACCTGTGCACGGGCGCGACCGGCAGCATGTAGAGGCGCCCGAACGCGTTGTGCGTATGCACCACCGTCGCCACTTCCAGCACGTCGCCCTGCCATTGCAGGGCCAGCTGTACGCGCAGGTGGCGATCATCGTCTTCCAGCACGATGGCATCGTCATCCAGCGACTGCAGGGTGAAGATGCCCAGCCGCTGGCCGGGCACCGGATCGACGGTGTCCTGCACAGCCCGCAGCGAACCCAGGTGTTTCATGCCCAGCAGGCGCATGCCGTGGTTGCGCAGTGCCATCAAGCCATCGAACCAGCCGGGAATGGTCGCCGCCATGTCGCGGTAGGCCTGCAGTGCGGTACGCCCGTCACGCCGGGTGGTGGCCTGGCAGGCGTGCACGAAATCCGCACCGGGCAGCTGAGTGCGCAGCACGCTGCCCGCGTTCGGCGGGGCGCTCATCACCGGCGATGTACTCACGGCTTCGGTCCCTGACCCTCGTTGTCTTCCCAGTGCAGGATGCGGCGGGTGACGAAGCGGTAGACCGGCTTGCCGGTGGCGAACCACAGCTCGCGCACCCACGAGGTACGCTTGAGTACGCGCTTTTCCACCGGGGTGAGCGATTCACGGCAGTACATGCGCTTGTGCTTGAGCAGGTGGCGCAGGTCCTCGCGGGCCAAAAGGCGCATCCAGCGTGAGCGCGGGTTGCCGATCACCGCCAGCTGGAAGTCGATCAGCGCCGGGCGGCCATCCTCGGTGACCAGCCAGTTGGCCTCCTTGGCCAGATCGTTGTGGGCCACGCCACGGCGGTGCAGCTGCTGCAGCAGGCGCCGTGCGGAACGGAACCAGGCCAGGTCGCCGCGCGGCGGACGCTGGTACATGGCATCGCCGGCCATGAAGCTGCGATCGAGGTGGCGGCCATCCCAGGCCAGCAGCTGCGGCACATCGGCCATGCCATGGATATGGCGCAGCGCGCGTGCTTCGCGCCGTGCAAGCCACCACGCGGGCAACCGCAGCCACAGCGGCGTGGCGCCCAGATCGCGGCGAACGAACGGGCCGTCGGGCCCTTCAACCAGAAGGATCTGACCGAAACTGTCGGCCTTCAAAGCATGGTGGGGAGCGTCTGGCGTATGCGGCATGCCCCCATTCTAGGCGATGGCGCCGGTTGCAAACGGTCACGAAGCGGCTGGGAACCAGTCACCTTCACGCCCCTATAATCGGGCAATGGACTCTTCATGGATCGACGCCACGCTCGCGTGGATTGCCGCTCACCCCGTGCTGGCGGGTGCCGTTATCTTCCTCATCGCCTTCTGCGATGCGGTGATCATTCTCGGCGCCATCGTGCCGGCCCTGCCGCTGCTGTTCGCGGTGGGCGTGTTCATTGGCCTGGGCCAGATCTCCGGGCCGTACGCAGTGGCGGCTGCGGCATTGGGTGCGTTTGCCGGCGATGGCATCAGCTACTGGATCGGCCGCCGCTGGGGCGACCGCCTGCGTGGCATGTGGCCGTTCAGCCGCTATCCGCAGCTGCTCGACCGCGGCGAGAACCTGTTCCGCCGCAATGCATTCAAGAGCATCCTGGTGGCGCGCTACGTTGGCGCGATCCGCCCGTTCGTACCGGCCATCGCCGGCATGATGAAGATGCCCGCCAGCCGCTACGTGCAGGCCAGCGGCATCGCCAGCATTTCGTGGGCGGTGCTGTTCCTTGCCCCGGGCTGGATCCTCGGAGAAGCGTATGACGCGGTGGCTGCCGTGGCGGGGCGGCTGGTGGTGGTGGTCGGCCTGCTGGCGGTGATCCTTGGCCTGGTCTGGGCCATCGTGCTGTACGGCTACCGCTGGTCGGCCGCACGCATGGACAACTGGCTGGCACGCTTGCTGGACTGGTCCAACCGCCACCCGACGCTGGGCCGCTACACCGTCGGCGTGCTGGACCCTAAGCGCCGCGAATCGGTGCCGCTGGCGATGCTGGCGCTGATGCTGCTGCTGCTGGGCTGGGGCTGGTTCGCGCTGCTGACCGTGGTGGTCGCACACGGCGAGCCGCTGGCCATCGACCTACTGGTGCACCAGGCCATGCTGGCGCTGCGCAATCCGCTGGCCGACTACCCGATGGCGGCCCTGGCTTCGCTCGGTGCCTGGCAGGTGCTGTTGCCGGCCACGGCCGCGGCGATGGGCTACCTGGTCTGGCGCCGGCGCTGGATGGCGGCGGCACACTGGCTGGCCGCCCTCGCCTTCGGCCTGGCGCTGACCATGCTGCTCGGTGCCACCGTGGATGTGGTGCGCCCGATCGATGCCAGCAGCGGCTTCGGCTTCCCGTCGGTGTCGGTGACCATGGCCACCATCACCTTCGGCTTCTTCGCGGTGCTGATCGCACGCGAGATGCCCGGCCGCACCCGCGTCTGGCCGTACCTGGTGTCGGGCATCGTGGTCAGCCTGATCGGCTTCTCGCGCCTGTACCTGGGCGCGCACTGGCTGAGCGATGTGATCGGCGGCATGCTGTTCGGCACGTTCTGGCTGCTGGTGCTGGGCATCGCCTATCGCCGCCGCTTCAACCGCTCGTTCTGGGTGAAGCCGGTGGCATGGCTGTTCTACGGCGTCTTCGCCGTGGCGGCGATGTGGTACGCGCCGCGCCACATTCCGGTGAAGCTGGAACGCTTCGAACCGACCCTGCCGGCCCCGCAGGCGATGGACATGCAGGCCTGGTGGCAGCACGACTGGGCGCAGCTGCCGCCACGCCGCAACGAATTCGACGACGACCAGCGCTGGCCGCTTGACGTGCAGGTGGCCGGCCCATTGGCACCGCTGCAGGCGCAGCTGGAAGCACGTGGCTGGAAGCGGCAGGAACAAGCCGGCTGGCAGCAGGCGCTGCTGATGCTGGACAAGAACACCGGTGCCGATGAACTGCCGGTGTTGCCGGCGACGCTGGAAACCCGTGTGGAAGCCCTGCTGATGGTACGCCAGGGCGCGAAGCCGGATGAGCGCTATGTACTGCGGCTGTGGCCGGCACCGGCCCAGTTGCAGCCGGGCAACACGCCGCTGTGGCTGGGCAGCGCACAGACCCTGCGTTACGAACGCCACTTCGAGTGGATCGGCATGTGGCACCCGCTGCGTGGCGTCGACCCGGCATTGAATGCCGTGAAGGAAGCCGTGCAGGAGCTGCCGCAGCGCGAGGATGTGCACAGCGAAACCGGGTTGCCGGTGCTGCGGTTGAAGACCACCACGCCTTGACGGGTACCGGTGCGCGATCACCCACTGTAGCGCCGAGCCTGCGCTCGGCTGCTTTTCGCGCGATCCAACAAGCCGAGCATAGGCTCGGCTCTACAGTAGATCCACGCCATGCGTGGATGGCATCCCACGCATACCCCAGCATGTGCACCAAGGTGCACACCCACCCGAGGCAGGCTTCTACGGCATCCAGCCCAGCAACTGCTGCAACCGCTGGTGCGGGTCATCCAGTTGCAGCAGCTGCAATCGCTGCTGCTCGCTCAGCGGCAGCAGCTCGGCCAGCCGCCAGCCGACCCAGCTGGCCTGGTCCAGCAGCGCCGGATTGGCCGGCGCATAGGCCTCACCGGCCTGCTCGATGATGTGCCCCAGCACCGTGGCCAGCAGTGCATGCTGCGGCCGCAGTTCGTCATCGGGGTCTTCCTCGCACCAGCGCACATCGGCCACCACCAGCCCGTTGTCGCGCACGCGGGTGCGCTCGACATGGAAGCGGCGGGTGCCGCGCAGGCGCAGCTGCAGCACGCCGTCGGCGCCGACATCGAAGTCTTCGATGCGCACCTGCACGCCATAGGCCGCCGGTGTTGCCGGGGCTCCCACTTCCTGGCCGTCGAGGATCAGGCAGACACCAAAGCCCTCACCACTACGGCCGCTGTCGCGGACAAGATCCAGGTACCGCCGCTCGAACACGCGCAGGCCCACCGCTGCACCCGGTACCAGCGTGGTGTGCAGCGGAAACAGTGGCAGTGACGCGTCGCTGCTCATCGGGCCTGCAGCGCGGCAAGGAAGCGGCGCGGTGCGCCGTCGAAGCCACCATTGGACATGAACACCACGTGGTCGCCGCTGCGCGCGCTGGCCTGCAGCTGCGCCAGCAGCGCGTCGGTATCCGGCACCGCGTGCGCTTCACCACGCACCGCAGCGATCACCGCAGCGGCATCCCAGGCCAGTTCCGGACGATGCAGGAACACCACTTCGTCGGCCAGTGCCAGCGAGGGCGCCAGCGCCTGCGCATGGGCGCCCAGACGCATCGAATTGCTGCGCGGTTCCATCGCGACCACGATGCGCGCATCGCCCACCTTGGCACGCAGGCCTTCCAGCGTGGTGGCGATTGCGGTCGGGTGATGGGCGAAATCGTCGTAGACGGTGATGCCGTCATGGCTGCCGATCACTTCCATGCGGCGCTTGACGCTGCGGAAGCGCGCCAGCGCCGGCATCACCTCGGCCGGCGCCACGCCCACTGCATGTGCAGCGGCCAGCGCGGCCAGGCCGTTGAGCACGTTGTGACGGCCGAGCAATGACCACTGCACATCGCCCAGCGCCTGCCCTCGATGGTGCACGCGGAACGCGCTGCCATCGGCAGCCAGCAGTTCCGCATGCCATTCCAGGGACGGGTCGAAACCGAAGCGCTCGACCGGCGTCCAGCACCCCATCGCCAGCACCTCGGCCAGGTGCTGATCCTCACCGTTGACGATCAGGCGGCCACGTGCCGGCACGGTGCGCACCAGATGGTGGAACTGGCGCTGGATCGCGGCCACGTCCGGGAAAATATCGGCGTGGTCGTACTCAAGGTTGTTGAGGATGGCCACCAGCGGCCGGTAATGCACGAACTTGCTGCGCTTGTCGAAGAAGGCAGTGTCGTACTCATCGGCCTCGACCACGAATTCGCGGCCCTGGCCCAGCCGGGCCGAAACGCCGAAATCCTCGGCCACGCCGCCGATCAGGAAGCCAGGCGAACGCCCGGCGCTTTCCAGCAGCCAGGTGAGGATGGTGGTGGTGGTGGTCTTGCCATGGGTACCGGCCACGGCCAGGGTGTCGCGGCCCGGCAGTACCTGTTCGGACAGCCACTGCGCGCCCGAAATGTAGCGCTGGCCGGCGTCGAGCACGGCCTCCACGGCCGCATTGCCGCGCGAGAGCGCGTTGCCGATCACCACGTCATCGGTTCCGGCCGGCACGCTGTCGGTGCGATAGCCCTGGTCCAGGGTGATGCCCAGCTGTTCCAGCTGGGTCGACATCGGCGGATAGATGGCCTGGTCGCTGCCACTGACCGTATGGCCGAGTTCCCGCGCCAGGGCGGCCACGCCGCCCATGAAGGTGCCGGCGATTGCAAGGATATGTACGCTGCTCATGACCGGGGATTGTGACCGATGACGGCTGTATAGGGCCAATGTCCGCCTCCGGGTAAGACAAGTCCTACACGGGATGTGAGAAAACTCCAATCTTCTGTCAGGGAATTCCCGATAGCGATGTTCTGTGAACCCGGACACAATTCGAACTGCCAGCCGCAGTACCCGAACCGGTCCTACTCCCCAAGAGGCCATCCCCAAGGGAGCTCATGCTGCGGGGCCCTGAGCAAGCCCTCTGCTGGCGCCTATCAAACGACACAGGCCTGATCCTCGCGGACCAGGCCTGTGTTTTTTGCGCCCGAAGGGCCGGAAGCGTGCCGGCCCCGCCGGATCAGGCCTTGATCGCCGCCAGGATGCGGGCTTCGATCTCGTCCAGCTCACCGACGCCGTCGACGCGGGCCAGGGTGCCACGGCCGGCGTAGAAGTCGACCACCGGGGCGGTCTGGTCGTTGTAGACCTGCAGGCGCTGACGCACCGCTTCCGGATTGTCGTCGGCACGACCCTGCTCCTTGGCACGACCGGCAATGCGGTCGACCAGCAGCTCGGTGGCCACGTCCAGCTGCACCACGGCGTCCAGCGGCTGGCCGATCTTGGCCAGCAGGCCGTCCATCGCGTTGGCCTGGGCCACATTGCGCGGGTAGCCATCGAGGATAAAGCCCTTGGCGACATCGGCCTGGGTCAGGCGCGACTCCAGCATGCCCAGCAGGATGTCGTCCGACACCAGGTTGCCGGCATCCATCACCGTCTTGGCCTGCTTGCCCAGCTCCGTGCCCGCGGCGATTTCCGCGCGCAGCATGTCACCGGTCGAAATGTGGGCGATACCCAGCTTTTCCTTCAGGCGCGTCGCCTGTGTCCCCTTGCCCGAACCGGGCGGTCCCAACAGAACCAATCGCATTGACCTGACTCCAACGTGTTGAAAACAAAGAAGGTTCGCGTCCCGGACGGACCGGTATCGCTGCACCGCAATAGCGCCACTTTACCGCATCCGGGTAATGTCCCTGCAATGTCCTTTCCCCCGAGCAGGTAGACGCATGCGCAACGGTACTCTCCTCTACGCCCAATCCGGTGGTGTCACCGCGGTCATCAACGCCACGGCGGCGGCGGTGATCGAGCAGGCCCGGGCCAAGGGCATCAAGGTCCTGGCCGCGCGCAACGGCATCCTCGGCGCGCTGCGCGAAGAGCTGATCGACACCAGCAAGGAGAGCGCTGCGGCGATCCGCGCCCTCGCCCATACCCCGGGCGGCGCGTTCGGCTCGTGCCGGGTCAAGCTGAAGTCGCTGGACGCCGACCGTGCCCGCTACGACCGCCTGCTGGAGGTGCTGCAGGCCCACGATGTGCGCTGGTTCCTCTACAACGGCGGCAACGACTCGGCCGACACCGCACTGAAGGTCTCGCAGCTGGCCAAGGCCTCCGGCTACGACCTGACCTGCATCGGCGTGCCCAAGACCATCGACAACGATCTGGCGGTGACCGACACCTGCCCCGGCTTCGGCTCGGCGGCCAAGTACACCGCCGTATCGGTACGCGAGGCCGCGCTGGACGTGGCGGCAATGGCCGAGACTTCGACCCGCGTCTTCATCTACGAGGCGATGGGCCGCCACGCCGGCTGGCTGGCCGCGGCCGCCGGCCTGGCCGGCAACGGCGATGACGAAGCCCCGCACATCATCCTGCTGCCCGAGCGCGCCTACGACGAGGCGATGTTCCTGGCCAAGGTGAAGGCGGTGGTCGAGCGCGTCGGCTACTGCGTGGTGGTGGCGTCGGAAGGCATCGCCACCGCCGATGGCCGCTTCGTTGCCGACGCCGGCGGCGGCAAGGACTCGTTCGGCCACTCGCAGCTGGGTGGCGTGGCCGCGCACCTGGCTGGCCGGGTCAAGGACCAGTTGGGGCTGAAGGTGCACTGGGCCCTGCCCGACTACCTGCAGCGCTCGGCCCGGCACCTGGCCAGCAGGACCGACTGGGAGCAGGCGCAGGCCGTGGGCAAGGCTGCCGTGCAGCTGGCGCTGAAGGGCCAGAACGGGGTGATGCCGGTGATCGTCCGCAGCAGCGATGCGCCCTATCGCTGGAAGATCGAAGCAGCGCCACTGTCGAAGATCGCCAACCACGAGAAGAAGATGCCGGCCGGCTTCATCCACCGCGATGGCTTCGGCATCACCGCCAGGGCGCGCGCCTACCTGTCGCCGCTGATCAAGGGCGAGGCGCCGCTTCCCTACGGCGCCGACGGCCTGCCGAAATACGTCACGCTGAAGAACGTGGCGGTGAAGCAGAAGCTGCCGCCCTTCGAGGGCTGACCTGGAAAAGGGGACGGAGGGGATTAAGTCGCATACGCCCCTCCGTCATCTCCAACAGCGTCAGCAGTGGATCGGATACGACTTAATCCCCTCCGTCCCCTTTTTTGTGGAGGTACACCATGGCACTGCGTGTTGTTCGGTTGGGTACTCCTCGCGCTCCCGGCGAGGGCCTGCGCATCGGTACCGTGCGACGGCCACCGCGCGGTGTGCCGCGCAGCGAGTTCGCCCGGCAGGACTGGTACGACGTCTGGTTCCCGACACTGTCGCCCAGCGCGGCACTGGTGAAGCAGGCGCACGAGGCGAAAACGGCCGCCGACTGGAACGCCTTCTTCCGCCACTACACGACCGAGATGAAGGCGCCCGACGCCGCCCACGCGCTGGACCTGCTGGCTGCGATGTCGCAGCACAGCGACATCAGCGTGGGGTGCTATTGCGAGGATGAGGCGCACTGCCACCGCAAAGCCCTGCGCGAGCTGCTGGTGGCGCGCGGGGCGACGCTGGCGGATTGATTGCAGGAGAGCCGGCCAGCGGCCGGCACTACCAGGTTCTCCGCCGTACATGGCCCGGCGCTACCGATGCGCGCCGAAGTAGTGTGGATTCGCCCTTGCGTGGATTCGCGCTGCCAGACGGCCTCAATTGCAGGCCTTGCCTTCCATCTGCAGCTGCGCGGCGAACATCGTCACCTGCGGAATCTGGCCGGCGGCGGCCTGCTTCTTCGCCTCTTCCAGGTAGATGCGCGACTGGCCCTGCCCATCCAGCGTCTGGGTGTTGTTCACCGGCAGGCGCCACACGCGCACCACCGCCTGCTGCGCCGGGCATGCGGCATTGGGCACGCGGATCACATCATTGAGCTTCCAGCCCTTGTCGGCACTCGGTTGTGCCTTGGCGTAGTCGACGAAGCGCGCGCGCGGCTGGCATTGTTCGCTCGTGCTCACCGCAGAGAAGCGATACGGCTCGGCGGCCTGCCCGGTGAAGGCACCTTCCAGGCGCGCACAGGCCTCGGGGATCTGCCGCAGCGTATGCACCGCGCCGACCGCCTGAGGCGCTCCCACGGCGCGCTGCAGTTCCGGGGTTTCCACCGCGAAGGCCGGCAGCGCCGGGACCAGGGCGGCAAACATCAACAGGGACAGGCGCATGGGGAATCTCCTTCAGGACTGTGCGCAGGCTTGCAGAAGATGGCTTAACGGGGTGCAAAGGCTCTGCGGCTCTCAAAGCATGCCCATGGACCGGCGGCGGGTTCCGCGCGCATGGCGATGCGTTCATCTGGAGGGCGCCCACGTATCATGCGGCGCGGCGCGGTGCGGCCCGGCGCTACCATCCAGGCGCGGGTGCACGCATACTGCGGGCACCAGGGAATGCTGAACACCGCCATACGTCGGACGACCACCAAGGTCGGTACGGGTTGGTTCCAGGCTGCAGCCCGTCGTCCCCCTCGTGGTGCCGTTCATCGCCACTGGATGCCTACATCCATTCTGCGGAGGGGTCTAATGCTGGAACGTCACGGGCTGTCATTGGCGCTGGGCTGCGCCATCCTCGCAATCCTGTTCGGAATCGTCTCGGCGCGCTGGATCCTGCGCCAACCCACCGGCAATGAACGCATGGTCGCCATTGCCACCGCGATCCAGGAAGGTGCGCGTGCCTATCTCAACCGCCAGTACCTGACCATCGGCATCGCCGGTGTGGTGCTGTTCGTGCTGGTCGGCATCTTCCTCAGCTGGTACACCGCCATTGGTTTCGCGGTCGGCGCGGTGCTGTCCGGTGCAGCAGGCTACATCGGCATGAATGTCTCGGTGCGTGCCAACGTGCGCACCGCCGAGGCCGCGCGCCATGGCATCAGCGCGGCAATGGACGTCGCCTTCCGCGGAGGCGCCATCACCGGCATGCTGGTGGTCGGCCTGGGCCTGCTGGGCGTGGCCGGCTACTACGCGCTGCTGCTGCGGCTGGGCCTGCCGATGGAACAGGCACTGCATGCACTGGTCGGCCTGGCCTTCGGCTCCTCGCTGATCTCGATCTTTGCGCGCCTGGGCGGCGGCATCTTCACCAAGGGCGCTGACGTCGGCGCCGACCTGGTCGGCAAGGTCGAAGCCGGCATTCCCGAGGACGACCCGCGCAACCCGGCAGTGATCGCCGACAACGTCGGTGACAACGTCGGCGACTGCGCCGGCATGGCCGCCGACCTGTTCGAGACCTATGCGGTAACCGTCATCGCCACCATGCTGCTGGGCAGCCTGATGCTGGCCGAGGCGGGCGCCAACGCGGTGCTGTATCCGCTGGTACTGGGCGGGGTGTCGATCATCGCCTCGATCATCGGCGCACTGTTCGTCAAGGTGAAGCCAGGCGGCTCGATCATGGGCGCGTTGTACAAGGGCGTGATCGTCTCCGGCGTGCTGGCCGCCATCGCGTTCTACCCGATCACCACCGGGCTGATGTCCGACAACGTGCATGGGCCGATGGCGCTGTATGGCTGTGCGTTGATCGGGCTGGTGCTGACCGGCCTGATCGTGTGGATCACCGAGTACTACACCGGCACCCAGTACAAACCGGTGCAGCACGTGGCACAAGCGTCAACCACCGGCCATGGCACCAACATCATCGCCGGCCTCGGCATCTCGATGAAGTCCACCGCGCTGCCGGTGGTGGCGGTGTGCGCGGCGATCTGGGGCGCGTTCGCGCTGGGCGGGCTGTACGGCATCGCCATCGCTGCCACCGCGATGCTGTCGATGGCCGGCATGATCGTGGCGCTGGATGCGTACGGCCCGATCACCGACAACGCCGGCGGCATCGCCGAGATGGCCGAGCTGCCCTCGGAGATCCGCGACATCACCGATCCACTGGATGCGGTGGGCAACACCACCAAGGCGGTGACCAAGGGCTATGCGATCGGTTCGGCGGCACTGGCCGCACTGGTGCTGTTCGCCGACTACACCCACAACCTGCAGGCGGCACATCCCGGCCAGGAGTTCCGCTTCGACCTGAGCGACCACACGGTGATCATCGGCCTGCTGATCGGCGGCCTGATTCCCTACCTGTTCGGTGCGATGGCGATGGAAGCGGTCGGCCGCGCGGCGGGTGCGGTGGTGGAGGAAGTGCGCCGCCAGTTCCGCGAGATCCCCGGCATCATGCAGGGCACCGGCAAGCCGCAGTACGACAGGGCGGTGGACATGCTGACCCGCTCGGCCATCCGCGAAATGATCGTGCCGTCGCTGCTGCCGGTGGCGGTGCCGGTGGTGGTCGGCCTGCTGCTGGGGCCGCGCGCCCTGGGCGGCCTGCTGATCGGCACGATCGTGACCGGCCTGTTCGTGGCCATCTCGATGACCACCGGCGGCGGCGCCTGGGACAACGCCAAGAAGTACATCGAGGACGGCCACTTCGGCGGCAAGGGCAGCGAGGCGCACAAGGCCGCGGTGACCGGCGATACCGTCGGTGACCCGTACAAGGACACGGCCGGCCCGGCAATCAATCCGCTGATCAAGATCATCAACATCGTGGCGCTGCTGCTGGTGCCGTTGCTGTAGATCCACGCCATGCGTGGATGGCGGGCTTGACGGGGTCAGAGCCCTTTCCGGGGAAAGGGATCCGACCCCACGGCTGGTCAACGCCCGCGCAGGAAGAACGACACCGGCACCATCACCTCCACCGGGTCGCCGGCCACTTCGGCCGGCGGCGCCGGTACCGGGCTGGCCCGCTGCACGGTGTCCAGCGTCTCCTGGTCGAGCAGTGCGAAGCCACTGCTGCGGCCCAGTTTCAACCCCGAGACCGCGCCATCGCGGGCCACGGCGAAGCGCACGTACACCACCCCCTGCTGGCGCAGCCGCTCGGCCTGGCGTGGATAACGCCGGTGCTTCTGCAGGTGCCCCAGCAGGCGACCTTCCCAGCTGGCTTCAGCGCGACTGCGTTCGCCGGCGGTGGTCTGCGGTGCGGTGTAGCGTGCGGCCGCGTCGGCCGCCACCTGCGGCGGTGCGCTGGTCTGCGCGACGTTGGCGTCAGCGGTATCCGGCGACGGCGTCGGCTCCGGCGTACGCGGTGGTGGCAGGTCACCCTGCGGCTGCACCGGCGCCTTCGGCTGCTCGCGTGTCGCCGGCTTCGGCGCCTGCCGCTGCTGTTGCTGCTGCAGGGGGCCCGTTGCCACTTCGCGCGGCGGCACGGGTGGCGCCTGTGCCATCGGCGCCAGCTCCAGCATCAACGCTGCCGGCGGCGCCACGGCGGCCACAGCCGGTGCGCGCGCCGCCCACCAGCAGGCCGCGCCAATCAGCAGCGCATGCACCAGCAGCACGATCGCCAGGCTGGTCGCCCAGCGCCGCAGTCCACTCATCGTGCGCCCTGCTCCAGGCCGACCAGCGCCACCTTCAGGTAGCCGGCCGCACGCAATGCATCCAGCGTGGCCATCAGTTCACCATAGGGCACACGGGTATCGGCGCGCAGGAAGATGCGCTGTGCGGTATCACTGTGAGTGGCCGCCTGCAATGCAGCCGCCAGCCCGTCGCGCGCCACGGCCTGTTCGCCGACACGCAGCGACAGATCGGCCTGCACGGTCACATACACCGGTGCCTGTTCCGGCGGCGTGGCGCTGGCGCTGCTGGCCGGCAGCTGCACCGGTACCGACACGGTCGCCAGCGGTGCGGCCACCATGAAGATGATCAGCAGCACCAGCATCACGTCGATGAACGGCGTGACGTTGATCTCGTGTGCTTCTTCCGGCGTGTCGTCGCGGTCGGACGCGGTCCTGATCGCCATTGTCGCGCCTCAGTGCACCGCGCGCAGCGGCGTCGCTGCGCTACGCGGAACGGCACGATCGAGATCGCGCGAGACCAGCTGCTGCACCGCCGCCGACAGATCGCCAAGCAGGCCGCGCAGGCCGGCCAGCACGCGGCTGAAGTGGTTGTAGACCAGTACCGCGGGAATTGCGGCGACCAGGCCCAGCGCGGTTGCCAGCAAGGCCTCGGCGATGCCCGGCGCAACCACCGCCAAGTTGGTGGTGTTGCTGTGCGCGATGCCGATGAAGCTGTTCATGATGCCCCACACCGTACCGAACAGGCCGACGAACGGCGCCACCGCGCCGATGCTGGCGAGCACGCCGATGCCGCGTCGCTGCATGCGCGCGGTTTCCAGTTCAATGCGGTCCAGGCGCGAGGCCACGCGCTCCTTGATGCCGTCGCGACCATCCAGTTCCTGCGACAGGCGCAGTTCGGTGCGCGCTGCGTCCAGCATGGCGAGTGCGGTGCCCTGCTGCACACTGGCGTCGGCGCTCTCGCTGGGCAGGCTCGGCGCCTGCAGCAGCAGCGCACGCGCTGCGCGCAGCTGCCGTGCCTGCCGGGCCAGTTCCCAGCCCTTGGCCAGCAGCACGGTCCAGGTGGCCAGCGACGCCAGCGCGAGCGCGATCATCACCGCCTTCACCACCACGTCGGCGGCCAGATACATGCCCCAGGGCGTCAGTGCAGGGGCAGCCACGGGGGCCAGGTCAGCAGGCAGCATCGTCTCGTTTTCCATCAGCATCAGGGGTCGCTGCACGGCGGCGTGCCGAACGCGGATCATTGGCATCGTCCACTTCCACGACCGGACTGGGCTCCAGCCGCGGTGCGGGCCGACTGAGCACGTAGCCGGCACTGACCGCGAAGAACAGGCCCACGCCCAGCAGCAGCCGCCAGGACGGATGTGCGCCCCAGCAGAACAGGGCAAAGCCCACCGCCATGCCGGCGCTGGCGAACGCCTTGCCCTTGCGCGACACCGCGCCCTGCTCGCGCCACAGCCGCAATGACGGGCCGTAGCGCGGATGCGCCAGCAGGCGTTGCTCGAATTTCGGCGAGCTGCGCGCGAAGCAGCCCACCGCCAGGATCAGGAAGATGGTGGTCGGCATCACCGGCAGCAACGCGCCGATCACCCCGAGGCCGACCATCAGCCAGCCCAGCGCGAACCAGAGCCAGCGCATCAGCGCTGCACCTGTGGGCGCGCGCCGTGCATCAGGCGAATTCCACTTCGACGTGGCCGTGCACGCTGCGGAACGCGGCGTCGGCCGCATCGATCACCTGCTGCTCCTGCTCGGCGCTCAGCGGCACCGCGTCCAGCGCAGCGGTGAACTCGCGCCAGTGGCGGGCGGCGCCATCGGGGTGCGCGGCCAGGTGGCGGGCGCCGAAATCGCGGTCCAGGCCCAGCTTGGCGGCCATCTTGTACAGCACGGTGCCCCCCAGATTGGACCCCTCGGCCACATACAGCCACCCCAACGCGGCGGGCAGTTCCAGATCGGACGGCAACGCCGCGATGTCGGCCCCCGGCAGGGTCTGCTCCAGGTCCTGCAGGTCGCGCGCGACCTGTGTCAGGCGGCGGCGCTCACCCAGGTCGGGCAGCAGTGCATCCAGCGCAGGGTTGGCATACAGCGCATCGATGCTGCGGTGGAAGCGGTACTGCACGCGCAGGAAACGGGCGAAGTTGCTGCGGTCGGCGAAGATGTCGCCGGCCATGATGCGCTTGTCCAGCGCGCCGTGGCTGTCGCGGGTGGCGGCCTTGAGCCGCAGGCTGCGGCTGTCTTCAGGGGCGATGTGTGCGTTCATGGGGGGAGTGCCAAGGAGGTCGTCCTGCTGTAGACGTTCGCCACGGGGCTTTCCCCAAGGCCAAGTGCACCGATAATGGCGCATCCCTACTTCCCGCAGGAACCGTTGATGATCACCACCGAACCGCGCATGACCAACCTGTTCCTGCAGCTGGGCCTGGACGCCAGCGCCGAGGGCATCGCCCGCTTCATCCGTGAACACCAGCTGGCCACCGATGTGGAAGTGGTCGAGGCGCCCTACTGGAACGATGCCCAGCGCCAGTTCCTGTCTGAATCGCTGCAGGCCGATGCGGCGTGGAGCACCGTGGTGGATGAACTGAACGAGTCCCTGCACGAAGATGCGGTGAAGGCGGCGACCGGGCTGTAAGTAGCTCGAGGAAGGCGCCGGGCATGGCCCGGCGCTACCCGTTGTCCGGTAGATCCACGCCACGCGTGGATGCGCGATCAGTACTTCCAGGTCAACGCCAGCCGCGCGGTACGGCCCGGTGCCGGCATTACGCCCAGGGCAAGCGGGTCCAGGTAGTAGCGGTCGGTCAGGTTGTCCACGCCCGCTTCCACCGACCACTGGTCGTTGAAGTTCCAGCTGGCGAACAGATCCACCAGCGTGGTCGGCCGGTACAGCTGCTGGATCGCCGACAGGCCCACGTTCCAGTCCTTGTCCAGCTTGCTGATCGGGCCGGCGTTGTGGACCACGCGGGTGCCGAAGGTCAGGCGCTCGTCGAACAGGCGCGAGCCCAGGGTCAGGTTGACCATGTAGCGCGGCGGATTCTGCGTGTTGGTGTACGAACCCTCGAAGCCGCCATCCACGCAGTCCGGCGTGCCGGCCAGCTCCGCGTTCTTGCGCTGCACGCCATACGCGCGACGCTCGGCGGCGATGTCCGGCGCGCAGGTCTTGGCCTTGAAGTAGTAGTGCGCGGACAGATCGGCAAATACCTTGCCGCTGTCATAGCTGGACTGGAATTCCATGCCCGAGACCTTGAACTGGTCGACATTGCGGATCAGACCGGCCGACAGCGTGCGGTAGTCACGGGTGATCAGGTCGTCGATGCGGGTATCGAAGTACGCCAGCTTCAGCGCCAGGCGGTCGCCGGCGGTGAACAGGTCGTAGCGGATGGTGCTGGCACCGATTTCCCAGCTGCGCGCGCGCTCCGGCTTCAACTCGCCCACCGGCTTGGCGGCAGTGAACAGGCCCAGCGTGGTCTCGAACAGGCTCGGCAGCTTGGTGCCCTCGGCGTACTTAACGTAGACCATGGTGTCTTCGCTGAAGCGGTAGGCGACGCTGGCGGTCGGCGAGAACGCGGTGTCGCGGCGGCGGATCGGCTGCGACCAGGTCCAGCTGACCGGCACTTCCAGATCCTGCGGCTTGCCGGCGTCATAGAAGTTCCAGCCCGCGATGTCCGCCACCGTGCCCTTCTTGTACGGCGAGGCCAGCAGCGAGGCCTGGGTGAAATTGCCGTTGGCGTCCGGATACCAGTTCAGCAGCGCGATGCGCTTGGCGCGCCACGACGGCAGCGCCGGATTGCCGTTGAGCAGTTCGGTGTAGCGGTACTGGCCCTGCACCTCATAGGCATCCGGCGTGGCCAGTCGGTTGCGGTCATGCACATCCACCCGGTTCCAGCGGCCACCGGCCAGCAGCTCCCAGTGTTCGTCGGGCTGCCACTTCAGCGACGCCACCGCACTGTATTCCTTGCGCTCGGCGTTGCGCAGGAAGCGGTTGTTGACCAGGTCGTCGTGCATGACCGGACCGGAACTGCCCGGTGCGATGTCCTCGTCGCTGTAGGACAGGCCGTAGTCCAGCGTGAACGCGCCGGCACGGGTGTCGAACTTCGACGTGTTGCTGGCATCCAGGCTCAGGCGCTTCTGCCGCAGCGGGTTGCGGTAGGCATCCTTGTAACCGGGGTCGCCACTGAAGCTGGGCGCGTCGTACCACTCGGTGCGACGATCGAAGTACCAGGGGGTGATGCCGGTCAGGCTGTTGTACATCACGCTGTCGGTGTCGGTGTAGGCGGCATTGACACGCAGGTCGACCAGCTCGCTGTCCGGGTTGAAGCGGTAGCGCAGGGTATAGCTGTCCATGTCGACATGGCCCGGGTCCCACTGCGGGATGCGATCGCGGTCGACGCGGATGATCTGCGAGGCCATGATCTCGCCGGCGGTGCCTTCATAACGGCGGTAGCCGGCTTCCAGCGTCTGCGCGTCATCGATGCGCCAGGTGCCCTTGAGCAGCGCCGACTTCGAGCGCGACGAGGTGTTGAACACTTCGGTACGCGGCGGGTTCAGCGGCGCCAGCGTGCGCCGGGTCTGCGGGAAGTCATCGTAGCCATGCCTGCCGGAGAAGTAGTTGCCGTTGTCGCGGTAAGCATAGGCGGCAACCAGGTCGAAACGGTCCCAGTGCCCGGCACCGGCCACGTTGAAGAACTGGCTGCCGGTAGCGCTGCGATCATTGCGCGGCGCGGCACTGTAGGACGGCAGGTTGTTGGCGCTGTTGTTGGCCAGGCCGCCACGCACGCGCACGCCGAAGTCGCGCCCCTCGCGCAGCACGTCACCGATCTTCAGCGTCTCCATCTCGACCACGCCACCGATGCCACCGGAGGCGTTGGCCTGCAGGCTCGGGCCCTTGGTGATGGTCAGGCTGGAGATCAGGTCCGGGTCGAGATAGGTGCGCTGCGACTGGCCGGCATAGCCGCGGTAGGTGTCCATGCTGGACTGGCCACCGTCGATGATCACCGGTACGCGGCCCTGGCCCTGGATACCACGGATGTTGACGTCGAACCCATTGCCCACGCGCGGATCACCTGCAGTGACACCGGCCACGCCCTTGACGATGTCACCGTTGGACGTACCGCGGAATCGCTCCAGGTGCGTGCGATTGAGCGTAGTGGTGGAACCCACGCTGCGGTAGCTGTCGAGCAGGCGCGCTTCGTCACCGCCTGCGCTGCCGTCGACACGGTCGCCGGCCACGCTGAGCGTATCGGTGACGATCACACCGCTGTCGGCCTGGACCGGCGTTGCCGCTTCCAGGGTCACCGCATCGGGACTGACCCGACGCATCGCCAGGCCGCTGCCCTGCAGCAGCTGCTGCAGCGCCTCGTTGGCCGACAGGCTGCCGTTGACTGCACGCGAGTTCAGGCCTTGGGCAAGCGAGGCCGGATACACGACCTGTACGCCGGACTGGCGCATGAAGCTGCGCAGCGCTTCGTCCAGCGGCTGTGCCGGAATGTCGAAGCGCTGCACGGCGGCGTGGTTGCCGGTGGCGCTCTGTGCCAGCACGGACGGTGCGACGCCGGCCAGGCCGGCGGCCAGCAGGGCGATGCACAGGCGGGACGGGCGCAGCGCGCGGCCCGGGCGGTGGGAGTCGAACATGGGGAACCTGTCAGGTAATCGGTGCCGCAGGCGCGGCGTCATCCGCAACACAGGCGGACACGGCGACGTACGTGGCGGCGGCGGGTACGTTCGCGGGGTAAGACGGGTGGACCGGCAAGAACCCCAAGGAGAATTTCCGATCGCGCGAGTACCGGACGGGGTGGCGGGCCTGTGGGTGCCGACTGCTGGTCGGCACAGAGGCACGGATCATCCACGCATGGCGTGGATCTACTGCACGATGGCGACGCCGAATGGAAGGCGGGTGACCCGCAACCCTGCGGTTGCCGCCAGCGCGTCCAGCGCCTGTTCCGGACGATCGATGCGCAGCGCGGCACTGACCGCAGGCAGCCGCGACAGATCGCCGCGCACGAAGGTCGGGCCGGCGCGGTAACGCCCCACCCACTGCACGGCATCGGCAACGCTGGCCTGTTCCAGCAGCAGTTCGCCCTGCCGCCACGCGCCGACACTGTCGGCGGCAACATCCCGCAGGCGCGTCACGCCACTGTGTTCGCCATAGAGGGCACGCTGGCCCACCTGCAGGTACGTCCAGCCACCGTCGGCCGGGCTGGCCACGCGCACCCTGCCCTGTCCGACCTGGGTTTCCACCTGGTCGCCGTCGCGTGCCACGGAGAACGCAGTCGAGATGTCCTCGACCACGCCGTTGCCCGCGCGCACGCTGAAACGTCGCTGCGCATCCGGGCTGACCTCGAACCAGGCGCGCCCGCGCAGCAGTTCGATCTGGCGTGCATCGGCATCGAACCGCACGGCGATCGCGCTGTCCGCATCCAGCACCGCGCGGCTGCCATCGGGCAGCCGTACGTCCTGCACGACATGCGTACTACGGTGATCGGCGTGCAGGCGCAGCCAGGCTTCCGGCCATGCCACCAGCATCGCCAGTGCCGCCGCAGCGGCCATTGCCCATCGCAACCGCTTCGGGCGCCGGCGCTCGGTGCGTGCCGACGGCGGCCGTGGCCCGACACTGCGCCACAATGCGCGCTCGTGCTCGAAGGCGCGACGGTGCCCCGGCTGTTGCAGCCAGTGTTCGAACTCATCCATGCGCACATCGCTGATATCGCCTGCGGCCAGCCACGCAATCCAGCCCCGGGCCTGTTCGGCCAGGGCATCGTCATTGGCGGCGGGCAGCGTGTTCGGCGGGCTCATCGGCTGGCGGACAGGCGCATTCAAGCGCGGGCGGAGGAACTAGACCGCATCCACGGTCCAGTGATCAAGACGTTTCAGCGAGGGCCAGCCCCAAGCCGGGGCGATCATCGGCCGCTGCGCGCCCAGGCCAGGCGTTGCAGCGCGGTGCGGACATGGTTCTCGACGGTGGTCACCGACACGCCCAGGCGGCGTGCGATCTCGGCCTGGGTCAGGCCCTGCAGGCGGTTGAGCCGGAAGATGGTGCGGGTCGGCTCCGGCAGGTGTCCCGCCGCGTCGAGCACCCGCTGCAGCTCGTCCTGTGCCATCGCCTGCTCCTCGGTCGAGATCACCTCGTCCGGTCCCCACAGGTAATGGTCAGCCAGCAGGCGGTTGCGCCGGGTCGATTCGCGGCCGTGGTCGGTCGCCAGGTTGGCGGCCAGTCGATACAGATAGGCGCGCGGGTTGTCGATGGCCTGGCTGTCGTCAACCCCGCGGGCCTTGAACCACACGGCCTGGATCACGTCCTCGGCGCCGTTGTCGCCCCCAAGGATGCGCTGTACCCGGCGCAGCAGCGCAGGGCGCTCGCGGATCAGCAGTTCAGTGAGGGAAGCGGCATTGGAGGACATGCGCGGAACCGGGACGACAGACGGAAGGCGCCGCGCATGCTACTCCGTTAATGAGAATCAGTCACGTTCGCATCAGTGAATGCAACCGGTCAGCCCGTCATAGACGCTCTCCGACGTGCCAGGCAAGGGATCGTGCAGCGGATTACGGGCCGCCAGCGCCGCATGGAAGTCCTCCACCGGAGTGCCAGGCACCAGCGGCAGCCGGCACAGCCATGTCGGCTGCCGGGCCGCGATCGCACCATCATGCCGCGACACGACCAGGTCACTGGCGGCAAATGCCCAGAGGCACTCATGCACCGTGCCGCGCACCGCGTCCACCGAACACCGCAGGCGCAGCGCACGGATGTCGCTGTACTCACCTTCGCAGAAGGTGTCTCCGCAGATCCTGTCGAAGCCGTGCTGCAGACGGCCTTCCAGGGCAAAGAAGCGGTCCCAGTTGGCCTCCTGGTGCGGGTAGTCGATCAGGTCGACATAGGGAAACGCCTGTACCGGCGACACCATCAGCAGCGCGCAGGTCAGGCCGATCGACAGGGCAGATGCTTTCATGCGGGAGCTCCTTGGATGAGGGTTCCAGCCTGCACCCGGCGCCCCGACGTCCCCATCGGGCAACCCCACCAGCACGTGTGGGCGGCCGCCGTGCCGTACTGTCGGCCTCCTCCCCTGCACAGCGCCCGGCAAAGGCATAAAATGGGGGGCTATCCGTCTATATCCCCCACCTGGAGCACGACCATGGGTCTGGAACTCGTCTCGCCCGGCAAGAACCCGCCGGAAGAAATCAACGTCATCATCGAGATCCCGAAGGACTCGGAGCCGGTGAAGTACGAAGTGGACAAGGAAACCGGCGCGATCTTCGTCGACCGCATCCTGTCCACCCCGATGCGCTACCCCTGCAACTACGGCTACGTGCCGAGCACCCTGTGCGGCGATGGCGATCCGGCCGACGTGCTGGTGGTGCTGCCGCTGCCGCTGGTACCGGGCTCGGTCGTGCGTTGCCGTCCGGTCGGCGTGCTGAAGATGAGCGATGAGGCAGGCAGCGACGAGAAGATCCTGGCCGTGCCGGTGTCGAAGATCTTCAGTGGCTACGCCCACGTTGAAGACATCGCGCAGGTCTCGAGCCACTGGCTGGAGCGCATCGGCCACTTCTTCGAGCACTACAAGGACCTGGAGAAGGGCAAGTGGGTGAAGCTCGATGGTTGGGGCGGCGCCGCTGAGGCCAAGCAGATCCTGATCGAGGCCCACCAACGCCATCTCGACAGCAAGGCCTGAGCCTGAACCGGATCGCTCCGGCATGCTCTGCCGGAGCGATGCGGGTCACGTTTCATGATGACGGCACATCACTCTTGCCGTCGTATTAGGTAAATTGCGTCACTTCACACGTCATCGACATCCACCGTCGAGACAGCCAGGGGAATGTGTCGTGCGTATTCTGCTTGTTGGGGATGCAGCCAGCCTGCCGGCCGAGCTGACCGAATTCATTGCCGATCTTGGGGAAGACTGGCAGCCGCTGACCGCCACCGATGGCCAGACCGCGATGAATGCGGTGGCCACGCAGGGTGTGGACGCGGTGATCGTCTGCCCGCAGCTGCCGGATCTCAATGCCACCACGCTGCTCGGCCAGATCCGGACCCTGCGTCCGGAAACCATCCGCATCGCGCTGGTGGACGCACAGCATGGCAACCGGCCGCCGCCGGCGCGCCTGATCGGCGTTGCCCATCGCTTCCTGCCCCTGCCACTGGCGCCGGAAGTGCTTCTGGAAGCGCTGACCAGCCTGGAAGAGCTGCGCGAAGTACTGGACAGCCCGCGCCTGCGCGATGCCATCGGCCGCATCGAGAAACTGCCGTCGCCGCCGCACCTGTACCTGAGCCTGACCCAGGCGCTGGAGCATGACGACGATGCCGACAGCGCCGACGTCGCCAAGCTGGTGGCCGCCGATCCGGCCATCGCCGCCAAGGTGCTGCAGCTGTCGAATTCGGCGTTCTTCAGCCAGGGCCGCACCATCGCCGACCTGCGTACCGCGGTAACCCGGCTGGGCCTGGCAACACTGCGCGACCTGGTACTGGCCAGCGAAGTGTTCTCGGCGCCGACGCTGTCGACCGCCGAACGCAATTCGCTGCAGCAGCGCGCCCTGCTCGCCTCGCGGCTGGCCGCACGCCTGCTGCCCGAATCCAGCGCCGAACTGGGCGCAACCGCGGCACTGCTGGCCGACATCGGCCTGCTGCTGCCCGGCGTACGCAACGAGCGCACCGAGCCGTCGCTGGCCGGTGATACCCGCCCCGGCCATGCCGAAGCCGGTGCCTACCTGTTGGGGCTGTGGGGCCTGCCGATGCCGATCATCGAAGCGGTGGCGTTCCACCTGCAGCCGCAGCGCGCCAACACGCGCAGCTTCTGGGTGACCGGTGCGGTGCACGTGGCGCTTGCGCTGGTCAACGGCGATCCGGTGGATGAGGACTACCTGCAGCGCGCGGGCGTGCTCAACAAACTGCCGCAGTGGCGCGAACATGCCAACAGCCTGATGGGGCTTACGCCCAGCGAAGCCTGAGCTGCACCGGCAATGCACACGATGAAGGCGCGTCCGCGAGGACGCGCCTCGTTGCATCAGGGCTGTGCGCAGTGGTCGTACACGCAGCGTTCGAAGAGGAGCTGGCAGTACGCCGCATCTTCACCAGCCTTGATGCAGTCGCTGCGCACCTCGGCGCAATAGCGCCCATTGGCACACACCAGCGGGCCGGCCGACACACTGCCGGCCAGGCTCAGGACGGCAAGAACCGCAGCTGCGAACATCCGTGGCATCGCGTTTTTCATTTCGCGCTCTCCTTGGTCCGGAATGGACCTCCGCGACCGTACCAACGGTCCAATTGCGACAAACGTGACCCCTGTCGCTGAACCGCCCGATTCAGAGTTTCCCGACCCACTCTGCCAAACGCAAAGAGGGCGGGCCTTGCGGCCCGCCCTCCTCGTCTTGCCTTCAGGCTTCGATGGATCAGAAGCGCTGGTTGTACTGGATGAACAGGAAGCGGTCGTAATCCAGCATCGGGTCCAGCTGCACGGCGCTGGCGTTGGTCACCGCGTAGGTGATCGGCGGGGTCTTGCCGAACACGTTGCGGGCACCGACGGTCACGCTGCCGTTCCAAGGAGCCTGCCAGGTGGCCGAGATGTCGTGATAGACGATCGCGCCCTTCTTGTTGGCACCCAGGCCGCCACTCCAGCCACCGTTCTCGGTGTAGTAATCCGGCTGGTTGCACTCCAGGCCATTTTCCTGGTCGTAGCAGAAGTCGCGGAAGCCGCCGTAGTAACGCATGGTCCAGGTGGCCGACAGGTCGCCCTTGGTCCAGGTGCTGGCCAGGGTGCCGCGGACACGCGGGTAGTTCCAGTAGCCTGCGTAGTCATCCCATGCAGCACCCTTGGTGGCCTGCTGACGGAAGCTGGTCAGGTAGTTGGTGTCCAGGTTGAACGACAGGGTACCGAAGCTGTATTCCGGCATGCGGTAGCGGACGCCGAAGTTGTAGCCTTCGGTTTCCAGCGAGCCCAGGTTGGCATTGCCGCGGCTCAGGCCGGTGACCTGCTGGCCATTGGCAACGTCGCCACGGCTGTACTGGTCACAGAAGGCCTGCACACCGTTCTGGTAGCACTGGTTCAGCACGTAGTTCGCCGACAGCGCAGTGATCACGTTGTCCACGGTGATCTTGTACCAGTCCAGCGAGACGTTCAGGCCGCTGACGAAGCTCGGGCTCCAGACCAGGCCCGCGGTGCGGGTCTTGCTGGTTTCCGGCTGCAGCTTGTCGTTGCCCACGCCCGAGTTGAACGGGTTGTTGCCCTGGGTGTCACGGGCGCTGATCGGACGACCAGCAGCGTCGGTCTGACGGAAGTCGGACGCCAGGCCTTCAGCACCGCAACGGGCGGCAACGGCCGGGTTGCTGCGCTGGCCGAACACGGCATCACACGGATCGGTGAACTTGTCGAAAGTCTGCGAACCACCGCCGAAGGTGTCGTCCAGGGTCGGGGCACGGAAGCCCTCGCCGTAGGTCGCACGCACCAGCAGGTCGTCGATCGGCTTCCAGGTCACGCTGAACTTGCTGTTGACCGTGTTGCCGAACTTGTCGTAGTCCGAGTAGCGGCTGGCAATATCCAGCGACAGCTCCTTGGCACCCGGCAGGTCACGCAGCAGCGGCACCATCAGTTCCAGGTAGAACTCGTTGGTCTTGTACTTGCCTTCGGTCGGCTGGGCGGCCAGCTCGGTGGTGTAACCCGAGGAGGACAGCGCGTCCGGGTGGTCGTAGCCCGACACTTCACGATGCTCGTAACCGGCAGCGAAGGCGAACTCGCCCGCATTGCCCGGCATGTCGAACAGCGAACCGGTGATGTTGGCGAAGTACTGCTTGCTCTTGCTCTGGCCGGTCGAGTTCAGCAGGGTGTTGATGTACTTCAGCGCATCCGGGGTCGCGGCGCTTGCGCCGCCCAGCAGGTCGAACGGGACGCAGCTGCCCGGGCTGGTGCCCAGCGCGATCGGGTTGGCAGCGGTGCCGCACTGGGCGACGCCGTTGGCGTTGATGAACGACGGGCCGAGGGCGTTCTTCAGTGCCAGCAGGTTGATGTTGCCCGAGCTGGTCTGGGTCACATCGAACTGGTTGTAGTTGATGCCCACATCCCAGTCGAACGGACGGTTGTTGAAGTCGAAGTTGCCTTCCAGGGCCGCGTCGAAGTGCAGCGACTTCACGTTGTTCTGGGTGATGCGCGGCAGTTCGAAGATACGACGGCCCCAGCCACCGATGTCAACGCCGGCGCCCGGGTTGGCCCAGTTGCCCAGCGGGTTGTAGATGCTGTCCTTGCTGATCGCCACCGGGAACTGCGGCTGCGAGGTGCCGGTCAGCGGGTAGCCGGCGATCTGGCGCTTGGAATCGCGCTCGGAGTACATCGCCGTCGACTTCAGACGCAGGTTGTCGTTGATGTCGTAGCTGGCCGAGGTGAACATGGTCTTCGACTCAGCGCCCTGGTTCAGCATCATCTGCTGCGAGGCGTTGTAGTAGTCGTCCAGACCAATCAGGTGGTAGTTGTTGAAGTTGTTCGACGGCTGGCCAACGCCGACCGGGGTGTCCCACGAACCGGTGTGGTTGACCACCCAGGTGTTCGGGACCCACTTGCCAGCCTTGTTGTATTCGCCAGCACCGGCGGTGCCTTCGGCACGCGGATCGGTGAAGCGGCCCCACGGGCCAGCCGGGCTCAGACCGTCTTCCTTGTGGCCCTGGCCATAGGAGTACTGGGTCAGGCCACGATCCTTGGCCCACACCGGATCTTCCTTGATGTAGTTGGCGCCGAACACGATCGAGGAGCGCTCGCCGCTGGCACCCAGGGTCAGGCTGTACTGGGTCTTGGAACCGTCGCCGTGGCTGTTCTGGCCGTAGTAGGCACTGGCCTCGGCGCCGTCGAAGTTCTTGCGCAGGATGATGTTGACCACGCCGGAGATGGCGTCGGAACCGTAGATCGCCGAGGCGCCGTCCTTCAGGACTTCAATGCGCTCGATCAGCGAGGTCGGGATGGTCGACATGTCGGTGAAGCCGGCCAGGCTGGTGCTCCAGCGCTTGCCGTTGACCAGCACCAGCGTGCGCTGCTCACCCAGGTTGTACAGGCTGACGTACTGGCCGCCCTGTTCCGGGTTGGACGCCAGCACGGCCGCCTTGCTGAAGGTCTGGGTGCCTGCCACGGACAGGTTCTGCAGCAGGTCGCCGACGCTGACCAGGCCCGAACGCTGGATGTCCTCATGGCTTACGGTGAGGACCGGCTGGGAGGTTTCCACATCCACCGAGCGGATGCGGGAGCCGGTGACTTCCAGGCGATCAAGGGTGGTCGGGGCACTGGCTTCCTGTGCGGAAGCAAATGCCGGTGCCAGCGCCAGCGCGATGCCGGCGGGCAGCAGGCCCAGCCGCACGGCAGGGGTGCGAACGTTCATCAATCTCTCCAAGGTACGTGTTAGTAGCGTGTTAAAACGCTCCAGCACGTTACGATTGCGTTGCGATGCTGTATTTGCGCGACCCAACCGTAGACTTTGCAGAGTGTGGCGGGAGCAAACCGCCGTTTTCCCTGAACCGGGAAGCAGACTGCCCATAACGGGCACGGAAGGCCCGGGCGAAGCTGCAGCAGTTGTCGAATCCGCTGGCTGCGGCGACCTCGCCCACCATCATGTCGGTGTCGCGCAGCAGATCGGCGGCCCGCTCCAGGCGCAACCGTGCCGAAAGCGACTGGGGGCTCTCTTCATACAGGCTCTGGAAGGTCTTGGAGAGGTACCAGCTGGAGAAGTTGGTCAGCTCGGCGAGTTCGCCGATCCGCACCACACGGTGGCTGTTGCCCTCCAGATAGAGGCGGGCACGCTGCATGCGGCCGAACACCTGGCGCTTGCGGCTGCGTGAGCGACCGGGGCAGCGCTGTACGTTGTCGGCCAGGTCACGCTGCAGGCCGGCCAGATGCAACAGCAGCGGGCGCAGCGCCTGCGCGGGCAGGCCGCTGTCGAGCGCATCGCGCCACAGGCGCAGGGCAACGCGGGCGTCGCCGCGGCTCATGCGACCACGACCGGCGTACAGGCCGCAATCGGCCATCTCGGACAGCACCCGCATCGCCTCCGCATTCAGGCTGAGGCCCACGCACAGTCCGTTACGGCCGGCCTGCACCAGCGGGCGCGACTCCTTCTCGAAGGCGATCCACTCACCATGGCGCAGGCGGAAACGCCCTTCCTTGGCTTCCACCCAGGAGCTGCCCCGGACCTGCAGCCAGACCGTGAAGCTTGACCCTGCCGTCTGCAGGCTGCCGAGCCGGGCCACGCCCATGCAGGTCGGCGCGAGGTCGTCGAGCGCTTTGTCGAGGGAGACGGTTTGGCCACGATCGGCCAGCGAGAGTTGACGCATGGGGCACCACGGGTTTGCCTGATACAGGCTTCCGTTTTGCCTAATCAGGCGTCAGCCCGTCAGGAAAATCCGCCGAGATCGCCACGAATTCGCGGCGAGAACTCCACGAAGAAATCACGAAGAGATATTTTTCTTCAGGATCAACGACTTGAGAAAGGCCGGGAACAGTGCCGGCGTCGACCGGGGCAGCTGCATGACGCCGATGTCGGCGCCATCGCTGACCGCCAGGGCGACGTACAGATCCCGGCCATCGGCGCTGGCACTGATGCCGTTGCCCGCGCTGAGCCGCTGCCGGTCCAGGCAGCGCTCGGGGGCTTCGGTCCCGGCCTGGATATGGATCAAGGTCGTACCGCACTCGGTCGAGTTGCCCAGATACCCGATGCCACCGGTGCCTGCCACCGTCCAGGTGCGATAGCGCCAGCGGCTGGGCCGGTCTTCACTGACCTGCTGCACGCTGGCCGGCGACAGTGCCGCATCCACCGACCACAAGCCGCCGGACGCCAGGCGTGTGAACAGCACGCGGCCATCGCCCCGATCGAAACGTGCCTGGGAGACGCCGTCGATGCTGGCCAGGCGGCGCCAGGGGGTCACGCTGCGATCGAACAGACTCAACCGGGTGCGCTGCTCTGCATCGCGCTCGACCACCAGCAGCTGTTCCGGGGTGGCCCCGTACAGGGCCTGCAGGGGCTGATCGACCGGAACCGGCAACGGTTGCAGGTGCTCGTCGCGCGGCGCGATCTCGTAGACCACGGTGCGCCCATGCTCATCACGCCCGACCACCAGCAACTGGCGGCTGTCGGCCGACCAGTCCGGCGCCTGCCGCCCCTCCGGACGCAGGCCCTCGATCGGCCGCAGAGAATCGGGCCGCTGCATGTCCGCCCACCACAGCGCGAAACTGCCGGAACGATCGGAGGTGAAGACCAGCTGGCGACCGTCGGGCGCCGCCATCGGCTGCCCGTCACGCCCGCTGGACGCGAACAGCCGCTCGGCGCTGCCGCCGGCCATCGGCACCTTGAACACGCCGAACTGGGCACGGCGGTGAACGAAGGCCAGCACGTCGCCGTGGCGTGACACCGCAGGCCACTGTGCGTCGTCGAGGCCGGCATCCCGCAGGGTGCGGCGCTCGACGTCCAGGTAATACAAGCGCACCTCACTGTCCACGCGCCGGCCGAACACGATGCTGCGCCCATCGCCCAGCCAGGCCCAGCCACGCTGTTCGGCCGATTCGTTGGTCAACTGCTCCAGCTCACCGCCTCCGGCCGGCATGCGCCACAGGTCGCCCATCTGCGGATTGCGCACGAACACCAGCCACTTGCCGTCCGGCGAGTAACGGGGCGCGTAGTCGAAGTCATCCTGATCGACCGCATAGTCCAATGCCTGCCACTGGCCGCTGGCCAGGTCGAGCACACGGATGCCGCGATGGGCATAGCGGCCCACCATGCTGCCAAAGACCAGGCCGCGGCCATCCGGTGTCCAGTCGAAGCTGAGCAGCTCGGTTCCGTCGCAGCGGGTCGCCTGGCGCACACCGCCGCCGGTCGCACTGGCGATCAGCACCTGGCAACCGCCGTCGGCTCCAAAGCGGGCAAAAGCGATCTCGCGCCCGTCCGGTGACCAGCTCGGGAAGCGGTCACTGGCCCCCTTCGGCGGCAGCGCCAGCTGCCGGGCCGGCGCATTGCCCGAAGTCTGCACCTTGATCGCGCCACCACCGGCGCCGTCCTCGTTGGCGCCTTCGTAGGCAACCTGGGAGCCATCCGGCGAAAGCGTGGGATAGGTTTCAAAACCACTGGTGGCGGTGATCAGGCGATAGGGACGCTGCGGGCTGCCGATCACCCGCACGCCGTTCTCGACCGCGGCATCCACCGGTGAGTTCGGCTCCGGCCCGCGCCGGAGCAGCAATGTGGCCATGACCAGCAGCGCGGCCAGCATCATCACACCCAGCAGCCACAACAGCTGGCGGCGCAGCTGGCGCCAGCCATGCCGGCGTGAAGGCGCTGCAGGCACGGCCAGCGCCGGAATCGAGCCGCTACCGTCCGGCGACGGCATCACGTCCGCAACGGCCACCGCGTCCACTTCCGCCACCGGCTCGACGTCGTCCAGCGCCTGCACCGGCACCAGCAGCCGATAACCGCTCTTGGCGATGGTTTCGATGTAGGCCTGGCCGTTGTCGTCGTCGTTGGCGAACGCCTTGCGCAGCTGGGTGACGGCCTGGGTCAGCACGTCATTGGTCGGCAACGTATCGGGCCAGACCTCGGCAAACAACTCTTCACGGGTGACCACGCGCCCCGGCTGCCGCATCAACACGCGCAGCACGCCCAGCGCTTTCGGCGTCAGCCGCCGCGGACGGCGCGCGCCTTCAACCTCGACCTCACGCGAGGACAAGGTAATGACGCAGTCGCCGACCTGCACGCGGTCGGCCTCGATGGGCGTGAGTTCGCTGCTGTTCATTTTCCGCTATACAGTAGGGACGGGACCTGGGCAGGGCTCACCAGCAATACCGTCCCCACCGTCCCTGGACAGGGTCATCGAAAAGCCAGATTCCGCACAAAGCATCGGCGCATACCGCAAAAACAATAACGCCCCCGGATATTAGCCTAAGCCGGTTACCCCGCCTATGACGGGGTCGACACTCAGGCTCTCTCTCGCCGACGCATTCACATAATCTGCACCACTATTCGCGCCCTTTTGGGCGCGAAATTTTTATCTGGCGTTCATTTTTACATGCGCCGAAGCATGGTCAATCCGACCAGACGCGACACCACCAGGCCGATATACATGACGCCTGCGAACTGTTCGAGCATCACCAGGGCCCGTGCCTGCGGGTGCAGCGGCACGACATCGCTCAATCCAACACCGGACAACAAGCTGAAGCTCAGATAAAGCAGTTCCATCCAACTGCGCTCGGGGCCTGCGGTCGTGCCCTGGAAACTGCCTGGATACCACTGTTGGCACACCGCGAACGCAAAGGCGAACGCCCAGGCCAGCAGGGTGAAGGTTGCTCCGGCCGCGAACAGCTCGTCGCGGGTCACCCTATGGTCCTGCAGCATGTAGGCGATCAATGCCCCCGCCGTGTAGAAGTACAGCAGGCTTTCCAGCAGCTGCGCCGTAGTGAGCAGGCCGGTGCGGTCCAGCAGCGCGCCGGCCAGCGAGAACACCACCGAGGGGATGGCCAGCAGCAGCGCCAGCCACGTACCGAGCGGACTGCGCTGGACCACCCACAGCGCCAGGCCGAGTACCGCCATGCCAAACATGCCCAGCGCCGCACGACCGGCGGCGGTGTCGTCGAGCGCCGGGTACAACAGCACCGCCAGCAGCTGGGCACCCAACAGCCAGGCCGAGGGGTGGCGGCGGGCGATTGCCAGCCAGCGGGTGGTCAAGGCAACAGGCATGGCGTCCTTTCCGCTGGGCGATGGCCGGAGCATAACGGGTCGCGCCGGGCCACGCCCGGCGGCATTCCTGGACCGCTGCGCCCGCCGGGCATGGCCCGGCGCGACCGGCGCGGCATCAGCCCTGGTGGTAGACCTCGGCACCGGCAGCACGGAACTCCTGCGACTTCTCCTTCATGCCGGCCTCGGCGTAGTCGCGCACGTCCTGGGTGATCTTCATCGAACAGAAGTGCGGGCCGCACATCGAACAGAAGTGCGCCAGCTTGTGCGCATCCTTCGGCAGCGTCTCGTCGTGGAACTCCTTGGCCTTCTCCGGATCCAGCCCGAGATGGAACTGGTCCTCCCAGCGGAACTCGAAGCGCGCCTTGCTCAGCGCGTTGTCGCGTACCTGCGCGCCGGGGTGGCCCTTGGCCAGGTCGGCCGCGTGCGCAGCGATGCGGTAGGCCATGATGCCGTCACGCACGTCCTGGCGGTTGGGCAGGCCGAGGTGCTCCTTCGGCGTCACGTAGCAGAGCATGGCCGTGCCGAACCAGCCGATCATCGCCGCACCGATCGCGCTGGTGATGTGGTCGTAGCCCGGTGCGATATCGGTGGTCAGCGGCCCCAGCGTGTAGAACGGTGCTTCGCCGCACTCGCGCAGCTGCTTGTCCATGTTTTCCTTGATCAGCTGCATCGGCACGTGGCCAGGGCCTTCGATCATGGTCTGCACATCGTGCTTCCAGGCAATCTTCGTCAGCTCACCCAATGTCTCCAGTTCGCCGAACTGCGCCGCGTCGTTGGCATCGGCGATGCAGCCTGGGCGCAGGCCGTCGCCCAGCGAGAAGGTCACGTCGTAGGCCTTCATGATTTCGCAGATCTCTTCGAAATGCGTGTAGAGGAAATTCTCCTTGTGGTGCGCCAGGCACCACTTGGCCATGATCGAGCCACCGCGGCTGACGATGCCGGTGACCCGCTTGGCGGTGAGCGGCACATAGCGCAGCAGCACGCCGGCGTGGATGGTGAAGTAGTCCACGCCCTGCTCGGCCTGCTCGATCAGCGTGTCGCGGAAGATCTCCCAGGTGAGTGCTTCGGCACGGCCATCGACCTTCTCCAGCGCCTGGTAGATCGGCACGGTACCGATCGCCACCGGCGAATTGCGGATGATCCATTCGCGGGTTTCGTGGATGTGCTTGCCGGTGGACAGGTCCATCACCGTGTCGCCGCCCCAGCGGATCGCCCAAACCAGCTTCTCCACTTCCTCGGCAATTCCCGAGGACACGGCGCTGTTGCCGATGTTGGCATTGATCTTGGTCAGGAAATTGCGGCCGATGATCATCGGCTCGCTTTCCGGATGGTTGATGTTGTTGGGCAGCACCGCGCGGCCGCGCGCGATTTCATCGCGCACGAACTCCGGCGTGATGATCTTCTGGATCGAAGCGCCGAACGCCTCGCCCGGGTGTTGCTGCAGCAGGCCGGCATCGCGGATCGCGTCCAGCCGCTGGTTCTCGCGGATGGCAACGAATTCCATTTCCGGCGTGATGATGCCGCGGCGCGCGTAGTGCATCTGGGTGACATTGGCACCAGCACGTGCGCGACGTGGCAGGCTGCGTGCGGGGAAACGCACCGCATCGAGCTTCGGGTCATGCTCACGGTCGCGGCCGAACGACGAGCTGAGGCCATCGAGCTGTTCGGTATCCCCCCGTTCTTCCACCCAGCCACGGCGCAGCGCCGGCAGGCCTGCGGACAGATCGATACGCACGTCCGGATCGGTATACGGTCCCGACGTGTCATAGACCGTCACCGGCGCATTCTCCTCGCCGCCGAACAGCGTCGGCGTGCGGGTCAGCGCGATCTCGCGCATCGGCACCTGCAGATCCGGGCGCGAGCCGGGCACGTGGATCTTTCGCGAACCGGGAATGGGCCGGGTCACGGATTCGGAGAGTTGCTGGGCCTGTTGCTGCAGGGCGGAGAGCTGTGCGTTCATCGGGCATCGTCCAGGAAGGTCAGGGACGAAGCGGCGGCGCACTGCGACCGCGCACGGACGGTCCTTGGGCGGAGTCCGGGCACGGCTGCACTGCAAAGCTTCCCTACGCCGGTATGAGCCGGATCAGGTTCCAAGGGACTGTCTCAACCGTGGCCACATGGCCGCGGTACCCCCGCTTCTTGCTGCGCATTAGAGCATAGACCGCCCGCCTCCGGAGTTGCCCCGGGGTCAGATCCGCTTTCCTGCGKAAAGCGKATCTGACCCCAATCGCTATTCGTTAACAGAACCATGACATCGCGTTCAGTAACGTGCACGCCCATCGTGTCGCCGCGAACGATGCTTGTCTCGCCGCTTTCGCGGCTCCTGCCCGGTCTGTGCTGCATGCCGCCGGCCCCTCGCCGCAAGCTCTGCTCGCTCCCCTCAATCCCCTTGATCGGAGAAGCTCCTTCATGGTGTTTCGCGTTTCCATCGCACTGGTTCTGCTGCTGGTGCTGCTTGCCGGTATCGCCCCCGGCCCCTTCAACACGGTGGTCCAGTCGATGCTGGCAGAGGTCATCCGCAGTGTCGGCTGGCTGTACCTGCTGGTGGTGTTCCTGGCGCTTGTGTTCCTGATGTACCTGGCCTTCGGCCGCTTCGGCAACCTGCGCATCGGTGGCGAAGACGCCGAGCCTGAGTTCTCACGCGCCAGTTGGATGTCGATGCTGTTCGCTGCCGGCATGGGCATCGGCCTGGTGTTCTGGGGCGCTGCCGAGCCCATCTCGCATTTCAGCAAGCCGCCGGAAGGACTGGCTCCGCAAAGCCTGGATGCGGCGCGCGCATCGATGCGCTATGCGTTCTTCCACTGGGGCCTGCATCCGTGGGCGATCTATGCGTTGATAGGCCTGGCGATGGCCTGGTTCCAGTTCAACCGCAATGGGCGCGGCCTGGTCAGCGACATGCTGCAACCGATCATCGGCCGTCACCATCGCGGCTGGATCGGCCGGGTGGTCAACGTCGCCGCCGTAGTTGCCACTGCGATTGGTGTCGCCACCACACTCGGCTTCGGCACCATCCAGATCGCCGCCGGTATCGAACGCGTCTTCAGCGTGCAGGCCACCGTCGCGGTGCAGATGGCCATCATTGCCGTCGCTTTCGTGCTGTACATGGCGTCCACCGCCAGTGGCGTGGAACGCGGGGTGAAATGGCTGTCCAACTTCAACCTGGCATTGGCTGCGCTGCTGGCAGCCATCCTGCTGGTGCTGGGGCCGACCGGCTTCATCTTCGATACGTTCACCACCACGCTGGGCTCCTACCTCAACCAGCTGGTGACGATGAGCCTGCGCATGTCACCGTTCTCCGGCAGCACCTGGGTGGCGGACTGGACGATCTTCTACTGGGCCTGGTGGATCTCGTGGGCGCCGTTCGTGGGATCGTTCATCGCGCGCATCTCGCGTGGCCGCAGCGTGCGCGAGTTCGTCATCGGCGTCGTGCTGGCACCTACGGTGCTGGGCTTCTTCTGGTTCGCGGTGTTCGGCGGCACCGCGCTGTGGGCACAGATCTTCGGCCACGCCGATCTGGTGCAGGCGCTGGGCAATGGCTACGAGACGGTACTGTTCACACTGTTCGACAGCATGCCGCTACCGCTGTTGCTGTCGTGCATCGCGCTGGTACTGCTGATGATCTTCTTCGTGACCTCGGCCGATTCGGCGGTACTGGTGCTGGCCAGCATGTCCACCGACGAGGCCGGCGACCCACCGCTGAAGCGCAAGCTGGCCTGGGGCATCGCGGTGGCCCTGATTGCAGCGGCGCTGTTGCTGGCCGGTGGCCTGGACGCGCTGCAGGGCATGATCACGATCGCAGCATTGCCGTTCGCGTTGCTGATGGTGCTGGTGATGGTGTCGCTGTACCGGGTGCTGGACCAGGAGTACACGCGCGAGCGGCGGCAGGCGCAGCGCCAGCGGCACATGATCGATGCGTGGATCGCGCGCGAGATGGCGGCGCAGGAAGAGACCCAGGCGGAGGCGGCGCGCGCGCACGATCAGGATTGAGGGGGTTTTGCAGCCTGCGGCTGCACCGCTTTTTTCAAGCAAGTGCAAGTTCAAAAGCCAGAGCGGCTCTGGGTTACTACTTAGCTTGGCGGGGCGGTGTGGGCTGGCAGGACACGCCGTGAACCCCTCCCTGGGGGCTCGATGGCGCCATCCATGGCGCCAACGGTCCTGCCARCCCACRCCGCCCCACCCCCGACAGTTTCCGTGTGACGGTGGGTTTTCCACGCTATGCGTGGATGAGGTGTATCGGAAAACAAGATGGGGTCGGATA
>NZ_RAVT01000037.1 GCF_013464915.1 Stenotrophomonas maltophilia
ACGCCGTRAACCCATCCTTGGGGGCTTGGCCGCGGCATCCATGCCGCGGACACCCCCGCGACGCCCACCCGCCCGGCCCCTGACAGTTTCCTGCGTGTGCCAGCCACGGAAGAGAATCAAAAGATCAAAAGCAAAAGCAGGCTCTCGTTGTAGCGCCGAGCCCATGCTCGGCTGCCATACGCGAAGCCTCTGAGCCGAGCATGGCTCGGCTCTACAGAAGATCATTCCGATCATTATTTCGTTCATCCACGCATGGCGTGGATCCACCGTGTCGACCAAGGTCGACACCCATCAGGCACCGGCCATGCCATTCCGACAGATCGCAGGAATCTGTCGAAGGCGGGGTGGGTCCGGTTGCGGGGGTGTCCGCGGCATGGATGCCGCGGCCAAGCCCCCAGGGACGGGTTTACGGCGTCCCCCGCAACCGGACCCGCCCTGCCATCCCAAGGAATGCCCGCAGTTGCTGTTGCTTCGGCTGTTGCATTGGCCTCTGCGGGTGCAGGGCGCAGCCCTGCATCGACCAACTCCCTACTTCTTCAGGAAGTTGTCCACCAGCAGATGCTTCACATCGTCGAAGCGGCCGTTCAACACCGCCTTGGCGGCATACAGCGCCGTACCGGCCACCTGCTTGGCCTCGATCTGCGGCGGCATCACCAGCTCGGCGCGGCTGGTATGCACGTCCAGCAGCGCCGGGCCGCGCTGGGCAAGGAAGTCCTGCACAGCTTCTTCCAGATCCTCGCTACGGGTGACCGTGCGGCCGTGGAAGCCGATCACTTCGGCCAAGCGACCAAAGTCGGGGTTCTTCAGGTCGGTGTAGTTGTCCAGCAATCCTTCCACCTTCTGCTCCAGCTCGACGAAATTCAGCGAGCCGTTGTTGAACACCACCACCTTGATCGGCAGGTTCTCTTGCACTGCGGTCAGCAGGTCGCCCAGCAGCATCGCCAGGCCGCCATCGCCGGACAGCGAGATCACCTGCCGGCCCGGGAACGCCTTCTGCAGGCCCAGCGCCTGTGGCATCGCGTTGGCCATCGTGCCGTGCAGCAGGCTGGTCAGCGTGCGGCGGCGGCCATTCACCCGGATATGCCGCAACACCCACACCATCGGCGAGCCGCCGTCGGCGGTGAACAGCGCATCGTCGGTCGCATACTTCGACAGCAATGCGGTCAGGTGCTGCGGGTGGATCAACTCGCCTTCGCCCGGCTGTTCTTCCTGCTCGCGTTTCTTCAGCGCCTTGTCGCGACGTTCGATGCATTCGTCCAGGAAGCTGCTGTCCTCGCGCGGCGGCAGCATCGGCAGCAGCGCGTCCAGCGTCGGTGCGATATCACCCACCACGCCGAGGTTCACCGGATGGCGGCGACCAAGATGGCTGCCATCGCGGTCGACCTGGATGATCGTGGCCTTGTCCGGGTAGAACTGGCCCCAGGCGAAGTCGGCGCCGAGCAGCAGCAGCGTGTCGCACTCCATCAATGTGTGGAAGCCGGATTCGATGCCGAAGATGCCGGTCATGCCCATGTTGTACGGGTTGTCCGGCTCGACGAAGTCCTTGGCGCGCGAGGTGTGCGCGACCGGCGCCTGCAGGCGTCGTGCCAGCTCCAGCAGCTGCGCGTGCGCGCCCTGGCAACCGGCACCAGCGTAGACACCAATGCGCTTTCCCTGCCCCAACAACGCGGCGATACGCTGCAGTTCTGCGTCTGAAGGGCGCAGCACCGGCTGGGTGTAGTGCACAGAGAACGGCACATCGTGCTTCACCTCGGCCTGGCTGATATCGGCCGGCAGGATCACCACCGCCACACCGCGGCGGCTGATCGCGGCCTGGCAGGCCAGGGTGACCACGCGGCGCGCCTGTTCGGCGCTGTGCACCTGCTCGCAGAACACCGAACAACTGGCATACACCGCCTTGAAGTCCACTTCCTGCGGGAATTCCATGCCCAGCTCACTGGTCACCACCTGGCTGGCGATCAGCACCATCGGCGCGCGGTTGCGGTTGCTCTCGAACACGCCGTTGATGAAATGCAGGCTACCGGGGCCGCAGGAACCGGCGCAGGCGGTCAGCTCGCCGCTCACCAGTGAATCGGCGCCGGCGGCGAACGCTGCCACTTCTTCATGGCGCACATGCACCCACGCGATCTCGCTGCCATGCATCGCATCGGTCACATGGTTGAGCGTATCGCCCACGATGCCGTAGCAACGGCGGACACCGGCCTGCTGCAGGGCATCCACCACGATTTCGGCCACGCGCTTGCTCATCGGATACATCCTCGAACGGGGGAATGTCCGAGGCTAGACCCGGCGAAGTGATGCCTCCGTGGGCAAGTCGCGCATCACCTCGATGTGCAAACTGCGGACGGATGTCCGGTCAATCGTTGACGTTGATCCAGCCCAACACCGCACCGCGTTTCGGATTCTGGTAGCGCAGCTTCACCCAGCCGTCCTGTTCATCCAGCAGTTCCACGCGATCGCCCTGCACCAGGTAACGCTTGGTGCTGGTCGCGCCGGGTTGATCGAACAGGAACAGACGTGCCGGCACCACGGTAGCCTGCTGACCACGCAGCGGCCCGTCGGGCCGTGCGCCCAGGCCATCGGCAATGGCGCTCTCCAGCACACGACCGGCGGGATCGTAGGTGCGCCAGACCGCCAGGGGGCCCTGTTCATCGGTCTGTTCCCACTGCAGTGCGGCGTTCACCGTATCGCCCAGCATCAGCACATTCTCGCTGCGGTAAAGGTAGAGCGTTGCGCCTGCGAACCGGTACTGGTCGGCGTACCACATCGGGCCGCTGCGGCAGCTGCTGGTGAGGGTGCGGGTGGCAACGTCCACGCTCAGCCCCATCAGGTCACCGCAGCTGTCCTTGCCGTGGGTGTCGGCCTGCAGCGCGCGATACGAAGCGCTGGCCGGATCGAACCGGTACACCGCCACCGCTTCGTTGACCATGCCCACCGATGCACGCGCGACCAGCTCCGGGTAGCCATCGAAATCGACATCTTCCAGGGACCACCGCGAGTTGCCGTCGGCATCGGCCGCACCCGCCAGCGTCTGGCGCTTGCCCGACGGCGACAGCTGCACGGCGATGCTGCCATCCTGCTGGGGATCGGCGTGCGCCTGCACGTGGGTGGCCACCTGGAACCGCAGCGTTTCGCCATCGTCGCCACCCGCCTGCGCCGACGGTGCCAGCAGCCCTGCCAGCACCAGGCCCAGCACGCATTCCCTGTGTTTCATCATCGCTCCCTGCGGCACCGCGATGGCGCCTTCAACTCAGAACGATACCTCGACCGGCTGCCGCGACCACAGCACCGATTGATGCTTGGTCTGCTGCTTCCACGCCAGGCGGATCGCTTCGATATCAGCACGGCGCTGCGGGGTGTCCTCGTGCAGCACCACCAGCACCTTGGTGCGCAGGCGGTTGGGCGCGGCATCACCGCGGAACAGCCACTGGCCATAGGCATCGAACACGGTCAGTCCATCCGGGAAGCGCGGGGTCACTTCCTTGTCCAGGAAGGTGCGCCACTGCGCCTCGCTGATGGTGTCGGCCTGCGGACGGTTGCCCGCGCCCTGCTCCTCACCCACGCCGAAGTACAGCTCGCTGCGCACCCAGCCGTGGCCGTCGGACGGGCGTGCGGCATCGCCCTTCAGTTCGGCGGTGGTGGCCGTGGCATAGGCGCTGGGCGCCTGCGAGGACAGGCTGGCGCAGCCACTGGTGGCCAGCAGCACGGCGAAGACGAGGCCAAGGTGTTTCATCGGTACAGCTCCGGGGAAGGGGGGACAAGGCGAGCCGGCAGCGTACAGCGCCACCGGCCCGGCGTGCTGATGCCAACCGGGCATCAGCTCATGCCGGACCGGCAGGGGCTTGCATCGGCACCGGTCATCACGCGAAGATAATATATCGCTTCATCCGGATGGATGTAAGTGAAACTATCTCCCCCTTCCCCGTCGTCGTTGTTGCTGGAGCCCCCATGTCCGTCCGCCCGCCCGCGTCGCCGCTCGGCCTCGCCATCGCCCTCGCGCTTTCCTCCGCCGCCGTCCCGGCCCTGGCCCAGGACGCCACCAACCTGGACACTGTGATCGTCACTGGCACCCGTGCCGCCGACCGCACCGTGCTCGAATCCACCTCGCCGGTGGATGTGCTCACCGCCGAGGACATCCGCAAGGCCGGCGTGGTCAACGGGGAACTGGGCAGCGCGCTGCAGGCGCTGCTGCCGTCGTTCAACTTCCCGCGCCAGTCCAACTCCGGCGGCGCCGACCACGTGCGCGCCGCCCAGCTGCGCGGCCTGTCGCCGGACCAGGTGCTGGTGCTGGTCAATGGCAAGCGCCGCCATCACACCGCGCTGGTCAACACCGACAGCAAGATCGGCAAAGGCACCACCCCGGTCGACTTCAACTCGATTCCGGTCAGTGCGATCAAGCGCATCGAAGTGCTGCGCGATGGCGCCGGTGCGCTGTACGGCTCCGATGCAGTTGCCGGTGTGATCAACGTGATCCTCGACAACGGCGGCGACGGCGGCGAGATCGAAGCCAGCTACGGTGCCAACCACACCGACCTCAAGCCGATCGGCCGCACCCTCACCGATGGCCAGACCGGCAACATCAGCGCCAAGGTCGGCACCTCGTTGGGCGAGGACGGCGGCTTCCTGCGCGTCGGCCTGGAATACAAGCACCGCAACGGCACCAACCGCGCCGGCTTCGACCAGATTCCGCCGTGGGACCAGACGCCGGACAACCTGGCACTTCAGGGCAAGCGCAACTACGTGCTGGGCGATGGCAAGAGCAAGGACATCAACCTCTGGCTGAACACCGAGATCCCGGTCGGCCAGACGTCGACGTTCTACGCGTTCGGCACCTTCAACCAGCGTGATACCGAAGGTGCGAACTACTTCCGCTACCCCGATGGCGATGCCAACTGGAAGCAGGTCTATCCGAACGGCTACCGGCCGATCTCCGAAGGCGAGAACCGCGACGTGCAGGCCGTGGCCGGCGTGCGCGGCCAGTGGGGCGAGTGGAGCTACGACGGCAGCATCGATTACGGCCAGAACGACTTCACCTACCGCCTGCGCGACTCGCTCAACGCCTCGCTGGGCCCGACCAGCCCGACCCGCTTCAAGACTGCCGACTATGAGTACGCGCAGACCGTGGGCAACCTCGACCTGAGCCGCGTGTTCACCCAGAGCGAGCGCATCAGCCACACCCTGGGCCTGGGCGTGGAAGCGCGCCATGAGCGCTACCAGACCCGTCCCGGCGATCCGGCCAGCTATGCGGCCGGACCGTACACCGACCGCCCGACCGGTTCGCAGGCCGGTGGTGGCCTGACCCCGCAGGATGCGGCGCGCCTGTCGCGCGATGTCGCCAGCGCCTACGCCAGCCTGTCCAGCCAGTTCGGCGAAAAGTTCTCCACCGATCTGGCCGCGCGCTACGAGCACAACGACGACTTCGGTGGCGAACTGACCGGCAAGCTCGGCCTGCGCTATGAATTCACCCCGGCGTTCGCGCTGCGCGGTGCCATCTCCAACAACTTCCGCGCGCCGTCGCTGGCACAGATCGGCTACGAGTCCACCTCCACCGGCTACAACGCTGGCGGCCAGCTGGTGCAGGGCCGCCTGCTGTCGGTCAACAATCCGATCGCGCGGGGCCTGGGTGCGCAGAACCTGAAGCCGGAGAAGTCGATCAACACCTCGCTGGGCTTCACCAGCCGCATCGGTGAGCACTTCGACCTGTCGCTGGACTTCTTCCAGATCGACATCGACGACCGCATCGCGCTGTCGGAAAGCATCACCGGCGATGCGCTGACCGACTATGTGGCGGCCAACTACGGCGTCACCGGCCTGCAGAGCGCCAGCTTCTTCGTCAACGCCGCCGACACCCGCACCCGCGGCGCCGAGCTGGTTAGCAACTGGCGGCAGTCGCTCGGCAACGGCCAACTGCTGCTGACCGGCACCTACGCCTACACCAAGACCACGCTGAAGAACGTGCTGGCCACGCCGGCACAGCTGCGTGCACTGAACCCGGACTACGTGCTGTTCGGCATCGAAGAGACCAACACGCTGACCGATGCCACGCCGCGTACCCGCGGCAGCTTCTCGGCGGCCTGGAGCAACGACCACTGGTCGCTGAGCACCCGCGTGAACCGCTATGGCAGCGCCACCCGCGTGTTCAACTTCGGTGACGGCTACATCCCGCGCCAGACCTACCAGGCCGAGTGGCAGCTGGATGCGGAGGTCGAGTACCGCATCACCCCGCAGTGGAGCGTGGCCATCGGCGGGCAGAACCTCACCGACAACTACCCGGATCGATCCAACAGCGATATCCACTACTTCGGCAACCTGCCGTACGACGTGCTGTCGCCGATCGGCAGCAACGGCGCGTACTACTACGGCCGCGTCCGCTATACGTTCTGATTCGCAGAATAGACCCGGTAGAGCCGGGGGGGTAGAGTCGACTGTTAGTCGACTATCGCGCGCAGCGCGGGATTTTCTCGATCTGCGTGAAGGGCAGTCGACTAACAGTCGACTCTACCCCGTCGCCGGGTCCAGGGCCGGCAGGTCAGTGAACTGTCGCCCTGCCTCGACCTGCCCTACACGCCCGCGCTGGCAAGGTGGGGGACATGGCTGAACCGCTCCCCCTGCGTCCGCCACCGCCCTTGCTGGACGACGCCTGCGCGTTGTTCCTCGATGTCGATGGCACCCTGATCGAATTCGCTGCACGCCCGGATGCCGTGCAGCTGCTGCCCGATGTGCGTGAAGCCATCGGCCGCATCAGCGACCGCCTGGAAGGTGCCGTGGCACTGGTCAGTGGTCGCCCGCTTGAACAGCTGGATCAACTGTTCGCGCCTTTGAAGCTGCCCGCCGCCGGCCTGCATGGCCACGAACTGCGTGGCGAGGACGGTCGCGTCCTGCGCGACGAACACGACGACGACACCTCCGAGTGGCTGCACGCGCTGCACCAGCAGGCGATGCGCTTTGCCCATGGGCATCCCGGCGTGCTGGTGGAAGACAAGGGCGTCGGCCTGGCCCTGCACTGGCGCGGCGCGCCACACGCCGCCGGCGATGTCCGCGCATTCGCCGACCGCCACGTGCGCGGCCGCACCAGCTATCGCCTGCAACCGGGCGACCATGTCGTCGAGTTCGTCCCCGTAGGCACCGACAAGGGCCGCGCGGTAAGACGGATGATGCAGTACCTGCCGTTCCGTGGCCGCCTGCCGGTATTCATCGGCGATGACCTCACCGATGAATTCGGCTTCGATGCCGCCAACGGTCAGCATGGCTGGAGCGTACTGGTGGGCGAGCGTGAACCCAGCGCGGCGGTGTTCGCGCTGCCCGACATACGCAGCGTGCACGCCTGGCTGCGTGAGAATGCCTATTGACCCGGCCACCCCCACGGCCGCAACCGAGATGTACCGCGTGATGACCCAACCCGATCTTGATCTGGGCGTGGTCGGCAACGGCAGCTTCGGCGCCCTGGTCGACAAACATGCCCGCGTTGTCTGGAGCTGCCTGCCCACCTTCGACGGCGACCCCACCTTCTGCGCCCTGCTCGGCCCCAACCAGCAGACCGGCGGCGACTTCGCCATCGAGCTGGAGGACTTCGCCGACAGCGAACAGGAATACCTCACCAACACCGCGATCCTGCGCACCGTGCTGCGTGACACGCATGGCGGCGCACTGGAAATCCTCGATTTCGCCCCGCGCTGGCGCCAGAACGACCGCTTCTACCGCCCGGTCAGCCTGATCCGCCAGGTGCGCCCCTTGGCCGGCAGCCCACGCATCACCGTGCGTGCGCGCCCGCTGGCCGACTGGGGTGCGCGCGTGCCCGAGTCCACCTGGGGCAGCAACCACGTGCGCTGGGTGCTGCCCGGGCACGTGCTGCGGCTGACCACCGACGTACCGGTGCGCTTCGTGCGCGATGGCCTGCCCTTCGTGCTCAACCACCCGATCCACCTGATCCTGGGCGTGGACGAATCGCTCAACCGTTCGATCAGCGGCTATGTGCAGGAAGCCTTCCAGCGCACCCGCGACTACTGGCGCGAATGGGTGCGCTACCTGTCCATTCCGCTGGAATGGCAGGACGCGGTGATCCGCAGTGCGATCACGTTGAAGCTGTGCCAGTACGAGGACAGCGGCGCGATCATCGCGGCGATGACTACCTCCATTCCGGAAGCGCCCGGCAGCGTGCGCAACTGGGATTACCGTTACTGCTGGCTGCGCGATGCCGCCTTCGTGGTGCGTGCGCTGAACCGTCTTGGCGCCACGCGCACGATGGAGCAGTTCCTCGGCTACATCTTCAACCTGGCCACCACCGACGGCACCCTGCAGCCACTGTATGGCATCGGCTTCGAGGCCAAGCTGGACGAGAACGAAGTTCCCAGCCTGTCCGGCTATCGCGGGATGGGCCCGGTGCGTCGCGGCAACCTGGCCTGGGTGCAGCGCCAGCACGATGTCTACGGCAGCGTGGTGCTGGCCTCCACGCAGCTGTTCTTCGACCGCCGCCTGCAGGACCCGGGTGATGCGCACACCTTTGCCCGCCTGGAACCCCTGGGCGAACAGGCATTCGCCCTGCACGACGTACCCGATGCCGGCCTGTGGGAGTTCCGCGGCCGTACCGAGGTGCACACCTACACCAGCGCGATGTGCTGGGCGGCCTGCGACCGCCTGTGCAAGATCGCCGTGCGCCTGAAGCGCGACGACCGTGCCCACTACTGGCGCGAGCGCGCCGACACCATCCACGCACGCATCATGGCCGAGTCCTGGAGCGATGAGCTCGGCCACTTCACCGACACCTTCGGCGGCCATCGCCTGGATGCCTCGTTGTTGCTGCTGGCCGACATCGGCTTCATCGATGCGATGGATGCCCGCTTCGTCGCGACCGTCGAAGCCATCGGCCGCGACCTCAAGCATGGCAATTCGCTGTACCGCTACGTTGCACCGGATGACTTCGGCGAGCCGGAAACCAGCTTCACCATCTGTACCTTCTGGTACATCGATGCGCTGGCGGCGATCGGGCGCATGGACGAAGCACGAGGCATGTTCGAGCTGCTGTTGAAGCAGCGCAACCACCTTGGCCTGCTGTCGGAGGATCTGGCCTTCGACAGCGGCGAGGCCTGGGGCAACTTCCCGCAGACCTATTCGCACGTCGGCCTGATCACTGCTGCGATGCGCCTGTCGCGGTCCTGGCAGGAGGCCTCGTGAGTCGTCTGGTAGTGGTTTCAAACCGGGTGGCCGTGCCGGGCGAAAACCGTGCCGGCGGCCTGGCGGTCGGCCTGCTGGCCGCGCTGAAGGAACGCGGCGGGATGTGGTTCGGCTGGAGCGGCAAGAGCGTGCGCGATGGCAGCGGCACACTGCATCGGCAAAAAGACGGCGACATCGAGTTCGTCACGCTGGACCTGAGCAAGCGCGAGGTGGACGGCTACTACAACGGCTTCGCCAACCGCACCCTGTGGCCGCTGCTGCACTTCCGCCTGGACCTGGTCGACTATGACCGCGGCACCCGCGAGACCTATCACAAGGTCAACGCGCTGTTCGCCGACAAGCTCGCGCCGCTGCTGCGCGAGGACGACATCGTCTGGATCCACGACTACCACCTGATTCCGCTGGGTGCGTTGTTGCGAGAACGCGGCGTCGGCTGCCGCATCGGCTTCTTCCTGCACATCCCGATGCCTTCGGCCGACCTGCTGCAGGCCATGCCCGACCACCTGCGGTTGTTCTCGGCGCTGTACGCCTACGACCTCGTCGGCTTCCAGACCCAGCGCGATGCGGATCGCTTCCAGACCTACCTGCGCCTGTTCGGCGGCGGTCGCGTACTCGACAACGGCGAGCTGGAAGCACCGGGCGGCCGCCGCTTCCGTGCGGCCGCCTTCCCGATCGGCATCGACACCGAGCTGATCGCGCGCCAGGCCGGTACCGCCGCCACCAAGGCCGCCGTAAAGAACCTGCGCGCCAGCCTGCGTGATCGCCAGCTGGCCATCGGCGTGGACCGCCTGGATTATTCCAAGGGCCTGCCCGAGCGCTTCCTCGGCTTCGAACGGTATCTTGAGCGCCATCCCGACCAGCGCGGCTCGCTGACGTACCTGCAGATCGCCCCGGTCTCGCGCGGTGATGTGACCGAGTACCGGCAGCTGCGCAGCCAGCTGGAGCAGATCGCCGGCCACATCAACGGTGGCCACGCCGAGCCGGACTGGACGCCGTTGCGCTACGTCAACCAGAACTTCACCCACGCCACCCTCACCGGCTTCTACCGGGCGGCGGCAGTGGGACTGGTGACCCCGCTGCGCGATGGCATGAACCTGGTGGCCAAGGAATATGTGGCCTCGCAGGATCCGGAGGATCCGGGCGTGCTGGTGCTGTCGCTGCTGGCCGGTGCCGCCGACGAGTTGAAGCAGGCGCTCCTGGTGAACCCACATGATCTGGACGGCGTGGCCGATGCCATCGCCACGGCCGCGACGATGTCGCTGCGCAGGCGCAAGGAGCGCTGGCACGCGATGATGGAGCACCTGCGCACCTACGACATCAACCACTGGCGACGCAGCTACCTGGACGCACTGGAAGGCTGAGCGACAATCATCACTCCGGGCCGGTTCGACACGTCATCGGCGTGCCGGCACGGCCCGCAAATTGTCGTTTTCAGCACGAAACTAGATGCGAATGAAACCATATCGCCGCGCCCGCAATGCGACCTTCCGGCTGCCGCGCGCAACACCGGACCTTGTGTGAAGCCCGCTTCGCACAGGGGTTTTCCCGGTTTCATCACGCCTGCTGCTCACACCTCCGCAAAAACGAAAGCGGCAGCGCGCGCCGGTCTTCATTCCGCATTGACACCCGCTCCCCAAAGTGACGCCCCCGGAACGACCGCACGCCATCGCAGCGCCCGCTGCGCGGCGCTGCGCACATCACACCTGGGGAGTCACCGCATGTCCGCTTACGACCGTTTCATCGAAGATGCCGCAACACGCCTTGAACTGGGCCATCGCACCCGCTGGGTGGTCGAGGTGATCACCGCCTGGGTGGCCTCGCATCCCCACGGTCTGGACGGCGTGCAGCAGCGCTTCGAACAGGCTGGCCTGGCCGCTCGCTTCCACTCCTGGCGGCACCCGGCCACCCTGCGCCTGCCCATCGTTGCCAGCGAAATGGAGCGCGCCCTGGGCGCACACACGCTGGCCATGGTCGCCCACCGCAGTGGCATGTCGCCCGGGCCGTTCCGTGTGGTGATCTGCCACCTGCTGCCCGGCGTCGTCGCCCTGATGTCCGCCCCGCACACCGCCGATCAAGTGGCCACTGCCCCTGTTCCAGCACGCAGGAACGCCGCGCCCAGGCGCATGCGCAGCATGGTGCCGTCGCGTGCGATGTACGGCATGGCCCTGCGCAGCCTGCTTTGGACCGTGGCGGTGGTTGCGGTGCTGGGCCTCACCACGTGGCTGCTGGTGAAGGCGCGCACGCCGCTGTGGACGATGCAGGACATTCCCCGCCCGCATGAAGCACAACTCTCCCTCCAGCAGCGCGGCACGCAGGTGCAGGTGCACGGGCGCCTGCCCAGCGAGAGTGACCGTCGCCGCGTCTGGAATGCGCTTTCCGCCGTGCACGGCGCGCGCAACCTGGACGGTGGCATTGCGCTGGACCCGAACACGCAGGCGCCGCGCTGGCTGGATCGCCTGGTCGTGGATCTTCCCCACCTGCGGGGCGACGGCCTGCACCTTGCGTTTGACGGCACCCGGTTGCGGATCGACACCCGCTCCATGCAGGAGCCCGAGCGGCTGGCCATCTCGCGGCGGTTGCGCCAGGACTTCCCGGCGCTGGAGATGAGCGGGCTCTGGGGTCCAGGCCTGGCCGCACTGGCGCAACTGCCACCAGACGCCGTCCCCGCACAACGGGTGGCTGCGTTGAACCAGACCACGCTGAAATTCCGCGCAGGCTCCTCCGAACTGACCGGTGACTCACGGCAGACGCTGGAAGCCGTCGCCAACGCACTGCGTGACACGCCAGCAGGTACGCGCGTGGAAATCGGTGCACACACCGACAGCCGCGGCCAGGCCGAAGGCAACCTGTATCTCAGCCAGCAACGTGCCGAAGCGGTGTCGCAGGGGCTGCAGGCGTTGGGGGTGGAGCCTGGCACCCTGGTCGCCGTGGGTTACGGTCAGGAACATCCCGTGGCCGACAACCGCAGCGACAGCGGCCGCGCGCAGAACCGCCGTATCGGCTACCGGCTGCTCGACTGAGCCTGCAGACGCTGCGGGATTGAAGCAGCTGCTCCTGTAGAGCCGAGCCATGCTCGGCTGCTTTTTCGTAGCGTCAACGGGAGCAGCCGGGCATGGCTCTGCTCCACAGACGTCCGGCGATCAATCCAGGAACCGCGCGAGGTGTTCCGGCGCGGGCAGATGGCACGCATCGTGGCGTCCGAACCAGCGGTAGCGGTTGCGCGCCAGCACGCGATACGCCGCGTCACGCCAGGTGCGCGGCAGCAGGCGCAGCACGCCGCCCAGGCGCCAAGCACCGCCCAGCCCCGCCAGTACGCGCAGGATCGCATCGGTATCGGTCCACGCGCCCTGTGAGTCCAGCAGCAGGAACGACGCCGGGTCCTGCGGATCCAGCCCATGCGCACGCAACAGCGCGCTGCCCTGCGTGCCCTGCATCGCGGCGAAGCGGTAGCGCCCCTTGCGGTCGAAACGCAGCAGAAAGCGCACCCATCGATTGCACAGCGCACACACGCCATCGAACACGATCACCGCGCGGCCGGTCTCGGTGGCAACCTCACTGCGGTTCGAGCCAGCCTTCATAGCGGATCAGGGCTCCGGCCCAGGGCAAGGTCACATCGACCAGGAAAGTGTAGCGCCGGCCGTGCCACGCTTCACGGCAGCGCACGCCACCGAACCAGCGTGTTGGCAGCGGCAGCAGGCCCAACGCCCAGACCCGCCGCACCGTCCAGTCGATGCCGCCATCACGGGCCTGCAGGTCGAACGCGAAGCGCACCGCACCCAGCTGCTCGTGCAGATGCCCTTCGTGCTCCCACAACCGCGACACCATCGGCCAGCGGCCGAATCGTCGTGCCCATTGTTCGCCCTGCCCGTGCGCGCTGAACGCTACCTCGGTCGGCAGCGCATCGCCATTCTTCGGCAACCGTGCCACTGCAGCCAGCAACGGCACCAGCCAGTGCCGTCCCCGCACGATCCTTGCCTGCCCTGCATAACGGCAGGGCAGCGGCGCGGCATGCAGCGCCTGCACCGGAGCGGCCAGGGTGGCGAAGGCCGGCCCCAGCACCCGTGCGAACAGGGGCGTACTCAGGGTGCGATCCAGGCCAGCGTTGCCATGCGCCCGGTGCGACGGTCGCGCCGGTGCGAGTACAGGTCCGGATCGGCCATGGTCGAGACCGTGCCGCCGTATACCTGCGCCGGGTCCATGCCCGCGGCCTGCAGGCGCTGCCGCGCCAGCGCGAACAGGTCCACCTTCCAGTGCCCGGCACGGGTCGCCACGAACGCCACCTCGGCGGCCGGATCATGGCCGACGAAAGCGTGGTAGACCTCTTCGCCAATCTCGTAGTCGGCCGGCCCGGCGGCCGGGCCCAGCCACGCGCGCAGCTGCGCCGGCGGAGTCTGCATGGCGGCCACGGTGGCCTCCAGCATGCCGTCGGCCAGGCCACGCCAACCGGCATGCGCCGCGCCCACTTCGCTGCCATCGGCGGCAGCGAACACCACCGGCAGGCAGTCGGCGGTCAGGATCGCCAGCACCACGCCGGGCACCGAGGTCACCGCGGCGTCGGCCACCGGCTCGGCGGCACCCGGCACCGGCGGCGCGTTGAAGCGCAGCACGGTGCTGCTGTGCACCTGGCGCAGCCAGTGTGGCGCGGACGGCAACGCCAGCCCCTGCTGCAGCAGCTGGCGGTTGTGCTCGACATTGGCCGGAGTATCACCCTCGGCCGCGTGCCGGTTGCCCAGGTTGAACTGCGCGAACGGCGCCGGCGAGATGCCCGCGCCATGCCGACGCGTGGTCAGCGCATGGACGCCCGCAGGCGCCGGCCAGTCGGCCCACAGCAACGGCAGCGCGGCGTCCATTACCAGCGGTCCCGCTCGCGCGCGGCGAAGGCTTCGCTGTCTTCGCGCAGCACCTTCATCAGGTGCAGCATGTCCTCCGGCACCGGCGCGGTGTTGCGCACCGGCTCACCGGTGATCGGGTGCGTGAACTCCAGGGTCTCGGCATGCAGGGCCTGGCGCTTGAAGCCACGCAGCGCGGCCACCAGCTCGTCGCTGGCGCCCTTGGGCAGCTTCAGTGCACCGCCGTACAGCGGGTCACCGATGATCGGATGGCGCACGTGCGCCATGTGCACGCGGATCTGATGGGTACGGCCGGTTTCCAGGCGGCACTCCAGCGCGGTGTGCGCACGGAAGCGCTCGCGCAGGCGGTAATGGGTGATCGCTTCCTTGCCGTCCTCGCGCACGGCCATCTTCAGGCGGTCGCGCGGGTGGCGGTCGATCGGGGCATCGGCGGTACCGCCGGCCACCAGCGCGCCCATCACGATGGCCAGGTACTGGCGGTGCACGTCGCGTGCGGCCAGCTGCTCGACCAGCGCGGTCTGCGCTTCCAGGGTCTTGGCCACAACCATCACGCCACTGGTGTCCTTGTCCAGGCGGTGCACGATGCCCGCGCGCGGCAGTACCGCCACCGACGGGTCGCGGAACAGCAGGGCATTGACCAGGGTGCCGCTGTGGTTGCCCGCGCCCGGGTGCACCACCAGGCCGACCGGCTTGTTGATCACCAGCAGGTGCTCGTCCTCGAACAGCACGTCCAGCGGGATGTCCTCCGGCTGGGCATCGGTCTGGGTTTCCAGCACCACGTTGAGGGTCACCACCTCGCCGCCGCGCAGCGGATCGCGCGGGCGCACCTGGGCGCCGTCCAGCAGGACCTCACCGGCCTTGATCCACTCGGTCAGGCGCGACCGCGAGTATTCGGGGAACAGTTCGGCCACCACGGCGTCGAAACGGCGGCCGGCGGCGGTGTCGGGGACGATGGCCTGGCGGGCCGATTCAGAGGGTTGTTCAGACATGGCAGGGGGCATTCTTTGAAATTTTGGGGTCCCGGCGGCCGGTTTCAGTCGCTGGACAGGACACTAGGCTATCATCGACCCTTCGTATTCCAGCCGCGTCCCGCCTCGACCTCATGATCCGACGCTCCTCCATGCTCTCCGCGCCCGTCCGCCTCACCGCCCTGCTGCTGGTGCTGGTCATCGCCGCCACCGGCTGCCACCGTGGCGCCAAGAAGGGCGATCGCCCCGATGAAGGGACGCCGGTCGAACAGTTGTACGAGAAGAGCCACAAGCTGATGCAGGGTGGCAACTGGAGCGGGGCTGAAACCAGCTTCCGCCGCCTCGTGGCCCAGTATCCGTACGGCCCGTATACCGAACAGGCGATGATCGAAACCGCCTACGCGCAGTACAAGGCCGGCAAGCATGACGATGCGGTGTCCAGCATCGACCGCTTCATCCGTACCTACCCGACCCACCGCAACATCGCGTACCTGTACTACCTGCGCGGCCTGGCCAACTCCAACCGCAGTACGGTTTTCCTGCGCCGCGTATGGTCGCTGGATGCCAGCCGCCGCGACCTGTCCACGCCGCACCAGGCGTATTCGGACTTCAACATCGTGGTCGACCGCTACCCGAACAGCCGCTACGCCGCCGATGCGCGCCAGCGCATGCTGGAGCTGCGTGACGTGTTCGCCCAGCATGAGCTGGACAACGCCCTGTACTACATGCGCCGCGGCGCCTGGGTCTCGGCCGCCGGCCGCGCCAACTACCTGCTGGAAACCTACCCGCAGAGCGCGTTCCAGTACGACGCCGTCGCCGTCCTGGCCGATTCCTACACCCACCTGGGCAACAAGACCCTGGCCGACGACGCCCGCCGCGTCCTGCAGCTGAACCAGCCGGACCACCCGTGGCTGGAAGGCAAGTGGCCGAAGTACCCGTGGATGATCCGCAAGCTGAACCCGTTCGCCGGCGAGAAGTCCGCCAGCACCGGCCAGCGCAACGCGCGACTGGAAAAGAAGTAAGAAGGCAGAGGGCCCCGCAAGGGGCCCTTTTTCCATCCGGTGGATCCACGCCATGCATGGATGGATGGCAGGCGCGCTACTGGTCCCGCGCACTAGGAATTCTACGAATCCCCGGTCAATGCGACTTCGATCCCAATCGGCGCGCACATCGCCCGCCAGACTGCCCTGCAGTGGCCATTCCGGCCTGCAAGGAGCACTTCGATGTCACGACCCCACCGCCGTTTCCGGCCCCTGCCCGCGCTGATCATGGCGGCCCTTCTGGTGCCGACCGCCGGGCCGCTGGGTGCCGCCCCCCCTGCACCGGGTGATCTGCTCTCTGCCGCGCCCTACCGCGCCTCGTGGGTGCCCTCCAGGGCCAGCCAGGCCTACAAGCTGCACTACCGCACCCCCGACCACCGCGGGCAGCTGGCCGAAGGCACCGGCCTGCTGTACCTGCCCGCCGGTGCGGCACCGATCGGTGGCTGGCCGCTGGTGTCGTGGGCACATGGCACCCAGGGCATCGCCGATCGCTGTGCTCCCTCGGTCTCCGGCCCCTATCAGCCGGACCGCGACGGGCGCTTCCTCGATCAGTTCCTGGCGCAGGGCTATGCGGTGGTCGCTGCGGACTACCAGGGCCTCGGCAGCCCCGGCGACCACGCCTACCTGCACGTCCGCACGGCGGCACGCAACACCATCGATCTGGTCAAGGCCAGCCGCCAGTATCTGGGCGCATCAACGCTGTCGCCGCGCTGGGTCTCGGTCGGCCATTCGCAGGGCGGCGCCGCGGCGCTCACGGCCGGGCACCTGGCGCCCACCTATGGTGGTCCTTCCCTGCACTACCGCGGCAGCTTCACCACCGGCACGCCCACCGCGGTCGAGCTGACCGCCCTGGTGATGAAGCCGGACAACCGCACGCCCAATCCTGGCGCGGTCAATGCCTACCACGCCTACCTGCTCGACGGCCTGCTGCAGGTCGCACCGCAGATCGACCGGGTGCTCAGTGATACCGGGCGCGCACGCGTGGCCCTGGCACGCCAGCAATGCCTGGGCGAACTGGCCGCAACCCTGGAAGGCGCCGATACCGGGTCGATGTTCAGCGCACCACTGACCAGCGTGCCCGGCATCTGGGCCTTGCTGTACGACTATCTGGGCGTGCCGCGCAAGGGCTTCAGCCAGCCGCTGATGCTGGGCCATGGCAGCCAGGATCAGGACGTGCCGTATCTGACCACCCTGCTGTATGCCGCAGGCCTGGTACTGCGCGGCGAGCCGGTGGCGTTCCGGCGCTACCCGGTCGACCACCGCGGCACGCTGGATGCGGCGGCGGCCGATGGCCTGGCGTTCGTACGAGCCCGGCTGGGGGACGGCCACTTCAGCGGCGCTGCGGAAACCGCTGGCCTCGAACAGCTGCTCGACGAAGCCCGGTAGATCCGCGCCACGCATGGATACGCGGKAAATGGAGTTGCCGGCCAGCGGCCGGCACTACCGGGCACAGTAGATCCACGCCATGCGTGGATGGCCCGCTACCTCAGCCCTTGTAACCGTTGCTGATCGGATAGCGACGCTCGCGACCGAACGCACGGCGCGACACCTTCGGGCCTGGTGCAGCCTGGTGCCGCTTCCACTCGCTGATGCGCACCAGGCGCAGCACGCGGTCGACCACGGCCGCGTCGTAACCGGCGGCAACGATCTCCGTGCGCGACTGCTCCTGGTCGATGTAGCGGTACAGGATGCCATCGAGCACGTCGTAGGCCGGCAGCGAGTCCTGGTCCAGCTGGTTCTCGCGCAGCTCGGCCGACGGCGGGCGGCTGATCACCGCCGGTGGGATCACCGGCGCACCGCCCACGGTATTGCGCCACTTCGACAGCCCGAACACTTCGGTCTTGTACAGGTCCTTCAACGGCGCATAGCCACCGCACATGTCGCCGTAGATGGTGGCGTAGCCCACCGCGTACTCGCTCTTGTTGCCGGTGGTCAGCAGCAGGCCGCCAAACTTGTTGGCCAGCGCCATCAGGATCACGCCACGGCTGCGCGACTGCAGGTTTTCCTCGGTCACGTCCGGCGTGGTGCCTTCGAACATCGGTGCCAGCGATTCCATCAGGCCCTTGAACGCCGGCTCGATCGAGACCGCTTCCAGCTTCACCCCCAGTGCCTGGCACTGTTCGGCAGCCAGGTCGTTGGACAGGCCGGCGGTGTAGCGCGACGGCAGGCGCACCGCGGTGACGTTCTCCGCCCCCATCGCGTCCACCGCCATGGCCAGTACCAGCGCCGAATCGATGCCACCGGACAGGCCCAGCCACACCTTCCTGAAGCCGTTCTTGCGGCAATAGTCCTGGATGCCACGGGTGACGGCACGCCAGGCCAGCGCGTCCATGCTCTCGTCGCCATCGTCCATCCACACGTGCGGCATGAAGCGGCGCGTTTGGCCGTCGTACTCCACCACCAGCCACTGGTCGACGAAGGCGGCGGCAGCGGGGTGCACCGTGCCGTCACCATCGGCCACCACCGAGGCACCATCGAACACCAGCGCATCCTGGCCACCGACCACGTTGAGATAGGCGATGGCCGCGCCACTCTCGCGGGTGCGCGCGGCCAGCACCGCATCGCGCTGGGCGTGTTTGCCGCGTTCGTACGGCGAAGCATTGGGTACCACCACCAGCTGCGCGCCGGCGCGCACGGTATCGGCCAGCGGCTCGGCGAACCACAGGTCCTCGCAGATCAGCAAACCCACCGGAATGCCGTTGACCTCGAACACGCAGCTGCCACCGTCCGGATCGACATCGAAGTAGCGGCGTTCGTCGAACACGGCGTAATTGGGCAGCTCGCGCTTGCGGTAGGTCTGCTCGACCAGGCCATCACGCAGCACGCTGGCGGCGTTGTAGACCACCGCCCCAGCCGCCTGCGGCCAGCCGACCACTGCGGTGATGCCGCGGCAGGCCGCGGCGATGCGCGTCATTGCCTGCTCGCACTCGTACAGGAAGCCTGGGCGCAGCAGCAGGTCTTCCGGCGGATAGCCGCTCACCGCCAGCTCGGGGAACATCACCAGCTCGGCGCCGTACTCGTCGCGCGCCTGGCCGATCATCTCGATGATGCGCTCGGTGTTGCCGGCGACATCGCCGACCGGGAAGTCGAACTGCGCCATCGCGATGCGGATCGAAGCCATGGGAATCCAGCCTGTGGTTGCAATGCGGCCATTGTAGATCCACGCCACGCATGGATGGCGGTGCGGCGGCACGACGGTTATCCGGGGTCAGATCCCTTTTGCTGCGCAAAAGGGATCTGACCCCACGCCGCGCGGGGCCCAGACGCAGAAAGGCCGCCCGAAGGCGGCCTTTCTGTTTTGCAGCAGTCGGCGGGAAGAGCAGTCGACTAACAGTCGACTCTACAGTCCCCCTGCGGTCTTACTTGACCAGCTTGGCGATGGCAGCGCCCAGGTCGCCCGGCGAACGCACGGTGACGACGCCAGCGGCTTCCATGGCGGCGAACTTGCCTTCAGCCGTGCCCTTGCCACCCGAGGCGATCGCACCGGCGTGGCCCATGCGCTTGCCGGCCGGAGCCGACGCACCGGCGATGAAACCGACGACCGGCTTCTTCACGTGGTTCTTGATGTACTCGGCGCCGGCTTCTTCGGCGTCGCCGCCGATTTCGCCAACCATGATGATGCCTTCGGTCTGCGGGTCTTCGTTGAACAGCTTCAGGCAGTCGACGAAGTTCAGGCCGTTGATCGGGTCACCACCGATGCCGATGCAGGTGGACTGGCCCAGGCCGACTTCGGTGGTCTGCTTGACCGCTTCATAGGTCAGGGTGCCCGAACGCGACACGATGCCGATCTTGCCCGGCTGGTGGATGTGGCCCGGCATGATGCCGATCTTGCACTCACCCGGAGTGATGACGCCCGGGCAGTTCGGTCCGATCAGCACGGTGTCCGGATGCGAGCGGGTCAGCACGTTCTTGACGCGCAGCATGTCCAGCACCGGGATGCCTTCGGTGATGCAGACGATGACCTTGATGCCGGCAGCAGCGGCTTCCAGGATCGCGTCAGCCGCGTACGGCGGCGGCACGTAGATGACCGAAGCGTTGGCGCCGGTGCTCTGCACGGCGTCGGCAACGGTGTTGAAGACCGGCAGGTCGATATGGGTGGTACCACCCTTGCCCGGGGTCACGCCGCCGACAACCTGGGTGCCGTACTCGATCATCTGAGTGGCGTGGAAGGTGCCCTGCTGGCCGGTGAAGCCCTGCACGATCACCTTGGTGTTCTTGTTGATCAAAACAGACATTGGAATTCCTTGGTGTCGGTATCAGGCGGCGTTCTTGACAGCTTCAACGATCTTCTTGGCGCCATCGTTGATGTTGTCAGCCGGGATGATGGCCATGCCGCTGTCACGCAGCAGCTGCTTGCCTTCTTCCACGTTGGTGCCTTCCAGGCGCACCACGACCGGAACCTTGACGCCCACTTCCTTCACGGCGGCGATGATGCCTTCGGCAATCATGTCGCAGCGGACGATGCCGCCGAAGATGTTGACGAAGATGCCTTCGACCTTGTCCGAGGACAGGATCAGCTTGAAGGCTTCGATGACGCGCTGCTTGTTGGCACCGCCGCCCACGTCCAGGAAGTTCGCCGGCTCGCCGCCGTTGAGCTTGATGACGTCCATGGTGGCCATGGCCAGGCCGGCGCCGTTCACCATGCAGCCGATGTTGCCGTCCATGGTGACGTAGTTGATGTCCAGCTCCGAAGCGATCACTTCGGTCGGGTCTTCCTGGGTCTTGTCGCGCATGGCGACCAGGGCCTTCTGGCGGAACGCGGCGTTGTCGTCGCTGTCGAACTTGCCGTCCAGCGCGTACAGGTTGCCGTCGTCCAGGATGGCCAGCGGGTTGATTTCAACCAGGGCCAGGTCCTTTTCGTTGAACAGGCGGTACAGGTTCACCATGATGCTGGCGAACTGGCCGGCCTGCTTGGCGGTCAGGCCCAGCTTGAAGCCGAAATCGCGGCCGTGGTAACCCTGCACGCCTTCGACGAAGTCGACGTTCAGCGAGTGGATCAGCTCCGGGGTTTCAGCGGCGACCTGCTCGATCTCCACGCCGCCTTCCGAAGAGGCGATGTAGGTGATGGTCTTGGTGCCACGGTCGACCAGCACCGACAGGTACAGTTCCTTGACGATCTCGCCGGCGGTGGTCACCAGCACCAGGTTGACCGGCAGTTCAACGCCTGCGGTCTGGTAGGTGGCCATCTTGGTGCCGAGCATCTTGGCCGCAGCGGCCTTCACGTCGTCGGTGGTCTTGCAGAACTTGACGCCGCCAGCCTTGCCGCGGCCGCCAGCGTGGATCTGCGCCTTGACCATCCAGGGGCCCTGGCCCAGGGAGTTGGCAGCGGCAACCGCTTCGTCCGGGGTCGCAGCGACCTTGCCGGCCGGGACCGGGATGCCGTACTCGGCAAGCAGTTGTTTTGACTGGTATTCGTGGAAATTCATGCGTCACCGTGGGAATAGGAACGACCGCACGCAATTCCTCAGGGCCCCGGCGGGGCGCCGGCATGGACCGCGGCGGGCCCACTATTGTGGCCGAGCCAGCGCCGGGGCGCAAAGAAGTCTGTACAAAACGCCGGACGCGGGCAGATTTCCACCGCCATTCAGGCAGTTGCGCCAGGGCCGGGGCTGGCCACCGGTGTCCGCACCGGGCCAAATGCGCGATCCGGGTCACTTCGGCGGCGCCCCGCCTGGGGCCCTATACTGCCCTTCGCAAACGCGACGTGCCGGCCCGGCTTCAGGGGGCGCCGGCCAGGCCCGCCGCAGAATCCAGACCCAGGCAGCCAGAAGGGGAGTTCCGGCGTGTCACCCAGTGCTTCATTGATCGACCGCATCGAATCGATTCCGCGGCGTGAACTGTATTTCTTCGCGCTGTACCGGGTGCTGATCGCTACGGTCATTGCCGCCCTGCTCTACAGCCCCTTGTCGGCCATGGTCGGCGAAGCCCATCACCCGCGGCTGGCCGATGTGGTTGCGGTCATCTACCTGGCCCTGTCGCTGCTGGCCCTGGCCCTCGGCCGCAACGAACGCTGGCTGCGCCCGATCGTGGTCAGCGGCGTGCTGGTGGATATCGTGGCCGCCACCCTGCTGTCGCACGCCCTGCCCGGCGCCAGCGCCGGCATCTCGATGTCGCTGCTGTTCAACATCGCCGCCGCCGCCACCCTGCTGCCGCTCAGCCTGGGGCTGGGCCTGGCGCTGGCCGCCAGCCTGGCCACCGGCGTCGAGTACACATGGAAGCTGCTGGAAGGCGGAGACCCCACCCGCACCCTGGCCGAGCTGGCGATGTTCGCCACCAGCTACCTGGCACTGGCCTTCATCAGCTACCAGGTGGGCAACCGCGCCCGCCGCAACCAGCAGCTGGCCAACCAGCGCGGCGACGAAGTGGCCAACCTGTTCCAGATCAACGAACTGATCATCCGCCGCATGCGCACCGGCGTGCTGGTGGTGGACGCCGACAACCGCATCACCCTGGCCAACGAAGCGGCCTCGATGCTGCTGGGCGACAATGAGGGCAACGGCGAAAGCGGACGCCTGGACCTGGCCAGTGCCGCACCGGAACTGGCGCGCCGGCTGCAGCGCTGGCGCAATGGCTGGGCACAGGACGAACTGCCGCTGCAGCTCAATCCCGACCAGCCGGAAGTACAGCCGCGCTTCGCCCGCCTGCTGGCCGGCAGCGACCTTGCGCTGGTGTTCCTGGATGATTCCAGCGTCGTCTCGCGCCGCGCCGAATCGCTCACCCTCTCTGCCATGGGCCGCTTCTCGGCCAGCCTCGCCCACGAGATCCGCAACCCGCTGGCGGCGATCAACTATGCCGTGCAGCTGCTCGAGGAAGGTACCGGCTTCAACGAGAGCGACCGCCGCCTGCTGCAGATCATCCGCCAGCAGTGCCAGCGCACCAACGGCATCGTCGAAAGCGTGCTGGGCCTGGCCCGGCGCGAGCGTGCCACGCCCGAGAACGTGGACCTGGTCGCCTTCGTGCGCCGCTTCGTGCTGGAGTACAAGCAGGGCCAGACCCTGGAAACCGACAGCATCGAACCGATCATCAGCGACACATCGGTGATGGCCCAGGTCGACACCAAGCATCTCTACCAGGTGCTGACCGTGCTGGTGCACAACGCGCTGAAGTACGGCCGCATCGGCCAGCAACCGGCACGGGTGCGGCTGCGCGTGGCCCAGCACGAACGCAGCGCGGTGATCGACGTGATGGACCGTGGCCCGGGCATCCCCGAGAGCGTTGCCGCACAGCTGTTCCGGCCCTTCTTCACCACGTCCGAGCATGGCACCGGACTGGGCCTGTACATCGCGCGCGAGCTGTGCAGGGCCAACCAGGCCCGCCTGGACTACATCGCGGTACCCGCTGGTGGCTCCTGCTTCCGGCTGGTGCTGCCCGGTCCACATACGCTGCTGCCCAGCTGATGCCCATTCTGTGCGTCAAACATTTGTCGCTTCCAGCCCCCTCGTTTATCTTTCACGCCCATGAATGAAACCCGCAGCGCCCTCGTCGTCGACGACGAACGCGACATCCGCGAACTGCTGGTACTGACCCTCGGCCGCATGGGGCTGCGCATCAGTACCGCCGCCAACCTGGCCGAGGCACGTGAGCTGCTGGCCAGCAATCCGTACGACCTGTGCATCACCGACATGCGCCTTCCGGATGGCAACGGTATCGAGCTGGTCAGCGAGATCGCCCAGCACTACCCGCGCACGCCGGTCGCGATGATCACCGCCTTCGGCAGCATGGATCTCGCCGTGGAGGCGCTGAAGGCCGGCGCGTTCGATTTTGTCAGCAAGCCGGTGGACATCTCGGTGCTGCGCGGGCTGGTCAAGCACGCGCTGGAACTCAACAACGCCGAGCGCCCGGCACCGGGCCCCAACGCCGAACAGGGCGGGCGCCTGCTTGGCCACTCACAGGCCATGGATGTGCTGCGCACCACCATCGGCAAGGTCGCGCGCAGCCAGGCGCCGGTCTACATCCTCGGCGAGTCGGGCGTCGGCAAGGAGCTGGTCGCACGCACCATCCATGCCCAGGGCGCGCGCGCGGCCGGCCCGTTCGTGCCGGTCAACTGCGGCGCCATTCCCGGCGAGCTGATGGAGAGCGAATTCTTCGGCCACCGCAAGGGCAGTTTCAGCGGCGCGCACGCCGACAAGCCCGGCCTGTTCCAGGCTGCGCACGGCGGCACCCTGTTCCTGGACGAAGTGGCTGAACTGCCACTGCAGATGCAGGTGAAGCTGCTGCGCGCGATCCAGGAAAAGTCGGTGCGCGCGGTGGGTGCGGCCAACGAGGAGCCGGTGGATGTCCGCATCCTCTCGGCCACCCACAAGGATCTGGCCGAGCTGGTCGAGGACGGGCGCTTCCGCCACGACCTGTACTACCGCATCAACGTGATCGAACTGAAGGTGCCGCCGCTGCGCGAGCGCCGCCAGGACCTGCCCGAACTGGCCGCCGCCGTGCTGGCCCGATTGGCCCGCAGCCACGGCCGCGCCACCCCGCTGCTGGCGCCGTCGGCGCTGGAAGCGCTGGCGCAGTACGCGTTCCCGGGCAATGTGCGCGAGCTGGAGAACATCCTGGAACGTGCACTGGCCCTGGCCGAGGAAGACCGCATCGGCGCCGATGACCTGCGCCTGCCGCAGCACGCGCCGCGTACGCCGGGCAGTGCCGCGCCCGCCGAAGCGGTGGCCGACCTGCAGCCGGGCAGCGCTGCCCTGCCCTCCTACATCGAGCAGCTCGAGCGCAGCGCCATCCAGCGTGCGCTGGAAGAGAACCGCTGGAACAAGACCCGTACCGCCGCGCAGCTGGGCATCACCTTCCGTGCGCTGCGCTACAAGCTGAAGAAGCTGGGGATGGAGTAAGGGCCGGGTCGGATCCCTTTCCAAAGAAAAGGGCTCTGACCCGACGCGGACCCACCAACGTGGTAGTGCCGGCCGCTGGCCGGCAACCTCATGCATCGCGTCATCCACGCATGGCGTGGATCTACTGTGGAGCCGAGCATGGGCTCGGCTCTACGGAAAACCGCGTTGCATCAATCCTTGGTGACGCGGTTGATCTCGGCCAGGCTGGTGATGCCCGCCGCCGCCTTCTTCAATGCCGACTGGCGCAGGTCATTCACCCCGATCTGCTGCGCCGCCTCGGCAATCTGCAGCGCATTGCCACCGGCCAGCACGATGGTGGCGATCTCATCGGTCATCGGCATGACCTGGTAGACGCCGGTCCGCCCCTTGTAGCCCTCGGTGCATTCATCGCAGCCCACGGCCTCGTACAGCTCGATGCCCGCATCCAGCTGCGCCTGGGTGAAGCCTTCGGCCAGCAGCGCATGTTCGGGCAGGCTGGATGGGCGCTTGCAGTTGCCGCACAGGCGGCGCGCCAGGCGCTGGGCGATCACCAGCGTCACCGAGCTGGTGATGTTGTACGGCGCGATACCCATGTTCATCAGTCGCGCGATGGTCTGCGGCGCATCGTTGGTGTGCAGCGTGGACAGCACCATGTGGCCGGTCTGCGCGGCCTTGATGGCGATCTCCGCCGTTTCCAGGTCGCGGATTTCGCCGACCATGATGATGTCCGGATCCTGTCGCAGGAACGAGCGCAGCGCCGCGGCGAAGGTCATGCCGCGCTTGTTGTTCTGCTGCACCTGGTTGACGCCGGGCAGGCGGATTTCCACCGGGTCTTCGGCGGTGGAGATGTTGCGCGTCTCGTCGTTGAGGATGCCCAGCGCGGTATACAGCGACACGGTCTTGCCCGAACCGGTCGGGCCGGTCACCAGCACCATGCCGTAGGGCTTGTGGATGGCATCCAGGAACAGCTTCTGCTGGTCCGGCTCGTAACCCAGCTTGTCGATGCCCAGTTTGGCCGCGCTGCCATCGAGGATACGCAGCACCACCTTCTCGCCGAACAGGGTCGGCAGCGTGCTGACGCGGAAGTCGATCTGCTTGGTCTTGGACAGGTTGAGCTTGATGCGGCCGTCCTGCGGGACGCGCTTCTCGGCAATGTCCAGCTGTGCCATCACCTTCAGGCGGGCGGCGATGCGCTGGTTCAACTTCACCGGTGCGCGCGCGACCATCTTCAGCAGGCCGTCGATGCGCAGGCGAACGCGGTAATCGTCTTCGTAGGGCTCGAAGTGGATGTCCGAGGCGCCCTTGCGGATCGCATCGACCAGCACCTTGTTGACGAACTTCACCACCGGGGTGTCGTCACCCTTGGCGTCGATGCCGGAATCGCCGCCGGTGGCGCCGAGATCCTCGTCGCCGGCCGCCACGTCCAGGTTGCCCATGCCCTCGTCATCGCCGCCCAGGGCGTCGCCGAGGGTGTCATGGCTGGCGTGCCACTGTTCCAGCGTGCGGCGGATCTGGTCCTCGTCGACCAAGATCGGCTCGACCACCAGGTTGGTGTGGAACTTGATCTCGTCCAGCGAGTGGGTCGGGTTGCTGGTGCCGACGAACAGCTTGCCACCGCGCTTGAACAGCGGCAGCACGTTGTGCTTGCGCAGCAGCTCCTCGCTGACCAGGCTCATCGCGTTCTGGCCGGCGTCGAAGGTGGACACGTCGAACAGCGGCATGCCGAACTCGACCGCGTTGGCGGCGGCCAGCTGCGAGGCATTGACCAGCTTGTTCTGCGCGAACCACGTTGGCAGTGGCTGGCGGGCGGCCGCGGCCTTGGCCATGGCATCGCGGGCGGTGGCCTCGTCCAGGGCCCCGTCCTGCACCAGGCGACGGGCCAGGCCGGTGATGCCGACAAGATTGGCGGTGGTGACAGCGTTCATATGAATCCTTGGCTCATGGGGTCATGCCATGCCGTACGCCTTGCACGGACACCGCACGGGGCAGCAGAACCCGCCGCGACCCAAGGGCCACCGGCATCGCCAATCCATGAGCAACACTGCCTGGCCCGGCACTCCCGGCCCGGCAGGCACGATCCTGACTCCCTCGGGGATGATAGCCCCGTCAAGGGGCAGCCAGCATCCCATTGAAGCGCTGAAGTGTGATCAGCAGCCGGTCGGGCGATAGCGCGCTTCGAACGCGCTGCCATCGCAGCTCCAGATGCCCTCGGCGGAGCGGCGCAGGATCAGGTCCTTGCCTTCCAGCGCGCTGTGGCCTTTCAGCGTGCAGCTGATGTGGCCGACACCGGATTCGCTGAGTTCGGCCTCGACGTTGGAGCAGTGGGCGTTCTGGGCGCCGCCGATGAACTCGGGGGTGACCAGGCTGGCCGAGCGGTTTTCATAGACGACCGTTTCAACCAGCATCTTGCCCGGGCTGATGTCTGCCAGCGCGGCCGTCAGCTGGGTACGAATGATGTAAGGCTGGAACGCCACCGTCGCGATAGCCGCCAGAATGGCGATGATGGCCACCACGATCATCAGCTCGATGAGCGTGAAGCCCTTTTGCGTGTTCATGACTCCCCCTGTTTGATCCAGCAATCCCCATTGCTGCGTGCCGACCGGAATTCGTACTCCAGTCAGCACAAGGCCCGCCGAAGCGGGCCTTGTGTCAACTCTGATGACAGCTACAGGAGCAGCAAACTCCCATGCCTGTCAGGTCAAGAGCATTAGGTACCAGTGCAGCCAGCCGGGCGGAACTTCTTGTCAACCGACACGGTGACACAGCTGAAACCACCAGCCTTAGTGATTGCACCCGAGGTTGCGTCCACGGTTGCTTCAGCATAGGTCAGTGCGATGGTGGAGCTGGTGCCGATACGGCCCGGCTCACGGATGGTGCAGGTCATGCCATCAGCATCAACTGCAATCTTAGAGCAGCTACCAGTCTCCTTCGCTTGGAAGCCTGCAGTCGCCTCGGTCGGATCACGGCCCGCGCTCTTTTCCATCTCGAACTGGGTCTTGTGCGAGGCCAGGTCGGCCAGCGCAGCGGTGACCTTCGACTTCGAGGTGTAGTCCTGGTAGGCCGGCAGCGCGATGGCGGCCAGGATGGCGATGATCGCGACGACGATCATCAGTTCGATAAGGGTGAAGCCCTTCTGGTTCTTCATTGGTACATCCCCAAGATAGTGGTGGTTGAGTTCAGTGCACGGGATCGGACCGGGCTGTGCCGGTTGAGCGGGCCCCATGCCCTGCGGGTGGATCAACGCAGGTTGCGTGCCAACCCCGGCACGCCTCCCCCTGGATTTCCCCGCGCCCATGATGGCAGCAATTTCGCGGATGGGAACCCCCCGCTTCAGATTCTGCGATGGACGCGGCAATGTGACGCAGTGCGTCACCTTTGGCCGGCACCCGGCACGAAATCGCACGCTGGGCCGCCTGCCAACTGCCCATCCGGCCTTGAACCCGCTACCATCGATGGCTAGTTACCCGCCTGGGGATGGCGGGTCTTGGGGAGCCAACATGTCTGTCAGTCGCAGTGCGATCAAGAAAGAGCCGGTGGCGCGCGCCACCATGGAACTGCAGCCGTTTGTCTGGGAGGGGACCGACAAGCGGGGCGTGAAGATGAAGGGCGAGCAGCTGGCCAAGAACGCCAACCTGCTGCGCGCCGAGCTGCGCCGCCAGGGCATCAACCCGGGCCAGGTCAAGCCCAAGTCGAAGCCTCTGTTCGGCGCTGCCGGCAGCCCGATCAAGCCGAAGGACATCGCCTTCTTCAGCCGGCAGATGGCCACGATGATGAAATCCGGCGTGCCGATCGTGTCGTCGCTGGACATCATCGCCAGCGGGCACAAGAACCCGCGGATGAAGAAGCTGGTGGACACCATCCGCACCGACATCGAAGGCGGCTCTTCGATGCATGAGGCCATCAGCAAGCACCCGGTGCAGTTCGACGAGCTGTACCGCAACCTGGTGCGGGCCGGCGAAGGCGCCGGCGTGCTGGAAACCGTGCTGGACACGGTGGCCACCTACAAGGAAAACATCGAAGCGCTGAAGGGCAAGATCAAGAAGGCGCTGTTCTACCCGATCATGGTGGTGGTGGTGGCGATGCTGGTCAGCGGCATCATGCTGGTGTTCGTGGTGCCGCAGTTCGAGGACGTGTTCAAGAGCTTCGGTGCCGAGCTGCCCGCCTTCACCCAGATGGTGGTGAACCTCTCGAGATTCATGGTGTCGTGGTGGTGGCTGATGCTGCTGGTCGCGATCGGTTCGGCGGTCGGCCTGGTCATGGCCTACAAGCGCTCGCCGAAGATGCAGCATGCGATGGACCGGTTCGTGCTGAAGGTGCCGGTGATCGGGCAGATCATGCACAACAGCGCCATCGCCCGCTTCTCGCGCACCACCGCGGTGACCTTCAAGGCCGGCGTGCCGCTGGTGGAGGCGCTGGGCATCGTGGCCGGTGCCACCGGCAACACCGTGTATGAAGAGGCGGTGCTGCGCATGCGCGACGACGTCTCGGTGGGTTACCCGGTGAACATGTCGATGAAGCAGACCAACCTGTTCCCGCACATGGTCATCCAGATGACCGGCATCGGCGAAGAGGCCGGCGCGCTGGACGCCATGCTGTTCAAGGTGGCCGAGTACTATGAGCAGGAGGTCAACAATTCGGTGGATGCCCTGAGCAGCCTGCTGGAACCGATGATCATGGTGTTCATTGGTACCATTGTGGGCGGCATGGTGATTGCCATGTACCTTCCCATCTTCAAACTCGGCGCCGTCGTCGGATAACACATACATGGCTTTTCTCGACCAGCATCCTGGCCTCGGCTACCCCGCCGCGGCCGCCTTCGGACTGCTGCTGGGCAGTTTCCTGAACGTCGTCATCCTGCGGCTGCCCAAGCGGCTGGAATGGCAGTGGAAGCGCGATGCGCGCGAAGTCCTGGAGGAACCGGACTTCTATGAACCACCCCCACCGGGGATCGTGGTCGAGCCGTCGCACTGCCCGCACTGCAAGCACAAGCTGAGCTGGTACGAGAACATCCCGCTGTTCAGCTGGATCATCCAGGGCGGCAAGTGCCGCCACTGCAAGGCGCCGATCTCGCTGCAGTACCCGCTGGTGGAGGCGATGACCTCGCTGCTGGTGGTGGCCTGCGTCTGGCAGTTCGGCTTCGGCTGGCAGGGGTTCGGCGCCATCGTGCTGACCTGCTTCCTGATCGCGCTGTCCGGTATCGACCTGCGCACCCAGCTGCTGCCCGACCAGCTCACCCTGCCGCTGATGTGGCTGGGGCTGATAGGCAGCATCGACAACCTCTACATGCCGGCCAAGCCCGCCCTGGTGGGCGCGGCGGTGGGCTACCTGTCGCTGTGGACGGTCTGGTGGCTGTTCAAGCAGCTGACCGGCAAGGAAGGCATGGGCCACGGCGATTTCAAGCTGCTGGCGGCCCTGGGCGCCTGGTGTGGCCTGAAGGGCATCCTGCCGATCATCCTGCTGTCCTCGGTGCTGGGCGCCATCATCGGCTCGATCTGGCTGTACAGCCGGGGCCGTGACCGCGCCACGCCGATTCCGTTCGGCCCTTACCTGGCCATTGCCGGCTGGTTGTACTTCATGTGGGGTGCGCCGCTGGTGGAGCAGTACATGGTGATGAGCGGGCTGCGCTGAGGGGAGGCCCCATGAGCCGCTATGTGGTTGGCCTGACCGGTGGCATCGCCTCGGGCAAGAGTGAAGTGACCCGGCGCTTCGAAGCGCTGGGCATCGTGGTGGCCGATGCCGATCTGGCCGCCCGGGCCGTGGTTGCCGCTGGCAGCCCGGCGCTGGCCCGCATCGCCGGGCGCTTCGGCGCCGGCATGCTGCTGGCCGATGGCAGCCTGGACCGGGCGCGCCTGCGCGCCCACGTGTTTGCCGACCCGGCCGAGCGGACAGCGCTGGAAGCCATCACCCACCCGGCCATCCGCCTGCTGATGCAGCAGCAGTGTGAGCAGGCCACCAGCCCCTATGCGATTGCAGCCATTCCGCTGCTGACCGAAGTGGGTGGGCGTGACGCCTACCCCTGGCTGGACCGGGTGCTGCTGGTGGATGCGCCGGAAGCGGTGCAACACGCCCGCCTGATGCAGCGCGATGGCATCGACGCCGCGCTGGCCGACCGGATGATCGCCGCCCAGGCCAGCCGTGCGCAGCGGTTGGCACTGGCCGATGACGTGGTGGTCAATGATGGGCGGCCGGAGGACCTGCAGGCGCAGGTGGAACGGCTGCATGCGCGGTATCTGGGGTTGGCCGGGGGGTGAGGCCTGGTTGCCGGCCAGCGGCCGGCACTACCGGAGCGCATCCACGCATGGCGTGGATCTACTGATCGGGCATCCGCGCATGGCGTGGATCTACTGATCGGGCGCCCATGCGCGGAGTGGATCTACTGTAGAGCCGAGCCTGTGCTCGGCTCCGGGGAGCCAATGCAGCCGAGCGCGGGCTCGGCTCTACACGAGGCAGGCGCCTACAACGGCTTCGGCGAGAACGTCAGGGTGGCGATCACGCCACGCTCGCCACCGGGGCGCACGCTCACCTGCCAGCCGTACAGGTCGCACAGACGGCTGACGATCGACAGGCCGATGCCGCCGCCCTGCGAATGGCCGGCGTGCGTGCCACGGTAGCCACGCTGGAACAGCTTGGCCGCATCTTCCTCGCTCAGGCCCGGGCCGCTGTCGGTCACCGATACCGAATTGGTGCCCACGAAGACGCGCACTTCGCCATCCTGCGAGTACTTCACCGCGTTGCCGATCAGGTTGCCCAGCGCCACCGACAGCGCCGCCTCGGGTGCATCGATCACCAGGTTGCGCTCGCCTTCCAGCAGCAGCTCCAGCGGCTTGCCGCCCAGCTGCGCGCGGTGCGCATCCAGCAGCTGCTCGGCCACGCGGGCCACGTTGCTGGTGCCCTGCCCGCGCTCGTTGCGCGACAGCAGCAGCAGCGCGCCGATCAGGTCGCTGCACTGCTGCTCGGCACGCTGGATGCGCTGCAGGCGCTGCAGTACCTTCTCGTCCAGGCCGGGCCGGGTCAGCAGCAGCTCGGTGGCACCGCGGATCACCGCCAGCGGCGTGCGCAGTTCATGACTGACGTCTGCATTGAACTCGCGGTCGCGCTGCACGACTTCGGTCAGCCGCGAGGAATAGTCGTCCAGCGCCTGTGCCAGCTGCCCCACCTCGTCATCGGGAAAGCGCGGCGCCAACGGCTCGGGATCACTGGTACCGCCACGGTACGCACGCAGCCGGGCGGCCAGGTCCGACACCGGCTTCATCACCTTCGACGCCGACCACCAGCCCAGCACCAGCGACAGCACGCTGAACACCAGCACCGACAACACCAGCGCGCGGTTGAGCTGCTTGCCACCGCGTACGCTGTCGGTCATGTCATAGGCGAGGAAGAACCAGGCGTCGGGCGTCTTCCGCACGGCCAGCTTGTAGGAATACGGTTCGCCGTGTTCGTCGCCGCTGACGCTGTGGATGCCATCGGAGAAGCCCGCCCACTGCGCGCGCTCTTCACGCACCCGGTCGAACTTGTCCTTGGAATAGGCATACGCACGGATCTGCAGCACCGGCGCGTCCGGGTTGTGGCCCGGGTGTTCGTAGTAGCGCCGCGCGTACTCGTCGATGTTGCGGTTCATCAGCTCTTCCACCAGCTGGTTTTCCACGCGCAGGCGGGCCCAGTTGGTGGCGAACGCGAACAGTGTTGTCAGGCAGAAGCCCAACAACACGAACGAGACGATGATGCGGCTGCGCAGGCGCCGCCGATATGGCGTGCGCCGGCGCTCCCCCTTGGTTGCCACGGAATCAGGCTTCCGGGGTGGCGATGCGGTATCCGATGCCATGGCGGGTCTGGATCAGCGGCACTTCAAACGGCTTGTCGACCACCGCACGCAGGCCATGGATATGCACGCGCAGCGAATCCGAGTCAGGCAGCTCCTCGCCCCACACGCGGGTTTCCAGCTCCTGGCGGGTCACCACCGCCGGCGCCGCTTCCATCAGCGCCTGCAGGATCTTCAGCGCGGTCGGATTGAGCTGCAGCAGCTTGCCCTGGCGGCGCACTTCCAGCGTGTCCAGGTTGTACTCCAGATCGCCGGTTTCCAGCACGCGGGTCTGCACGCCCTTGCCGCGGCGCGACAGGGCGTTCAGACGCACTTCCACTTCCTGCAGCGCGAACGGCTTGATCAGGTAGTCGTCGGCACCGGAATCGAAGCCGGCCAGCTTGTTGTCCAGCGAATCGCGGGCGGTCAGCATCAGCACCGGTGTCTGCTTGCGCGCTTCGTTGCGCAGCTTGCGGCAGACTTCGATGCCGTCCATGCCTGGCAGGTTGAGATCCAGCACGATCGCGTCGAACTCGTGCACCACGGCCAGATGCAGGCCGGTGACCCCGTCAGCCGCGAAGTCCACCGTATGCCCCCGGTCCTCCAGATAGTCGCCCAGGTTGGCCGCAATGTCGCTGTTGTCTTCGATTACCAGGATTCTCACTGTCACCTCTAATTGACTGTACTGCCGGCGCGCATGACCTGCCTCATGTCCTGCTGTGCCCGTTCCTTCTGCCGAGCGCGCTCGGCAACGGTCATGCACTGCGTCGTGGTCCGGTTGGAACCGATGGGCTTTTCACGTTGGCATATTAGACGACTATCTTCACGCGCCTGTGTCAAAACCGTGTTCACGACCTGCTGATCGTTGAAGACCTGGGTTTGCACCGGTTCAGGCATGGAATCGCGCGCCGGGTACTGCTCCACCGCTGCCCGCATGCGCGCCAGGGCGTCGTTGACGCGGGTGCGCTCGTCCTGCTTGAGTTCCGAATAGGTTTCGCCGTCCTTGAGCTCCACCTCGATACGCGCGATCTGCTGCTGCAGCGGCTGACCGGGCACGAACACCTCCTTGCCCCTGGATGCCGATGCGGTACTGACCAGGGCGAGTCCTGACAACAGGACGGCCGACATCAAAGCCTGTTTCATGGCAAACAAATCCTTGTCTGTGGCGAATCCCGACTCTATTCGCACCACCTTCACGCCAGCAAGTGCCAATGGTCGGGGCAGCGGAAGCCCTACCGCGAGCTGGCAGGGTTGAAGTTGTTGAAGGTGCGCTGGTCGTTCAACAGCGCCTTGCCCTTTTCCTCGATCCGGCGGCGCTCGGCCACCGTCAGGCAGCGGCTTTTGGGCATGTTGCTGCCGGTGCTGCGCGTGTGCTGGCAGATCTGCCGACTGTCCTCGTGGGCGCGGGTGAGCAGGGTATTGATCCGCTCCTGGTCGTTGAAGACCTCGCCCTGCACCTGCGGTGGCAGTTCCTGCAGGCTCTGGTGGCTGCCCATCCGCGCGGTGATCCGGGCCAGTGCCTGGCGCACCTCGCTGCGGTCATCAGCGGAAATCTCGCTGTAATCGCCATCATCCAGGGCCTTTTCGACCTGGCGCACCTGCTCGGCCACCGGCGACTGCCGGTCCATCTGCACAACGGATTTCTCCGGCTTGGCCGCAGCAGATCCGGCCAGACCCAGCAACAACGCGATCATCGTGATGCGGTACATCGCCAGCCTCCGATCCATCCAGGAACGATGGGGGCCACTCTACGGCCGTCACGCTGCCTCCACAAGGGACACCGGGCAGGCATAAAAAAGACCCAGGCGGTGCCCCCGCCTGGGTCTGAAGTTGTATCCCGATACCGATCCTGCTGAGAGGCAGAGCTGCGGTTCGCTGAAGCCTACGCGCGGGCCGATTAAAGGCTTGTTAAAGCCGGCCTCATCCGCCCATGAGAATTTCAAGCCATTGAATAGTCAAGGCTTTTTAAGCTTCTCCACGTGCTCGATGATGCGCGTGGCCACATCCACCCCGCAGGCGGCCTCGATCCCTTCCAGCCCCGGCGTGGAGTTGACCTCCAGCACCAGCGGGCCGCGCGCGGAGCGGATCAGGTCCACCCCGCACACCGACAGTCCCAGTGCCTTGGCCGACCGCACCGCCACCTGCTGCTCGGCACGGCTGGCCTTGGCCGCCACCGCCGTACCCCCGGCATGCAGGTTGGAGCGGAAGTCCCCTTCCGGCGCTTGTCGCTGCATCGAGGCCACCACCTGGTCACCGACCACGAAGCAGCGCAGATCGGCCCCCTTGGCTTCGCCGATGAACTCCTGCATCAGGAAATTGGCGTACAACCCGCGCAGGGCCTCGACAATGCCGCGGGAGGCGCTGGCCTTCTCGGTAAGGATCACGCCCCGCCCCTGGGTACCCTCGTTGAGCTTCACCACATGCGGCGGCGGGCCCAGCATGGACAACAGGTCGACGGTGTCGTCGGGGTTGTCGCCGAACACGGTGACCGGCATGTCGATGCCCCTGGCCGCCAGCAGCTGGTGCGCGCGCAGCTTGTCGCGCGAACGCAGGATCGCGTCGGACGGATTCGGGGTGCGTGCGCCCATCAGTTCGAACTGGCGCAGCACGGCCGTGCCATAGCGGGTGATCGAGGCACCGATGCGCGGGATCACCATGTCCACGCCGGTCATCGGCCGGCCCTTGTAGTGCATCGAAAAGCCATCGGCGGCAATGCGCATGTAGCAGCGCAGCGGATCGAGGATGCGTACGGTGTGGCCGCGCGCACGTGCCGCCTCGACCAGCCGGCGGGTGGAATAGAGGGAACTGTTGCGGGACAGGATGGCGAGCTTCATCGCGGCAGGATCGGACGGCAGGCGCGCAGCATAGCGCGGGTGTGTGGCGGGCGGATGATGCCGCGCGGGCAGGCGATTCTGCGTGCCTGGCAGGGCTGTGCGAAGATGCCCTGCCGGCTGCAGGACAGGACACGGCCGGCCCATGCAAACCAAGGAGAACCACAGATGCGAATGGGAATTCCGCTGTTGTTGCTGTTTGGCCTGGTGGGAGGCGCCGCAGATGTGCAGGCTGCGCCGACCCATGCAGTCTCCCGGCTCTACTTCGATGCCAACAACACCCTGATCGGCCAGGGCCTGCGCTACTGCACCGGCAGGACCCAGCACCAGGGCGTTGCCTCTCATGCCAATACCCGCTGGATCGATGTCTCCTACGCGTGCCAGGGCGACTCGACCGACGTTTCCTACGGCAGCTGGGTGCCTGCGCAACTGCGGCAGGATTTCTGCACGCTGTATGACGCCTGCACATCGCTGATGCCATGGCCGGAACCCGGCCTGCCCGGCACCCTCGGCAACGGCTTCTACTCTGACTGACAGCCGCTGGCCGCCGTACCGTCTCCGGCGATGGCAGCGCCGTCGCCGGAGATTCCACCCGCTATGCCCCGGAGACTCCATGCCACTGACGATCCTTCCGCGCTTCTCCGAAGTGGATGTACTCGGCCACGTCACCAACACCGCCCTGCCCGTCTGGTTCGAGGAAGGCCGCCAGGAGATCTTCCGGCATTTCAGCCGTGATTCCAGCATGCGCGACCTGGCGCTGATCCTGCGCCGCTACGAGATCGACTTCCTGCAGCAGATACAGGCGGGGCACGAAGTGCGCATCGAGACCCGCATCGAGAGCATCGGCCGCTCCTCGCTGTCGATCGTGCAGCAGGCGTTCCAGTTCGAGGCCCTGGTGGCCAGCGGGCGCTGCGTGATGGTGCACTTCGACTACACGACCAACGCCTCGCGCGAGATCGATGCGGAGCAGCGCCGGGCGTTGTCGGGGCTGTTCACCGAGGAGTATGCGCAGTCGCTGCGGGAAACGAGCGCGAGGGCAGGCGCAGCCTGAAACGCCCATCACGGGCGCGCAGCGCCAATCCGGTTTCACGCCATTCGACAGGCAGCTCCAGGGCGGTGTGGGGCGTGGGGTATCGATGGACGGCATCGAACTCCCAGCGTTCCTCATAGGCTTCGCATTGGAGTATGCCGTCATCGTCAACGTCGATCACATTGATCCAGGCCACGCTCCGGGCCTTGCCGAAGCCGCCCATCGCATGACGGGCAAAGGCCTGCCAGCGCCCCTGCCAGCAGGCAAGCCACAGGCCCTCGATGGGTCGCAGGTTTTCATCAAGCACACTGCCGGCCACCACCAGGCAGCGTCCCGACGGACTCGCGATCACCGTCTCCAGATCACAGACGTGGCGACCACTGGCGGCCTCGTCAAGGTAAAGGGAATACGGGCAGATGCACGCGAACAGGGCCGGATGCGCGGTCACGCGCAGATCATCGGGAAGCAGCGGGACCGCGCGCAGGACCCGGGCATCAGGCAGGACGTGCCTCAGCTCCCGCGGCACTCCGGCGGCCAGCGCCGGATGTCCCGGCTCCAGCCACAGACCTCGGCAGGCATGCAGCTGGGTCACGCTGCCGGACTGGCGGCGCAGCCACGACTCCGCCCCGGCGTCCCCATCGCACTGCCGGCGCTCGCTCAGCTGCTGCCGGAACAGGCCGGGAGCAGCCGCAAGCACGTGCACCGCCTTGCGACGCTCGTCGTAGACGAACACCGCTTCGTGTCGATCCACATACCCGCTGGCCAGGCGCAGCGCGCCTCCCGGCAGGTCCTGCCATTCACCGCTGGCATCACGGCTGCCGCCGGTGGATACGCCTTCGACGATGGCGCCATCGCGCAGCATCTGCGTGCTGTACGCCGGCCCGCCCATGCCCAGCTCGCCCCAATCCAACAGCACATCATGTGCGGGCGGCCGCTCGGCAAAGGGCTTCATCGATCGCGAGCGCAGGCGTGAACCGCCCACGGCATCGCCGACCAGATCGATTCGCTGCAGCACGCCCCCCACCGCAAGGCACACGCCAAGGCCGACCACCACGCCCAAAGGTGACCACCAGGCCACGCAGACGGCGACCAGGGCCAGGAACGGCAACCACTGGGTGTAGCGCCGGACGGCGCTTCGATCAACCGACATGCGGATGAGAGGCGCGCAGCTGCGAGCCGTCCACGTTTGCATGGCCGCTCTGATCGATTGCGGCCGATGCGGGTTCAGGCATCCTGCATTCCGGGAACTGCGCCGAATCGATTCTCTTCCTCGCTCCCGGGAAGCAGCATGACCGGAAACAGGACGAACACCCCCAGCGGAATGAACGCGATCACGGTGTACCAGCCTGACTCGTCGATATCGTGCAATCGCCGCACGGTCAGGGCCAGCATCGGAGGCAGGAAGACGATGACCGCGCAGACGGTCATGACCCATCCCAGCTTCCACAGGATCTCGGACGTTTCCCAATCGAACGACAGGTAGCCGACCAGCCAGTAACCGCGATCCATCACGCTGTAGCTCACCGCTATCACGAACCCGGCAAGCAGCGAATACGACCAGAACTCCCTCCGGTCGGATCGTCCGGAAAAATCAAAGCATCGCCTGATGGGCACAAGTGCAGCGATCATTCACGCTCCGGGCAACGGATGATGGGCGTCAACAGCTAACGATCTTTTAGCATTCCGAAGCCAAGCATCAACTGAACCCTGAAGCCTGTCCAAGCCCGGGAGGCCACAGCAGCTGCAGCGGCAGCAGGGGAATTCCTGTCCTGCAGGCTCCGCGCCAGGGTGTATTCGGACACGGCCGATCCGGCCAAGGGATATCTGCGAAGCGAACGCCCAGCCCAGGCATTCACCGGCCATCTCGACCGGGATCCATGCGCGGAGAAGCAGGGATTTGGATATCGCGGAGCGTCTGCCTGATGCAGACCGCTGGAAACATGGAGCGGGTGATGGGAATTGGACATTCAGGCTTTGCCAGCGGAACGGATCGGCGGGCGGCGAAATCGTTTCGTCGGCGAGGATGCGTCTCCCCAGGAACCAATGCCCCTTGGATCGTTCAGGCAAGAATGTCCGTACATCCAAACGTCATTTAACAAGTTGAATGGGCTTGGCTAAAAAGGAGCACCACTCAACATAGGGATAGGATGTCAAGGATGTCTCAGAACGCCCAACTGGTTTTCGGGTTGATTGCGATCGTCTTACTCCTGGTCTCCCCGCGTGCGGAAGCAGGTCTGGTCTGTGGACAAGGCACTGTAATGGGGAAGCGCCAACAGGTTTGCTATTCGGATGGCTGGGATGATCCGGGCGGCGGACCGGTCGGGAGCGGCCCCAGGGGCGCTGGGCCGGTGGGTGGCGGGAACAATGGAGCAGACCAGTATTGCCCGATTCTATTGCGGTCGAAGCCAAGCGGCTGTGCCTCGGAGGGCGCCATCCAAGGGGCTGACTATGCCTCTGACAAGTTCATGATCGGCTCCGGGCTCGCGACGGCGCTGTCGAACCTGTCAAACTCGAACATCACATCTCAGTCCCGGGGAGCGATCCAAGCCTCGCTTGGACAGCACACCGTTGATCTCTCCGACATCAGAAGGCCGTTGAACGAGGTGAACAGGACACTGATCGATGGACTGGTGCAGGCATGCGAGCTTCAACGCCAGCACGACGCGGCAAACCCGCCGTTCTCGCCTCACCCAGGCGGAGTGTCGCCTGGACTCAGGGCCTGCCTCGCAACGGTTGCGAGAGTCAACGGTGAGGCAGACTCAAACTTCGGAAGCTTCTTCCAGACCTGGCTCCACAGCAAAGGAATTGTCCTGTCTGACCTCGGAATACCGCAGACCATCGTCAACTGGTTTGCTCCCGAGAATTCGCTGAATGTGAAGTTCGAAAAGGCAAGTGAGCAGAAGCAATGCAATCTTTGGTTCAAAGAGGTCCGCGAAAATGGCTGCTAAGGCGCGATTGATGATGTCAGGTGCCCTCCTCTTGGCCGCTACCGCAATGCTCTCGGGTTGCGGCAGGAGTGATGAGGCCAGGGACATCCATTCCACCCAGGATCAGGCCACCGACACCAGCAGTGGTGCCAGGGAGCCCGGCGCTGTTGTGATTTCGGCTGCAGATTCGAACTCACTGGGCGGCTTGCCTGCAACCGCTCTGCAGCAGTACTACGCTTGCAAGGCGGATTCGGGCTCTTGCAGCAAGGATCCGCTGGTGGCCGCTAGCCCTGAGGAAGCACAGTGGCTCCTCGCTCGTGGCTACCCGACTCCGGATCAGATCGCAAATTCGAACTCCTACAGCGCGGACACACTGAAGCTTGCCGCCGAAAAATCTGGTGCGTTGGTTGACAAGAGCTTGTATGGCCATGCCTTGTTACGCGAGGGGCGCTACAGGGAAGCGGTAGGCTCCATGGTTGACAGCTTCATTCAAGGCGGAAACATCTACGGCCTGTATCTTGCGTCGAACGCATACATGCACTCCGGGGAACTGCTGAACCCTCCTCTCGCGCTGGCATACCTGCGGCTTGCCTATCTTGCTGGTGATTCAAAGGCCGGCATAGCGCTTGAAATGGAGGCACCTCAGCTTTCTGCGCCGGAGCGCGCCAGCATCGACAGAAGGGCTGCGGAGCTGAGAAATCAGCTGTCGCCTGCCGGGAGCTGGCCGCGACCGTAGACGTGCAGCTGCACTGAAGAGATGAGTGTGGGCCAAGCGCTGCCAGGCTTGGCTCACACTGCGACATCAGGATCCAGGCCTGGGCTTAGGACGGTTCCCATCGGACAGCCCTTATCCGCCGCCCTTCCAGCGACAACTGAGTTTGATCTTCAGAACGGCATCGCCAGCAAGTGCTACTAGCCTCCCAGCTTCCCGGTCACTGAATAGAGGGGCTCCAACAGCCATTCGTAGAGCTTGCGACGCTCCCCCATGATATCGGCTTCGAGCTGCATGCCTGGACGGAGCGGCTCCATCGTTCCATATGCCAGAACCCCTTGCTGATCCAGGGAAACAAGGACTCGATACAGGGACTGCTTTGCATCACCGTCCTTCTGGGATCCCGCCAACGCGCTGCGAGAGATACGGATGACCGTTCCCTCGTGGGCTCCAAACTTCTGGTAAGGATAGGCTTGGTAGCGCAGGAGAACCCGGTCGCCTGATTTGACGAAACCGACGGCCGAACTGGGCACCAGCAACTGTGCTCGAAGCTCGGAGCCTTGGGGAAGCAGGCTGAGAATGGGCTGCCCCGGCTGCACTGCCTGGCCGGCCTCAACGAGTCGATTTGCCACCAATCCAGTTACCGGCGCACGAAGGAGCAGCTCTCCGTCGGCCTCCATTCGAACGGTCTCCTGACTCAGCGCAGCCAGATCACGTTCAGAAGCTGCCTTGGCGGAGCGCCGTTGATGGGGAATTTCTGCCAGCCTCTGCTCCAGTTCGGCCAGGTTCCGCCGGATCGAGGTCGCTTGGCGTTGCAGAGCTTGTTGCGCGTTGACCGTCTCGAGCATCGACTGCTCTTGCTGGTTGATCTGAACCAGGCTGACGTAGCGCTCATCCTCGACACTCCGGTATCGGGCAAGCGTCTCACGACCAATTCTCACCTGCTCGCCGCGGGTTCTGATCTCTGCCTCGATCTGCGAAAGCTCGCGCAGCATCGCAGAGCGCTGTGCCTTCGCACCCTCCTGCTGTGCTGCGAGCTGCCTGTCCTGGAATTCGCTCATCGCCTCCACGCTGGTCATGCGGGAGCGCTGTGCCTCAAGCACCGTTGATACGGCATCCTGTCCGGAGGAGGTGACCCGAGGCACATTGATCGTTAGCAGCCCATCCTGGCGCTGGACGTGATCCCCTTCCTCAACATCCAGTCTCGCAACCACGCCTGCCGACGGAGCGACCACGGTGGAAAGCCCGAGATCGGGCACAAGCTCGCCCATAACCCTTGATCTGCGCGAGTACTCGCCCAGGCAAAGAAAGCCGCTGACGGCTGAGGCAGCGATGGCGGCGAACGCCGCCAGAAGCCAGAAACGGAGCGGTTGCGCCAGGGATACGCCACCGAGCCAGCTCCGGCGCTGGGCATCGATGGCTTCCTTGCGGAAGAAGCCACTCATGCAGGGACCTCTTCGACGCCGTCCCGATCCGCTTTCACGGAGCTTGACACGTCCTGCATCAACACCTGTGCCACTGCTCCCGCATGCATGACCAGCACCCGGTCAGCGCTGGCGATGGTTTCTGGACGATGGGCGATGATCACCCGGGTCAGCTCAAGCTGTCGGACGGCTTCATTCACCAGCCTCTCCCGCTCAACATCCAGATGGCTGGTTGCCTCGTCCAGGAAGAGCAACTGCGGCTTGCGATACAGTGCGCGAGCGAGGATCACCCGCTGCTTCTGCCCTCCGGAAAGCGTCGTACCCATGTCGCCGATCAAGCTGTTGTAGCCCATCGGCATCGCTGCGATGTCATCATGCACAGCCGCCACCTGTGCGACCTCACGCACTCTGGCTTCATCATGATGATCGTCCTCGAAGGCAATGTTGTCGCTGACACTTCCGGCGAAGAGCTGGTCATCCTGCATCACCGCTCCGATCATGCGACGGTAGTCACCCACGCCGATCCTTGACAACGGTACGCCACCAATGCGGATCTGGCCCTCGGTCGGATGTAGCAGACCCAGAAGTATCTTGATCAGCGTGGACTTCCCACAGCCTGAAGGGCCAATGATGGCTACCGACTCCCCGGCGTCCACCACAAAGCTGCAGTCCTTCAGCACCCAGGGCTCACCGGGGGCGTAGCGGAAACCGAGCCCCTCAACCTCAATGCGAAGTCCATCCGGAAGCATGTTGCCCGCGCTGAAAGAGTGGTCCTCCGGCTCGGTGAGAACAATGTCGGAGAGCCGCTCGCCATGCAGGCGCAGCATGCGAAACTCCACCCACTTGTCGATCAACGCTCCCACCCGCTGTGAGAACTGATCCTTGTAGGCGAGGTAGGCAATCAGCATGCCCACGGAGAACACATTACTCATCGCCAGCAGCGCGCCGAGCCAGATCACCGCGATACGTTCCATGCCAAACAGCAACTGATTGGCACCACCGAAGTTCAGCCCGAACTTTGCCAACCAGACGTCATGGTTGACCGTCTCGTTCATGAGATTGAAGTAACTGGCTTGTCGAGCCGTTTCCCGACCAGCCACCTTCACCGACTGAACTCCGCGAATGGACTCGAGGAGATGGCTCTCCTGCCGAGCCGCGGCAATCAACTGCTTCTCCGTGCCTCGCCGGAGGGGCGCAAAGGCACAGGCACGCGCGATTGCATACAGAGCAACCGCAAGCAGCGTGACCAGCGCAAGCTTCCAGCTGTAGAGCAGCATCATTCCCAGCGTCACCGCCGCCATGAGTCCATCAATGAGCGCCTCTACGAAGCTGGTCGTCAACGTTTTCTGGATGGCTTGAACGCTTCCCATCCGTGAAGTGACATCGCCCAGATGGCGCTTCTCGAAGAAGTCCAGGGGCAAACGCTGCAGGTGTTGAAAGACGTTGCCGGTCCATTGCAGGTTGAGCCTGCTTGACAGATAGATGACCGCTCGGCCTCGGATCTGCCCGATACAGACCTGCAGCAGCAGTGCCAGCGCGAATCCAATGCCCAGCACGGTCAGCAGGTCTCTGTCGTAGGCGACGAGCACTTGATCGACGGTCCATTGCATGAAGAACGGCGCTATCAGGACGAATAACTGAAGAGCAATGGACAAGAACAGCAGCAGCCCCAAAGCCTGCCACAAGCCCTGGATCTTCCCGGTCAGCTGTGCAAGCGAGATGGCTGGCGGACGCGGGCTGACCCGGAACCCGGTGGTTGGATGCAACTCCAGTGCAATTCCGGTGAAATGACGCGAGACCTCCTCCAGAGAGAGCTTGCGCTTGCCAAAGGCTGGATCCAGAACAGTGACGCCACTGCGACCCACTTTACTGATTACGACGAAATGGTTGAGATCCCAATGCGCGATGCACGGCAACTGAAGTTGGCTCAGATGCTCCAGGTCCAAGCGCAGGGGGCGGCAACGAAAACCGAGCGCCCCACCAATTTCGATGATCTGAGCAAGCGTTGCCCCTTTGAGTGAAAGGGCGTAACGGCGGCGGAGTTCTCGGAGTCCGATGTTGTTCCCATGATATGACGCAACCATGGCCAAGCAGGCAAGCCCGCATTCGGCGGCCTCCGACTGGATTATCGTATCAATAGCCTTACCTCTCCATGCGGCAGTACCGTTGCGAGCCCTTGGCAGGCGCCCCTTGGGATGCCCCCAAGCAAGCGATTCGTTGCGCTTGAAGCGAAAATTCCTGCAGAGCGGAAACGCGGGTTGATTCAATCCTCGCCAGCCACGAATGCTGCGAGATCGGCAATCGAAATCGCTTACGGGAGAAGCCGTCCTGCATACCAGGCACCACAGGATCAGGCCTCAGCTCACGACTGAATTCCGTAGTCCCTGAGCGTTGGATAGAATATGACCCACTGCGTAATCGTAAGATTGATGGTGCCGTGCACTGTTGCCAGCTGGGTCGTGCTCAACCTGAATTGACAAGCCAATACGCAGAGAAGTATCGAAAACAGGAAGGATGAAACAAATGCACCGACGTGGACTGCAGCAAATGCAGCACTAACGATGATGGTGCCTAGAAAACGCCCAAAGTAGTGCGATGTGCCATCAAAAAGCAGGTGCCGCACAACCTTCTCCTCAAAAAGAGGTGCGACGACGCAGCTGGTCACCAAGCCCAGGACATAGAACCTGGTGGGGATTTCGCCAAAAGGGATGAAGGTGGTTTCGGGTATTGCAGGGATGCCGATGGCAAGAATCCAGACTGCTCCCCCAACGGCCCCAACAGCCACCAGAGCGGCTCCAAGCCGAAACGTCCACTCTCTTCGGGACTCATTGGGAAGCAGCCAGACGCAAACAGCAAAGGCGACAATTTCGGTCATTGCCTTTGATCCGAAAACGTCAAAATGGCGCAGAACTCCCTGTGCCGCACCGACACCCACAATTGCAATTGCAGCTACGAATATCTTGTTTTCCGCTATGGGACGAGGCTTCCAGCGCGCGACCTTTGTAATCAAAATGTTCTCCCAAGGGCCCAGGCCCGAACTCGGGCCTGGGCCGATGCTTCCGCCTCTACATCATCATGAACCGTGCATCAAAGGCTTGGCCTTGAGCCGACGCCACCGAGGCGGGCGATCAGACTGCCCGGATCATCGAGCCATGAGGTAATGGTAGATCAAGCCAGCAGCGCCGATCCCACTGAATGGCGCAACCCTTCCATACATATAGGCAGCCTCTCCAAGGTCGTGCAGGGTGCCGCTGATATGAGTGCCTTCGCTGGAACCAACCTGGAAGTTGATTCCGCGCGTACCACCTGAAACTTCTGCAAGTTCAAAATGACTGAGATCACGCATAGAGCCTCCATTTCATAGTTGTCGGGACGTCCATCCTTCCGAACCCGCGCTGGGCGTCGGGCTGGAGCCATGCCACAGCGACAGTCACTCGTTTCGTTGCGACGTTGCACTGAAGCAGGACTCCCATGGAAAAACGGGGGAAGGCAGCATTTCCCCCAACCGCCCCGCTCATGACGTTCACAATTCATTCACATCGCACCATAAGCAGCAGGGGCTGGCCTGCCTGTGCTCTGGAGCAACGCGCCTTCGGCCGGGTCGACAGCATTCTTTCGGGGCTCGTCCCGGGATGCGATGAGTTGTCCGATCCCACCATCGGAATTGTGGCCAGGAAGCCAGAAACTCCGCCCACAAGCATCACCCCAGCTGCTCGCAGTTGCGCCACTTCGTTGACACGTACGCCACCGTAGAGGCCCTGTATCGGCGCCCAGAAGCGATGCGGTTGCCTCAATGCCCAGTGCGGGAAGCCCGCTTCGGTCGCCAGCCACAGTTCGTCATGCGTGAACGGAGGACCCGTCTCCAGCGCCGCCACTCCTGGCCGCTCCGTCGATAAGGCGATGCCTTCCATCAGGCCAATCTGCAGAAGCCGCAGCTTGCACAGGTGCGAGTGGGCCTGACGGGACCGAAGGCGACCTGGGGACCTGAGGCACGTAGCCAGCAACCGCAGCAGCCAACAGGTTCTTCCCCGTAGACTGCTCCATCAGTCACTTCAGCATCTCCACGCCCTGGAGCGTTTCCAGCTGATCACTCGCAACGTGCGTTCCGTCGCGCAGCTTCATGCCTTCAATGATCAAGTCCCTGCGCTACCAGTACATACCCGCCCGCAGGCAGGCTCAGGCAGAGGACGAACCAGGAAGCGCAGGCCCAGCCGGGGCATTCATCGGTCGCCACGACCGAGATCTACGTGCGAAAAAAGAGGGGGGTCCAAGGCCACTCCGACGCGGTGAATCGCGGAGCAGTCTGGATATCGCGGAGCGCCTGAGACGGCGCAAACCGTTGGGAGACATGGAGCGGGCGATGGGAATCGAACCCACGTCAGTAGCTTGGGAAGCTACAGCTCTACCATTGAGCTACGCCCGCGTTGCGGTGGAAAGTCTATGCGGAGGGACCGGTACAGCGCAATGGTGGCCACCGCATCCGCGCGGGGTCAGAGCCCTTTCCTTGCGGAAAGGGATCCGACCCCGGCGGTTCCTGCTTAGAAGCTGCCGCTGAAGTTGGCGAACAGCGTTGCGTCCTGGGCACGCTTCTGCCCGGCCGAAGCGCTCACGCCGAAATTGCTCTGCAGCCCGAACAGTTCGGTGCGGGCGCCCAGCACGACAGTCGCGTAGTCCTTGTCGAACTTCAGGCCCGGCACACGGTAGCTGCCCAGCTCCGGCAGGGTCTGCAGCCACGCGCTGGCCTGCTTGGTGTCTTCGAACTCATGGTCGTAGGTCAGCTGCGCGTACGGCTTGAGGGTGCCGCCATCGAAGCGGGCCTGCCAGCCGATGCGGCCAACGGTCGAATCAACGTTCTGGCGGTCGTAACCCAGCGCGGTAGCCAGGGTGCCGGCCGCAGCGCTTTCGGTGTAACCATCGATCTTCACCTTCTGCCAGATCACCGAAGCGATCGGACCGTGGCGGAAGCCGCCTTCGGTGCCGAACTCGTAACCGGCATTCAGGGCGGCGGTCAGGTTGCTGCCGTCCGGCGAACCGCCGTGCTCGCGGGTGGCCGGGCCGAGCTGGACCTTGCGGTTCACGTCGTACGACAGCCAGGTGTAGCTGACCTGGCCGTTCACCCAGATGCGATCGCCGTACCAGCCGGCAAACAGACCGGCGGTGGTGTCCTTCTGGGTGAAGTCGCCACGGCTGTTGCCGAAGTCGGCGTTGAGGCGGCCGAAGCCGGCGAAGCCACCGAACACCATGCCGTCGCGCGCCCAATCGATGCCGAACAGGCCGGCCGGCGCCAGGCCGTCGTACAGATCCGCGTGGTCGTAGCGCTGCAGGTCACCGCGCACGCCACCCCACCAGGACAGGCCATCGGCCGGACGGCCGCCCAGGTGCATGCTGACCTGATCGGCACGCGAACGACCGATGGTCTGCGCCGAGTGGCTCAGTACCTGCTGCAGGCGCGGGGCTTCCAGCACCGAGACCGCGTACTGGCCCAGCAGCTGGTGGCCCGCCGTGGTCGGGTGCACGCCATCGGCGAACAGATAGGTGTTGGCCGCATCCGGGCTGACATAGCTGGTCGGATTGCAGCCGATGATGCTCGCGGTGGAGTTGTTCGGATCGATCTTGCAGGCGGTGCTGGTGACGTTGGTGAAGCCGTACATCGCCGGGTTGGCTGCCACTTCGCCCAGCACGGTGAAGGTATCGAGCGGGATGAACTCGATGCCGGCCTGCTTCAGGCCACCGTACAGGGCCTTGTTGTAGCCGGCCGACAGCGCGGTGGCGGTGGCCGCGTTCGGGCCGCGGAAGGCCGGGGTCAGGCCGACGTTCGGCAGGTTCGGCACCAGCACGTACTGTGCACCGGCCTGCTTCAGCGCACCCACCAGGGCGATCTGGTCGGTGACAGCCGCGCCGATGATGGCCTGCGCCTGCGCTGGCGCAGCGGCAGCAGCGAACAGGTCGTTGGCACCACCCCACACCGTATACAGGACATTGCCGTCAGCCTTGCCGCCATTTGCGGCGAGGTAACGGGCGGCCTGCGACTTCAGCGACGGGATGGTCCCCATTGCGCTCGGCACGTCCACGCCAACGCGGGCGCCGCCGGCCGCATAGTTGTCACCGTTCTGGCCGTTGCCGTTGGCGCCGCCGTTGAGGCCGTAGTAATTGGCAACCTGCTGCGACCACACCCAGCCCGGGTTGGTGGTGAACTGGCCGGTGACCGGCTGCACGCCCGGATCGAGCAACGGGCGGAAATAGCCGGCATCGGTGAGGCTGTCACCGAAGAACACGGCCTTGGAATACGGGGACTCGCCTGCCATGGCCGGAAGCGCGGCCAGCGCGATCGCGGCCGCCATCAGGGAGCGGATCGGGTGTTTGCTGAGCTGCATGTAGGAAACTCCTTTGGGGAAATCGTTGGGGACCCGGCGGACGTACGCCGGCGCACGGTGAATGGTTTCACTGCACCGCGTTTTGCTCACGCTGCGCCGCCGCATGGATTGTCGCCCGATCGCCGGGAAACCTGCTGTGCCGGAGCTGGCGCCCCGTTCAATTTGCAAGCGTTCCGATCCCGGCGGGCTATAGGCGACAATGCGCGGATGAACATCCAGCTCAATGGCGAACCCCGCACCCTGCCCGCTTCGGCGACCCTCCACGACCTGCTGGAGGCCGAGCAGTTGCTGCAGCGCCGGGTGGCCGTGGAGGTCAACGGCGAGATCGTCAGCCGCAGCCGCCACGGCGAACATGTACTGGCCGAGGGTGATGTGGTCGAGATCGTGCACGCGCTGGGCGGGGGCTGAGACCTGCCTTGGTAGTGCCGGCCGCTGGCCGGCAATCCGACGCCGTGAGGCACCCTGCATCTGCCGGCCAGCGGCCGGCACTACCCTCACCCTCCTGCGGACAGCACCACCATTGCGTGATCCCATCTTCAGGCGGATAGGCGATAATCCCGCCATGAACGTTCATGTCTCCCCCGATTCGCTGGTGATCGCCGGCAAGACCTATGGCTCGCGGCTGCTGACCGGCACCGGCAAGTTCAAGGATCTGGAAGAAACCCGCCTGGCCACCGAGGCTGCAGGCGCCCAGATCGTTACCGTGGCGATCCGCCGCACCAACATCGGGCAGAACCCGGGCGAGCCGAACCTGCTCGACGTGCTGCCGCCGGAGCGCTACACGATCCTGCCCAACACCGCCGGCTGCTACACCGCCGAAGACGCGGTGCGCACCTGCCGGCTGGCCCGTGAGCTGCTGGACGGCCACAACCTGACCAAGCTGGAAGTGCTGGGCGACCAGAAGTCGCTGTACCCGGATGTGGTGCAGACCCTCAAGGCCGCCGAACAGCTGGTCAAGGACGGCTTCGAAGTGATGGTCTACACCTCCGACGACCCGATCCTGGCCAAACGCCTGGAAGAGATCGGCTGCGCTGCGGTGATGCCGCTGGCCGCGCCGATCGGTTCGGGCCTGGGCATCCAGAACAAGTACAACCTGCTGCAGATCATCGAAGACGCCAAGGTGCCGATCATCGTCGACGCCGGCGTCGGTACCGCCTCCGATGCGGCGATCGCGATGGAGCTGGGCTGCGACGGCGTGCTGATGAACACCGCCATTGCCGGTGCGCGCCACCCGGTGCTGATGGCCAGTGCCATGCGCAAGGCGGTCGAGGCCGGCCGCGAAGCCTTCCTGGCCGGGCGCATTCCGCGCAAGCGCTACGCCAGCGCCTCCTCCCCGGTGGATGGGCTGATCGGCTGATGACCAATCCTTTCGACAGCGCCGGTTCCAAGGCCCCGCCCAAGCCCTTCACCGTGAGCGAGGGCCGCCGCGAGGTGCGCAGCTTCGTGTTGCGCCAGGGCCGTTTCACTCCCGCCCAGCAGCGCGCGTTCGACGAACGCTGGCCGCGCTTCGGCATCGACTACAACGGCCAGCCGCGCGACCTGGACGCCACCTTCGGCCGCCCGGCGCACAAGGTGCTGGAAATCGGCTTCGGCAACGGTGCCGCGCTGCGCTTCGCCGCCCAGCATGATCCGTCGCGCGATTACATCGGCATCGAGGTGCACGCCCCGGGCGTGGGCCGCCTGCTGAACGCGCTGGCCGAGGACAACGCCGACCACGTGCGCCTGTACCACCACGATGCCGTGGAGGTGCTGCAGAACGAGATTGCCGACGGCGCGCTGGATGAAGTGCGCATCTACTTCCCGGACCCGTGGCACAAGAAGCGCCACAACAAGCGCCGCCTGCTGCAGCCGGCGTTCGCCGAGCTGCTGGTGCGCAAGCTGCGCCCGGGTGGCCGCCTGCACTGCGCGACCGACTGGGAAGACTACGCCGAGCAGATGTGGGACGTGCTCGATGCCACCGCCGGCCTGGTCAACCGCGCCGGCCCGCGTGGCAGCGTGCCGCGACCGGACTGGCGCCCGCAGACCCACTTCGAGACCCGCGGCCAGAAGCTCGGCCATGGCGTCTGGGACCTGTTGTACGACCGCACCTGACGATCGCCTGAGGACACCGCGCCCCACATGGATACCGCGCTGACGCTGACCAACGACATGAAGCTCGTGCTCGGGCTGGTCGGCTTCACGATGGCGATGTTCCTGTTCGAGCGCATCCGCGCCGACGTGGTCGCGCTGGTGGTGCTGGTGGTGCTCGGTGTCACCGGGCTGATCGCGCCGGAGGAAATCTTCGGCGGCTTCTCCGGTAACGCGGTGATGAGCATCATCGCCACCACCATCCTCGGTGCGGGCCTGGACCGCACCGGGGCGCTGAACCGGCTGGCCGCGTGGTTGCTGCGGCGCGGCCATGGCGTCGAGCAGCGGCTGCTGATGATGACCACGGCCATTGCCGGCCTGAACTCCTCTTTCATGCAGAACCCGTCGGTGATGGCGCTGTACCTGCCGGTCGCCTCGCGACTGGCAGCGCGCACGGGCCTGACCCTGCAGCGCCTGCTGCTGCCGATCTCGGCGGCGATCGTGATGGGCGGCGCGCTGACCATGGTCGGCAACTCGCCGCTGATCCTGCTGAACGACCTGCTGGCCTCGGCCAACAACAACCTGCCCTCGGGCCTGGCCACCATCGAGCCGCTGCGCATGTTCGCGCCGCTGCCGATCGGCGTGGCCCTGCTGATCGCCTCGCTGCTGTACTTCCGCTACTACGGCGACCGCAAGCTGGTTGAAGAAGAAAGCCTGGTCAACGACGGCGTCACGCCGGCACGCACCGAGAGTTACTTCGCCAAGACCTACGGCATCGAAGGTGATGTGTTCGAGCTGGTGGTCAGTGCCGAAAGCCCGCTGGTCGGCATGACCCTGGGCGAGGCCGAGAACCTGCACGATGCGCCGCTGCTGCTTGCCCTGAAGACCGGCAACGACACCCGTCTGGCGCCGCCGGCGGAGATGCGCATCTGGGTCGGCAGCGTGCTCGGTGCGATGGGGCCGCGTGAGCAGATCAACGACTTCGCGCAGAACCAGTTCCTGCGCATGTCCTCGCGGCTGAAGCACCTGGGCGACCTGTTCAACCCCAGCCGCGCCGGTATTTCCGAGGCGGTGGTGCCTCCGACCTCGAACGTGATCGGCAAGAGCGCGGCCGATCTGCGCCTGCGCAAGGAGCGCGGCATCAGCCTGCTGGCGATCAACCGCGACAAGCAGGTGATCCGCGAGGACGTGCGCGATGTGCAGCTGCGTGCCGGCGACATGCTGGTCTTCCACAGCATCTGGACCGACCTGGCGCAGGCCGCGCGCAGCCGTGACTTCGTGGTGGTGACCGACTACCCGACCGGCGAGCAGCGCCCGCACAAGTTCAAGATCGCCATGGCGATCTTCGCGCTGACCATCCTGATCGCGCTGACCAGCAAGCTGCCGGTGGCGCTGACGCTGATGACCGGCGTGGCCGGCATGCTGCTGACCGGCGTGCTGCGCATGGACGAGGCGTATGCCTCGATCAACTGGAAGACGGTGTTCATGATGGCCGGGCTGATTCCACTCGGCTGGGCAATGGACTCCAGCGGCGCGGCGGCGTGGGTAGCCGGGCATACGATCGACAAGCTGCCGACCGGTATCCCGGTGTGGGTGCTGGAGGTGGCGCTGGCGCTGTTGACCACGGCGTTCTCGCTGGTGATCAGCCATGTGGGCGCGACCATCGTGATGGTGCCCATTGCGGTGAACCTGGCGCTGGCGGCGGGCGGCAACCCGACCGCATTCGCGCTGATCGTGGCGCTGTCGGCGTCCAACAACCTGATGACGGCCTCCAATCCGGTGATCTCGATGATCACCGGCCCGGCCAACTACACCCCGCGCGAGATGTGGCGGGTCGGCGGACCGCTGTCGCTGATCTATACCTGCGTGGTGGTGCTGATGATCAACCTGATGTTCTGAGGGTGGGGTTTGTTGGCAGGGCTGCGCCCTGCACCCGCAGAGGCCGAAGCAACGGCAACGGCAAAAGCGTGCATTTCGTGGGATGGCGGGGTGGGTCCGGTTGCGGGGGACGCCGTAAACCCGTCCGTGGGGGCTTGGCCGCGGCATCCATGCCGCGGACACCCCCGCAACCGGCCCCACCCCGCCTTCGACAGATTTCTGCGATCTGCCAGAACGGCGTCGTGCACCGCTCTGGTAGGTGTCGACCTTGGTCGACACGGTAGATCCACGCCATGCGTGGATGGATCTCTGGATGCCTGTTGATCCGGCGGCTGCGGACCGTTGGTCCGCGCGCGGCTGTTGGTAGGTGCCGACCTTGGTCGACACGGTAGATCCACGCCGTGCGTGGATGGATCTCTGGATGCCCGTTGATCCGGTGGCTGCGGACCGTTGGTCCGCGCGGCTGTTGGTAGGTGTCGACCTTGGTCGACACGGTAGATCCACGCCATGCGTGGATGGATCTCCGGATACCTGTTGATCCGGTGGCTGCGGACCGTTGGTCCGCGCGCGGCTGTTGGTAGGCGTCGACCTTGGTCGACACCGTAGATCCACGCCATGCGTGGATGGATCTCTGGATGCCTGTTGATCCGGTGGCTGCGGACCGTTGGTCCGCGCGCGGCTGTTGGTAGGTGTCGACCTTGGTCGACATGGTAGATCCACGCCATGCGTGGATGGATCTCTGGTCGACACGGTAGATCCACGCCGTGCGTGGATGGATCTCTGGATACCCATTGATCCTGTGGGTGCGAACCTTGGTTCGCACGCCGGTTGCCTCAGGCCAGGTAGACCTGCCCGTCGCGCACGTCCACCGGCACCGCACGCAGGCGGTCGCCCTTGCACGGGCCGGCAATGCAGTCGCCGCTGTCCAGTGCGAACGAGGCGCCATGCGCGGCGCACACCAGGTGGCCCTCACGGCTCTTCAGGAACTGGCCCGGGGCCCAGTCCAGGCGGCGGCCGGCGTGCGGGCAGATGTTCAGGAACGCACGCACCTGCGCACCGTCGCGGTACAGCACCAGCGATTCGGCATCGCCATCAACCACCGCTTCGACCTCGGCAAACGCGCCATCGGCAATGGCATCAAGGGCGATCAGGGCAGCAGCGGCAGTCATGGCGAAGGCTCGGACAGTAAACGCGCATTGTCGCACGCCCGCTCAGGTGACTGGCTGCAACATGAACACAAGTCATTGATTCGTAATAAGCACAGGCTATATTTAACGAGTTTTTCACTCAATGACAGTGGCGCGTCCCGATACTCTGGTTTCGCTGATCCCAGCCTATCGAGCCGCCATGTTCAATCGCGCATCCGCCTTCAACCAGTTCCGCACCCTGTTCGCGCCGCGCAAGCCGCGCCATCCGTTGGTGCGCGTTGCCGTGGGCCTGCTCGGCCTGGCGATCCTGGCCGCGATGGTGTTCATCGGCGTGTTTGTTGGTGCAGCGATGATCCTGGTCGGCCTGGCATGGAAGCTGCTGGCTTCGCGCAAGCCGGGCACTGCGCGTCCGGTCGATCCGACCGTGGTCGAAGGCGAATACCGCGTGGTGCGCAAGCCGGTGCTGCCGGCCTCGCGCTGATCCGCATCTTCGGCGCCCGCTGACGGCGGGCGCCATGCGTTCTAGACTGCGGGCACGCCCTTCCTGGATGCCCGCATGCCCGATGTCTCCGATGTGATCCCTGCCGTAGCCCTGCCGCGTGTACCGGTGGTGGGCGGTGGCAGTTTCCCCGTGCACCGCATCTACTGCGTCGGCCGCAACTTCGCCGACCATGCCCGCGAGATGGGCGCAGCGGTGCCGGCGGCCGATGACCGCGGCCGCCCGATGTTCTTCAGCAAGCCGGCCGATGCCATCGTGGTCGGCCACGACGATGCCATCCCCTACCCGCCGGCAACCGCCAACCTGCACCACGAAGTGGAACTGGTGGTGGCGATCGGCCGCGATGCGCCTGCCGGTGAGTTGGCCGTGGCCGATGCCGAAGCACTGGTCTACGGCTACGCCGTCGGCCTGGACCTGACCCGCCGCGACCTGCAGGCTGCGGCCAAGGACAAGGGCCACCCATGGGATGCCGCCAAGGGCTTCGATGCCTCCGCGCCGATCAGCGAAATCGTCCACGCCGAGGAAGTCGGCGACCTGGCCGCGCTGAACCTGTCGCTGGAGGTCAACGGTGAAGTGCGCCAGCAGGCGCTGCTCGACCAGATGATCTGGAACGTGCCGGAGATCCTGCATGAGCTGTCCAAGCTGTGGCAGCTGCGTGCCGGCGACCTGGTGTTCATGGGCACCCCATCCGGGGTGGCTGCATTGAAGCCGGGCGACCGCTTCAGTGCCCGCCTGGAAAACGTGGCCGAGCGCCACGGCGTGATCGCCGGCTGACATCACCTGCGCTACCCTGCGCGCTGTCCACTTCCCCCACCGGAGAAAAACAACAATGGGAATGCTCACCGAGTTCAAGGAATTCGCGATGCGCGGCAACGTCATCGACCTCGCCGTCGGCGTGGTGATCGGCGCGGCCTTCGGCAAGATCGTGACGGCGCTGGTCGAGAAGATCATCATGCCGCCGCTGGGCTACCTGATCGGCCGCGTGGACTTCTCCAGCCTGGCCTGGACCCTGTCGCCGGCTCACCTGGGTCCGGATGGCAAGGAGATTCCGGCCGTGGTGGTTGGCTACGGCGACTTCATCAATACCATCATCCAGTTCGTGATCGTGGCCTTCGCCATCTTCGTCGTCGTCAAGGCGATCAACCGCCTGTCGCGCAAGCAGGAAGCCGCCCCGGCCGCACCGGCCGAGGAAGTGGTGCTGCTGCGCGAGATCCGCGACAGCCTGAAGAAATAAGGCAGCCTACCGGTAGTGCCGGCCGCTGGCCGGCAACATCGGAACATGCGGGAGCCGGCCAGCGGCCGGCACTACCGCGACTGCACGAAAGCCCCGCTCCGGCGGGGCTTTCGCTTTGCCGGACATGGCGGAAAACAGCGTTCGCGCCGGCCATGACCTCCCGCCCATGCGCGGGCCTGAACGACTGTTAAGCTCCAAGGCTTGGTCCCTTCCGGAGTTGCCCATGCGTCGCCGCGTCCTTGCCATCGCATCCTCCCTCGCCCTGCTGGCCGCTCCGGCCTTTGCGGCGCCCCACACCACCACCCTGCCGCCGGCGTCGCTGGCCACCGCTGCGCAGCTGCGCGACCAGGCACTGGCCGACGACACCGGCTGGAAGGTGGTCGAATCGCTCACCACCGAAATCGGTCCGCGCATTGCCGGCAGCGAAGCCGACGCCCGTGCCGTGGCCTGGGCCGAAGCCAAGTTCAAGGCATTGGGCTTCGACAAGGTGTGGAAGGAACCGGTGACCTTCCCGAAGTGGGAACGCCGCAGTGAACATGCCGCGGTGACCGGCAGGAACCCGCAGCCGCTGCAGATCACGGCACTGGGCGGCAGCCCGGGCGGCACCGTGGAAGCGGAAGTGGTGCGCTTCGCCGACCTGGCCGCGCTGCAGGCGGCACCGGCCGGTTCGCTGAAGGGCAAGATCGCCTTCGTCGATTACCAGATGCTGCCGTTCCGCGATGGCCGCGACTACGGCCGTGGCGGCGCGATCCGCAGCAAGGGCCCGTCCGAGGCGATCCGCAAGGGCGCGATCGGCTTCCTGATGCGCTCGGCCGGTACCGATTCGCACCGCGTGCCGCACACCGGCATCACCCGATTTGACGATGGCCTGACCCCGGTGCCGTCGGCAGCACTGTCGGTGCCCGACGCCGACCAGCTGGCCCGCCTGCTGGCCCGTGGCAGCACCACGGTGAAGGTGGCGCTGGACTGCGGCTGGGATGGCACGGCAACCTCGTACAACGTGATCGGCGAGATCACTGGCCGCAGTCTGCCGAAGGAAGTGGTGGTGATCGGCGGCCACCTGGATTCGTGGGACCTGGGCACCGGCGCGGTCGATGACGGCGCGGGCGTGGGCATCACCATGGCCGCTGGCCACCTGATCGGCCTGCTGAAGCAGGCGCCGAAGCGCACCATCCGCGTGATCGCCTTCGCCAACGAAGAACAGGGCCTGTACGGCGGCAAGGCCTACGCCGAGGCGCATGCCAAGGACGTGGCCCTGCACCAGCTGGCTGCCGAGAGTGACTTCGGTGCCGGCCGCATCTATGCCTTCAATACCGGTTCGCCGAACCCGGAAGGCTCGCGCGAGGCCACGAAGCAGATTGCCGAAGTGATGAAGCCGCTGGGCATCGAGTACCAGGCCGACAAGGGTGGCCCGGGCCCGGACGTCGGCCCGCTGGCCGCCAAGGGCGGTGCGTGGGCGTGGCTGGCGCAGGATGGTTCGGACTACTTCCACCTGCACCACACCGCCGACGACACGCTGGACAAGATCGACCCGAAGGCGCTGGCACAGAACGTGGCCGCCTATGCGGTGTTCGCGTACCTGGCCGCGGAAGCCGATGGCAGCTTCGGCAGCGAAGCCAAGGCGACCACGCCACCGAACGAGTGAAATTCTGAAGGCGGAGGACGCTGAGTTGCAGGCTCAGCGTCTCCCCCTCTTTCCTTCAACTGCGAGCATCCCCATACAGACAATCCGTCTTCCTGGAAAGTACGCGTGGAAGGATTCGAACTACTCGACCAGATGGATTTCCACTTGGGTTTCCATAGCGCATACCCGTTCTGGCTGGGACAACGCGTCAACATCTATGATCCCGAACAGAATCAATGCCTTCTCGGCATCATTCCGGAAGTGAAGGCGTGCCTGCAAACCGAACGATTCAATGCGGCAATCTGCGTCAACGGTTTAATGCTGCTGAATGTGCGGCACCTTTCGCAGACCGCGCCAGACATGGGCATTTCAGGTGATTTTGATCAGTCCGCAATATGGATGGATCGACACTTGGATTACGCCAATGCACTTCAGCTGTGCTTGGAATCGGAGTCGATAAAGCATCCTGACTCCTACGAAGTCTCCGCCACTGCAACCCGGGCGAAGGAGATATGCAAGGTCGGATTCCTCGACGGCCGCCCCGTAAACGTCAGCTTTGGCACGGCTCGCACCTTGACCACGGTCATGCATGCGCTGTCCGGATGGGTAGCTGGAGGCGCCCTTACGCCTTCTCCCCTGGAAGCACCCGGATGGAGAATTCCCCACGAAGTAGTTCATGTCGAAGCTGCTCGGTTTGCGCTGCAGAAATTCGCGCTCATAGCACGCAACGAACATCACGTCACATGGCTCTCCTATCTGCTCAAGGCCAAAACCGCATACGCCGACAACGACTACAGGATGTCATTCGTCCTCTCATGGTTCATCATCGAGTCCTCTCTCCGGTGGCACTGGATGATCGAGAACGAGGAGAACGTTAGATCTCCCGAAACCTGGAAGATCATCGACGATCTTTGTGCAGGGAAACTGATCTGCGACGAACAAAAGCGCGCCCTCACGTCTTTGCGGAAGCTGAGAAACGAACTCATGCACAATCCCGCCGACACCGTCTGCCAGCCAATTCAATGTTACGAGGCTGGACAGATCGCGTGTGATCTTGCGCTGCTCGGCACCGACGTGGACCTCGTAACATCGTGGCGCACCAAGGTGCAGTTCTGAACCAAATGTTGCTGGAGAAGCGTCCCCGGCTCGTTTACTTCTCGAGCCGAGGCACTTCCAACTGGACCGGCAGACGTGGACTCGAATCACCCTAGCCTGTCTGCAGCTCTCACCTCACGCGGCGACTGGCCCACTGCGCCAGCAGCACTGCCGTGGCCGAGGCCACGTTCAGGCTCTCCACCGCACCACTGCCGGGGATCGAGACCTGCAGGTCGCACTGCCCTGCCAGGCCACGGTCCATGCCTTCGCCTTCGGCGCCCATCACGTACACCAGCCGCTCCGGCAGGGACGCGCGGAACACGTCATCTCCGCCCTCGACCAGGGTTGCGGCCAGGCCGAAACCGGCACTGCGCAGCTGTGCCATCGCCTCTGCAGTCTCCGGCAACTGCACCAGCGGCACCGATTCCGCACCGCCTTCCGCCACGCGTGCGGCAGCACCGGACAGTGCCAGCGTGCTGCCGGCCGGCAGCAGCAGCGCCTTGACGCCGAAGTGCGCGGCCGAGCGCAGGATCGCGCCGAAGTTGTGCGGGTTGCCGACACCATCCAGCCACAACGCCAGCACCGGGCCCTGCTCCAGATCGGCCAGCCACTGCGCCAGCGGCACGACCGGCGCACGCAGCACGTCGGCCACCAGGCCTTCGTGATGGGTGGTGGCGGCCAGCTTGTTGAGGTCGCCTTCCTCGACGACGCGGTAGCCCACGCGGTTGGCCACGCACCACTTCAGCACCGGCTGCATGCGCGGAATCAGCGCGTCCACCAGGTACAGCTTGCGCAACGCCTGCGGGCGCTTGGCGAACAGCGCCTGCACGGCGTTCCAGCCATACAGGCGCAGTTCGTCGTTGCCGCGCCCCGGCGGCGGCGGGGTGCCGCCCTCACGCGGAGGCAGCGGGGTGGCCCGCGGCGGTCGCGACGACGGGCGGCGGGCGTTCTTCCAGGGATCATTCACTACGGGACAACTCCAGCTTGCGTTGACGCCAGAAATCGGCGTTCTTGATGCCCAGGGCATCGGGGTCGAAGGTCGGATCGAGGCCGAGCTTCTTCTGTCGTTCGTAATCACGCAGGGCCAGCATGGCCGGCTTCTGGATGATGAGGATGGCAATGATGTTCAGCCAGGCCATCAGGCCCACGCCGATGTCACCCAGCGCCCAGGCCAGGGTGGCATTGTGGAACGCACCGAACACCACCATGCCGATGATGCCCAGGCGCAGCAGCAGCACGGTCAGCGGGCGCTTCTTGTTGTGGTTCACATAGCTGAGGTTGGTCTCGGCCATGTAGTAGTACGCCATGATGGTGGTGAAGGCGAAGAAGAAGATGGCGATCGAGACGAACGCCGAGCCCCAGCCCGGCAGCACGGCTTCAACGCCCGCCTGCGCGTAGCCCGCGCCTTCTGGAATGCCGGCCAGGCCCTGGAAGATCGGCGGAGCGCTGGCGCCTGCCGGCGAGTACACATTGTAGGTGCCACTGGCCAGGATCAGGAACGCGGTGGCGGTGCACACCATCATGGTGTCGAAGTAGATGGCGAAGGCCTGCACGTAGCCCTGCTTGGCCGGGTGCAAGACTTCCGAGGCGGCTGCCGCGTGCGGGCCCGAACCCTGGCCGGCTTCGTTGGCGTAGATGCCGCGCTTGATGCCCCACTCCACCGCCAGGCCCATCATCGCGCCGAATGCGGCGTGGGTGCCGAAGGCACTCTTGAAGATGATGCCGAACATTTCCGGCACGCGGTCGTAGTTGATGATCATGATGACGATGGCCATCAGGATGAAACCTGCGGCCATGAACGGCACCACCACTTCGGCGAAGTTGGCGATGCGCTTGACGCCACCGAAGATCACCACGCCCAGCAGCAGGGCCACCACGATGCCGATGCCCAGCTTCAATGCCTGCACCGATTCCATGCCGAAGGCCTGGCCATCGAGCGGGCCGCACAGCGCGGTACCACGGCAGGCGTTGATGATGCTGTCGGCGATGGCATTGGCCTGCACGCCCGGCATCAGGAAGCCGGCAGCGATGATCGTGGCGATGGCGAAGGCCAGCGCGTACCACTTCAGGCCCATGGCCTTTTCGATGTAATAAGCCGGGCCACCGCGGTAGCGGCCTTCGGCGTCCTTGGTCTTGTAGATCTGCGCCAGGGTGCATTCCACGTACGAGGTGGACGCGCCGAGGAAGCCCATCACCCACATCCAGAAGATGGCACCGGGGCCGCCGAAGGCGATGGCGGTGGCCACGCCGGCGATGTTGCCGATGCCCATGCGGCCGGCCATCGACATGGCCAGGGCCTGGAACGAGGACACGCCGGCGTCGGATTTCTCACCCTTGACGGTGAGGCGGCACATCTCGACGAAACCCCGGATCTGCATGAAGCGGGTGCGCAGGCTGAAGAACAGGCCAGCAGCCAGGCACATGAAGATCAGTGCCTTGCTCCAGATGATGCTGTTGATGAAATGTACGGTAGCTTCCACGCGCGCTCTCTCCAGTCGGCGGGTTGTAAGGACGTCCCGTCGGCTGGAAGGGACCGGTCGATTCTCCCTGATCGAAGGCCGCTGCGGTAGCGCCGGAAGGAACGGGGGAGGCAGGCGGCCTCGGGAGGGCCGGAACAGCGGCGGTAGAGTCGACTGTCAGTCGACTGCTCTCCTTCAAGCTGCGGAAAAACCCGCGCTGCGCGCGATAGTCGACTGACAGTCGACTCTACCCCTCCCCCTCCCCGGCTGCTCAGGGCAGCTGGGTGCGCACCCGGGCGAAGCGGCGCAGGTCGTGCAGTTCGCCGCGCTTGTAGACCGCACAGCGGTCCACGCCTTCTTCCTGGAAACCGTTCTTTTCCAGCACCCGCGCCGAGCCGAGGTTGAAGTCCACTACCCCGGCCTGCAGCCTGAACAGGCGCAGCTCGTCCATCACCCACGGCACGAACAGGCCGACCACGCGGGTCATCAGGCCCTGGCCCCAGTAGGCCTGGCCCAGCCAGTAGCCGAGTTCAGCCATATGACCGCGCTCGGCACTGCCCTGCTGCGCGCCGACGCTGCCGCAGGCCTGGCCGTCGATCTCAATGGCCAGATTCAGGGTACCCGGCGTCAGCACGCGACCGGCGAGGAAGGCTTCGCCATCGGCCCGCGTGTACGGGTACGGGAAGCGGTCGCGCAGGCCACGCGATACGTCGGGGTCGTTGGCGTGGCGCAGCAATGATTCGAGGTCGTCGGGGTGCCAGGGGCGCAGTCGGAAGCCTGGGCCTTCGAGGTGTGGGGTCAGAGCCCTTTCCCTTTGGGAAAGGGATCCGACCCCGTCAGGCACCCCGCCGGCGCGAGGGTCAGGCATGCCCGCCGACCGAGGGCGACTCGGCTTCCTGCTTCTCCAGCTCGCGCTTCACCGCTTCCGGCGAGCGCGTGTACGGGGCCAGCCGCGCGTAGAACGCCGGCACCACGAACAGCGACAGGAAGGTCGAGAGGGTCACGCCGAAGATGATCACGATGCCGATGGTGCCACGGCTGGCCGAGCCGGGACCACCGGCTACCACCAGCGGGATCGCACCGACCACGGTGGCGATCGAGGTCATCAGGATCGGGCGCAGGCGCACCATCGCCGATTCGATGATGGCCTCGCGCACCGTGCGCCCGTCATCGCGCAGCTGGTTGGCGAATTCGACGATGAGGATGCCGTTCTTTGCCGCCAGGCCGACCAGCATGACGATGCCGATCTGGCTGAAAAGATTCACCGTGCCCCCGCTCACCCACAGGCCCACCAGCGCGCCCAGCACGCCCAGCGGCACGGTCAGCATGATGGTGAGCGGGTGGATGAAGCTTTCGAACTGCGCGGCCAGCACCAGGTACACCACCAGCAGGGCCATGGCGAAGGTCAGCAGCACGGCGCCACCGGCACTCTGGTACTCGCGCGATTCGCCCTTCCAGTTCACCTGCGCGTACTGCGGCAGCTCTTCGCGGGCCACGTTCTGCGCCCAGGCGATGGCCTCGCCCAGCGGATAGCCTGGCGCCAGGCCGGCGGTGATGGTGATCGAGCGCAGGCGGTTGAAGCGGTTCAGCGTGCCCGCCTCGGCCACTTCACTGAGCGTGACCAGGTTGGACAGCGGCACCAGCTCACCGGAGGTGGCACGCACGCGGATCGCGGCCAGGTCGGCCGGGCTGGCGCGTCCATCGCGACCGGCCTGGACCAGCACGTCGTACTCCTCACCGTTGTCGACGAAGGTGGTGACACGACGCGAACCCATCATGGTTTCCAGCGCCGAACCGATTGCGGTGACCGGCACGCCGAGGTCGGCCGCACGCTGGCGGTCGATGTTCACCCGCATCTGCGGCCGGGTTTCCTTGTAGTCCGAATCCGGGCCGACCAGGCCGGGATTGTCGGCCATGCGCAGCAGGATGCGGTCGCGCCACTGGGCGATTTCCGCGTACTCCGGCCCGCCCAGCACGATCTGGAAGGGCTGGCCGCCACTGCGCACCAGGCCACCGCCCACCTGCGTGCGAACGCGCACGCCGCGCATGGTGTCCAGTTCCTTCTGCAGCTCATTGGCCACTTCCGGCGTGCCCTCGCTGCGCTGGCGCCACGGCTGCAGGAAGATGCTGACGCGGCCGGTGTGCATTTCCTCGCTGGCACCCCAACCACCCGGCACGCGCGGATTGGCACGCACGATCGGCTTGTCCGGGCCGACATGCGGCGCCAGCAGCGCTTCCACCTGCTGTACCTGCTGCACGGTGTAGTCGTAACCGGCGCCTTCCGGGCCGTCGATCATGATCTGGAATGAACCGCGGTCTTCGGCCGGCGCCAGCTCCGACGGCAGCAGCTTCAGCAGGCCCCAGCTGGCGGCCAGCGCGGCCACCATCACCAGCAGGTAGATCCAGGTGCGGTCGACATGGTGGTCGAGCACGCGGCCATAGCCCGAGGCCAGGCGTTCCAGGTTGCGGTTGATGAAGCCATGCAGGCCGCGCGGTGCCTGCCCGGTGTGCGGCTTGAGCAGCTTGGAGGCCATCATCGGCGTCAGCGTCAGCGCCACGAACGCGGACAACGCCACTGCTGCCGCCAGCGCCACCGCCAGTTCGCGGAACAGGCGACCGGTATTGCCTTCCAGGAAGCCGACCGGCAGGAACACCGCCACCAGCACGGCGGTGGTGGCGATCACCGCGAAGGCAACCTGCGTGGTACCGCGCTTGGAGGCCACCAATGGGGGCTCGCCCAGATCGATGCGGCGCTGCACGTTCTCCACCACCACGATCGCATCGTCCACCACCAGGCCGATGCACAGCACCAGCGCAAGCAGGGTCAGCAGGTTGATCGAGAAGTCGAACGCATACAGTGCGATGAACGCCGCGACCAGGCAGACCGGCACCGTCACCGCCGGAATCAGTGCGGCGCGGAAGCTGCCCAGGAACAGCCAGATCACCGCCAGCACCAGGATCATCGCCTCCACCAGCGTGGCGTAGACGCGGTCCACGGCGGCTTCGATGAAGGTGGTGTTGTCGAACGCCACGAAGATCTGCGTGCCCTTGGGCAGCGACAGCGCGACGCGTTCCGCTTCGGCACGCGCGGTGCGGGCCACGTCCAGCGAGTTGGCGGTGGAGGTCTTGACGATACCCAGGCCGATGCCGGGCTCGCCGTTGCTGCGGTAGTACGCGCGACGCTCGGCCGAGGCCAGTTCGATCTTCGCCACGTCGCCCATGCGCACCACGTAGCCGTCGCGGCCCTTGCCCAGCGGGATGGTCGCGAAGTCTTCCGGCTTGATGTAGTTGCGCTCCACGCGCAGGGTGAAATCGCGGTCGGTCGACTCGATGCGGCCGGCCGGCAGTTCCACGTTCTCGTTGCGCAGTGCGGTTTCCACATCACCCGTGGTCAGCCCGCGCGCGGCCAGCTGGTCGCGATCCAGCCAGATGCGCATCGCATAGCGCTGGCGGCCACCGATGCGGACCTGGGCCACGCCATCGAGGCTGGAAAAACGATCGACCACATAACGGTCGGCGTAATCGCTCAGCTCCAGCGTGTCCATGGTCGAGGAGACCATGTTGAACCAGATGATCGGGTCGGCATCGCTTTCGACCTTGGCGATCTCCGGCGGGCGCGCTTCCTCCGGCATGCGGTCGGCGACGCGGCTGACCGCATCGCGCACGTCATTGGCCGCCGCTTCGATATCGCGGTTGGAGGTGAACTCGATGCTGACCTGCGAGCGGCCGTTGGTGCTGCGCGCGTTGATGGTATCGATGCCTTCGATGCCAGCCAGTGCATCTTCCAGCACCTGGGTGATGCGGCTTTCGATGACGGCTGCCGAGGCGCCGGTGTAGTCCACCGACACCGACACGATCGGTGGATCGATGGCGGGCAGTTCGCGCAGGGTCAGGCGGGTGAAGGACATCACGCCCAGCACCAGCAGCAGCAGGCTCATCACCACGGCGAACACCGGCCGCTGGATGGAGATGTCGGACAGCTTCATCCGCCGTGGCCCTCGGCCGCGACCGGTGCCGGTGCATCAGCCGGCTTCGCACCGCTGGCCGGTGCCGCATCCCTGGCCGCGACCTTCAGGCCCGGGCGCAGCTTGCCGGTGCCGTCGACCACGATGCGCTGGCCGGCGTCCAGCCCCTGCTTGATCTCGACCACGCCGGCACGGCGCGCACCGGTCACCACGTCCACGCGCTCGACGCTGTCGTCGTTCTTGATGCGGTACACGAAGGTATCGCGGCCCACCTGCACCACGGCGATTTCCGGCACCACCAGTGCCGGGCGCTCGGGGCGGAACAGGCGCACGTCCAGCAGCATGCCCGGGCGCAGCGCGTGGTCGCCGTTGGCGAAGTCGGCACGCACGGTCACCGCGCGGGTAGCCGGGTCGATGCGCGCATCGATGGTGCTGACCACGCCTTCGAAGCTGCGGCCCGGCCACGCCACGCTGGTGGCGCTGACCTTGTCACCGACACCCAGTGCGGCCAGTTCCACTTCCGGCACCTGGAAATCGATGTGCATGTGCTCGATGTCGTCGAGCGTGGCGATCACCGTGGTCGGCGTCAGCAGCGTGCCCGGGCTGACCTGGCGGATGCCAAGCACGCCAGCGAACGGCGCGCGCACGCGGCGGTCACCGATGTCCGACTGCATCTGCGCCACGCGCGCCTCGGCGGCATCGCGGATCGACTTCTGCGTATCCAGCGTGGCGCTGGAGACCAGCCGCTGCGTGGCCAGCTCGCGCTGGCGCTTGTACAACTGGTCGGCCTCGTGGAAGGTGGCCTGCGCCTGCACCAGCGCCGCTTCCTGGGCCTGCCCGCGCAGGGTCACGATCGGTGCACCGGCGGCGATGTGCTGGCCGCTTTCGAAATGCACCTTCTCGACGATTTCGCTGACCTTGGCGGTGACGCTGATCGACTCGCGCGCCTTGGCCGTGCCCAGCGCCTGCAGGGTGTCATTCCACTGCGTGGGCTGCACCACCTGCGCGGTGACCGGCACCGCTTCGCCCTGCCGACGTGCGGCGGCCTCCTGTTTGCCTGCGCACCCGGCCAGTACGGCCAGGCTGAGGCCAAGGGCCAGGGTCGAAGCGATACGAGCCAACATGAACGGTCCTGATTGATCCACGGCCGCCGAGTGTAGGCAAGGGCCCGCAGAAGCGGTATGTGCCAAGCGTTTACCAGCGTGGAACCGAAGCCGTGATAGCGCCTTGAACCCGTTCCGTGCAAGGCTGCACATGGCAGTGTCGGCGTGTGTCGGGGTGTATCCAGCCGTGCACCGCAGGCGTTGCCATCGTAGAGTCGAAGCTGCCCGACGGAGGGCGTTGGGCAGGGGGCGGATCCTGGCGGGGATCCGGCCCCGTTTTTTTGTCCGGCAGCAACGCCAGGCATGGCCCGGCGCTACCGTTCCGCACGCGGGTCAATACCGGTAGCTCACCTTCATCCACAGGCTGCGCCCGGGCTCGTTGATGCGCACCGGATCGGCCGGGAAGCCGAAGTCGGCGCTGCCGGCCAGGTTCAGGTGCTCGCTGTAGGCGCGGTCGAACAGGTTGTCGATGCCTGCACTGAGCTGCAGCTGCGAACTGAAACGGTACGCGGCGTTGAGCGCGAACGTGGCGAAGCCGGCACTCGGCCCGAGGTCCTGGGCCACCACGTTGCCCTGCCCATCGGCAACGCGATGCTGGTGGGTCACCGCGCGCAGCAGTGCCCCGGCAGTCCAGCGCTGGCCTTCCCAGTTCGCACTCAGGCGGGCTTCCAGCGGCGGCATCTGCGGCAGCGGACGCTGCTGGTCGCGGTTCTCGCCCCAGGCGTAGGCCAGCGTGCCGCCCAGCTTCCACTGTTCGGCCAGGCTCACTTCCAGCCCAGCCTCGGCACCGGCGATGCGCGCATCGATGTTGCTGGCCTGGCTCATGCCCATCATGCCGCTACCGTGATAGGTGAACAGGATGTAGTCCTGGATCTGCCCGGCGTAGGCCGAGACCCAGGCCTGCACGCGTGGGCCCTTGTACTGCAGGCCGACGTCAAGCTGGGTGGTGCGCTCGGGCTGGATGCCGGTGAATGCGTTCACCGCACCGGACGGGCCGTGGTCGGGCGAGAACAGCTCCCAGTAATCGGGCATGCGCTGGCTGTGGCCGAGACCGGCATACCAGGTCAGGCCGTCGGCCAGGTCCTGCTCGTAGCGCAGGAAACCGCTGCCGAGCCACTCCTTGCGCGTCTGCCCGGCGGTGGGATTGGGCCGGTTGCCCATCATGCCGCGGATCGACTGCCGCTCATCGCGCACGCTGGCGCGATCGATGCGCAGGCCACTGATCCAGCGCTGGTCGGTGCCGGCGCCCAGCGTCAGTTCGGTGAACACGCCATAGCGACGGAAGTTGGCATCGGTCTCCCACGCTGCCTGGCGGTAGGTATCGCGGCCCATGCCCATGCGGCCGCGGTGGCGGCTGTCTTCGCCATCCACGCCCGCCACCAGCTGCACGTCCTGCCAACGCCACTCGGAACTGACCCGGCCGCCCTGGGTACGGCGGTCCACGTTCGACGCCATCGGCATTGGCATCATGCTGTTGGGATTCGGCGTGCGCAGCGTGTAGTTGTCCATCACGTGGTCGGCTTCGTTGTAGTACACGTTGGCCTGCACCGTGTCCCACGCGCCCGGCAGGTTGCGCTTCTCGAAGCGTGCCGCGTAGCTGGTGCGCTCGAACGCGGCGCCGTCCATGCCGCGCCCGGCGTAGCGCGCGATCGCATCACCGGCACCGGCGGAGATTTCCAGCAGCGTATCGGCGTCCGGCGTCCAGCCAATGGCCACATCACCGTTCCACTTGCGCCACTTCGACGGCACCACCTCACCGTGGCCGTCCTTGTAGTCATCGGCTTCGGAGCGGTTGCCGCTGACGCGCACGTACCCGGTCGGGTTGCCCAGGGTCAGGTCCAGTACCTGGTCGTTGCGGTTGCGCGAACCGACCAGCGCGCTGGCATCGGCACGCAGGCCGGGTTCATCGAAGCGCGGTGTATCGCGCTCGAAGCGCACGGTGCCAGCCGACGCACCTGCGCCCCAGCGCACGCTCTGCGGGCCCTTGATGATGGTCAGCCGGTCGAAACTCTCCGGGGCGATGTAGGACAGCGGATTGTCCATGCGCGACGGGCAGGCTCCGATCAGGTTGCCGTCGTTGCTGAGGATGTTCAGGCGCGAACCGAACATGCCGCGCAGCACCGGGTCACCGTTGGTGCCGCCATTGCGGATGGCGGAGAAGCCGGGAACGGTTTTCAGGTAATCGGCACCGTCGCTGGCCGGTACCGGTTGCCGCGGCAGGCGCGGATCGGTCACCCAGTGCAGTGGCGACGACGGCGCGGCGGCGGTGACCACCATCGTGTCGAGGGTGCGCGCCTCGTCGGCAGGCGCAGCGTGGGCCAGTGACGCGGCCACGGCCAGGCCAAGGGCAACCGGCAGGCGCGCGCAGGCGCCCGCGGGGCGGGAAGTCATTTTCATCGGAACAGCTCCAAGGTACGCACGCGCGCACGGCGCCCGGTCAGGCGTCGTGCGGCAGATTCATGGGGATATCAGCGGACGATGGAGAGGCGCGGTGGCCCACGTGCGGCATGCGCTGGCCAGTGCAGCGCGGGCAGCACCTGCTGCGACCACGGGAATACCAGGCGCGGCCGCCACAGCAACGGCAACAGCAGCACCAGCACCGCCAGCCACGGCAGCAGGCGCATGGCCAGCACGCAGTACTCGCAGGCTTCGCCATGCATGGCGTGGGGATCGGCCGGGCGGTTGGGCGCGGCCGGCGCAGCGCCCTGCTGATCGTGCCCGCCCATGGCCATGTCGTGCATGTGATGGCCCATGGCGGCGTGGTCCATGCCCGCCATTGCGGTGTGGTCCATCGGCGGCGCCTGCAGCTCGCGGCTGACCAGCGGCGCAAGCACCATCAGCAGCGTCGCCAGGACGGCGAGCTGGAGCAGAAGGCGCTGCGGGCGGGACAAGCGGGTCACCGCGCTAGTGTAGAGGCGGGTCCAGGGTTGCCCTGTGCGACGAACGGTCGCAGGAGGGGGGTTGTCGGCAGGGCTGCGCCCTGCACCTGCCGAATCAACGTCAACGTCAAAAGCGGGCAATCCGTGGGATGGCGGGGTGGGTCCGGTTGCGGGAGACGCCGTAAATACGTCCATGTAGGCTCGGTCGCCGCATCCATGCGGCTCACGCCCCCGCAACCGGACCCACCCCGCCTTCGACAGATCTCTGCGGTCTGTCGGAACCACTCTCGGGGTG
>NZ_RAVT01000038.1 GCF_013464915.1 Stenotrophomonas maltophilia
CCCACCCCGCCTTCGACAGATCTCTGCGGTCTGTCGKAACCACTCTCGGGGTCAKATCCGTTTTCCTTCGKAAAACGKATCTGACCCCAGATGTATTTCGATATCTGAAAGATTTCATCCACGCATGGTGTGGATCTACCGTGTCGACCAAGGTCGACACCTACCAACAGCCGCCGGAATCTGTCAGAGGTGGGGCGGTGTCGGAGTGCGGGGTGTCAGCCGCATGGATGCGGCTGCCAAGCCCCCAGGGACGGGTTTACGGCGTCCCCGCACTCCGACACCGCCCCGCCATCCCACGGAATGCCCGCTTCTGCTGTTGCTGTTGCTGTTGCCTCGGCTTGAAGCCTCTGCAGGTGCAGGGCGCAGCCCTGCTCGACCCACCTCACACCGTGATGGTCTGGGTCAGCGACTCCCAGGTCGGTGGCAGCGGCCACGCCGCCGCCTGGTTGCCATCCAGCACCCGCCGCAGGTCGCGCGGATCAATCTGCGGTGCCAGCACGTGCACCAGCTCCAGCGCGTAATCACGCAGCACACGGTCGCGCGGCAGCACCGCCCAGGCAATGCACTCAGTGATCGGGTCCGGTGCCGGCCACGATCTCAGGTCTTCGTCGTTGGAACTGACCGCCATCTCGGCCAGCAGGCCCACGCCCAGCCCGGTGCGCACGTAGGTCTTGATCAGATCGGCATCGAGCGCGGTCAGTGCCAGGTCCGGCACCAGCCCGTTGGCGGCGAAGGCGCGCTGCAGCGACGAGTTCGGCCGGGTCGAGGATTCATAGCTGATCAACGGTTGGCGGGCCAGCGCGGCCAGGTCAGGCGCGCGACCGGCGCGATCCAGGGGATGGCCCTTGGGCACCACCACCAACCGGCGCCAGCGGAACAGCGGCACCGCGATGCCATCGGTGGGTTCGCCACCTGCGGTACTGATGATCGCGATATCGGCATCACCCTGGTTCAGGCGGTCCAGTGCATCGGCTTCACCGGCCTGCTGCAGGTGCACGCTCACCTGCGGGTAGGCCTGCTTGATGGCCGCCACCGCCGGCGGCAGCACGAAGCGTGCCTGGGTGTGGGTGGTGGTCAGGATCAGCTGGCCCTGGCTTTCACGGCGTTGGTTGGCGGCGTAGGTGCGGATGTTGTTGGCCTCGGCCAGTACCGCGCGGGCGCGGGCGATCACCTCGGTGCCGGCCGGGGTGACCGACTCCAGGCTGCGGCCCTTGCGCACGAACAACAGGAAGCCGAGCTCGTCCTCCAGCTGCTTGAGCTGCTTGGACAGGCCGGGCTGGGTGGCGTGCACGCGCGAGGCGGCCAGCGTGATGTTCAGCTCGGCGTCGGCGATGGCAACCAGGTAGCGCAGCTGGGTCAGCGTCATGGGAGGCAGGCGGCGTGGGGCGGAGGTCCACTCTAGGGTCAATTGCCGTCACCAGCTTATAACCAAAGGTTGTTTAAGAAAGGTATCTGGTCATTTCCGGGCGTCATATGCCGGCGCTACGGTCAGCCGGCAGCCGCTGGCCTGAACAGCCAGCCCTCCCCCTTCCGCCCGCCGGCGTCCGGCGCGGCCCTGTTTCCGGAGCGCTTCCATGGCCCTGTACGACTCCATCCTCGATACCGTCGGCAACACCCCCATCGTCAAGCTGCAGCGCCTGGCGCCGCCGCAGATCAGCCTCTACGCCAAGGTCGAGTCGTTCAACCCGGGCGGCTCGGTCAAGGACCGCCTGGCGTTGGCGATCATCCTCGACGCCGAAGCGCGCGGCGTGCTCAAGCCGGGCGACACGATCGTGGAGGCCACCTCGGGCAACACCGGCGTGGCGCTGGCGATGGTTGCCGCCGCGCGCGGCTACAAGTTCGTGGCGACCATGGTCGAAACCTTCTCGGTGGAACGCCGCAAGCTGATGCGCGCGTATGGCGCGAAGGTGATCCTGACCCCGGCCGCCGAACGCGGCAGCGGCATGGTGCGCAAGGCGCGCGAACTGGCCGAGCAGCACGGCTGGTTCCTGGCCAGCCAGTTCGCCAACCCGGCCAACCCGGCGTATCACCGCAATACCACCGCCGCGGAGATCCTGCGCGACTTCGCCGGCAGGCGGCTGGACTACTTCGTCAGCGGCTGGGGCACCGGTGGCACGCTCACCGGCGTGGGCGAAGTACTGAAGGTCGCGCGCCCGCAGACCCGCATCATCGCCACCGAGCCGGCCGGCGCCGCACTGCTGAAGGGCGATGACTGGAAGCCGCACAAGATCCAGGGCTGGACCCCGGACTTCGTGCCGGACGTGCTCAACCGCGATGTGGTGGATGAACTGGTGTCGGTTGATGATGACCGTGCCATCGCCACCGCGCGCCGGCTGGCAGCGGAGGAAGGCATCTTCGTCGGCATCTCCGCCGGCGCCACCGTGGCCAGCGCACTGGACGTGGCCGCACGCGCCGAACCGGGCTCAGTGATTCTGGCCATGCTGCCGGACACCGGTGAACGCTACTTCTCCACGCCGCTGTTTGCCGATGTGAATGAAGGCTCCGACGACGAGTGGCTGGCCGGCCTGCCGTGATGCCCGGGGTCAGAGCCTTTTCCGTTCGGAAAAGGATCCGACCCCCTCCTGCTGGATGCCCGGGGTCGGATCCCTCTTCCGCAGGCAAAGGGCTCTGCCCCCTTTCTGCTTCAGCCTGCGTGAAGGCGTCGCCCGCCATCGTGCGTGAAGGCCGTCGGATCGCAGCGCGTGAGACGGTCATGACGCAGTATCGATGCCCTGTCCCCTACCGTGGGAACAGCCGGCGCAGAAGCTGCGCGGATCACCTCACAGGCAGGAGACGGACGCATGAAGATCGAAGTTTGGCAGGGCGACATCACGACCCTGGCGGTGGATGCGATCGTCAACGCGGCCAATGAAACACTGCTCGGTGGCGGCGGTGTCGACGGCGCGATCCATCGCGCAGCCGGCCCCGCATTGCTGACCGAATGCGAACAGCTGCCGGAGCTGCGCCCGGGCGTGCGTTGCCCGACCGGCGAAGTGCGCGCCACCGGTGCCCATGCGCTGCCGGCACGCCACGTACTGCACACGGTCGGCCCGGTCTGGCACGACGGCCAGCGCGACGAACCGGCACTGCTGGCCAACTGCTACTGGAAATCGCTGCAGCTTGCCGAGTCGCTGGGCGTACAGTCGATCGCGTTCCCGGCCATCAGTTGCGGCGTGTATGGCTATCCGCTGTACCAGGCTGCACAGATCGCGGTGACGGAAACGCTGGCATGGCAGCGCAGCCACGCGCAACCGATGCGCATCGTGCTGGTCGCGTTCAACACGGCCACTGCCAAGGCCTACCAGCAGGCGCTGGCCACCGCCGGCCAGAGCACGGAAAGCGAGCCACGCAGCACGCTGCTGCCGCCGCTGGGCGATGCAGGCCTTGCCGCCGCGCATTGAAACGCGACGCAGCGTGGAAAGGAAAAGGCCGGGCATTGCCCGGCCTTTTCCGTTGCACCATTGATGTCATCCACGCATGGCGTGGATCACACTCAACGGCTGGCAGCTTCCACCGCAGCAGCGTCATCGGCCACGGCGGCTGCAGCATCGGCAGCAGCACGGGCCGCGGAGGCGGCAGCACCGTCAGCGCTGGCACCATCCACCTGCACGCGCACTTCCACCATGCCTGCGCCATTGTTCAGGCCGGACACGTCGACGGTGTAGTGGCCGGCCGGCAGCGTTTCTTCCAGCCGCGCATTGGTGCCATTGCCACCGTCGTCGTTGGTCAGCTCGACATCGCCGCCGACCACGCGCAGCACGGTATCGACCTGGCTGGAGATCGCATCCAGGCGCACGTCGGCGGGACGATCCAGGGTCAGCAGGAAGCGGCGACGGCCGTCGTTGTCCAGCATGGTGTACACGCTGCCCGACTTCGGCAGGGCGGTACCATCGCGTTCGACCAGATTCCCCGGCAGTTCGATGCGGTTGGCCGACAGGGTGAACATGCCATTGACGCCGCTGCCGAGGCCGCGCGCGGTCAGGGTGTACTTGCCCGGCTTCAGCGACAGGGTCAACCGCGAGTTGGTGCTGTCGTTGCCATCGTCGTTCTCGGCTTCAACGCCCTGGCCCGACAGCTTCAGCACCGGATCGAAGACATCCGACACCAGGCGGATTTCGTACAGGCCGGCCTTGTCCACCTGCAGGGTGTAGTCCTGCGAGTCACTGGCCAGCATGTCCACGATTTCGCCACTGCCCGCCAACGGCTTGCCGTCGTAGGGTTTCAGCTTCTCGGCGCGCAGGCGATACGGACCAAAGGCGGTCGGGCCATCGGCATTGACCGCCACCTGGTAGGTGCCGCCGCCATTGGCACGGAACGCCAGCGAAACGTCGCCTTCGCGTTCGTAACCGGTGTTGCTGGTGGAAACAAGGCTGCCGTTGTTGAACACGGCGATCGAGCCGCTGAGGGCACCGGTGAGCTTCAGGCCGACCAGGTCCTTGTCTTCCAGCTTGATCTGGTAGAGCTGGTGGTGGCTGCCGTCGTTGAAGTTGATGCCGCTGCGCGAGGTGATCTCGCCGGACACCGGCTTGTCGAAATCGAGCGACGCGGCCTTGCCTGCGTCACCACTGCTGCCGATGCGGTTGCAACCGCCGGCGACCAGGACCGCGGCAACGGTCAGTGTGAGTGCTGCCAAACGCATGTTGTTTCTCCTTGGCCTTCCATGTAGTTCCCGCGTGCCGGCCGGGCGCGCGGGGCCGGAAACGATACCCGCAAAAGCAAACGCCGGCGTGATGCCGGCGTTGCCCTGTTCATCCAGCGATGGGACGGATCAACCGTTCCACTTGCCCAGCGCGGCCAGGCCATTGTCCTTGGCGCGCTCGTACACGGTCTTCTGGGCAGCGGCGTAGTTGCCCTTCATGTCCTTGGCCCACAGCTTCAGCGCGGCCTGCTGCATGGCGCGGCCGTAGGAGAAGCTCAGCGGCCACGGCAGGTTGCCCAGCTGGTTCATCGCGTTCAGGTGCTCGGTCGACTGCTCGTCGCTCTGGCCACCGGACAGGAACACCACGCCCGGCAGGATCGCCGGCACGGTGCTCTTCAGGCACATCACGGTCGACTCGGCCACTTCCTCGACGTCGGCCTGCTCATCGCAGTTCTTGCCGGAGATGACCATCGAGGCCTTCAGGATGGTGCCTTCCAGCAGCACGTTCTGCTGGTACAGCGCGTCGAACAGCGAACGCAGGGTGGCTTCGGTGACTTCGTAGCAGGTCTCGATGTCGTGGTCGCCGTCCATGATCACTTCCGGCTCGACCATCGGCACCAGGCCGCATTCCTGGCACAGGGCGGCATAACGGGCCAGCGCGTGAGCGTTGGACTCGATGCAGGTGCCCGACGGAATGCTCTCGCCGATGTTGATGACCGCACGCCACTTGGCGAAACGCGCGCCCAGCTTGTAGTACTCCTGCAGGCGCTCGCGCAGGCCGTCCAGGCCTTCGGTGACCAGCTCGCCCGGGCAGCCGGCCAGCGGGTGCGCACCCTTGTCCACCTTGATGCCCGGAATCATGCCGTGGTCGGCCATGTACTTGGCGAACGGCACGCCGTCCTTGGTCGACTGGCGGATGGTTTCGTCGTACAGGATGGCGCCGGAAATGTGCTCGTTGAGCTTCGGCGTGGTCAGCAGCAGCTCGCGGTAGGCACGACGGTTCTCCTCGGTGTTCTCGATACCGACGCCGGCGAAACGCTTGGCGATGGTAGCGGTGGATTCGTCGATCGCGATGATGCCCTTGCCCGGGGCGACCATGGCCTGGGCGGTTTCGGCCAGCTGTTCGATGCTCATGTATTTCCTGTGGCGGGTGCGGGAAAAACGTAAGTATAGCCCCGCTGCCCGTTGCCCCGGTGTCGAGGTCAGGATGGAAACGATTCCAAGTCTGCACAGGACAAAGAATGTCCTGCCGTTGGGGGTCAGAGCCCCTGCGGGGATCTGACCCCGGGGTCGGATCCGCAACGCGGCTCCGGCCCGGGCCAACAATACTTACAGGTCGCCCAGGCCGATGGCGCGGCCGTCGTCGCCCACTTCCAGCAGGCGCAGGGTGTTGGTCGCGCCCAGGGTTTCCATGTGCTCGCCGCTGGTGAACACGACGCGGTCGCCGGCCTGCAGCAGTTCGGCTTCGACCAGCAGGCGGATGCTGCCACGCGCGGCTTCGCGCGGGGTCAGGCCACGGCTGTCGAAATTGATCGGATAGACATCGCGCATCAGCGCCATCTGCCGGCGTGCGCCGTCGTGGCGGGTCACCGCGAACACCGGCGCCTTGGCGCGGAAACGCGACAGGTAACGCGCAGTGCCACCGGATTCGGTCATCGCCACGATCGCGCGCACGCCCACGTGCTGGGACAGGAACATGGTGGCCATGGCAATGGCCTGGTCGGCACGTTCCAGGTTGCGCGGCGAAGCGTTGAAGTCGGTCTCGGTCTGGAACTGGCGCTCGGCCCCCAGGCAGATGCGTGCCATCGCTTCGACGGCCTTGACCGGCCAGGCACCGGCCGCGGTCTCGGCCGACAGCATCACCGCATCGGTACCATCGATGACCGAGTTGGCCACGTCCAGCACTTCGGCACGGGTCGGGATCGGGCTTTCCACCATCGACTGCAGCATCTGCGTGGCGGTGATCACCACCTTGTTCTGCGCCAGCGAGGCCTTGATGATCTTCTTCTGCAGGCCCGGCAGTTCGGCATCGCCGATTTCCACGCCGAGGTCGCCACGGGCCACCATCACCACGTCGCTGGCCTCGACGATTTCTTCCAGGTTCTCGATGGCCTCGGTGCGCTCGATCTTCGACACCAGCGCAGCATCACAGCCATGCGAGCGGGCGATGTCACGCGCATCGTTCATGTCCTGCGCGTTGCGGCAGAACGACACGGCGATGAAGTCGACGCCGATCTTGGCGACGATGCCGATCAGCTCCTTGTCACGCTCGGTCAGCGCGCCCAGCGACAGGCCGCCGCCCTGCTTGTTCAGGCCCTTGCGGTCGGACAGCACGCCGTCGTTGAGCACGGTGTTGATGATGCGTTCGCCCTGCACCTCGACCACCTGCAGCTGCATCAGGCCATCGTCGAGCAGCAGCACATCACCCGGGCCGACGTCCTGCGGCAGGCCGAGGTAGCTGACACCCACCTGGGTGGCATCACCGGGGCCGGCGTTGGTGCTGGCGATCAGGTCGAAGCGGTTGCCCGCCTTCAGTTGCACCTTGCCTTCAGCGAAGCGCTCGATGCGGATCTTCGGGCCCGGCAGGTCGGCCAGGATGCCCACTTCCACGCCCACGCGGGCGGCGGCGGCACGCACTTCGGCGGCGCGCTTGGCCTGGCCGGAGGGGTCGCCATGGCTGAAGTTCAGGCGCACCACGTTGACGCCGGCGCGGAACAGATCCTCCAGCACGCCCGGCGGATCAGTGGCCGGGCCGAGGGTGGCAAGGATCTTGGTGCGACGCTGACGCTCGAACATGGTGAATGGGCCTCTCCCGATAAAGAACGGAAATTAGCACATCCTTCACGCCGCATGTATACGGTTACAGCCTTGTGCTGCCTGACTCCGCGGGTCATGGAACGGACATGGTCCGGACATACGCTGGCGCAGGGCATTCCGTAGAGCCGAGCCCATGTTCGGCTGGCACATGCCGAAGCAGCCGAGCATGGCCTCGGCTCTACAGGAGCCTAGGCCAACAGCGTCGTCAGCTGTGCCGGCTCGCGGGCCAGCTGGCCCGCACCGGCCTCAGTGAGTTCGGCTTCACCACCAAAGCCCCACAGCACGCCCACGCTTCGCAGACCGTGGTGGCGCGCGCCCTCGATGTCCATGCGGCGGTCGCCGATCATCCAGCACTGCACGGGCTGCACCTGCAGGCGGCGCAGTGCCTCACCGACCAGTTCCGGCTTGTGGCTGCGCGAACCGTCCAGGGTCGAACCGACGATCTCCTCGAACAGTCCACCAAATGGCAGGTGGGCGAGGATGCGGCGCGCGTGTGGCTCGTTCTTGGCAGTGACCACCGCCAGGCGGTGGCCACGACCATGCAGCGTGCGCAGCGTGTCTTCAATCTGCGGGTATACCGTGTGCTCGCGCCAACCTTCGGCATCGAAGCGCTCGCGGTAATAGCCCACCGCCTGCTCCACCCGCGCCGGTTCACCGAACAGCGGCGCGAAGGTGGTGCGCAGCGACGGACCGATCCAGCCCAGCAGCGTTTCCTGCGCTGGCACCGGATGGTCCATCTTCCGCAGCGCGTAGGCGATGCAGGCGGTGATGCCCACCTGCGAATCGATCAGCGTGCCGTCCAGGTCGAAGAACAGGACATCCTTGCCGTGGGCGGCACTCATGCGCCGCGCGCGTCGAGTGCCGCTACTGCCGGCAGGGTCTTGCCTTCCAGGAACTCCAGGAACGCGCCGCCACCGGTGGAGATGTAGCTGACGTCCTTTGCGATATCGAACTTGTCGACTGCCGCCAGGGTGTCACCGCCGCCCGCGATGGAGAATGCGGGCGAGCTGGCGATGGCGCGGGCCAGTGCTTCGGTCCCCTTGCTGAAGGCCTCGAACTCGAACACGCCGACCGGGCCGTTCCAGACCACGGTGCCGGCCTTTTCGATCAGCTGCGCGTACTGCGCGGCGGTCTGCGGGCCGATATCCAGGATCAGATCGTCTTCGGCAACGGCGTCGACCGCCTTCACTTCCGCGACGGCGTCGGGCAGGAACTGCTTGGCGGTGACCACGTCCACCGGCAGCGGGATGTCGGCGCCACGCGCCTTGGCATCGGCCACGATCTTCTTCGCGGTATCCAGCAGGTCCGGTTCGTACAGCGACTTGCCGACGTTGTAGCCGGCGGCGGCGATGAAGGTGTTGGCAATGCCACCACCAACGATCAGCTGATCGACCTTGCCGACCAGGTTGGCCAGCAGTTCCAGCTTGGTGCTGACCTTGCTGCCGGCGACGATGGCCAGCAGCGGCTTGGCCGGTGCATCCAGCGCCTGCGCCAGCGCGTCCAGCTCAGCCATCAGCAGCGGACCACCGGCAGCCACCGGCGCGAAGCGGATGACGCCGTGGGTGGAGGCCTGGGCGCGATGCGCGGTACCGAAGGCATCCATCACGAACACATCGCACAGCGCGGCGTACTTCTTCGACAGGGCTTCATCGTCCTTGCCCTCGCCGACGTTCATGCGGCAGTTTTCCAGCAGCACCAGCTGGCCCGGCTGCACGTCGACGCCGTCGATCCAGTCGCGCACCAGCGGAACCTCGCGGCCCAGCAGTTCGGACAGGCGCGCCGCCACCGGTGCCAGCGAGTCGGCTTCGGTCCATACGCCTTCCTTCGGGCGCCCCAGGTGCGAGGTGACCATCACTGCCGCGCCCTGCTCCAGCGCGCGCTTGAGCGTCGGCAGCGAAGCGGTGATGCGCTGTTCGGAAGTGATGCGGCCATTCTCGATCGGCACGTTCAGATCCTGGCGGATCAGCACGCGCTTGCCGGAGAGGTCGAGGTCGGTCATGCGGACGATGGACATGGGCAACTCTTTGGCTCAGGGACGGGATGCCGGTGTGCGGCAGACGGCCATTGTATCGGGTGCGGGTGGTGGGAGGGCCGATGCCTGCGGCAGGCAGAGGCGCACAGCAACAGCAACAGCCAGAGCCAAAGCGCTGGCGCCTTGTGATGCTGTGGGTGGGCCGGGGCGGTGCGGGCTGGCAGGGGACGCCGTAAACCCGTCCTTGGGGGCTTAGCCGCGCCATCCATGGCGCGGATACCCCTGCCAGCCCACACCACCCCGGTCTCGACAGGTTCATGTGGCGGAGCGGATGGCAAAGGCAGAAGCGGTTTCTGATGTCGGTTGGAAAAGGAAGGGGTCAGATCCGTTTTCCTGCGGAAAACGGATCTGACCCCGATGGCCGTCGAGCGAAGCGACCCGCTTCCGCTCTTGCTCTTCTTTTTCTCTTCCGTGGGTGGACGCACACGGAAACCGTCAGAGGCCGGGCGGGGTGGGTTCGCGGGAGTGTCTGCGGCATGGATGCCGCGGCCAAGCCCCCAAGGACGGGTTCACGGCGTCTCCCGCGAACCCACCCCGCCCGGCCAAGCGCGGCTTTTGCTTTTGCTTTGCACGACCAACCCCACCCACGAGGGGCTGCGCCGTTCGCCGGAACCTACGCCGAAGGCGCCGGCTTCTGCCGAAGCAGACTGACCGCCAGGCCGCCAACAACCAACACACCCAGCCCCAGCAACGCCCACAGCAGCCACGCCTTCCAGTCACGTTGCGGCTGCAGCGCCGCCTCACCGGCCAGCGGCTCCGGGCTGCCTTCCAGGCGCGCCAGCGTCGGCTGCCACGACGGGTCATTGCGCTGGCGCAGCTCCTCGATCAGCACACCGATCGGCGCCTCCATCCTGCGCGCAGTGCTGCTGCCCACCGCCAGCGCATAGGGCGCCGCGCCCTGGCTCAGGAACACCAGCACTTCCGGCTGGTAGCCCAGGCGCAGGGACGGCGCAGTCGCGGTTTCTGCAGGGTTCGCGACCAGCTTCCAGTAGCGGTCGCGATGCACGCCGCCCAGTGGCTGCGCCGCTGACTGCTGCCGCGGGCCCTGTGTGCCCTGCTGCAGCTGGTAGGCAATCCACGGCGCACTGCGGCGCTGCCACTCCGCACTTTCGTCGTCGCGGCTGAACAACGTCCACTGCACCAGACTGTTGTCGGTGCTGGCCACATCCGCACGGGCCACCGGGAAACGGCCATCCATCTCGAAGGTGTATTCACCCTTGCCCTTCGAGGTGGGTTCCAGCGACAGCCACTCCCATGGCAGCGTGGCCGGCGCCGGCGGCAGCTCGGCCAGTACGCTGCGCAGCGTCGGCAGGCGTGCATCGCCCTGCGCCAGCACGCGCAGGTAGCGGGCCTCGCCGTCCACCTGCAGACGGCGCTGCAGCAGGCGCTTGCCAGCTCGCTGCAGGTCGACCAGCGGGATATCACGCCCGATCGGACGCCAGTGCTGCAGGTCGTCGCTGGCATCCAGCTGTACCTGTGCCTGCAGCGGCTGGCCACTGTCGGCCCAATCCAGCACCAGGGCTGCCAATGGCTGCTGGCCGAGCACGCTGGCGTCGATCAGCCAGCCCCCCTGCCCGTTCGCCACTGCACCGCCACTCACGCGTGCCTCGACGCGACGCACGCGGCCATCGGTATCGCGCTCGGTCAGCAATTGCAGATCGTTGCGCTGTGCTTCGGCCAGCGGCGGCAGTGCGAACCAGGGCAGTTCACGCTGTACCGGCGGCTGCGCCAGCGGCTGATCGGGCGCCAGCAGTGCAGACGGCAACGATTGGCCAGCGGCGTTGAACACCTGCAGATCGCTCAGGTCCGCGGTACCGGCGCGACGGTAGATCGCCGGCTCCAGCACAACGCGATAGGCACCGGACTGCGCGCTGGACAAGGTCAGCGGCCACTGTTCGGCGTACTGCGTGCGGTAATCGGCGGCCTGTGCCGCGACGGCGGCCAGCAGGCCGAACATCGCCGGCAGCAGCGCCCTGCTCCACGTCTTCATTGCTTTTCCTCCACGGTCGGCGCCGCGCTGGGCGGTGCCGGTGCCAGATAACCCACGACGGTGCACAGCAGGCCGTAGGCGATGAACGATGCGATGCCCAGCAGGTTGCCCAGGTGCTGGCGATCGACAATGACCAGCTTGGCCAGCACCACGCCCATCAGCACGGCACCGACCATCCACAGCACGCGCTGGCCGCGGCGTGAACCCCATACCCAGGCGATCACGCCGAGCACGCTCCACAGCACGGTCAGGCTGGTCTGCGCCAGGCTGAAGCGCATCATCGACGCGTTCCACGACAGGCCGCCCCACTGATGCACGCCATGCAGCACCACGCTGGTCAGCGCAACGAACGTTGCCAGTGACAGCAGCGGCATGCGGATACCCAGCAGTGCCTTCGGCGCCTGGTCGCTGTACAGCCAGCGCGCAAGCAGCAACAGGCTCAGCCACTGCCCGAGCTCGGCCGGGTTCAGCACCGGCAGCCACAGCAGCGGGGAAGCATCGCCCGGCAACAGCTGGCCCAGCAGCCAGCCGATCGACAGCAGGCCGAACAGCACGCACTGCAGCGGCGTGCGCACACGGTCGAACGCTGCGCCAAGGGGCCAGCGCAGCGTGTTCCAGCGCCACAGCGACAGCGATGCCATCAGCAGCCACGGCAGGGTGACCAGCAGCAGCGTCCACCCCTGCGCCAGACCGGCCTCGCCACCGCCCCACAGGGCCAGCAGCGAAAGCAGGGACGGCCACAACAGCCACCACAGGAACTGCGCGATGCGCGCCACGCTGTCACCGCCCTGGCGCAGGCACAGCAGCGTGCGCACGCCGAGCACGGCGAACACCGCCCAGGCCAACGCACCGTAGCCGGCGAACGGCTGGTGGTGCGCGTCGCTCTGCATCAGCGCCAGCGGGAAGCCCAGCGCCAGCATCGCCAGCGCGGTCACGCCCAGTGCACGCGCTGGCTGGCGGCGCTGCATTTCGGCGGCCAGCCATGCGGTGACCGCAGCCAGCACCAGCAGCGCGTCCACTTCGATGCGATACGGGAAGAAGCGGGTGATCTCGTGCACCAGGCCGCCCAGCCACCACAGCAGGCCCCACAGGTAGTAGACCAGTGCGACCTCATGGCGCGGCCGGCGCTGGTAGCTCCAGGCGGAGGCGAAACCTGCCAGCGCCAGCAGCAACGCGCCGATGGCGGTCGGGTTGAGCAGGAAGCGGGCATCTTCAAGCCAATGATCGGCGCCGGCCACGAAGGCGAACGCGGCGCCCATCTGCAGCAACGCGCCAGACACCTGCGGCAGCCAGCGCTTCTGGCGCAGCCCCAGCCAGGCCAGGCCGGCACCTTCCAGCGCGAACACGGCGCCGGTGGCGCGTGCCGACAGCGCCAGCGGCACCGCCAGCGTCGCAAAGCCCGCCGCCAGCACCGCATGCGACTGCGCCAGCACGGTGTACGACGCACGCCGGATCAACGCCCACGCCAGCACCGCGTAGACCGCGGCCAGGCCCAGCGCACACAGGGCCAGCGTCATCGGCTGCTCATGCAGCATGCCGGCCTGCAGCGAGAACGCGACCAGCGGCGTACCGAACACCAGGCTGCCATCGACCAGGTCGCGGCGGCCGGCCGGCTGCCGGCGTGCGTAGAGCAGCGGGATCAGCAGGTAGAAGGCAAAGAACAGCAGCAGGAACGGTTCGGTACTGCTGAACTTGTCCGGGGCGTACTGCAGCACGCCCCAGAACGTACCGATGCCGAAGGTGAAGGCGAAACCCAGCAGGTTCAGCGCGCGCCACGGGCGGAACCAGGCGATGGCGAAGATGCCGGCGTTGAGGACCGCGTAGTAGCTGAACAACCCCACGTGGTTGCCGCTGCCGGTGGACAGCCACAACGGCGCCATGAAGCCGGCCAGGATGCCCAGCACCGCCAGGGTGCGCGAGTTCTGTACCACCGCCAGCACGCACAGGCCTGCCACCAGCGCGATCGAGCTGACGAAGGCAAAGCCCGGGGTGACCAGCTCGAATCGCTTGAAGGCGGCAAAGATGGTCAGCAGCAGCACGCCGATGGCACCGCCCTGCAGCGCCAGCGCGAACATGCGCCTGCGTTCGCGCTGGTGCCAGCCGAAGGCCAGCAGCCCCAGCGCACCCACGGTGACCCCGGCCAGGCGCAGTTCGATCGGCAGCACCAGCCAGCCCTGGTCGCTGACGTACTTCAGCAGCGCGGCGACACCGGCCAGCAGCACCAGCATGCCGATCTTGACCGGCACGTTGCCTTCGGTGAACCAGCGCTTGACCGCACCGATGCCGCGTTCGATGACGTTTGGCAGCACCGGTTCGGCCGGCAGCGGTGGCGCCACCGGTACCGGCGGCGGCGTGACCGGACGGGGCGCAGGCGTCTCGGCAGGCGGGGCTTCAGGCGCCGGCGGCTGCGGCGGTTGTGGTGCCGCCGCAGCGACCGGCCGCAGGAACGGAGGATCGGTGCTGTCCGAGGGCGTCGCCAGCGGCCGTGCGGGCGCCGCGTCCGTTGCGGCGGCAGCGTCGGCGGGCCGGGTGGCAGGGGCGGCCGCCAGCGCGCTTTCCAGCGCGGCCACGCGGCGGCGCAGGCCGGCGATCATCACCAGCGCCACCACCAGCAGCAGCGGGATGGCCAGCAGGACCAGTACGACCAGGGCGATCAGAGCTTCCATTGCGTGCTTCCATTGCGTTCCCGCGCCCCAGCGGCAGCGGTCGACCGGCCCATGCTACGACAGGGCTGGCCCCATAAACGACGAACCCCGGCCAGGCCGGGGTCCGTGTGCGATCTTCGCCGGCCTTACTTGGCGGCGATGACCTTGGCCATTTCCAGGCACTTGTTCGAGTAGCCCCACTCGTTGTCGTACCAGGTCACCAGCTTGACGAAGGTGCCGTCCAGGGCGATGCCGGCGTCGGCGTCGAACACCGAGGTGCAGGTCTCGCCGCGGAAATCGGTGGCCACCACCTTGTCTTCGGTGTAGCCCAGGATGCCCTTCAGCGGGCCTTCGCTCTGTGCCTTCACCTCGGCGCAGATCTCGGCGTAGGTGGCTTCCTTTTCCAGCTCGACGGTCAGGTCGACCACCGACACGTCCGAGGTCGGGACGCGGAAGCTCATGCCGGTCAGCTTCTTGTTCAGTTCCGGAATGACCACGCCGACAGCCTTGGCCGCACCGGTGGACGAGGGAATGATGTTTTCCAGGATGCCACGGCCGCCGCGCCAGTCCTTGTTGGACGGGCCATCGACGGTCTTCTGGGTGGCGGTGGCCGCATGCACGGTGGTCATCAGGCCGCGCTTGATGCCCCACTTGTCATTGATGACCTTGGCCAGCGGCGCCAGGCAGTTGGTGGTGCACGAGGCGTTGGAGATGATCGCCTGGCCGGCGTAGGTCTTGTCGTTCACGCCGTACACGAACATCGGCGTGTCGTCCTTCGACGGGGCCGACATGATGACCTTCCTGGCGCCGGCATCGATGTGCTTCTGCGCGGTTTCCTTGGTCAGGAACAGGCCGGTGGCTTCCAGCACCACGTCGGCGCCGACTTCGTCCCACTTCAGGTTGGCCGGGTCGCGTTCCTGGGTCAGGCGGATCTTCTTGCCGTTGACCAGCAGGTCGTTGCCCTGCACCGCCACGTCGGCCTTGAAGCGGCCGTGCACGGAGTCGTACTTGAGCATGTACGCCAGGTAGTCCGGCTCCAGCAGATCGTTGATGGCCACGATTTCGATGTCGTCGCCGAAGTTCAGCACCGCCGAGCGCAGGACGTTACGCCCGATGCGACCGAAACCGTTGATACCAACCTTGATTGCCATGTTCTCAAGCTCCTGCGGCCGCGACGGGTGCGGCGGGATGGATAGGGCCCACAAGTCTAGCAAACCGGGGCTGGCCACCGTGGGCCAGCCCCCGGGCCAGAGGGCCGGCGGACAGGATTTGATCCGGATCAAAGCGTTAGCGCGGCGTGAGGCCGAGACTGTCGCCATCCACCCAGCAACGAGATCACCCCCATGCGCAAGACCTCCCCCCTGATCCTGGCCGGCCTGGCCGCCGCCCTGTCCCTCGCCGCCGCCCCGGCCATGGCCCAGTCCAAGGGCGACTGGACCGTCTCGGCCGGCATCCACCAGGTGGCGCCGAAGTCGAACAACGGCTGGCTGGCGGGCCACACCCTGAAGGTCGACGTCGACAACGACGTCAAGCCGACCATCACCGGCGAGTACTTCATCGCCGACAACCTGGGCATCGAAGTGCTGGCCGCGCTGCCGTTCAAGCACGACATCAACATCAACGGCCTGGGCCGCGTGGGCAGCACCAAGCAGCTGCCGCCGGTGGTGACCCTGCAGTACCACTTCAACAGCAAGGGCAAGGTCTCGCCGTTCGTCGGCGCCGGCGTGAACTACACGACCTTCTTCAGCGAAGACACCACCGGCGCGCTGGCCGGCAGCAAGCTGAAGCTGCAGGATTCGTGGGGCCTGGCCGCGCATGCGGGCATCGACTTCGCGATCGGCGAGAAGGGCGCCCTGCGCGTGGACATGCGCTGGATCGACATCGACAGCAAGGTGAAGTTGAACGGCGAGAAGATCGGCACGGTCAACATTGATCCGCTGGTCTACGGTGCGTCGTACGTCTTCAAGTTCTGAAGCGGTGTGTTGAGCGCGGGGGCTTCGCCCCCGCTCCCCCGCTACACGCAAAACCCTCGCAGCATGTTGCCCCGGTCTTTGCCGGGGCTTTTTTTTCGGAAGCATGCGCAGGCGCGCTCTTCTGTAGAGCCGAGCCATGCTCGGCTATCGCGCGGAGCGCGCAGGTACCCGAAGAAGCGCAGCCGAGCATGGCAGGGCTCTACAGAAGCATGAACGGCCCGCCTTTCAGTCGATTACTGATCCGGCGCCACTTCCACCCGGTTGCGGCCGCTTTCCTTGGCGCGGTACAGCGCTGCATCGGCGCGTGCCAATGCCTGCTCCAGCGTATCGCCACCATCGTCATGCCAGCGCGCGACGCCGATGCTCACGCTCACCACCGGGGCCGCATCCGAATCGGCATGCGCGATCGCCAGCGCCTGCACCTGTTGCCGAAGCTGCTCGAACGGTGCGGATTCCGGTTGCCCTGGCACCCAGTGCCCCAGCGCCACGAACTCTTCGCCGCCGTAGCGCGCGACCACCGAGTCGCTACCGCGCAGCTGCGCGGCCAGGGTGGTGGCCACCGCATGCAGGACGGTGTCGCCGGCGGGATGGCCGTGGTGGTCGTTGTAGCGCTTGAAGTAGTCGATATCGATCATTGCGATGCGCAGCGCGCCGCGCGCATGCGACGTGCGCAGGTAGCGCTGGAAGATCTGGTTGGCCTGGCGATCGAAGGCGCGTCGGTTCAGCAGGCCGGTCAGCCCATCGTGGTTGGCCAACGCATCCAGGCGTTGCTCGGCCCGCCAGGTGGCGCGCGTCTGCCGTTCGGAAATATAGCTGCCGACAATGCCGGCCAGGTTGCTGGCCAGCACGAACATCACGCTCTGCAGCATCTGCGCCCAGTGCCGGCCCACCTGCAACTCAGCCAGCACGAAGGCCAGCGCGATCAGGGTTCCGGTCAGCGTCGCCACCCCGAAACGCAGCCCGCACAGGAAGTAGTTCAACAACAGGAACAGGCTGATGCCTTCGTAGGGGTAGTTCACGCCGGCACGGTGCGCGGTCCAGATCATGGTCACCAGCGCCAGCCCGCTGACCAGCACAACGCTGCCGCCCAGCCACTGCAGATGGCGCCGCAGCACCGGCACGAAGGTCAGCGCGACGCCCAGCAGCAGCACCGGCAGCAGAACGAACAGCCGCCAGCGCAGCACCGGCGCGTGCACGTCCGGCGGCAACCAGCGGGTATCGAGCACTGCAAAGCCCAGCGAGAACGCGCCTGCCACGGCGCAGGCCCAGCGCATGCGCCAGACCACCTGGGCATTGAACGCGTCGGCAAATCCGTCGTCATCCGGATGACCGACCATGATGCGCCTGTCCGTGATCGCCATCAGCCCCTCCCCCGCGTGTACCCGGGTCACCCTAGCGGCCGATGCATCAAGGCTGTGTGGCGGACACCCGGCCCGGTAAAGCCCGCGCCAGCCCCACACCGCTAGAATATGCGCATGAAAGCCCTGCACTCCCTGTTCCTCGCCGCCGCCCTGGCGCCGGCCCTGCTGTCCGCTTCCGCCCCGGCCCATGCCTGGGGCGCGCAAGGCCACCGCCTTGTCGCCGAGGTCGCCGACGCCCGCCTCAACCCTACCGCCCGTGCCGAAGTGGACCGCCTGCTGGCCACCGAGCCAGACGCGACCCTGGCCAGCATCGCCCCCTGGGCCGACCAGCTGCGCGCCAAGGATCCCGGCCTGGGCCGACGCTCGGCCGGTTGGCACTACGTCAACATCGCCGAAGACAACTGCCATTACGAAGCACCGAAGCACTGCAAGAGCGGCAACTGCATCGTCGAGGCCCTGAAGGCACAAAGCGCCATCCTCGGCGACCGCAGCCTGACCGACGGCGAGCGCCTGCAGGCGCTGAAGTTCGTCGTGCATCTGGTGGGTGACATCCACCAGCCGATGCATGCCGGCTACGCCCACGACAAGGGCGGCAACGATTTCCAGCTGCAGTTCGGCAACCGTGGTACCAACCTGCATTCGCTGTGGGACAGCGGCATGCTCAACACCCGCAAGCTGGACGATGCCGGCTATCTGCCGCTGCTGCAGAGCCAGCGCGCGCCGAAGCTGGCGCGCCAGTCCAACCCGCAACGCGACCCGCAGACCTGGGCCGAGGCCAGCTGCCGCATTTCCATGCAAGCTGGCGTTTACCCAGCCACGCGTAAAATCGGTGACGAATACACCGAGCGCTACCGGCCGCTGGCCGAAGCGCAGCTGCGACTGGCCGGTGAGAACCTGGCGCAGTTGCTGAACCGCGTGCTCGGCACGCGCTGAGGAGCGTTCCAATGTCAGTCCAGGTGCAGTCGTTCTTCCACCGTGACAGCAATACCTTCAGCTACCTGGTCAGCGACCCGGCCAGCGGCGAGGCGGCGCTGATCGACCCGGTCCTGGACTACGACCCGGACACCGACGCCAGCAGCGAAGCACCGTTGCATGCCGCGTTGCAGACCCTCGAGCAACAAGGCCTGCAGCTGCGCTGGCTGCTGGAAACCCACGCCCACGCCGACCATGTGTCGGCGGGGCGTCGGCTCAAGCGGCGCTTCCCGCAGGCCACGCTCGCCATCGGCGAAGGCATCCGTGCAGTACAGGCAACGTTTGCACCACGCTATGGCCTGCAGCTTCCTGGTGCGGATGAGATCTTCGACCACCTGTTCAGCGATGGCGAAACCTTCGCCCTGGGTGGGCTGGATGGGCAGGTGATCGCCGTGCCCGGGCATACCAGCGACAGCGTCGCCTACCTGATCGGCGATGCACTGTTCACCGGCGACTCGCTGTTCATGCCCGACGGCGGCACCGCCCGCTGCGACTTCCCTGGTGGCGATGCCGCGCAGCTGTACCGCTCGATCCAGCGCCTGCTGGCCCTGCCCGATGCGACGCGCGTGTTCGTCTGCCACGACTACGGCCCGGGTGGTCGTGCATTCGCCAGCGAAACCACCATCGGCGAACAGCGCGCGCACAACATCCACGTGCACGACGGCGTGGCCGAGGCGGAGTTCGTCAGCGTGCGCCAGGCCCGCGATGCGACGCTGGAAGAACCGAAGCTGATGCAGCCCGCGGTGAAGGCCAACATCCAGGGCGGGGCGTAAGCCTTCGCGCCGGAGCCAGGCATCACCGGCACACTGCAGCGCTGCTCCGTGCGCCCGTGGGCGCAATGCCACTGCGTATGCGCGCAATGACGACGCTGCGGCGGGTTGCCGGCGTGTTCTTCAACAAGGTGCACACTGCAGGCCCCTGCTTGCGGTAGAGCGTCGCGGCCATCTCGCTGATTTCTTCACTGGCCATGCCATCGGCCACGATCATGAAATCGATCAGTGCCTGCAGCTGCGCCCGCGTCAGTCGACCGCCATCGCGTTCCACCATCGCGTGTACAGCAGGGATCACACGGTCTTCGATGAAGGGTTCGTCTGCATTGCGCGCTGTGCCAGCACGCGCATCGTGGACGGCAATGAACCGGGTTGCGATGACCACCATATCGGCGCCCTGGTCCCGCTCCGTGGCCAGGCAAGGCGTCATGTGCAGCCCCAGGTACGTCAGGATGATGGTACCGAGCGCTCTGATCATTCGTAGATCACCTCGTGATAGATGGTTTCCTGCAGCAGATCATCCTGCGCGGTGCCCACGAACATCTGCCGGGACAGCACGCGCTGGGCATCGAAGCGGATACGCACGTTGTAGCTCTCCGATGCGTCGCCGCCCTGCAGGTCCAGCACGCCGCCACCAGCATCTGCCTTCAGGGTTCCGCGGTGCAGATCGAAGAGATCGCGGTACACCGAGTACGCCACGGGAACCGGCTGACCGTCCACGCGCAGTTCCAGGTGCGTGACCTCGCGGCATGGCGAGGTGGTTCCGCCGCACACAACTCCGCTTGCGGCCGGTGCATCGGCCGTGCGCATGGCAAGTGTGGCTTCCACCCGTCGGGTGGCAGATGCGTCTGACAGGCGTACCTTCGACTTCTGCGTCAATACACGCGAGGAAGGGGCCTTCAGTACCTGCAGGGCCTGCCGCAGGCGCTGCAGCTGTTCCGCACATTGCACCGGCGCTTCCGCGGAATCGGCACAGGCCGCCTGCAACTGCAACGCATCCACCTGTGCAGCGGTGATTTCGCCGCGATCGACCTTCATTGCCACCGCGCCGACCAGAAGCGAAAGATCACTGCGCTCTCCCCCATCGAGGATCGCCTGCCGTGCAACCTTCAGGAGGGCCGGCGGCTGGGTGGCGAGCAGTTCGGCGATGCAGGGCGATCGCGGGCGAATCTGCAGCGCCCCCCGCAGATACGCCACGCGCGCGGGCTCGTCCAGCGCTGCCAGGTAGCCGCCGGCCGAGCAGGCCGGCGGAGCATTTCGATACGCGTCCAGGTCGTGCTTGTCCTGCCCATGCGGCGTGCAACCGGCCAGTACGCAGGAAAGCCCGGCCAGCATGATTGTCCAGATCTTCATCCCCAGCTTCCGTTGCCGTGTCGCCCGCACTGTACGCCTGCGCGGGCGACGGCGCCTGCCTGGCCGGCCATGGCCCGGCGCTAGCGCCCCTGCGTGCGCACCACATGCTGGCCCTTCACGACCTCGAAGGTGAAGGCGTACTGCAGGGTAACGGCCACCGGTTCGACCCGCTCGGCGCCGCGGCAGTCGCCGCGATCAGCCGGCACCTTGCCCGCTGCGAAGTGGCAGACCGCGGCGGGCGAGTACTTCCACATCGCAACTGCCTCCTGCGCGGCCTGCAGCAAGGGCGCATTCTCCGGTACCCCACCCGCACTGCATTGGCTGCGGTCGGTCAGCGGCATGCTGCGCTCAACGCTGCCCTGCGCATCCACCACCACCTGCAGGCAGACCGTGGTCGGCGGCAGCGAGGTGCGTGGATCGCGCTCGCCCACCACCGGATCGGGTGCCGTATGCAGCTGCGGCATGCGGTAGCCTTCGCTGGCGGCCAGCGTGTAGGGCTGGATCTGGCCGGCGCCGCCTCCGGCATCGGGCCGCAGGCGCTGGTGACCAACATTCTCGCTGCGGGTATCGACGGTGGTCAGGCGATCCTGGGTTGCACACCCCGCCAGCAGCGCCGCCATCGCCAGCAGCGGCGCCCGCTTCACTTCGCGTCCTCGGTGTCATCCATGGCGTAGGTGATCGGGACGCGTACGGCAGCGGCCACCGGCTTGCCGTTCTTTACTGCCGGACGATAGGTCCAGCTGCGTGCGGCAGCGATGGAGACGGCGTCGAACACCCCAGGATTGGTCGCACTGAGCACCTGCACATCGGTCGGATGGCCCTGTTCGTCCACTTCGATGCGCAGATTGACCACGCCTACCTGGCGCTGCTCGAACGCGGACTTCGGATAGGACGGTGGCGGCATCTTGTCCACCTGGATGGGACGGTCCAGCCCCGCCCTGGCCGCATCTTCCTGCGCATGCTCGAATGGCTCGACACCGATCCGGGTGCCACCGGCCGCGCCGCCCTGGCTGGCCCACGCCACTGCGCCCATGCCCACGCACAACCCGACCACCAGCACCTGCCCGGACACCCACGGCAATGCCTTCCGCTTGGACTGCTTCAACATGGCGATACGCTCCTTCAACACGGGTTGGCTGCGCCAATGGCAGACCGCTGGCGCAACCGGGTGGACCAGCTGCGCCTTCAGCAGCGTGCTGGCGTAGAGGCCGCGCAGCGCAGGCTGCGGACCGATGGTGCGGGCATCGCAGGCCAGTTCCTGGTCGCGCAGGAAGCGGCGTGCGGCCCACGGCAGCAGCGGGTGGAACCAGAACACCGCGCGGACCAGCAGCAGCGCACCGTTGGCCCAGTGGTCGCCATGGCGGCGATGGCTGCGCTCGTGCTGCAGGATCAGGTTCTGCTCCTGTGCGGTGAACTGCTGATCGAATGCCGGGCCGACCACGATGCGTGGCCGCCACAGGCCGACCAGCGCCGGCAGCCCGGGATCGCCGCTGGCCTGCCAGCTACCATCGGCACGTGCACGCAGTGGGCCCATGCTGCGTTCGAAACGACGCTGCGCACGCAGGTCGCGCAGCAGGCAGATGCCGGTGCCCAGCGCCCATGCCAGCAGCAACAGCCGTGCCCATGGCAGCGCGGGGGCGGCCAGTCCATCCACCGCCCCTGGCACCACTTTCAGCGGCACTGTCGGCACGTGCTGCAACAGCGCAGCCTGTGGCAATGGCAACAGCAAGGTCACCAGCAGCAACGGCAGCAGCCACCAGCTGCGATAGGCCAGCCCGGCGCCGCCCAGGCTCACCAGCAGCGGTCGCAGCGCCGCCAGCAGCAGCACGCCCACCGCCAGCCACAGGCTGGCCCGCCACAGTCCGTCGAGCAGCTCAGTCATGGTCCAGCTCCTGGATCAGCTTCTTCAGTTCGGCAATGTCCTGCGCGCTCAGCTGCCCACGTTCGCTGAAGTGCGCCACCAGTGGCGCCACGCGGCCCTCGAAGACGCGTCCGATGAAGTCCTGGCTCTGCGCCTCCACCCAGGCCTGGCGCTGCAGCAGCGGCCGGTAAAGGTAGCGCCGTCCATCGCGCTCGGCGGCGATCGCGCCCTTGGTCAGCAGGCGGTTGAGCAGGGTCTTGATGGTCGGCTCGGCCCAGTCGCGGTGGGCCAGCGCGGCGACCACTTCGTCGGCGCTACGTGGTGCCTGCTGCCACAGCACCTCCATCACAACGGCTTCGGCTTCGCTGATCGGGGTCATGGTTTACATCCGTAATCGACGAATTGATTACGCGCGTAATCGAACCTCATGTCAAGCCCCTCGACTCCGGGTTCATCCCGGCTGCGCCAGCATCGGTTCCTCCCGCCCCTGGCATCGGATGAAAGCGCTGCCCAAGAAGGACGTCCCGGTCGAGCAGGCCCGCCGCTTCCTCGAACCCGGCCCGATCGTGCTGGTCGGCACCGCCTGGCGCGGCCAGCGCAACCTGATGACGATGGGCTGGCACATGGTGATGGGCTTCTCCCCTTCACTGGTCGCCACCTACCTGTGGAACGAGAACCACAGCCACGGCCTGGCCGTGGGCAGTGGCGAGTGCGTGATCAACGTACCCGGCGTGGAGCTGCTCGATACCGTGGTGGACATCGGCAACTGCAGCGGTCGCGAGGTCGACAAGTTCGCCCGGTTCGGGCTGGATGCACTGCCCGCGCGCGAGGTCGGCGCGCCACTGGTGGGGCAATGTCATTCGTGCTTCGAATGCCGCATCTACGACGACAGCCAGGTGGCATCGAACAACCTGTTCATCTGGGAAATCGTGCGCGCACATGTGGCGCCACGGCCGAAGCTGCCACGCACGGTGCACTACCGCGGCGATGGGCAGTTCATGGTGGCCGGCGCCGAAGTCTCGCGTCGACGGCGGTTCAAGCCCGACATGCTGTAATGCCAGCACTCCCCCACACGCAGGACCGCCCCGCATGACCGAACACCTCACCGACCTGGACGCCGCAGTCGACTGGTTGTTTGCGCGCGTGGACGGGCCGTTGCGGATCGGGGCACCGCTGGCACTGGGCAAGCCGCACCGGCTGCTCAATGCGCTGTACGCGCGCGTCGAGCACGACCCGTCGCGGCCGCTGCAGCTGTATACCGCGCTGTCACTGAACCCACCGAAGGTGCGCGGCAACGGCCTGGAAGCGCGCTTCATGGCGCCGTTCGCGCAGCGCCATTTCGGCGATGATTTCCCGCGCCTGGCCTATGCCGATGCAATCGCGCGCGACGCGTTGCCGGCGCATGTGCAGGTGGAAGAGTTCTACATGCAGTCCGGCGCCCTGCTCGGTTCGCGCCAGGCGCAGTCCAGCTATACCAGCCTGAACTACACCCACGCCGCCGATGCGGTCGCCCAGCGCGCGCCGCAGGTGATCGTGCAGAAGGTGGCGATGCGGCCGGATGATCGCCGGCTCTCGCTGTCGTGCAACAACGACATCACCCAGGACACGCTCGATGCCATCGCAGCGCGTGGCCTGCCGCGCCCCCTGCTGATCGCCGAGATCGACCCGCAGCTGCCCTACCTGGGCGGCTCGGCCACGGTCGACGTGTCCTTCTTCGATCTGGTGATCACTCCGCCACCGCCGTACCCGGCACTGTTCGGCCTGCCACGGCAGCCGGTCGGTGATGCCGACTACGCCATCGGCCTGTATGCCAGCACCCTGGTGCGCGACGGCGGCACCCTGCAGATCGGCATCGGCACGCTGGCCGACGCGCTCAGCCACGCGCTGGTGCTGCGCCACACCGACAACGCGCGCTACCGCCGCGTGCTGCACGCGCTGGATCCGCAGCTGGCCAGCCACCCGCTGGTGCAGGAGATCGGCGGGCTGGATCCGTTCGAGGTGGGCCTGTACGGCTGCAGCGAAATGCTCAACGAAGGCTTCCGGCGGCTGGTGCAGACCGGGGTGATCAAGCGCAAGGTGCATGACGACCTGGCGCTGATGCAGCGCATCGAGAACGGCAGCACGTTGTCCATCGACCATGCCACCCTGGCCGCCGAGGGCGAGTACCTGCACGGCGCGTTCTACCTGGGTTCGCCGGAATTCTACGCGTGGCTGCGCACGCTGCCGGAAGACGAATGCCGTGCGATCGGCATGCGCCGCATCAGCGAGATCAACCAGCTGTACGGCGGCAACGAGACGCTGGAGCGCCTGCAGCGCCGCCACGCGCGCTTCTTCAACTCCTGCATGATGGCCACCGCACTGGGCGCGGCCGTGTCGGATGCGCTGGACGATGGCCGCGTGGTGTCCGGCGTGGGCGGCCAGTACAACTTCGTGGCGATGGCACATGCGCTGCCGGAAGCGCGCAGCGTGTTGATGTTCCGCGCTGCGCGCGACGACAAGGGCCAGCGCGAATCGAACGTGCGCTGGAACTACGGGCACACCACCATCCCGCGCCATCTGCGCGACATCTACCTCAACGAATATGGTATCGCCGATCTGCGCGGGCTGACCGACGAGGACTGCGTGTATGCGATGACCGCGATCACCGAGGCTCCGTTCCAGGGTGGCCTGCTGCAGCAGGCACACGCCTCGCGCAAGCTGCTGGCGGCGCCCCAGCCCGACCCGCAGCGCCTGCAGCGCAACACGCCGCAGGCATTGGCCGCCGCACTGGCCCCATTCCGTGCCGATGGCAGCCTGCCCGACTATCCGCTGGGCAGCGACTTCAACGAAATCGAGCAGGTGCTGGTGAAGGCGCTGGGCTGGCTGAAGGCCCACACGCAGACCCGCGGCGACAAGCTGCGCACGGTCTGGGCCGCGCTGCGGCAGCCGGCCGGTGATGGCGATGCGGTGTACCTGCAGCGCATGGGCCTGCAGGCACCGAAGGACTTCGCCGAGCGCCTGGACGCGCGACTGCTGCGCCTGGCGCTGGCCCGCACCGCCTGAAAAAAGGGGACGGAGGGGATTAAGTCGTTTGTGCACAAACGACTTAATCCCCTCCGTCCCCTTTTTTCTCATCCACGCATGGCGTGGATCTACTCTGGAGAACGAGAAAGGCCGGCTTGCGCCGGCCTTTCCTTTGTTGCGCCGAGAGGCTGCTTACAGCGCCTTGGCGGCTTCCACCACGTGGGCGGTGGTGATGCCGAAGTGCTTGTACAGCTGGTCGGCCGGGGCCGAGGCACCGAAGGTGTCGATGCCGATCACCGCACCGTCCAGGCCGACGAACTGGCGCCAGAAGCCGGTGACGCCGGCTTCCACCGCCACGCGCTTGCGCACGGCGTTCGGCAGCACCGATTCACGGTAGGCCGCGTCCTGGCGCAGGAACACGTCGGTGGACGGCATCGAGACCACGCGGGTCTTGAGGCCGGCAGCGTCCAGCTGGGCCTTGGCTTCGGTGGCCAGCGAGACTTCCGAACCGGTGGCGATCAGGATCACGTCCGGGGTACCGGCAGCATCGGCCAGCACGTAACCACCGCGCTCGATCTGGGCGATCTGCTCGGCGCTGCGCGGCTGGTGCGGCAGGTTCTGGCGGCTGAACACCAGGCAGCTCGGGCCGTCCTGGCGGGTGATCGCGGCCTTCCAGCTCACTGCCGACTCGACCGCATCGCACGGGCGCCACACGTCGTTGTTCGGGATGTAGCGCAGCGAGGCCAGGTGCTCCACCGGCTGGTGGGTCGGGCCGTCTTCGCCCAGGCCGATCGAGTCGTGGGTGTAGACGTGGATGGCATGGGCCGGGATCAGCGCGCTCATGCGCACGCCGTTGCGGGCGTAATCGCTGAACACCAGGAAGGTGGCATCGAACGGAATGAAACCACCGTGCAGGGCCAGGCCGTTGGCAATGGCGGTCATGCCGAACTCGCGCACGCCGTAGTACACGTAGTTGGCGTTGGCGTCGTCGCTGGCAACCGACGTGCTGCCCTTCCACAGGGTCAGGTTGGAATGCGCCAGGTCAGCCGAGCCACCGACGATTTCCGGCAGCAGCGGGGCATAGGCTTCAATGGCCAGCTGCGAGGCCTTGCGCGAGGCGATCGTCGGGCCTTCAGCGGCCACCTGGGCGATGTAGGCATCGGCCTTGGCCACGAAGTCGGCCGGCAGTTCGCCGTGCGAGCGACGGGTCAGTTCGGCCGCTTCGCCCGGGTACTGGCTGGCGTACTTGTCGAACAGCTGTTCCCACTCGGCCTGGCGCAGGGTGCCGGCGCCGTTGGCGCGCCAGCCGTCGTAGATCGCCTGCGGGATCTCGAACGGACCGTACTCCCAGCCCAGCTGCTTGCGGGTGGCTTCCAGTTCGTCCTTGCCCAGCGGGGCACCGTGGCTGGATTCCTTGCCCGCCTTGTTCGGCGAACCGAAACCAATGGTGGTGCGGCAGCAGATCAGGGTCGGCTTGTCGCTCTGCGACAGCGCGGCCTCGATGCCGGCCTTGATGCTTTCCGGGTCGTGGCCATCGACGTCGCGGACCACGTTCCAGCCGTAGGCCTCGAAACGCTCCGGGGTGTTGTCGGTGAACCAGCCCTCGACGTTGCCGTCGATGGAGATGTGGTTGTTGTCCCAGAAGCAGACCAGCTTGTGCAGGCCCCAGGTGCCAGCCAGCGAGGCCGCTTCATGCGACACGCCTTCCATCAGGCAGCCATCGCCCATGAACACCCAGGTGCGGTGGTCGACCACTTCCAGCTCCGGGCGGTTGAAGCGCTGTGCCAGCAGCTTCTCGGCCAGGGCGAAGCCCACGGCGTTGGCGAAACCCTGGCCCAGCGGGCCGGTGGTGGTTTCCACGCCCGGGGTCTCGTGGCGTTCCGGGTGACCGGCGGTGTGGCTGCCCAGCTGGCGGAACAGCTTCAGCTGCTCGATCGGCAGGTCGTAACCGCTCAGGTGCAGCAGCGCGTACTGCAGCATCGAACCGTGGCCGTTGGACAGCACGAAACGGTCGCGGTTGAACCAGTGCGGGTTGCTCGGGTTATGGCGGAGGTAGTCGTTCCAGAGGACTTCGGCGATGTCGGCCATGCCCATGGGCATGCCGGGGTGGCCGGACTTTGCGGTTTCAACCGCATCGGCGGCAAGGAAGCGGATGGCGTTGGCCAACTGGCGACGGGTAGGCTGCGTCATGGTTCTGTCGGAATCGGGAGGCGGCCGCGGACGTGCGGGCGGCCTATTGTCCCATAGTCGCCGGGCCGGGGGTCGGTTCACCGTGCCCGGTCGTGGCGGCCGCTGGCCGGCAGCGTCGTGGTCTCCGCCGGATTCCACATGTGAAACGGGGCCGGAGCCCTTTCCCTGCGGAAAGGAATCCGACCCCGATCAGGTCGCCAGCAGTGGCGTTGGACTCAGTCCTGGTGCGGGGTCAGCGCCGGGCCGTCGTGGGACTCGCCCTTGGCCACCAGGGTGGTCAGGGCCAGGTCGCCGGTCACGTTCAGCGCGGTACGGCACATGTCCAGGAAGTGGTTCACGCCCAGGATCAGGCCGATGCCCAGCGGGTTCACGCCGACCATCGCACAGATCATCGCCACCACCGGCAGCGAGCCGGACGGCACGCCGGCGGTACCGATGCCACCGAGGATGCAGACCGCCATCACCATGATCTGCTGGCCGATGCTCAGGTCCACGCCGAAGAACTGGGCCAGGAAGATCACCGTCACGCCCTCGAACAGCGCGGTGCCGTTCTGGTTGGCGGTGGCGCCCACGGTCAGCACGAAGCGCGACACGCGCTGCGGCAGGCCCATCTGGTCGGCCACGCGCAACGCGGTCGGCAGGGTGGCGTTGCTGGAGGCGGTGGAGAACGCCATCACCGTCGCTTCCTGGGTATCGCGGAAGAACGACAGCGGCGAACGGCCGGACAGCCACACCGCGGTACCGTAGGTCACAACCATGTGCAGGCCCAGTGCCAGCACCACCACGCCCACGTAGGCACCGAGGCGGATGATCAACTCGAAGCCGAACAGCGCGGCCAGGTTGAACATGAAGCAGGCAACCGCGTACGGCGCCAGGCGGATGACCAGGTTGATCAGGGTCATCGAGATCTCAAACACGCCTTCGATGGCGCGGCGCAGCGGGGCGACCTTCTCGTTGTCGGTCAGCACCATGCCGATGCCGAACATCAGCGCGAAGAACATCAGCGACAGGATCGCGCCGTTGTCCGATGCGGCCTGCAGCACGTTGCTCGGCACGATCGACAGCAGCATGTCCATGCCCTTGGGCGTGCCATGGATGCCCGCAACGATTTCCTTGCTGCGCTCGGCGTTCTCCGACAGCATCATCGCGGCGACCTGCGGATCGACGCCGGCACCCGGCTTGAGCAGGTTGACCAGCACCAGGCCGATGCCCACGGCGATGCCGGACAGCAGCACGGTGTAGGCCAGGGTCTTCCAGCCGATGCGGCCGAGGGCGCGGATGTCGCCCATCTCCGACACGCCCATGATCAGCGCCGAGAAGATCAGCGGCACGATCAGCATGAAGATCAGGTTGAGGAACAGGCCCGACGCCGGGGTGGTGACGTAGTCCATTACCCACTTGGCACCGGCCTGCAGACCATCGACGCTGCCACCCAGGGCGTGCACGATCAGTCCCAGGACCAGGCCGATCGCAAAGCCGATGCCCATCTTCCAATGCAGGGGCAACTTCTTCTTGTCGGCAGCAGCTGCTGTCATACGCGGGTTTCCTCGAAAAATGAATGCACTCTAACAAAGCCCGCAAGCGGCGCCGGTTCAGGTTCGCCGCGGTGGATACAGCGGCGCCAGGCCAGTGTCAGCGGCCCCCGCAGCCGTCGACCAGTGCGGTCCGTCACGGAAGACCTCGCGCAGACGCGCGCGCAGCGATGCCAGATCGCCCTGCCCGCCCCAGCGTGCCTGCTGCAGGTCCTGCAGCACCTGGCGCTGGGCCGGGTCATCCAACCGCGCGATGACCTGCTCGATGCGTTCGACGCCGGCCATCGCGCACAACTGCGCCTCGACCTGCTCGAACCCTTCGCCATCCAGCGCGCGGCGCAGTTCGGCCAAGCCGGCACGTCCGCTCGCCACAGTCGGCACAGACGGCTTGCCGGCTGCAGGCGTCGCCACACGCGGGCGACGGCCACGCTGCCAGCCCCACAACAGGGTCAACAGCCACAGCAGCGCAAGGCCGATGGCTGCGCCCATCCACGGCCACGGACGCTCGGCCAGGCCACCGGCGCGCGGATCGGTCGCGGCGATGCGGCTGTCCTGGCCATCGCTGCCGGGCAGCGCGGCATCGGTGTCGATTGGCGGCAGCGGTGCCGGCGAGGTGTTGCCAGCGCCATTGCCCGCCGCAACCGCCAGCGTCAGATCCGGCAGCTTCGCTTCCTGCGCCTTGCCTGCGCGCACATCCCACCACGGCAGGCGCGGCCCCGGCACCACCAGCGAGCCGGGCTGGCGCGGCACGATCGAATAGCGGCGGGTGATCTTCAGCCGCGGCGTGCTGCCATTGAACGATTCTTCGTACTGCACAGGTTCGGCGAATACCTGCGCCTGGGTGCCGAGATCCGGCACCGGCAGGTCGGTGAACTGTGCGCGGGTTGCCCCTTCGGCAATCGCCTCGACCACCACATTGGCGGCCTCGCCCGTACGGGCGCTGGTCGGCGCACTGGTGTAGCGCAGCTGAAGGCTCTGCAGCGGCAGCCATGGCTGCGGCGCCTGTGCCGGTTGCGCCTGCACCTGCAGGGTGCGGTCGGCGCCGGTGGCATTCATGCGGCCATCGCCACCACCGAAGAAATCATCGAAGAAACCACCGGCGCTGCGGCCGTTGAAGCGCGCACCCGCGAGGCGCAGGGTGCCGCTGCGCTCCGGGATCAGCAGGAAGCGACGCTCGACCATGTTGTAACGGCGGCCGTTGACCTGGCGCACATCGGTGCGGTCATCGCCCACACGCTGCAGCGACGCACCGGCCGGTGTATCCAGCACAAGCTCGCCCGACGCCAGCTGTGATGCGAAATACAGGCGCACCACCACGCCCACGCTCTGCTGCACATAGGGCGTCTCATCATCGACAACCGTCTCGATGAAGGCCATTGCATTGCTGTCGGGGCCGGCCACGGCAGCCGCGTCCACCTGCAGGGTCAGCGGCGCGGTACGTGCACTGCCCACCTGCAGGCCCGGAATCACCAGCGCACCGCTGCGCCGTGGCGTCAGTGCCACGCCATACAGATTGCGCTGCTGCATGCTGCCGTTGCTCCACTCCACCTGGCGGCTGCTGGTCTGCCCGCTCAGGTCGAAGTCGTTGCGCAGCAGGGTGAAGTCCGGCGCGCCCTGGTCGCTCTCGACGTTGAGGGTGACCGTATCGCCCATCGCGATGCGGTCACGGTCAAGCCAGGCCCGCGGTTGCGCCCAGGCCAGCAGCGGCAGCCACAACAGCAGCACCGCCAGTACCCGCCATGGCCAGCGCCCATGCATGTTGATCGCCCGCGTCATCGCCCTTCCCTCTTCCTGCGTTCGTTTTCCAGCTGGAACTTGGCCCGCAGCAGTGCGCCCGGATCGTCCGGAACACGCCGCATCCACGCTTCCACTGCTTGCTGCTCTTCGCGCTGGCGCGGGGTGCGGCCGTCACTGCCCTGCACCGGCTTGCCGTCCTTGTCCGCCTCGCCCTCGCGCGCCTGCTGCATCGCCTGCTGCATGCGCTGGCGCTGCTGCTCGTCGGCCTGTGCCTGGGCCTTGGCATCCTCAACCTGCGGCGGCGCCTGCTGGCCATCGCGGCTGCGTTCGCCGGACTGCGGCTTCGATTGCGTGCTGTCGTCACCCGGCCTGGGCTGGCCCTGCTGGCCCTGCTGCGACTGTGGCTGCCCCTGTCCCGGATCCTTCTGGCCCTGCTGCGGCTGCTGGCCTTGCGGGTTCTGCTGGCCCTGGGATGGGTTCTGCTGCTTCTGCTGCCCGTTCTGCTGCGGCTTCTGCTGGTCCTGGCCCTGCCCCCCCGACTGCCTGCGCTTGCGCGCGGCATCGACCACCGCGCGGTTGGCCACCGCATCGGGCATGCCGGGATGCAACGCCAGCGCGCGGTCGTAGGCGGCGATGGCTTCATCGTAGCTGCCCTGGCGCGCCAGCGTGTTGGCCAGGTTGTACCAGCCGGCATCGTTGTCGATGCCTTCGAACTGCTTGCGCGCAGTGGCGAAGTCGCCCTTGCGGTAGGCCTGCACGCCGTCGGCCAGGCGCTGGTGCTGCAACTGGTCGGCCCGTTTCCACAAGGTGCCCTGCGGCGGCTGCGAAGCGGACGCGGCAGGCGCCTGCGCCTGCGCATCACTCATCCACGGCAACAGGCCCACCGCCAGCACTGCCGCCAGTACTGCGCGGCGGCGGAAGGCCAGCAGCGCAAGCAGCATCAGCGGCGGCAACAGCCAGAAGCCCTCATCACGCCATTGCTTGCCTTCGCCCGGCCGTTGCGCGGCCGCACCCTCGCGTGCATCGAGCACGCCCAGCGCACGCAGGTCACTGCCATCGGCGGCAATGCGCGCATAGCGACCGCCACCTGCCGTGGCAACGGCACGCAGGCTGCCCTCATCCAGTGCAGCCTGGCGGATCTGCCCACTGCCGTCGCGGTACGCCGCACCCGCCGGAGTACCGAGCCCCAGCACCGACACCTGCAGGCCGAGACCACGGGCCTGCGCGGCCGCCAATGCCGCTTCGCCATCGGCTTGATCGGTGACCAGCAGGATCTGTCCCTGCGGTGCAGCGATCTGCCGCATCAGCCGCGTGGCCCAGTCGATGCCACGGTCGGCACGCTGGCCATCACGCGGCATCACATCCGGCGACAAGGCATCCAGGTACAGCGCGACGTTGCTGCCGTCATCGGTCAGCGGCGCCACGGTGTAGGCATCTTCGGCGTACACCACCAGGCCGACCTGGCCGCCCTTGCGTGCGCGCAGGAGCTCGCCGACCTTGGCGCGTGCCTGCAGCAGGCGCGACGGCGGCAGGTCGGTGGCGGTGATGCGGCTGGACAGATCCAGCACCACCAGCAGCGGTGCGCTGGGCTGGAACATCGGTTGAGCCTGCTGCCGCCAGCTCGGTCCGGCCATGGCCAGCGATGCCAGCGTCCAGCCCAGCAGCACCGCCAATGGCAGCCGCATGCGACGGCGCGTACCAGCGGCCAGCAGATGCGGCAACAGATGTGCATCCACCGCCTGCCGCCACGCATCGCTGCGCCGCTGCCGGTACAGCGCCACGGCGAGAATCACCGGCAGCGCCAGCAATGCCCACAGCCATTCCGGGCGCAGGAAGTGCAGCGCGTTCCAGTCCGGGAGATGGGAAGCGAACGCGATCATCGACGACGCTCCGGCCACACCCAGGCCAATGCGCCCAGCAGCAACGCCAGGCCCAGCGGCCATGCGTAGCGTTCCTCGCGCGGGCGCAGGCTCGGCCCCTTCGCCGCGATCGGCTCCAGACGGTCCAGTTCGGCGTAGATGCCGGCCAGCTGCGCGGTATCGCGTGCGCGGAAGAACTGGCCACCCGTCAGGCTGGCAATCTTCTTCAACGTTGCCTCGTCGACCGGGTCCTCATCAGCGGAAATCGGAATGCCGAGGAAGCGCATGCTGCCATCGCCACCGAACGCGACAGTGTGGATGCGTACACCTTCGGCGTGCGCGACTTCGGCCGCGCGCAGCGGTTCGAGCACGCCGGCATTGCTGACGCCGTCGGTCAGCAGGATCAGTACACGCTGCCCTTCGGGCTGGCTGCGCAGGCGCTTCACCGCCAGGCCGATGGCATCACCGATGGCCGTCTCGCGGCCAGCCAGGCCGACCACGCTGTCGCGCAGCTGGTCGCGCACGCTGGCCAGGTCGGCAGTGAGCGGCGTGAGCGTGTAGGCGCGGTCGCCAAAGATCAGCAGGCCGATGCGATCACCGGCGCGACGATCCAGGAAGTCGGCCAGCACGGCCTTGGCCGCGGTGAGGCGATCCACCGCCTGCCCACCCAGTACCATGTCGCCCTCGCCCATGCTGCCGGATACGTCCATAGCCAGCATCATCTGCCGCCCCTGCTGCGGTGGCGTGATGGCCTCACCCAGCTGCTGCGGGCGCGCCAGCGCGATGCACAGCGCGCACCAGCCCAGCCACAGCAGCAGCGTGCGCAGCCACGACACATCGACACGGCCTCCACCGGACAGCGCTTCCAGTTCGCTCGCCGCGTACGGCACGCGCAGTGCTGCACCCGGGTCGGCGCGGCGCTTCCACCACCGCATCAGCAGTGGCAGCGGCAACGCCAGCAGGGCCAGCGGCCACGCCAGCTGCAGGTCCGGCCACGGCCAGTAACTCGCCAGCAGGTTCATCGGCGGCGCTCCAGCAGCATCGCCAGGTAGCGCTCGCGGGCCCAGCGGCGCACGGCCACCACTTCGCTGGCGTCCACGCGGGGGCGATAGGCACCTTCGGCCAACAGGCTGCGGCGCGCGCCGGGCAGCGTGCCCTTCGGATCCACGCGCTGCCACCAGGCGTCGTCGCGCAGGGATTCACTGCCCGGCTGTGCCTGCCGCGCGGCGCGGCGCAGCAGGCCGGCGATCACCGCCAGTTCCGCGGTGGCATCGGCGGCGGTGGCCAACTCCTGGTCGAACGCCTGCAACCAGCGTTGGCGGCGACGGCGGCGGTTCCACCACAGCAGGGCCAGCGCCAGGATCACCAGCAACACCGCGCCGCCGATCATCAGATAGCCGGGGGCCGGCGGCCACCACGGCGGTGCCGGTGGCAGCTGCACATCGCGCAGCGGAAGGTTGGCGCTCATGCCGGCACCTCGGTCGCCGACGGTGCCAACCAGGCGTCGCTGGGCGCGTCGGTGGACAGCACCTGCACGTCGACACGGCGTGCGCCCAACTGGCGGCGCAGCGCCTGCAGCGGCTCGACGAAGTGCGCCTGCCAGTGCGACTGCACTTCGCTGCGACGCAGATCGAGGCCAATGCGCTGCTGCGCGGTCTGGAACTGCAGGGCCGCCGAGGGCGGTTGCAGCTCGAGGGGATCGACCAGCAGCACCAGGCTGAGGTCATGGTGCTGGGCCAGCGCGCTCCAGCGCACGACGGGAATCTTCGCGGCCTGCTGCGGATCGGCCAGCACCAGCATGCGCGCGCCGGGGCGCAGCACGCGGGCGGCATGGTCCAGCGCGCGCTCCAGGCCAAGATCGTCGGCGGGCGGCTGCGCGTACCAGCGGGTGAGTGCGTCCAGCACGCGCAGCACGCCTCGCGGCCCACCCGCAGGTGCAATCGGCGCTTCGCGGTCGCTGCCGCGCAGGGCACCCACGCGATCACCGCGACGCTGCGCCGACCACGCGGCGACGGCGCCTGCGCGGGCCGCCTGCACCGACTTGAATCGTACGCGGGTGCCGAAATACAGCGCCGGCGAAGTATCGGCCACGATCAGGCTGACCCGCTCGCGTTCGGCCTGGAAAAGCTTGGTATGGGCACGACCGGTCCGCGCGGTCACCCGCCAGTCGATATGCCGGGCATCATCACCAGCCACGTACTCGCGTGACTCGGCGTACTCCATGCCACGCCCACGCAGTGGCGACGGCGCCTGCCCGGCATTGCCGGCGCGACCACGGCGCGGCGGCGGCGGCCGCTGTGCCAGCCGGCGCAGGGCCACCAGTTCGGACAGGTGCGGGCGCAATCCGTCGCCATCGCTGACGGTGGATGTGGCTTCCGGGGATGGATCGGTCATGCGCAGGCTCAGGGTGCCGGCACCCGGGCCAGCAGCTCCTGCACCAGGCGCTCGCCATCCCAGCCTTCGGCGGTGGCTTCGTAGCTGGGCAGCACGCGATGGCGCAGCACGTCGGCGGCGACCGCACGCACATCGTCGGGGGTGACGAAGTCGCGGCCGGCCAACCAGGCGCGTGCGCGTGCGCAGCGTTCCAACGCAATGGAGCCACGCGGGCTTGCGCCCCAGGCGATGCGGCGGCCGAGGCCGGCGTCATAGCGCGACGGATCACGCGAGGCCAGCACAAGTTCGACCAGATAGCGTTCCAATGCCGGTGCCATGTGCAGGTCCAGCACTTCGCGGCGGGCATCGAACACATCCTGCATCGGCAGCTTCTCCGGTGCGGGCGCCGCCTCGCCCAGTGCGCCACGGGCGCGCTCGCGGGCGAGCCGCAGGATCTCCGATTCGGCCGCCTGGTCCGGGTAGCCGATGCGCACGTGCATCAGGAAACGGTCCAGCTGCGCTTCCGGCAGCGGGAAGGTACCTTCCTGCTCGATCGGGTTCTGCGTGGCCATCACCAGGAACAGCGGCGGCAATGCGTAGGTGTGGCGGCCAACGGTGACCTGGCGCTCGCCCATCGCTTCCAGCAGCGCCGACTGCACCTTGGCCGGCGCACGGTTGATTTCATCGGCCAGCAGGATCGGATGGAAGATCGGGCCGGGTACGAATTCGAAGCGTCCTTCCTGCGGGCGCCAGATCTCGGTGCCGGTCAGGTCGGCCGGCAGCAGGTCGGGGGTGAACTGCACGCGGGCGAAATCCGCCTCCAGGCGCGAGGCCAGCGCGCGGATGGCCGTGGTCTTGGCCAGGCCCGGGGCGCCCTCCACCAGCAGGTGCCCGTCGGCCAGCAATGCGATCAACAGGCGTTCGACCAGGGCCGCCTGGCCGACGATTTCGGCCGACAGCGCGTCGCGCAGCTGGTTGAAGGCGCCATGCAGACGGGAGGCGGCCGGCGCGGGCGGCGGCGAGACGGTTTCGGGCATCGGCGGTGGCAGGTTCATGGGGGCCTTTGACCGGCGCGGGACGGCACGGGTTCCCGACATCATCGCAGGGTGCCTTGCGATTGGCATCAAGAACGGCTGAACAAGCATCTCATCCACGCATGGCGTGGATCTACCGGGTCGCCCACGGATGGCGTCCGGCGTGAACGAAGAAGGGCCGCACATGGCGGCCCTTCTTCGTGTCGCGGTTGCGATGGCTCAGTTCTGCCTGGCCACGCGCAGCACCTTCGGGGTCACGAACACCAGCAGCTCGGCCTTGTCCTTGCTGCGGCCACGCTTCTTGAACAGATTGCCCAGGAACGGCACATCGCCCAGGAACGGAACCTTGCTGATGCTGTTGCGGTCGGTGAACTCGTACACACCACCGATGACCACGGTCTGCCCGTCCTCGACCAGCACCGCGGTGTTCACTTCGCGGCGGTTGATCGATGGCACGGTGCCATAGCCTTCCAGCTGGATCAGCCGATCCACTTCGTCCTTCTTCACCTGCATGTTGAGGAACACGCGGTTGTCGTTGGTGATGGTCGGGGTGACCTTCAGTTCCAGCACCACTTCCTTGAACTGCACGTTCGGCGTAGCCACACCGCCCGCACCGGCACTGATGGTCACATAGCCGATTTCCTTGCCCTGCTTGATCAGGGCCTCGCGCTGGTTGGTGGTGACCACGCGCGGGTTGGAGATCACTTCACCACGCGACTCCTCCTGCATCGCCGACAGCTCCACGTCCAGCAGGTAGCCGGCATTGAGGATCGACAGCGCCAGCGAACCCGCCGGGTTGGTGGACGCCGCCGGCATCGCCCAGTTCAGGCCACGGGTGATCGTCGAACCGACCGGAATCGGCGCCGGGCCGGTGCTGCCGCCCGCCACCCAGTCGCGGTACGCCTTGGCGTTGGTCGCATTGGCGGTAACGTCGGCATCGCGGTTCTTGGCGTTGGCTTCGAGGTTGCCGCTGAAGTAGGCATTGTCGCGGCTGCCGCTGATGCCGAACCGCGCACCCAGCTCACGTGCGAACGTATCGGTCGCGATGACGATGCGGCTCTCGATCAGCACCTGGTCGACCGGGCGGTCGATCACGCTGATCAGCTCACGCATGCGTGCGATCTTCTTCGGAATGTCGCTGATCATCAGCGTGTTGGTGCGCTCGTCGGCGACGATGCGGCCACGGCCGGACAGGAAGCCACTTTCCTCCTGCGACGAGCCACCGCCACCACCACCTGCACCACCCCCACCGCCACCACCGCCGATGCCCTTGGCTTCGGTCAGGGCTTTGAAGATCTGGGTGGCGCTGTGGTAGTTGATCTGGACGTAATCGGTCACCAGGTCTTCGCGGTTCTCGATGGCGATGCGAGCGTCTTCCTTCTCCTGCTCGAACTTGGCCAGTTCGGCCTGCGGGCCGACCCAGATCACGCTGCCGTCGCGTCGCTTGTCCAGGCCCTTGGCACGCAGCACGATGTCCAGCGCCTGGTCCCACGGCACGTTGACCAGGCGCAGCGTCACATTGCCCTGCACCGAGTCGGAGGCCACCACGTTGAGGTTGGACTCTTCGGCGATCAACTGCAGCACGGTGCGCACCGGCACGTCCTGGAAGTTGAAGGTCACCGGCTTGCCGGTGAAGCCACGCTGGCCGACGGCCTTTGCCGCCTGGGTGACGCTGCCTGCGGTCACCGCACCGACGGCGGCCGGAGCCTGCCGCGCGCTGATCTCGACCACGTATTCGTTGCCGCTCTGGTAGGCCAGCGACTCCACCGCACCACCGGTGCTCAGCACCAGCTGGGTGCCGGCGCCGGACGGTTTGGCGTCGATGCGCTGCACCGGAGTGGCGAAGTCGACGACGTTCAGCGGCTTCTGCAGGTTGGCCGGCAGGCGGGCATTGCCGACGTCGACCACCACGCTGTTGCCCTGCGTGCGCAGGTCCGGGATCGCGCCCTGGCCATCAAACTGCACGATCAGGCGGCCCGCGCCATCATCGCCGCGCTTGAAATCGATCTTGGCCACCGACAGGCCGGCGGGTGCCGCGGCCGGTGCGACGGTGGTGCCCACCGGCTTCTCCGCCGGTGCGGCGGCCAGCGCCGGAGCGCAGGCCAGCATCAGCGCGACTCCCAACGCGCTGACACGGTTCAAGGTAGAGCGCCGGATGGGACGCAGCCCCTTGGCTTGGTGAAAGGTCATCGTGCTATCCCCAGTAAACGATCATTGATCTTCAAGCGAGAGCGTTGCCGGCCGTTCCAGCCAGCCACCCGCGCCATCCGGCACCAGTTCGATCAGCTCCACACGGTCTTCGAAGACCGCAGTGACCCGCCCGTCGCTCTGCCCCAGGTAACCGCCCGGGCGCACCCGGTAGGTCACCTTGTCCGGCCCCATCACCAGCGCGACGGTGCCGCCGCCGGTGCCGATGGTACCGACCATGTCCAGTGCGTCCAGCGGGAAGCCCTCCAGGGGCTCCTTGCGCCGGTTCGGATCCGGCCGCAATCCGCCATTCCCCTGCGGATTGGTCCAGGCATCGGTGAACGGATCACGCAGGCCCTGCGCGGAGTACTCGAAGGTCTCGAACTGCTGCATCACAGGCAACGGTTCCAGCGGCTGCGCCGGCCGGGCACGTTCGCCTTCCACCCACTTCTCGAGATTCGGCGCATCGCCCGGCGTGCTGGTCACGCCACGGCCGCAGGCGGCCAGCAGCAACACGGCAGCGACCATCCCGCAACGTGCAAAGAAGGAACGGATCACTTGCTGCCCTCCTTGCCGGCTTCAGCCTTCTGCTGTTCCTGCACCTCGGTCTCGTCGAGATACCGGTAGGTCTTGACCGTGCCGGACAACTCCAGCGCACCGGCACGTGAACCGCCACCGGCCTTGTCCGCCGGCTTCAGGTTGATGTCGTGCATGGTCAGGATCACCACGCGCGGCAGCGAGGCCACGCCACTGACGAACGCACCGAACTGGTGGTAGCTGCCCACCATCTTCAGCTTGATCGGCTTCTCGGCGTAGAACTCCTTGACCTGCTCCTGTTCCGGCTCGAACAGCTGGCTGGTCAGGCCGCTGGACAGCGCGGTCTGCGAAATGTCGATGATCAGGTCCGGCATTTCAGTCTTGCTGGGCAGCTGCCGCAGCATCTGCTGCAGCACCTGCTCCATCTGCGCCAGCTGCTGCTTCAGCGGCCCCAGGTTCACCGCGCGTTCCTGCTGCTTGGAGAACTCGGTACGCAGATCGCTTTCCTTCGATTCCAGGCTGGCCAGTTCATCGCGCTTGCCGCTGATCAGCAGCATCCACGCAACGAACATGATGACCAGCGCCAGCAACGAGCAGAACACGATCTTGGCCTTCTGCGGCCAGTTGCCGATGTCGTTGAAATCCAGGTTCTTCAGATCGATTTTCTGGCTCATGCGCGATCCCCCTGCAGCGGGGCGTAAGAGGCCTGCGGCGGCTGCGCCAGGCGGCTGCCCTCAGGCCTGGCCGCCGGTG
>NZ_RAVT01000039.1 GCF_013464915.1 Stenotrophomonas maltophilia
CGGCCGGGGCCGCCGCATCGGGGCCGGCGGCAAGCGGCGCCACCGCGGGCGTTGCAGCCGGCGCGGCCGCCACGCTGCCATCGGCGTTCAAACCGGGGGTGCCGGTCTCTTCGCTCTGCGCAGGCAGCTTCACCGTGACCTTGAACATGTACGGCAGCGCCTTGATGTCCGATACCGGGCCGGCCGCACCCTTGTCCGCGGCACTGGCCTGGATGATCGACAGCTCCGGGTTGGTCATCCAGCCGGAGGTTTCCAGGTTGCGCATGTAAGCCGACACGCGTGCATTGGACTGGGTGCGTCCCTCGAGGGTGAGCATGTCCCCTTCCTGCTGCAGGGCGGTCAGCACCACGCCGTCAGGAATCGTGCGCACCAACGCATCGAACAGGTGGACCATCTGCGAGCGCTTGGCCTGCAGTTCCTCGATCACCTTCTTGCGGGCCAGCAGACGGTCCTTCTGCGCGTCAAGGCGGTCGATCTCCTTGTTCTGTTCCTTGACCTTCTCGATCTCGGCTTCCAGATAGGCGTTGCGGTCCATCTGGCCGCTCACCTGGCGGTCGTAGTAGAACCAGATCAGCAGCGACAGCAGCAGGCCACCGATGGCGGCCATGCCCAGCATTGCGTAGAACTCGCGCTGGCGTTGCTTGCGCCGCTCGGCGCGCCAGGGCAATAGATTGATGCGTGCCATCAGTCGAAGCTCCTCAGCGCCAGACCGGTGGCGATCATCAGCGCGGGGGCATCCTGGGCAAGCGCATGCGCGTTCACCTTCGGGCCCAGGGTCATCTGTGCCAGCGGGTTGGCGACCACGGTCGGCACGCCCAGCTGTTCTTCGACCATCTCCGGCAGGCCCCCCAGCACGGCGCAACCGCCGGCCAGCACGATGTGGTCGACACGGTTGAACTCGCTGCCGGCATAGAAGAACTGCAGCAGGCGGCTGATCTGCTGGACCGTGGCCTCCTTGAACGGCTCCAGCACTTCCATCTCATAGCTTTCCGGCAGCCCGCCCTGGCGCTTGGCCAGGCCGGCTTCCTCGTAGCTCAGGCCGTAGCGGCGCATGATCTCGTCGGTCAGCTGCTTGCCACCGAACACCTGTTCGCGGCTGTACAGGCTGCGGCCACCGCGCAGCACATTGAGCGTGGTCATGGTGGCGCCGATGTCGACCAGCGCGACCACGCCGTCGCTGGACACCGGCAGTTCACTGGCGACCAGGGCGTAGGCGTTCTCGACCGCGAAGGCCTCCACGTCCATCACCTTGGCCTGCAGGCCACCGAGTTCCAGTGCCGACTGGCGCAGTTCCACGTTCTCCGAACGCGACGCGGCCAGCAGCACCTGGACCATCTCCGGGTTGTTCGGGATCGCCCCGATCACCTCGAAGTCCAGGTTCACTTCCTCGATCGGGTACGGAATGTAGTTGACCGCTTCCAGCTCGATCTGGGCTTCCATGTCGTTCTCGTCCAGCTCGGCCGGCATCGGGATCACCTTGGTGATCACCGCCGACCCGGCGACGGCAGCAGCGGCCAGTTTGGCCTTGCTGCCTGAACGGTTCATCGCACGGCGGATGGCCTCACCCACGGCCTCCACTTCCACGATGTTCTTCTCTACCACCGCATTCGGCGGAAGAGGTTCCACAGCGTAATGTTCCACACGGAAACGATTGCCGCTGCGGGACAGCTGCAAAAGCTTTACCGCAGTCGAACTGATGTCGACGCCTACAAGCGGCGACTGACTTTTTGGGATGAGCCCCACGGTTTCTCCCCTGCCGACGGGCACTTGGACGCAAGACCTGCGCCCGAGCATTAATAACGTATTCTTAGCAAATGGCAACGGCCCTGCTGTGAAGTTCCTCACGGATTCACGATGCAGCCCCTGACTGTTCCCCTTGCGCTCCCCGGTGCCAACCCCAGCCGCCACCTTGCGTAATCTATACTCTGCGACCACGAAATTCGCAATCGGAATCTGAACCCGATGACTCGACTCCGCCGCTGGCTGCGCTGGATCTTCCTGATTGTCCTGGTCCTGGCGCTGATCGGCGCGGCCGCCGTGGGCGGTCTGTACTACGCTGTGTCCTCCAAGCTTCCCGACGTGCAGACCCTGCGCGACGTGGAAATGCAGGAGCCGATGTACGTCTATGCTGCCGACGGCAAGCTGATGGCGGTGTTCGGCGAGACCCGGCGCACCCCGATCACCATGAAGGACGTGCCGGAGAAGCTGAAGCAAGCGTTCCTGGCCACCGAGGATGCCCGCTTCTACGAGCATGGCGGCGTGGACTACATGGGCATCGGCCGTGCGGTGTGGCTGCTGGCCACCACCAGCGACAAGCGCGTGCCGGGTGGTTCCACCATCACCCAGCAGGTGGCCCGCCAGTTCTTCCTCAGCTCCGAGTACAGCTACACCCGCAAGCTGGCCGAGATCCTGCTGGCGCGGAAGATCGAGTCCGAGCTGAGCAAGGACGAGATCTTCGAGCTGTACCTGAACAAGAGCTTCTTCGGCAACCGCGCCTACGGCGTGGCCGCTGCCGCCGAGTTCTACTACGGCAAGAAGCTGAACGAGCTGGACCTGGATGAGATGGCCTCGCTGGCCGGCATCCCCAAGTTCCCGTCCTCGGGCAACCCGATCTCCAACCCGGAACGTGCCCGCCAGCGCCGCGACAACTACGTGCTGCAGCGCATGGCCGACCTGAAGTTCGTCAGCCAGGCCGAGGCCGATGCGGCCAAGGCCGTGCCGATGCATGCCACCGCACATGAGCCGCCGGTGCAGGTCGATGCCCCGTACGTGGCCGAGCTGGTGCGCCAGGAAATGATCGCCCGCTTCGGCGGTGACGTGGTCAACAAGGGTTACCACGTCACCACCACCATCGACTCCACCCTGCAGACCGCCGCCAACCAGTCGGTGCGCGACGGCCTGCTGCTGTACGACCACCGCCACGGCTGGCACGGCGTGGAGAAGCAGGTGCAGGTGGGTGCCGGCGAAGACGCCGCCGCCCTGGCCGAGCATCTGCGCGGCATGTTCGGCCAGGCCGGCCTGCTGCCGGCCATCGTCGCCAGCACCGGCGCCGATGGCAGCGCCACCGTGGTGCTGGCCAACCGCAGCGAGATCGTGCTGCCGGCCGGTGCCGCCAAGTGGACCAACAAGACCCCGGGCAAGCTGGTACAGCGCGGCGACATCGTGCGCGTGCGCGCCGGTGCCAAGGAAGGCGAATGGCTGCTGGACCAGATTCCGCGCGGCCAGTCCGCGCTGGTCTCGCTGGATGCCCACAACGGCGCGCTGAAGGCGCTGGTCGGTGGCTTCAGCTTCTCCGGCAACAAGTTCAACCGCGCCACCCAGGCCCGCCGCCAGCCGGGTTCGAGCTTCAAGCCGTTCGTCTATGCGGCCGCCTTCGACAAGGGCTACAACCCGGCCTCGATCGTGCTCGACGCTCCGGTGGTGTTCCGCGACCGCCGCGGCAAGACCTGGGCCCCGCAGAACGACGGCGGCGGCTTCCGCGGCCCGATGCGCCTGCGCGAAGCCCTGGTGCAGTCGCGCAACCTGGTCTCGGTGCGCCTGCTCGATGGCATGGGCGTGGATTACGCGCGCAAGTACATCAGCGAGTTCGGTTTCGCCGAATCGGAGCTGCCGCCGAACCTGTCGATGTCGCTGGGTACTGCTTCGCTGACCCCGCTGTCGGTGGCCCGCGGCTACGCCGTGTTCGCCAACGGTGGCTCGCGCGTGGACACCTGGCTGATCGACCAGGTGAACGACCGCGACGGCAACCTGGTGTTCAAGGAAAACCCGGCACTGGCCTGCCGCGACTGCGCCGGCAGCAGCGACCAGCCGGTCAACCAGGTGGTGGACGGCTTCAACTTCGGCGCCCCGGCCCCGAAGGTGGACCCGGCCGACGCGGCCAAGGCCGAAGCCAAGGCCGAAACCCCGGCCGCACCGGTCAACCCGGATGCCCGCACCGCCCCGCGCGCGATCGATGCCCGCACTGCCTACCAGCTGGTGTCGATGATGCGCGACGTGGTCCAGCGCGGTACCGGTGCCCAGGCCAAGGTGCTCGGCCGCGAGGACGTGGGCGGCAAGACCGGCTCCACCAACGACCACCGCGACGCCTGGTTCTCCGGCTTCGGCGGCCCGTACGTGACCACCGTGTGGGTGGGCCGCGACGACTTCCGCTCGCTGGGTTACCGCGAATACGGTGGCAAGGCCGCGCTGCCGATCTGGATCGACTACATGCGCACCGCGCTGAAGGACACCCCGATCGCGCAGAACGACCCGCCCAGCGGCATGGTCCAGGCCACCCTCAACGGCGCCACCGAGTGGGTGAAGGTGGAAGACATGGACCGCCTGACCGACTACGACCTGAACCTCAATACGCCGCAGGCCGACGCCGCCGCGTTCGATATCTTCTGAGGAAGCGCCTGGTTGGCACCGCCTTTGCAGAGCCGAGCCCATGCTCGGCTCCCGGGGCCCGCGGTAGAGCAGCCGAGCATGGGCTCGGCTCTACGGGATCGACGGCAACCGCACATACCCACGCAGATGTCACATCCGTGCGCTAGTCTGTAGCCAGGTCGCAACAGGGAGTCATCGCATGCATCGCGCCCGTCAGCATGCTGCCAGCCAGACCCGCGAGCGGCGCCACCGCCTCGCCCACGAAGCCGCCCGCCTGATGGCCGAAGGCGGCATCCGCGACTACCACCAGGCCAAGTTGAAGGCCGCCAGCCGGCTCGGCATCCACGACGATGCCTCCCTGCCCCGCAATACCGAGATCGAAGACGCCCTGCGCGAGTACCAGCGGCTGTTCTCCGGGCCCCGGCACGGCAACGAACTACAGCGTCGTCGCGAGGCCGCAATGCGCGCGTTGGAGTTCCTGCACGGCTTCTCCCCGCGCCTGGCTGGCCCGGTGCTGGAGGGCACCGCCGACGCCAACAGCCCCGTGCAGCTGCACCTGCACAGCGACGACCCGGAAGCCGTACACCACTTCCTGGAAGACCACCGCATTCCGGCCGAATCGCGCACGCGGCGCCTGCGGATGGACCGCGAGCGCATCCTGGATGTGCCGGTCTGGGTATTCAGTGCCGAGGAACTGACCTTCGACCTTGCCGTACTGCCCTACGATGCCCTGCGCCAGGCGCCGCTTTCGCCGGTGGATGAAAAGCCGATGCGGCGCGCCTCGATCAGCCAGTTGCGGCAACTGCTGGCCGAGGCCGAGATCACCGCCTACATCGGCGGCTGACCGCTGGTGTGCGCTTACCAGTCATAGGCGAAGCCAAGCTGTGCATTGGCTTCCCTGTACCCCTGGTCACCCCGCATCAGGCCAAAGCCACCCCAGGCGTTCAGTCCAGAGCGGAAGGCGATGCGCGCGCCGGCGGTGACTTGATAGCGATCGCGCGCAACGCCTGCGCCCAAGGCTTCGCCATCGAACGCAACCTGCGGCGCGGTGCCCTGGTGGTACCAGTTGGCCGCCAGATACGGGTTGACCGTCGCACCAGATCCCATGCGCGACTCGGCCTGCAGGCGCAGCCCCAATCGCCCCGACAGCCGGTTGGACTGCAGCTGGCGTACTTCGGTACCCGTGTGCTCCACATGCGTGCCCATCTGCGACCGGGTGTGGACCAACTGCAGTTCGGGCTGCAGGCTCAGTGCGGTGGAACCCACGCGGCCCACACCGAAGCGATAGCCCGCTTCCAGCGAGGACTGCCACAGATGGCTGCGATAGTGCTCACGCGCCAGTGCATCGCCATCGACATGGTTGCGGAATCGACCCCGCTGCGTCCACGCATCCACGTAGGCCACGTCGGACGCCCAGTTCGCGTAGACACCCACGGCAGCGCCCTGCACGTCGCCCTGCGCCTGGTAATCGGTCAGCACCGACCGCGCCTGGGTTCTGGCACGCGCAGCGGTCAGCATCACCCCCACACGGGTGCGCGCCGCATCGAATACACCCACGTCGGCGCCCAGCTGCAGCACGGAATGCTGCGACCGCAGGGACAACTGGTTGTCCACGCCAGGCAGCCGCACCTGCCCGGCATGCGTGCGGACCCAGCCCTGCACACCGTCGCCTGTACGGACGCCCCGGTCGTGCGCGCCATGCTGCAACAGCCGGTCCATGGCGATGCGGTTGGCCAGATAGGTACCCGCCTCCGGGCGCAGGATGCGGGGCTGCAACCCCGTGCAACCATCGCCTTCAATCACCTCGCAGGGATCAGGCGTTACACCCGGGCCGTCATCGCACGGCAGCCCACCGAGGCTTTCACGGCAGAGTTCCGGCGGCGGTACCACCGCGCAGCCTGCCCCCTGCGGATCGCTCTCGCAGGGGTCGGGCACGGTGGCCAGCGCCGAGCGCAGGTACCAGCCACCGTCGGCAGGGTCGGCAATGCCGCCCTTGTGCAGGAAATACTCGTAGCGACCCGCAACGGCGCGCCCGGACAGCGAATAGTGCGCGTCCGAGCTTCCTTCCACCTGGATCAGCTGGATACCGTTCTGCGTCTGTGCCCCCAGCCCGCCCACGTTGTTGACCTGGACCGCCGCATCGCCGCGGGTGCTGCCCAGCACGTGCAGGAAGTCGGTCGCGGACGCGTCACCGCCCAGCGCCGCATTGAACACCAGCAGACTGCCATGCGTGTCCAGGTCGCCACCCACCACAAGGCGGTGGAAGCGACCGGCATACCCCTGGGAAAGCTGCAGCGTACTGCGATCAAGCGACAGCGATCCGACCCGCGAATCACCGGTCAGCGTCCATTGGCTGTGCCCGGACAAGGTCGCCTGTGCAAGCACGGTACTGCTGCCCTGCCACCGTGATCGATCGGCAAGGTTCAACCGCAGGTCCACGGCGACCGGGATGCCCGCGGCAAGATCTTCCGGGGTGATCACGATGTCACCCACTGCATCCACATCGCCGCTGAAATCGAACGTGAACGGTGCAGCGAATGCAGCATCGACCTGCGCCAGCACGCCGTTGCCGCCGGCCAGCCGTGCACCATTGCGCGCGGTGAGCTGGCGGGCGCTGCGTATCCACAGCGCACCGTGGCGCTCGGCCAGCAACGACCCACCATCAATGGCCAGCATGCCGTTGTCATTGATCACCGCCGCCCAGGCACCGCGACCCGTCGTGGTCACATCGGTACCAGACAGGGTCATGCCGCCGGCACCGCCGGTCAGCACGCCATGGCCCTTTTCGCCGGACGTGACGATGGAGCCACCGGACAGCGCCACCTGGCCACCCAGCCGCGCCACTGCACCGATGCCACCTGCGCCATGGGTCTGGATGGCTACGCCATCGGCCTGGATGGAGGGCTGGCCACGGCCCGTATCCATCGATGCATACAGGCCGTGCGAGGACGGCCCAAGCGTAGTCAATCGCACATCGTACAGACGGACATCGCCTGCACGGTTGTCCAGCGCTACCGCGCTGCCGGCCGAAGTGAGAATGCTGCCACCGTGCATCGTGAAGCTGGCCGCGCCCAGGTGAACCGCTGCAGCAGTGCCGCCATGGGTATGGATGTCCACCCCATCCAGGCTGACGTCGTCGCCATCGGTCGCGGAAACCGCATGGAAGCCGGTCTCGATACGCAGGTTCTCGAGTTTGGCAACACTGTCGCCCCGCAGCGTGATGCCGCTGCTGTGTTCCGAAAATGCGAACAGTTGCCCCCCGCGCCAGTGCAACGTACCACCATCGACCTCGGCCATCGGCACGACACCGATTGGGTCACCGTCTGCGTCCAGATGGGTGTCAACCAGTACCGCGTTGCCACCGCGCTCCACCCGCAGGCCCTGTGCAGAGGGCCCGGCAAAAAGCAAGCTGCCCTGCAGGCGCAGGCTGCCGCCGCTGGCCACGGCCGCTATCGCACTGCCCCAACCATTGGCACGCAGCACCGATCGGGTCACGTCTGCAGTGGCACCCTGTTCGATACGCAGGGCCTCGGAACCGGCACCGGCCACAGTGAGGTGACTGTCGTCCACCTGCACCTGTGCCCCCCCGGCAGCGATCACCGCCGTGGCTGAGTTGCCCGCGGTGCTGAAGTGCGCACCCTGCATCAGCAGCGATCCGCCATCCACCCGGGCTGCGGCACTGCCAAGGCCGATGGTGGACACCCGCACACCGGTTCCATCGGCGGCCCGCAGCAGCTCCACCCGCCCGCCCGACGCTACCGAGATGGCATCGGACAAACGCCCGTGCTGCGTGCTGACTGTTCCGCCGTGCAGCCGGATCAGGCCACCGGATTCGGCGCGCAGGGCTGCCGCGCCCTGCCCGTAGGTAGTGACCGACACCGGCGCGGCCGCTTCGATGCTGCCGCCATTGAGTGCGAACAGTGCATGACCCGCCGCCCCTGCCTCGTTCGTCTCGTAGCTGCCTGCTGCGTCGTGCGCGCTGCCATCGGCAATCAACTGCGGCAGCGGCGTGCTGGCAACAGCAGGCTCAGGCAGCACACAGGCGAAGATCGCCATGGCCAGCAGATTGCGGGAAAGGGGCCGTGAAGCTGAATGACGGGCAGGGACATGCATGGCGGGGGAGCCCGGTTGAAAAAGGAGGGTGCGCAGTGTCCGTGCAGGCCGGGCCCGATGCCATGCAACAAGTTGCAGATTCGCCCCTCCTTCATCACGTCCAGGCGGACCCGCCGCCCCCCTCCCGATGGCCAATGCGCTACCGCGGCATTCCGCCCCCGGTGGTGGGCCCGGGGCCCAACAGCCACTCCGGCAACCAGGGCGCGGGCGCGCGCCTGGGATACTCCGCCATCATCCGCGCGTGCATGATCCGAAGGTCGTTCAACAACCATGCCTGGTGGTGGATGTCGCTGAACGAATCCGACCAGCCGCTCTTCACCCGCTGGCGTTCGACGCCTTCGAGACTGGGTACCAGATCACGAGGTCCATCCAGGATGGGCTGCAGCGCCCGGTTGATGCCCCTGTTTTCCGCCGCGGCCTCGCGCAGCAGGCTGATGTGCGCCTGCACCCGCGTGCATTGATACGGCACACAGCCATCGGTCGCCTCGATGTAATCGGCGATGTCCGCCAGCAGGTTGGCCTTCAATCGCCATGCCACCTCGCCATCCAGCACCTGCCGCACCCGCATCGTACGCAGTGTACTGGCGCGGATGTCCTCCCCCGTGGTGAATTCCTGGCCCGCCGGGTTGCCAGCGTGGCGCACCATCGCGATGCGGAGGATCACTTCATTGGTGATGCCCTCCACCCGCACTGCCGCCGCCTGCGGATGCAGCCGTGGTGGCGGCACGGTACTGAACTTCCAGTAGTACCAGAGCACGAACACCACGATTGCAAAGCACAGCACATTGGCCAACAGCCAGACATCCACACGCCGGGTGTAGTAGTAATACCGCGCACGCCACAGATAGAACGTGCGGTAGCTGATGAATCGACTTGCCCATCGGTACATTGCCATCTCCTCGGCAAGGGCCCCGGCGCGGCGGGGGTCATTACGCGCAACACGCCGGGGCCGCACTGCTTACCAGCCGATACCCACACCGACGCCGACGGTGCGTTCGCCACTGTTGGTGAACGCGCCGTTGAGGCTGAAGGTGGCCGAGCCCTTGTCGTTGAGCACGCGCTGGTAACCGACGGCCATGGCCGATTCGCCTTCGGCATAGCCCACGCCCGCGCCAAGGCGGTTGTAGGTGGCCAGGCCCGCGGTGTTCATCGCCATCGCGCTCTGTGCGCTGTTCATTGCCGCCATGCGGTTGAAGCGTTTGTCCATCTTGTCCAGGCGGCGCTCGACGCTGCTGATGGCGCCATCGGTGTATTCGTTGGCGCGGGCCAGCATCCTCTCCAGTTCGGCGGTGTCGATCTGCGGCTTCGGCGACGGGCTGTCATCCTTCTTCGACGATGCCGTGGGCGGGCTGCCCGCCTCGTTGGAGGCAACCTGCGGCGTGCCGCTGACCTCCGCAGCCGGCGGTTCATTGGCAGGTGCCGGCGACGATGCCGGTGCATCGGCCGATGCCAGGTTCAGCGACCGGCCCTGCGGCTGGCCGTCCAGGCGGCTTTCCAGGCCGTCCACACGACCGTTGAGCTGCTGCTGCATGGCATGCAGCTGGCCACCGTTGACCGCGTCGCGGCTGCCGGCCGCGATCAGGCCGTTGGCCACGTTGGAAATGACCATGCCCTGTGCGCCGGCCAGGGTCAGCTGTCCGATACCGTCGGCGCGAGCGCCGGGGGTGTCCTGGAAGACGGAGCGGAGCTGCCCTTCCACGCGGTCCATGCGCGAGCCGGTGGAGGTGACGGCGCCGTCGAGCGCACTCAGAGCATCGCCCAGAGTGGAGTGGGCGCGGCCCTGCAGGTTGAAGCTGGGGCCGACGATGGTGCCGTTGGCGTCGACGTGGGCACCGCCGCCGAGGGTGCGGAGGGTGTCGTTGAGCTGGGCTACGGTGGTGGCGTCGTGGGCATGGCGGCCGTTGGCGATGTTTACAAGGCGGCGTTGAAGCGCGCCCTCTCCGAACGACACCGTAAGGGCTTCCCTAGCGATGGAACCACTACCAATAGCTACGCTGTAGGTGGCGCCCGATTGAACCGCGCTGGCAGCGCCTATGGCAATTCCCTTCTCCGCGCTCACCACTGACCTTACGCCCACCGCGAAACCATCTTCCGCAGATTCCATGACATGCGCAGCACGTCCAAGTGCAACAGAGTTCTTGCCTCCTGCGCGGGAGAAACTCCCCAGTGCGACCGCTCCTTCACCTACTCCCACGGCCGAATCACCGAGGGCAACCCCTACCAAGCCAGCTTTGGCTGAAACTCCCGGACCAGCGGAGCCTACCGACAAGAATCTCTGCGAATCCTCCAGATCAGCGAGCTTGCTGTTTGTCGTGTACAACTGCCCACCAGTCACTGCATCGCTGCTCATTGCAGAGCTGATATCCCCTTCCGCCAGACCGGTGACACGAGCACCAGCAAAGTCGATCGGGCCCTGGCGAGCGGAACTCACCCGTTGATCCTGCTGTTCCTTCATCTGTTCGATCTCGCTCTTGTTGCGCGCGATATCCTGCTTGGCCGCATACAGCTGGCTACCGGTAACCGCATCGCGGCTGCCCGCTGCCAGCCGACCGTCGGCGAGGTTGGTAAGCACCATGCCGTTCGCTCCGGCCAGGGTCAGCTGGCCGACGCCGCCGGCCTGGGTGGTGGCGCCGCCTTGGAACATCGAACGCAGCTGACTCTCGACCATTCCCACGCGGGTACCCGTCTTGGTGGTCGTGCTGTCCAGGACCGTCAGTGCATCGCCGACCGTCCGCTGGGTGCCGCCTTGCACGGTATAAGTAGGAGCGACCACGTTGCCGCTGGCATCCAGCCCGGCACCGCCACCGAGGGTGGAGAGGGACTCGTTGAGTTGGGCGACGGTTGTGGCGTCGGATTCAGAGGAGCCGCGTCCCACGTTCACCAACCTCCGCTTCAACCTGTCATTTCCAATTGAGACCGTATCAACTTCAGTTGCGTGCGAGCCGTACCCCAAGGCTACCGAATTGCTGGCGCCGGCCTTGACCTCTGCCCGTCCACCCAGGGCCACGCCACTATCGATCTCAACACGAGAGCTCGCTCCGAGAGCAAACCCCTCCGTTGCGTTATTGGCAACAAATGCAGCACGCCCCAATGCAACAGAGTTAGTGCCCAAAGCTTTGGCGAAGCTACCGACAGCAGTTCCACCTTCATTCGTTGGTGATGCCTCTGCGGATTCACCAATCGCCACACCAAACCAACCTGCTGTCGCGTCTTCGCTGAACTCATCCGTTCCAATCTTGAGGAACCTACGCCCTTCCTCCATTTGACCGATTCGTTCATTGGTTGCAAACAGCTGCCCACCACTAACAGCATCCGTACTCGCAGCCGAACTGATATCGCCATCTGCGATGCCGGTTACTCGAGCACCACCCATCTCGACCACGCTGCGGTCCTCGCTGAACTTCACCACCCCCTCCAGATCCGGCGTGAAGGCATCGAATTCCTGGCGGAGCAGATCCAGATCATCCCGGTTTCCGTCGATGCGGACGGCGTGGGCGGTCAACTGCGACGCATGCGACGACATCGTCTGTCCCTGCACCCGTGCCACTTCATTGGTGGCGAACAGCTGCTGGCCGGTCACCGCATCGGTGCTGCTCGCACTGAGCACGGCGTTGCCCACGTTGTAGATGCGCCGCTTGGCCCCCGACTTGTTTGCCACGTCAACAATCGTTCCGGTGTTCTCCGCGCCCAGGCGGATATTTCCACTTGCCGAGACCTGCCCGACCAGACCGCTCAGCGTGGTCGCCTGCGCTAATGCGCTGTCCGCTGAGGTCTTGGCCGCCGTGGCGGTCGTCTGGGCCGCTGTCGCCGTGTTCTGTGCGGTGGTGACGTTGCTGTTGGTGGCATGCAGCTGCTTGCCGGTCACCGCCTCGGTGCTGGTGCCGCTCAGCGCGGCATCAGCAACGCCACTGATCTTGCGGTTGGCATTCGCCTTGTTGCGTACGTCCAGCACGGTGCCGGTGTTCTCGGCACCGAGGCGAACGTTGCCGGTTGCCGAGACCTGCCCGACCAGACCACCCAGCGTGGTCGCCTGTGCCAACGCGCTGTCCGCCGAGGTTTTCGCCGCTGTGGCGGTCGTCTGTGCGGCCGTCGCCGTGTTCTGCGCGGTGGTGACGTTGCTGTTGGTCGCATGCAGCTGCTTGCCGGTCACCGCCTCGGTGCTAGTGCCGCTCAGCGCGGCATCAGCAACGCCACTGATCTTGCGGTTCGCATTCGCCTTGTTGCGCACGTCCAGCATGGTGCCGGTGTTCTCGGCACCCAGACGAACATTGCCGGTCGCCGAGACCTGCCCGACCAGACCACCCAGCATGGTGGCCTGCGCCAACGCGCTGTCCGCCGAGGTCTTGGCTGCCGTAGCGGTCGTCTGCGCTGCGGTCGCGGTGTTCTGCGCAGTGGTGACGTTGCTGTTGGTGGCATGCAGTTGCTTGCCGGTCACCGCCTCGGTGCTGGTACCACTCAGCGCTGCGTCGGCCACGTTGACAATCTTGCGTTGCAGTGAAGCGCTGCCCACTGAGACCTGGTTGCCGGCCGAGGTCTGCGAGCCGTTGCCCAGAGCTACCGAACCTGCATGGCTGGCCACCGCACGATCACCCAGTGCAGTGGCATTGGCGGCCGATGCGGCGGCCTGATTGCCCACGGCGGTGGCCTGCGCGCCCGCGGCAGCGCTGCCACGCCCCAACGCAGTGGCCTGCGCACCGGAGGCCGTGCTCTGGAAGCCCAGCGACGCTGCATACAGCCCCTGCGCGGACGACTGATGGCCAACCGCTACACTGCGATCCGCCGCGGCATTGGCCTGCAGGCCCAGCGCGACCGCGCCATTGCCACTGCGCGTGCGTGCACCGATGGACACACCGCCATTGGCGCCGGCAACCTTGACGCCATCCTTGTCGACGCCGGCCAGGGCGTCGTAGCCCATGGCCACTCCCTGCCCGTTGTAGGCCTTGGCATTGTGGCCCAGTGCGGTACTGATGCCATAGCTGTTGGTTTCAGCCAAGGCTCCCTCGCCCAGCGAAAGGGCCCGCGCGCGGACGGCCGCATTGACCGCGTCCGCGGTGGACTTGGCCGCTGTCGCTGCCGTCTGCGCGGCGGTAGCCGCTGCGCTGGCCGCGTTCGCCGTCTGCTGGGTTGCATGCAGCTGCTGGCCGGTCACTGCATCGGTGCTGGTGGCACTGACCACGCCATTGGCGATGTTCTGCACCACGCGCTTGGTGCCGTTCTTGTTGGCCACGTTGATGACCGTGCCGGTGTTGTCACCGCCCAGCCGGATGGCACTGCTGGCCGAGGTCTGGGTGACCAACCGCGTGTTCACCAGTGCCTGATCCGCAGCCGTCTTAGCCTCGCTGGCGGTATTCTGGGCCGTTGCCACGCTCTGGTTGGTGGCGTGCAGCTGCTTGCCGGTCACCGCATCGGTGCTTGCAGCAGACAGCCTGGCATCGGCGACATTGACGATGCGGCGCTTGGTGCTGCTGTCGCCCACCGAAACGGAATTTGCTTCATTGGCAATCGATCCACGACCCAGCGCGATTGCACCGTTCGCTGTCGCCTTGGCTTCGTAGCCGATGGCCAGCGCGTCATAGTCAGCGCGTGCCTTCCCACCCAATGCGATGGCGCCCGTCCAGCCATTGGTGCCGGCATACGCATCACCGCCGATGGCGATGCGTGAGATACCGGCCTTGCTGCTGTTGGTACCCGCGCCGCTGCCCAGCGCAATCGAGTTCTCCGAGTAGGCGCGCGCGTTGTGGCCCAGAGCCGTTGTGCCCAGTCCATCGGCCCATGATTTGGCGCCTACGGCCGTGCCGTAACCACCACCACCGACTCTCGCCTCCACGCCGACCGCTACGTTGTGGCTGCCCGAGGAGAAGATGCGGTTGCCGAAGCCCACCGAGTTGTCACCCGACAGACTGGAGCGAGAACCCAGCACCAGCATGTGGTCACCCTCCACGGTGGAGTTGCGGTAGCTGGAGTCGGTCGTGACCGAACTCTGATGGACCGTCTGATAGAGAATCGACGAAGAGGCCGCGATCAGGCCCGCATCGAAGGTACCGGACAGGAAGCTGCGTGCGGATACCCGGGACCAGTCGAAAGACTTTTCCTCCGTGTCTGTCGCGTCGGCAAGCGCACATGGCGCAACAAAGGTCAGCGCCACCGCCAGCGCGGCAGCACCGACTGACTGGCTGGCCTTCCCGCGCGGCGTGGAAAATTCACTGGCAACAACCCAGCACTGTTTGGCCAGACTCCAGATGCGTCGATAGATCTTGTTCATGGAAACTCCTTAACAGAGGAACCGAAGGAAACGCCGTGGCGTTCCGGCCACGGCGGTATTCAGCGGTCAGGGGGCGAAGGTCTTCATGTGTTCGCGATAGCCATCGCGGGTGAGGCGGTAGCGCAGCTGCAACGTGCTTCCGGCCGATGGCACGAAGGGCAGCTGCAGGGCGCTGCCGGGGTACAGGCTTTGCGAGATATCGTGCGCGGTGCAGCGGCTGCCCTGGCATTCGGCGATGCTGGTGATGCCCAGGCGCAGGGTGCCGGTGTTGCGCAGCTGGTCGCCGTCCATGCGGAAGTCCACGGTGCCGTCATCGGGCAGCACGTTCACCAGTGCGCCCCAGACCAGGCTGACACCGACATTCGCCTGCGCAGCCTGTCCGTTCAGTTCAAGCGGCGTGTCTTCCGGCCCACGCACGCCTTCGAAGTACACCCGGTAGGCCGTTTCCCGGGTGACCGGCTGCAACGGAATGACACGGATCAATCGATTGCCGCCGCCGGCCAGGGCGAACTTGCCGGGCGTGATCGCGATGGCCGCCTCCGCAGGCTCGATCTCCACCTCGCTTTCGTCGGCCTGCGCTGCGTTGTCGATGCGGCGGATCGAGGCCTGCACATATTGCGGCTGGGTGGACTGCGAGTAGACACGGATGTTCGTGCCTTTCTTCACCTCCACCGATGCGCGCATGGGATGCACGGTGAGATTGGCATGCGCGGGCAGCGCCACCGCAAGGGCAAGCGACAGCATTCCGAATGTCATCGGTTTCATTGGGGTCTCCGGGATCAGGGACGGGTGGTGGGCAGGCGCAGCTGGACTTTCAGTTCACCCTCGTAGCCGCCGGCGCGCTGCTCGGTGATGGGCACGCGCGGTGTGGTAAGCAGCAGGGGCGTGGGCACGCAGAACACCGGCTGGGTCATGCCCGGTAGCAGCACCAGCCGCAGTTGCGCGGTGTCGATGTCGCGCAGCTGTTCCTCCACGCCGCTGGCCATGCGGCGGCGCGCGCCGGCATGTTCCAGCTCGATCATGTAATCCAGGCGCTGGTCGTCACCGCTGCCGCCATCGTCGTGCCAGAGCGAATAGCCGAGTGGCCCGGGCGTGCGGCCGCTGGTGTCGGTGACGGTGACACCGAGGTATTCACTCTGCGAGCCGAGGCCGTCGTACAGGCACATCTCCAGGGGTTTGCGTCCGCCCACCGTCTGGTTGAGCGGGTCGTAGCGGAGATTCAGATCGACGTTGGGGGTGGTCTGCGGAAACTCCGGGAAGTAGATGGAGACCGCGTCGTAGTCGGTGATGGTGAAGTCAAATTTGAAGGAGTAGTACTCCACGCCCTGCTCCGAAGGCGTGTTCGCCTTCAGATCCAGTTGTGCGCTCCAGACGCCCGCCACGAGTTGAGCCAACTCGGCTCTGGGAAGATGGAGCTGGATTCCCGTACCGGCAGGTTCGTCAAGTGCGCACTTCAGGCTGTATGTCGACCAAGGCGCGAGTATCCCGTTCTGCCAGAAATTTCCAAGGCAGGCTCTCCCGGATAGCGCGCGCTCGATGCCGCCGCGAAGTCGCAGATCTGTTCGTTGCTGGGATCGCCTTTCAACGAACGAAAGAACAATCTCCCGCAAGCCCAACGAAGCCTCCTCGATGCCAGCTTCTGGGCAGCTCCCTCGATTCGGATTTGAGTTGGACACGCACACGACATGAAGCTGTCCATAGCCCAGCGTCAGATCATCGCCGTCGTATGCGAGGACCGTGCGGGGCGCCCAGAGTTCGATGTCCTCCGGCATAGCTGATCTGTCCCAGTTCATAGCTACGTTCTTCATCACCAGGCCACGAGACGGATGCGTCTCCGGCGGCCGCTGCGCCCACGCGCCCGGCACCATCAACACGCTGGCCAGCAACACCCACATCCACACAACACCCGGCCTCATGGCGTTCCTCCTGCAGCAGCGGTCTGGGGCGTCGCGGCGATCAGCGCCTGTTCCTGCAGCAGGCGGGTTACCCGGGCCTGCTGGCGGATTTCGGCCGGCAACAGGGCCACCGCAAGAGGCTCGCACTGCACGGCGCCGACCAGCAGCACCACGCTGCGGCGCTCGCGCACCTGCAGCGGGCACTGCAGCAGGCGGTCGTCCTGCAGCAGGTAGAGCGTGCGTTCGCGACGCGGGAAATCGGCGACGAAGCCGCCGTTGGCGCCGGTGCCCGGCACCGGTGCGTTGAGGATGCGGGCGCCGCCCAGCGGCAACCCGGCGATGTCCTGCGCGCTGCCGATGAAGGTGTAGGTCACCTCGATCGGGATCGGCATGCGCATCAGCTTGCCCGGTGGCAGGAACAGCGGGCGCGCACCGCCCACGCCGGTTACGCGGATGGCGGCGATGCTGTCCAGCGTGCTGGCATCCTGTACTTCGGCGCGGTGCGACTGGTACGCCGACAGCGGCAGCAGGCGGCGCTCGCCCAGCGCCAGCTTCTGCCGGCGCAGGCCGCCCACCTGCAGTTCGGCGGCCACGCCGCGCAGGTCCAGATCGTCGGTGTCGTCCACCTGCACGGCCAGGCCGGCTTCAGCGCCCAGGCCGCCACCCCAGTAGAGGCCGCGTGCGCCCAGCGCCAGGCCGGAACTGTGGCTGGCGCTGTAAGCCATTTCACTACGGCCACGCTGCTGGTAAGCCACCACGGTGGCACCGGTATGGCCGATGCCGTTCTGCAGCTGCGCAGCCACGGTGGCGCTGTATCGGTCGCTGTTGTTGCCGCGCAGTTCGGCGGAGACTTCGCGGTACTGGTTGTCGTAGTCCTGGCGCAGGCTCTGGCTGGCGCTGTAGTTGATGTCCGGCCGTGCGTGTTCGGACTGGCGCAGGTCGGCGCTGTAGCGCCGCTGTGCGGAACCACGTTCGCTGCGCTGCAGCCGGGTCAGGCTCAGGTTGAGGTAGACGCCGCGGTCGCGGCCACTGCGCAGCGTGCCTTCGGTGTCCTGCTGCCAGATGCCCACCCGCGTGCCCACGCTGAAATCACTCCAGCGCTGTGTGCGGCTGTAGCTGGCCTGCCAGGTGCGGCTCAGGTGTGGCTGCCGCACGGGCTCGGGCAGCAACGGGGGCAGCAACGGGTCCAGGCTGGCCAGCGGATCGTCGCTGGCTCCGGGCAGATCGCGCCCGGGCCGCCAGGTCTGGCGGCGGGTGTAGCCCACGTAGGCACTGCCACCGGCCAGCGGCAGTGCCATCGATGCGCTGAGCGAATCGGCGCAACCGAGCCGGTCGCGGGCATCGTCCACAAACTGGCAGGCCTTGCCGCGCAGCCGCTGCTGGTAGACGCTCCAGGAAGCATGGTGGCGGTAGGTCAGCTGGTGCTGCTGGCCATGGCTGCCGTCGCTGCCCTGCATGCCGCTGAAGCTGGCACGTATGTCCTGGGTGGCAAACGCATGGCGCAGGTCCAGCCGAAGTTCGCCGTAGCTGTAGCCGCCGATGTCGGCCACCCCGGCTGTGACCGCCACGTCGCGGCCCAGCGGCACGCGCAGGCCGGCCATCGCGGCCAGCTCGTCGTTGAAGCGGGAGTGGCGGCGCTCATGGCGGCGCCCGCCCTGCAGGAACCACTGCACGCTGCTGTCGGTCCAGTCGCCGCCCTTGTCGAAGGGCGCCTCTTCCGTGCGTACCAGCACGCCGTCTTCCAGGATGCGCAGGCTGACGGTGTAGCTGCCGAACGGGAAGCGACGGGTATCGAGCTGGTTGATGCCGGCCTGCAGGTAGAAGGTCTGCAGCAGGCGGTCGCCATCGAAGGCATCCACGCGGGCATCGCGTGCCAGCAGCACGGTCAGCGGGGTCGCCTGCACGGCGGCCTCGGCATCCACGTAGGCCTGGGTGGTGCCCAGGCGCAGGCCCTGGAAGCGGTCCAGCGGCAGCATGCCGAAACCGAAAGTGCCGCCGAGCGGGCTGGACAGATTGCGCCGGTCCATGCGGCCCAGCTGCAGGTAGTGCTGCGGGCCCAGGTCATGCCGGTAGTAAGCGTTGTCCAGCTGGAAGTCATCGCGCATGCGCAGGTTGCGGTAGCGCTGCTGGCTGTAGTTCCACTCCGCCGCGAAGTGGCCGCGTTCAAACACGCCCAGCATGCCCACGCCCTGGGCGGACAACGCCTGCGCGCCGCGGCTGCCGCTGATGTTGATGGACTGCTGGTGCAGGAAGGCGTTCTCGGCGTTGGCGCTGACGCTGTGGAAGCGCTCGGCCGCCGGTTCACCGTTGATCCACTGGCGGGCCACGAACAGGCGCACGGCACCCTCGCCTTCGTCGTACAGCGCGCGGACGGCGGCGGGATCATCGGGCGGGTCCAGATAGCCGCAGCCTGCGGTGCCGCCGCCGAAGCGGCAGGCCAGGTGGCTGTTGCGCGGCATCGGCTGCGATGCCGCAGGCAACAGCGCCTGCTGTGCCTCCGGCGACAACTGCAAGGCGCCGAGCACGGCTGCAGGATCCTGCAGCTGCACGTGCTCCAGGGTGACGCGCACCGGCACCAGCCCGGCCGAGCGGCCGAACAGGCGTACGTCGAGCTGTTCGACCTGGCCTTCGACCAGATCTTCGAAGCCGGGCGGCACGCCACGTGCCATCACCCACGGTGTGGCCAACGACAGGGCAAGCGCGATCGCCAGCCGGGTGACGGCGGGTGCGGGAATATTCATGGGCGTGCTGCCGGAAGCGGCCGGCCCGATCACCGGGCCGGCGCGGGGAGGTATTACGGCGAGGTGGTCTTCTGCGCCATCGCGATGCTGACCATGCCTTCGTACTTGCCGGCCACGGTGATCGGGGTACGGGTGGTCTGCGCGATCGACAGCGGCATTGCGACCGAGCCGCCCGGGACACCGCCGTTGTACAGGTCGCTGGCGAGGAAGTCCTTGCTGGCCACGGTCAGTTCCTGGTTGTTGAGGGTGACCCGCAGCGGCACGGCCGGTGCAGCACCGGCCGCGTCGGTGGCGACCAGCGAGGCCGCGTTGACCAGGCGGATCTCGACGTCCTTGGCGATGTCGTTGGTGTAGATGCGCACCTGCTGGCTCCACGGCGCCAGGCCGCTGGCCGGGTTGTGCACCAGGTTGACGACGTCCGGCAGCGCGGTGCCGTCATCCTTCAACAGGGCCAGCGAGGTATCGACCTGGGCCCAGACGGAAATGTGGGTCTCGGCGGCGTTGGCGGACAGGGTGGCGGTGACCAGCGCTGCAGCGAGCGCGGTCTTCTTCAGAATGGCATGCATGGGTTGTCTCTCTCGGACAGGGAAGATGAAAGCCGCCCTTCCCCTGGAAAGAGGAAGAGCGGCGCCGCCCGCAGAGGTGGTTGCGGGCAACGGAGAGAATGTTAGGAACGCATGGCCATGCAGACCATTCAAGATTTCCTAAAATACTGAACGCTAAGGAGAATCCTTGAAGACGCTCAATGTTTGAGAGTTATACAAATTCCCTCACTAGCTAAATGCAATAAACCTCATTGCCTTGCCTTTGTTGAGTCGAATGCTCATTCTGATAATGCGTGCAGCACGCGAGCCTCGGCCTGCGGGCACCACGGTGACGCGATCAACATCGATGCCGATCGGCTTGAACCGACGCGTGTCGACCTTGCCATGTGGAAGCGACATTCAGCGTCAGAAGTCATGAACCTCTGCTCTCAGGAACGATTCCATGGCCGTGACCAGGGCCAAGGGTGTCTCGTTCATCGGGTAGTGCCCCGCATCCTCCAGAACCTGCAGCGTGGCCTGCCGGTAGCGGCGCAGGTAGGTGCGCTCCATCAGTGATCGGTTGAAGGTCGGATCGTGCCCGCCTGTCAGCACCTTCAACCGGTGCTCGCCGACGATCTCGTCGCTGAAATCCGTATCTGCCCACGCGGGAAGATAGGCAGCAAACGCGCCGGGCGTGGCGTGCTCCATTGAATAACGAGCCTTCCAGTCCAACCAGGCTGCAGGCAGCCGCCTGCCGGTACTGCGATCGATGATGGCCCTTCGGCTGGCCACGCTTCCAGCAGCATCCTCCAGCAGGCGCCGCGCAGCTGCGTCATGGGCGATACCACCACAGGGAACGGGTGCGATGGCCAGCATGGACCGCACCCGCTGGGGCGCAAGCACGGCAATGCGCTCGATCGCCATGCCTCCCATGGAATGCCCCGCTACGCTGAACCTCTCCAGCTGAAGTGCATCGGCAAGCGAGAGTGCGTCACGGGCGATTTCGTCGATGCTGTACTGCCCCGCCACATCGCGCATGCCGCCGTAGCCACGGCAGTCCATGAAGATGTAGCTGAAGTGATCGCGTGACAGCCACGGCTCGATCGGTTCGAACGCGTGGGCGTCGCCGAACCAGCCATGCAGGACCAGGACGGAGTGAGGCCCCTGCCCCACGCGATGAAAGGTGTTGACCATGAAGAATTGCCGCAGTGAGGAGGAGAGTTGATGCTAGGCAGCGCAGGCCCGGCCCACCGTCGATGACGGGTCAACCGCTATAGAATCCGGGCCATGCGCAATTCGCTGCTCGATCCCTACGAAGACCTGCCGCGAGACGTCGTGGTCACCTCGAACGACTACGCGGCGTCGTCCACCTTTCCCCGCCATGCCCATCGACGCGGGCAGTTCGCGTTCGCCGCAAGCGGCACCATCAGCGTGACGACACCGCAGGGGCGCTGGCTGGTGCCGCCACAGCGCGCCTGCTGGGTACCGGCCGGGCTGGCCCACGAGATGACCATGCGCGGGCCGGTGACGATGCTCAACGCATTCCTTTCCATCGCGGCGGCCGCCGCGGTGGCGATGCCGGCACAGTGCCACGTGTATGCCGTTTCGCCGTTGCTGCGTCAGCTGCTGGAGGGCGCAGTGGACCTGCCCGCGCTGTACGACGAGGACGGACGTGCAGGCAAACTGATGCAGTTGCTGGTAGCGGAGATCGCGTCGATGCCGATGCTTTCCCTGCACGCACCGTTGCCTGCCGATGCACGCCTCGCGCGCGTCTGCCGGGTGCTGTTCGATGCGCCCTCACTCGCCATCGGGCTTGATGAGGTGGCTGCGGATGCGGGCATGAGCCGGCGCACGTTCACGCGGATGTTCCGCGCGGATACCGGGGTGAGTTTCGCCGAGTGGCGGCAGCAGGTGTGCCTGCTGGCGGCCATCGAACGACTGGGCCAGGGACAGGCAGTGACCCGTGTGGCACTGGACCTGGGGTATGCGAGTCCCAGCGCGTTTTCCGCCGCGTTCCGGCGCGCGTTGGGGTGTTCGCCGAGCCGGTATTCGGTGGCGTAGTGCCGGGTACGGGTTTGCATGCCAACCCGGGTTGGCAGCGACCAGAGCCGAAGCAAAAAAAAACGCCCCGCAGATGCGGGGCGTTCCCAGCACTACCTACGCGGGGCGATCAGCCCTGGTAGTCGCGCACGTCGCTGCCGGTGTAGACCTGGCGCGGACGGCCGATCTTCATTTCCGGGTCAACCTGCTGTTCCAGCCAATGCGACACCCAGCCGGAGGTACGGCCCAGGGCGAACATGACGGTGAACATCTCGGTCGGGATCTGCAGCGCCTTGTAGATGATGCCGCTGTAGAAATCGACGTTCGGGTACAGCTTGCGGGCGACGAAGTACTCGTCCTGCAGCGCGGCCTGTTCCAGCTTCACGGCCACGTCCAGCAGCGGATCCTGCACGCCCAGCTGCTTGAGCACCTTGCTGGTCATCTCGCCGATGACCTTGGCGCGCGGGTCGAAGTTCTTGTAGACGCGGTGGCCGAAGCCCATCAGGCGGAAGCCGGAGGTCTTGTCCTTGGCCTTGAGCACGGCGGACTCGACATTGTCGGCGGTGCCGATCTCTTCCAGCATCTTCAGCACGGCTTCGTTGGCACCGCCGTGGGCCGGACCCCACAGCGCGGTGACGCCAGCGGCGACCGAGGCATACGGGTTGGCACCGGTCGAGCCGACCAGGCGCACGGTCGAGGTCGAGGCGTTCTGCTCGTGGTCGGCGTGCAGGATGAACAGCAGGTCCAGCGCCTTGACCACGTCCGGGTTCAGATCGTACTGGCCATCGGCCGACTCGAAGGTCTGCTTCAGGAAGCGGCTGACGTAGTCCAGCGAGGTGTCCGGCTTGTTGGCCGGCAGGCCCTTGCCGTGGCGGTAGATCAGCGCCGACAGGGTCGGCACCTTGGCGATCAGGCGCACGGCGGCCTGGCGGCGCTGTTCGGCGTCGGACAGGTCCAGCGAGTCGTGGTAGATGGCCGACAGCTGCGCGATCGCAGCGGCCAGGATGGCCATCGGGTGGGCATCCTTGGCGAAGCTGCCGATCAGGGTGTTGATCGAATCGTCGACGTTGGCTTCGGCCGCCAGCTCATCGGTGAAGGCCTTCAGCTGCTCGGCGCTCGGGCGCTCGCCGTTGATCAGCAGGTAGGCCACTTCGACGTAGCTCGACTTTTCCGACAGCTGTTCGATCGGGTAGCCGCGGTACAGCAGCACGCCCTTGTCGCCGTCGATGTAGGTGATGGCGGACTTGCAGCTGGCCGTCGCGGTGAAGCCGGAATCGTAGGTGAAATACCCCGTTTCCTTGGTCAGCTTCGCGATGTCGACGCAGTCGTTGCCAAGGGTGGGTTTGATGACGGGCAGAACGACCGACTTATCGCCGGCGTTGAGCGTGACCTGATCAAGATCGGACACTGTGTGCGCTCCTTCATGGGAAGGCGCCTGCCCAAGCGCATTGGTCAGGCACGTGAATGACGTCCTCGGCCTGTGCCGGGGATCAGGTCATTATCGCACAGCAGCATTTGTCGGGTGCTAGACGGAAGTCGTATACGACAGGCGGCCAGACGCCGGCCGTTGAGCGGCCCGGATCGGCAAAAGCGCTGTCACACGAACGCAGTGTTCCGTCCATCCAAACGCCCGTTGGGCAGGCGTTGGGGAAAAACAAACGGCCGCGCAGAGCGCGGCCGTCGGTTCGAAGCAGGATCGACAGATCAGCGCGCGTAGCGCTTCTGGAACTTGTCGATACGGCCCGAGGTGTCGATGACCTTGTGCTTGCCCGTGTAGAACGGGTGCGAAGCAGAGGAAATTTCAACCTTCACCAGCGGGTAGTCGTTGCCGTCTTCCCACTTGATGGTTTCCTTCGTCGCCATGGTCGAGCGGGTCAGGATCTTGAAATCGGAGGTGACGTCATGGAAGACGACGTCGCGGTAGTTCGGATGGATATCGGCCTTCATGGGCTCACACCGTAAATGGGCTGGTGGTCAAGAGCGGCATTATAAGCACCGGTTGCCGCCCGGGGCAACCGGTGCCGGTCAATCGGCTTCAGTCCGCGCCCAGGGCCCGGCGCACCAGCGCCTCGAAACGCTGCTGGTCGTAGGCCATCAGCAGATCGCAGTTGTCCGGCTGGCCGGTCTGGCGGTTCCAGTCGACGATGGTGGCACCGCGGCTGAACGTACCGTTCAGTTCCACGTTCAGCGGACGCGATTCCACCTGCAGCTGCCCTTCCGGGTTCAGCGCCCAGGCCATGGCCACCGCATCGGCGGTGTACCAGCGGCCGCCCTTGGCGTCTTCCGACAGCGCGCGGGTCTTGCGCGAGATCAGCTCGTAGAAGCGGGCGCGATCGGAGTCGGCCTGCAGCCACGTCTCGGCATCTTCCAGCGGCAGACCGTGGGCGACGGTGGCTTCCCAGTCCGACACCAGCAGGCGCTTGAACGAGGTGAACACCACGTGCGCCGCTTCCGGGTCGAAGGCGATGTTGAATTCGGCCGCCGGGGTGATGTTGCCGTGGCAGGTAACCGCGCCGCCCATCACCACGATGCGCTTGATGCGCTGTGGCAGGGTCGGGTCCAGCTTCAGTGCCAGGGCCAGGTTGGTCAGCGGGCCGAGCATCACCAGCATCAGTTCGCCGGCGTGCTCATGCGACAGGCGCAGGATGGCCAGCGCCGCGTGCTCGGCTTCGGCCTGGCGGCTGGGCGGCGACAGGTCCACGTCGCCATAGCCATCACGGCCATGCACGTGGGCAGCGTCGACGGAGGGATGCAGCAGCGGATCCGGGCTACCGGCAAACACCGGTACGTCGGCGCGGCCGACGATGTCGCAGAGCTTGAGCGCGTTGCGGACGGTGTACTGCAGGCCGACGTTGCCGGCGGCGATGGTCAGGGCGACCACGTCATGCCGTTCATCGGCAAAGGCCATCAGCAGGGCCAGGGCGTCGTCCACACCGGGGTCGGTGTCGATCAACAGGGGGATCTTGTGGGTCATCGTTGCCGTCTTCAGATCGGCAACGAAGTGTGGACCGGGATGATGACCGTTGCAAGTACGGGGGGTTGGGGTTCGGCAGGGCTGCGCCCTGCACCCGCCGAATCAACGGCAAACGCCAGAGCAACGGCAAAAGCTGGTTTCCTGAGGGATGGCGGGGTGGGTCCGGTTGCGGGGGACGCCGTAAACCCCGCTCCGCGGTCCGGCCCAGCCGCTGGCGGCTGTGCGTTCGGGCGCTTGCGAAGCAGTGCTTCGCAAACAAAGCGCCCTCACCCATGGGGGCTTGGTCGCGGCATCCATGCCGCTCACACCCCTGCCACCGGACCCACCCCGCCTTCGACAGATCGCTACCGCTGCTGGTAGCTGTCGACCTTGGTCGACACGTCCACGCAATGCGTGGATGAACATGGAAATGATCGAAAGGGCTTTCTGTAGCGCTGTAGATACACGCCATGCGTGGATAAGCGTCCCGGGCATGGCGTCAGAGCCCTTCGCTGCGCAAAGGGATCCGACCCCGGGGCGCTTACGCCGAGGCGTAGCGCACGGCGGTGCCGATCCAGCGCTGCACCACGCGGTCGGCCAGCGCGGGTTGCTGGTCCAGAAGGCGTTCGGCCAGGTCGTGGACGCCCGGCAGCAGGCCAGCATCGCGCGCCAGATCGGCGATGCGGAAGCCCGCCAGTCCCGTCTGGCGGGTGCCGAGCAGTTCGCCGGGGCCGCGTAGTTCCAGATCCTTCTCGGCGATGACGAAACCGTCGTTGGTTTCGCGCATGGTCTGCAACCGCTCGCGCGCCATCTGCGAAAGCGGCGCCTGGTACAGCAGCACGCAGCGCGACACCGCCGAACCACGGCCGACGCGGCCGCGCAGCTGGTGCAGCTGGGCCAGTCCCAGGCGCTCGGCGTTCTCGATCACCATCAGCGAGGCGTTGGGCACGTCCACGCCGACTTCAATCACCGTGGTCGCCACCAGCAGATCGATCTCGCCGGTCTTGAACGCCACCATCGTCGCCAGTTTTTCCGCCGCCTTCAGCCGGCCATGCACCAGCCCCACGCGAACGCCCGGCAGCAGCGCCTGCAGCGATTCGTAGGTGGCCTGCGCCGGCGTGGCATCCAGTTCTTCGCTTTCCTCGATGAGCGTGCACACCCAGTACACCTGCCGCCCTTCCTGGCAGGCCAGGGCGATGCGCTCGATCAGCTCCGGGCGACGATCGTTGTTGAGGGCCACGGTCTGCACCGGGGTGCGGCCCGGCGGCAGTTCATCGATGGCCGAGACATCCAGGTCGGCGTACTCGGACATCGCCAGCGTGCGCGGAATCGGCGTGGCGGTCATTACCAGCTGGTGCGGCACGCTGTTGCCGCCCGCTCCCTTGTCGCGCAGGGCCAAGCGCTGGTGCACGCCGAAGCGGTGCTGCTCGTCGACGATGGCCAGTGCCAGATCCTGGAACACCACCGCTTCCTGCATCAGCGCGTGGGTGCCGACCACCACCTGCGCCTCGCCGTTGGCGACCTGCTCCATCACCTTGGCGCGCGCCTTGCCGGTGACCTTGCCGGCCAGCCAGGCGATACGCACACCGAGCGGTTCCAGCCAGCCGCGCAGGTTGTTGAGGTGCTGCTCGGCCAGCAGTTCGGTGGGGGCGGCCAATGCGACCTGCTTGCCCTGCTCCACTGCCAGCATCGCGGCCAGTGCGGCAACCACGGTCTTGCCGGAACCGACGTCGCCCTGCACCAGCCGCAGCATCGGGCTGGGGCGTGAGAGGTCCTCGCGGATCTGCTTGAACACGCGCGCCTGTGCGCCGGTCAGCGCGAACGGCAGCTGTTTCAGCAGCGCCTTGGCCAGCTTGCCGGGACCGGCCAACGGCGGCGCATGGTGCGCCTGCAAGGCAATGCGCTGGCGCCGCAGGCTGAGGTGGTGGGCCAGCAGTTCCTCCATCGCCAGGCGACGCTGCGCCGGGTGGGTGCCTGCTGCCAGGGCGGCCAGATCGGCATCCGGCGGCGGCCGATGCACGGTCAGCAACGCGCTGCGCAGCGACGGCAGGCCGAGGCCATCCAGCCAACCGCTGGGCAGCAGTTCCAGCGTGCTTTCCTCGGGCAGGCGATCCAGCGCCTGGCCGATCAGCTTGCGCATGGTCATCGGGCCCACGCCTTCGACGGTGGGATACACCGGGTCGAGGCGGTCGCCGAGTTCGGGATCGTCGTTGCGGCCCAGCACCTGGTAGCTGGGGTGGACGATTTCCAGGCCCAGGTGGCCCGGCTTGGGCGTGCCGAAGCAGCGCAGCCGGTTGCCGACCGCGAACTGGCCGACCTGCTGCTGGCGGAAATGGAAGAAGCGCAGCACCAGGGTGCCCTGCCCTTCGTCTTCCACCGCCACTTTCAGCATCGGCCGGTAGCGCATGCCGCGCTCGACCGCGACCACCCGCCCCTCCACCTGCGCCGGCACGCCGTTGCGCAGGTCTTCGATGCGGGTCAGCCGGGTCCGGTCTTCATAGCGCAGCGGCAGATGAAGCCAGAGATCCTGCAGGGTGGCCAGGCCACGCGCCTGCAGTTTGGCGGCCACGGCCGGACCGACGCCAGCGAGCATCGCCAGGGATGCTTCGCCGGACGGTGACAGGACCGGGGTGACCGCCGCCTTGCGTGCCACGTGGCGGTCAGTCGATGACCATCACCGCGTCGACCTCGAAGTTGGCGCCCTTCGGCAGGCCAGAGACTTCGATGGTGGAACGGGCCGGGTACGGGGCCTGGAAGTAGTCCTGCATGACCGCGTTGACCTTGGCGAACTCGCCCAGATCGGTCAGGTACAGGCCCAGGCGCACGACCTTGTCCAGCGAGCCGCCAGCGGCTTCGGCCACGGCCTTGAGGTTGTCGAAGGCGCGGCGTGCCTGTGCTTCGACGTCACCGGCGCCGACGATGTCGCCGGTAGCCGGGTCGAGCGGGATCTGGCCGGAGAAGTACACGGTGTTGCCGGCGCGCACGGCCTGCGAGTACGGGCCGATGGCGGCGGGAGCCTTTTCGGTGTTGATGATCTGGCGGGACATGGGTCACTCCGGTGCTTGGGGGAAAACAGAGCGGTGATTGTACCGGGTGGGGGCGCATCCACGCATGGCGTGGATCTACCGCGCCGCTTCGGTAGTGSCGGGGGGGGGGGGGGGGGCGCGGGGGGGGGGG